>CAWCAN010000004.1:0-23092 GCA_963793615.1 uncultured Chloroflexia bacterium
GCCACCACTACTCCAAGCCCAATGGATGGCAGCCAATCTTCTTTTGCAATCTCATTAATTCGTAAATGGCTCCTGCCGCAAGAACTAACAAAGGCAGTACCACCCACGCCATATCCAGCATATTCCTGCCTGGATAAGCCAATGTCAGAATTAATGCCACCAGCCAGAAAAGGAGTAGAAACTGACCAATCCGGTTTCCACGTAACGCCGAAAAAATACCATAAATCAACCCAAGCAGCAAAGGCAGCAATTCATAAGCAGGCAGGAGCACAATAAATGGAACAATATAATTACTGTATGGTTTTCCCACAACCTGCCAAATATCCGGTAATCCCGAGAGTATTTCTCCTGCTCCACCTGAATAGTTATCATGAGCGTTCCAAGCAAAACAACCACGCCAAAAAAACCGACCCAGCCTTTGCTATGACAGAAAGTTTTACCTGGTACTAAACCAAAACCATGGCGCGTTTCCATCACTCCCCAACAAAAACCGCCATAACCCAACCACAACAATTAAATACAGGATGCCTTGCCAGAAGTGGATTCCACTGAATAATCCCAATCCAAGCACCATTCCTGCCATGATGGTTCTATTTTTCTCGAGCAAGATAAAGAATAACAACAAAAATAGAATTCCCATGATGGGGTAGTTTACCTGCCGGGAAACAGCCACAAATGCAGGGTCGATTGTCATCAGGCACGCGGCAAGAAATGCTATTTCTTTTCCGAGGAATTGACGTGACAGATACAAGACTGCGATAACCACGACACCTGCCAGGAAAGGCAGAAGCCGTGCCAGGAAAGGGCTGGCATCAAATAAAAAGAAGAGTAAACCGCTCACAATCACATATAAAGGATTTTCTGATACGAGTGTTTTTTCACCCTCAGCCAGGCGTACCGCTTGCATATTTAATTGTGCTTCGGAATCATTTAGTGCCGGATTATCCAACTGCACCACACGAAAAAATATCGCTGCCACAAATATAATCAGCCATAATGTTTTTTCAATGGTAAATCGGGTATTTTTCATTGCATTCCAATTTCTGTAGTTATGGGTACTTCGTATATAGTCACCGAATCATTTTGATATGCAACCTTGAGGAAATTATCGAACTTAACCGGGCTCGGTCGGTACGTGCTTAACTCATAACTACTTACGATAACGTATCTTATATGATATTTTTCAATCACGTTTTCTGCTTCCAGCCAATCCGTTGTTCGATACAGCGTTTCTATATCTTTTTCACGGCTGCTTATGATATCATACCACCCGCCCCGCCATTGACCTTCATGTCCGGGCCAGCCGAGCACATTTGGCAATCCACTTTGGGTTGCAAACCTGCCATAAGCCGAATAGCTTCCCCCAACTGCCTCAACAATAATTCCATAAGTGCTTTTTGCAGCCACTCCATGGCTTGCCAATCGCCTGGATTGTATTGACTGATATATGCATTCCCATCCAGAATGATTTTTGAAAATTAAAGTGGTCTGTTTTCGTCCACAAACCCCAAAACGGATAGGCTAGCGAAAGTAATAAAAGGATATAAATACCAATACGAAATACCCAATGTGCGATGCGGGGTAAACTTCGGAACAATACAACGACTGCAAATGCGGCAGCCAAACTCCAAAATATCCATGTCTGGAAATAAAATTTGAAGATGGTGTTCATGCGTGAGCCAAATTGATCCCGCAAGTAAATAAATTCAGGAACCATTGTCAATCCTGCCCCAATTAGCATCATTACCAACACAAATGCATAGAGGGTCTTCTCTTTTTTCGGCTTTTGCTCAACATCATTATGGCTATGCGCTTTTTTATAAATACTTAATCCCGCCCAAATGAATAATATCAACAAAAAGAGCGTCAACCAGGTGCCTGGCGAAGCCATCCGTCTTACAAGCGCGTTAAGTAACAAGCTGCTGCTATCACTGCTTCCCTGCAAATTGGCGTAAAGTCCGCCCATTGTGACAAGTTTTTCGCCAAGCACACTACCAGAAAGACTCCCACTTCCTTGTAACAGCCTGGTGCCCCAATCAATCAAACGGGAACCAATCCAGCCTAAAATAAATGAAAACACCCATAAACCGCCAGTGATTATCACCGCAAATTTAAATGCCTGGTCAGGGCTGCTTTTTTGCCAATTCTTACGGAAATGCCAGATAACGAATATCCCAATGGGTATAAGCAAAGGAGCAAACATAATCCAAAAATGAATCCCACGGGTATAAAAACTCATACTAGGCAATATCCCGCCTGCTTGTGAAGAAAAACCGATGTAAAAAGGCAGGTAACTAAGGATTGCGAGCAATCCATAGGCAACAGCCAATCCGACAAAATCCACAAAAAGCCTGATTATGCCATCCATTTTGACGATATTCTGCCAGCATCCAGATGGCACAGATGAATGCAACGTATATGGGAAGATCCCAGGTATTCAGAAATGCCAGTCCACCTAAAATCAGAACTGGGATTATCAATCTGCCTTGCTTAAAGCGGGCAACCAGCCGGGTGTCAAGGATATGAAATGCGCTCCCCTGCAATCCATCTTTTGAACCAATCCAGGAAGGAGATTTTTGTTTCCCCCTCCCAACCATCCTGTATTTGCAGCCAGAGATTTAAAACGACTGCAATAGCGAGAATGGCGAATGGCATTGCCAAAACATGGGGGTGTAAATCTGCCAGCAGGTAAGAAAAGAATGGAAATTCATCAATAACTTCCTGCCTGTTATTGAGTAAATCCCAATCCTGCACTACCGCGATGCCCTCCACCACCAGATTCCGCTGGCACGTTCAGGTGCCCAACCAAATGGCAGCAAGGGAGGTTGGTTCAATTCAAGTATGTTCAGCCAGGTCCAAAAACGGGATTGGAAAATGCCCTCTGTTGTTTGCTTCCAGAAAAGACCCCGGCTGTGGAGCATTTCTAATAATCCTTCAAGATTGCTGACCAGCAAAATAAAAAATGGACCACTCAATGCAGGCAGCAATGGAGGTTTATCAATGTTAACGCTGCCTGATTCAGAATTACCTTGTTTTTGCCATGCAGAAATCAGGTTGAACAACAATCCATACGCAGTTATCGCCGTTAATCCAAACCACAATGCTACCGCCAGGTTAAAGCCAACCCCGGATATAACCCCACTTAACTTAATTATCATGGCTACGATAACATAACCAAAATAATAATAGGAAATCGAATACCCTGACAACCACGGGTCATTAGGCGGAAAAGTTGGCGAGTGCAATATGGCGTTAATAAATGCCAGTTCCATGGGTTTTTCAGTTCCAATGATCTCAGGATTAATGCCCGGATAATTGTCCAAAAACCAAAGGCAGCCAGGAAAACGAGTTCACTCGCAAGAACATATCGCCAATGGGTCTTAATCCAAATCCAGACTTCCGTTAACTTGTCTTTTCGATTGCAGAGAAAACTCGTCAATACCAGTATCAAAAAAACCACCAGGATTGCGGATATGGTATTTTGTAAGAGCTGTAGTGAAGCCAATATCCAAAAACCAAATCCCCAAAGAAGTAACCCGAGTGCCCGGGAAAATGCATACCCTCGGTCAGGCAAGTGTGTAAAGAATCGAAAAGCAATTGGGAAAGTTACCCAACCAAGGATTGTAATTATCAAATACCACGAAATAAATGCCAGCATTTTCTACTTTACCTGGTAAATAACGGTATCGTTATCGCGATAAACCTCAATCCATAAATCATTATTCCAGTTATTAAAGTTTGCTAAACTGAATGCTGAATACAGAGTTCTTTCAAGTTTACCAACAATAATATACTTCACCTCATAACGTGACAAAAACTGGGTGACTGCCTGCCTGTCATCCGTCAGATAAAATTGTTCCACCGCAGCACCCGGTTGGAAACCCACTCGGATGATGTAACTGTCCGCTGCTGTCTTTGATGCCAGTTCCAACCAACCACTCCAGGAAGTCCAGTATAGATGGTATATCGGCTGCCCCACCGATACTCAGGCGTATTCGCCTCGACAATTACCGGAGAACCCTTCACATTGTCCTGCATCCATCGGATTCCGCGATAATCGGCATCCAGTTCAATATCTTTGCCAAGCTCATTGAATGTAGAGACCTGCATATAGGTCATTCCATCCAGGCTGGTGGGAATATCTGAAGCAATCCGGTCTGTCACCTTATCTGCAGTTGCCAGCAAAGTAAACATGAATGCACTGGCAACCAGAACAGCGATACCAATTTGCCAGCCAAACCGCCATCCTTCTTTCCATTTGTGATTTACTTCAGGCAAAAGCCACGCCAGGCAGCTGGCTGCTGAGAGTGAAAGCAGAGTCCAGGCTTGAAAATAAAATTTGAAAACGGTGTTCATCCGCCCGAGGTCTCCCCGCAAGACGACTAACTCAACCGCGAGGGTCAATACAAGCCCGGTACCTATCATAAACAACACCAGGCGTTTTCCGTCAGAAATATTTTGCCTGAAAAGGAGGATACCTGCCCAAACAATCAATGGTATCGTTATCCAGGCAATATTTACATCTATCACCAGCAAGACGATGACAACACAAATCAATAAAGCAATCCCAAGCCAGATTAAATCTCGATACGGTTAAGGGTATTAAGTGCTGATGCGGGGGTATGTGCCAGCCATTGTCGAGTTTCCCACGACATCCAGGAGACTATCACAACCAGGAATAATCCCCAATGCGTGAAGTACGACCAGAATGGCGAATGATCACCTTTCCAAAGATCGAATGCGGTATATCCCGCACCAAAATTCTGAGAGAACGGCAGGAACAGCAAGCTGCTCAGCCCGACCAGTGCTCCAATTCCAATGACCAGCATGCCAAGTTTCTTAATCCACCGGTTAACTCCTTGCAATCCTGCCAAAGGTATGGGTTCGTAACGCAAGAAAACATACCCAAGTACAATGCATGCAAAGAGCAGGTAAGTCGGTAAATCCCAGGTGTTTGTCGGTTTGAGAGCTCCGATGGATATTGCGGCAATAAACAATGTTAATCCAACCTGTATCCACCCCATCACCTTACCCGGTTCTTCAGACCGAATCTTTCCCCTGATGAATGCATAGCAACACCCAAGAATTAAAAGCGTAATTGGCAATGCAATCAAATGAGCGTGCATATCAGCATACAGGAATGTAAAAAGCGGGAACTCTGTTATTGGCTCGTTGGGGTAAACCCGGCTGGGAATCCAGTACCAATCTCCCCTGCCAAATGGCAGAGAAGTCCCACTGATGAATACGGCTAATCCCTGAAAAGTCCAGCGGATCCGGTCTATAAATGTAGCTCCATCCAGGTTTACATTGGGTGCCAGTCGCATCAACCCTAGCCATATCATTCTTACTGTGCCCAAATTTCCGAGCAACAACAAAGCAAATGTCGATGCGCCCCCAGCAATCAATGAATTTTGATGCTTCGAACCCCACCCTATGTTATCAGCTGAAGAAGGTTCTTTTGGCTGCCTGGATAATAAATTCCAGCCAAAACTGAACGCTCCAATACCTGTCATTGCAAACAAAGTGGGTAAAATCAAGTTATATGCAAAGGTCGGTATGATTCCCAGTAGCTTTACGAGCACCCCAACAATTACAAATCCAAAATAATAATAATTAAGGTAACCACCTGCAAACCACGGGTCATACGGCGGGAATATGGTGCTCTTTTAACACAGCCGTAAAGTATGAAAGGTCCATGGGTTTCTCGCCACCCTTATAAGGGTGCCATAAATCCGGGTTTCCCAATCGGATCAGCAAGAAGAATATAAATAGTGAGAGGAAGATCAATTCAATGGTGAGGTAATACCGCCAGTTTTGCTTGATTTCCGCAACAATTTTTTCTCTTTGCACATAGAAAAGGGTTCCACTAATTGCAGTAATAAATACAATTACCAATAAAATTGTCAGACGGGAAAATGGGATGCCAACCGAACCCGCCAGCCAGGTTATTGTTGCAACCAGAAGCATCCCGAAAATCCTGGTAAATGGATACCCTTTGTCTGGCAGCCCGCTGAGACCTAATCTCAACCAGGGATAAACCAGCCAGCCCAAAATCATCACTGCCAGGTACCAGGCAATCACACCGAGCGGCTGGAAACGATTAAGGAGTGAATCGCGGTTGAATATAGTTGACCAGGTACCGCCATCCTGCTGAATGGCTTTATCCTCCTGGTTCAACATCAAGTTACCTGGGTAATTGGATGCTTTACGTGGCGTAAGGTGCACTACCTGGCTTAAATCAACCGCCCCCAGAATTGCTGCCGTCTTTTCAGCGTTGTATTCACTGGTTTTTCTAAATATCAACACTTTGGGAGCATCATACACAGTAAAGGCTTCTTCAGCAAACTGGGTGTTAAATACAAGATTACCCAAATTGGGATAGGAGTGAAATACTTTCACAAGTTCAAATCCGATGTTGCCTATATACTCCCCGGTTCCGCAATGTTGTAACACCGGACAATATCCAAATCTTCCGGGCATCCCATCAATTGCCGGTAAAAACGCTGTCGTGAGCGGATAGCGTTCAGGAACCCGTACCGTAGTGGCATATTGCCTGTTCGATGAAATGAAAATATAATCTGCCTGGTTGAGAATTGACGTCATGCGTTGCAGTTTTTCTGCGCTGTCATCCCAATACATTTCAAAATTCAGGTCGCTGCGATAGATGCCAGTGTGATAGTCAAATGGATTGTAACCATCCATGGGAAGCGGCAAGGGGTCATCCCAACTGCTTTCAATTGCCTGCTTATCGGCATAGAAAGCAAGGGACCCTTCACCTTCAGTCATCGCAATTTTTACGGAAAACAACCGGTCTTTTTCTACTGCCAAATTTGGAACCAGCGGGATGGAATAAGCATCTCCCCGCCCATCCAGACCTGGACCAAAGATGCCGGAAATTGTTCCGCTGCTCAGGACTTCTCCAGTTTCTACATCAGATAGGGTTACAGATAATGTTTTCTCGCCATACAGGGCTTCCCAATCAACTGCCCTGGGGATAACCATTTCCTTCAGTGTTCCACTCTGATGAAATGCAATTATGGTTGAATAATCCATGTCTGGACGAATTGCGCTTACCAATTCAGGAAGAGACTGCAGAGTTCTGCCTGTTTGCGTGTCCAGCGGCAACTGGATTGACCCTGCCAGGTAAAAAACACTGTCATCCGATACAGGTTGGATAATGATGTAATATTGTTTATCCTCATCCAGCGTAACAGGAGCATTTAATTCAACTGTATATGACGATCCTCGTGGGTCCTCCACAGGAGTAAACATGGCAGAAATCAAGCCTGCAGCAATTCTTTGCTTCCCATCAGCACTTTCTGAAACAATTACAACCAGGTGATCAATCTCATTGGGTTTGGTACTATTTACCACATGGCTTAATTGCACTGAACCCAAAATTCCAGATTTTACAGGGTGAAAGGCTTGAACAATCGGATCAGCAGAAGTCGCCGACATTTCATTCCGTACAGAAACGGGTAAATTCATAATCCCGTCTATGGTTTCTGTCCGAAAATTGATGGCGCTGTTGACATTCTGGTAAATCCAACGACTGGCTTCAATCCGGGTAACTGGTCGTGTATAAATCCGTGTAAATGCAAATGCCCAGGCACACGTGGCTGCAAATACCCCCACTCCTAATACAACAGCGATGGATTTGCTGACTTTCCTGAATGCAGGTTTTATCGCGAAATGGGATTGCCAGAGATAAAATATCAGCCATGCTGCAATAATCACTAGAGTTGGATAAACGGGTATCTGGTAGCGCATGCTTCGGGTAAAGTTTATGGATTGCCAGAGAAAATAAGCACCACTCCACCCCCACAACAACAGGTGTTGGCGCCATTCTCCTTTTACAATACGCCAACCCATGACCGCAAATCCAATCCACGCCAATAGACCCAATGGTAAACCCAACCCCCATTTGACCATGTTTTCCCAGGCAAAGGTAATCGGTCGGCGTGCCCATTGGAGTGCAGGTGGAAAGTCAACATCCCCGCTTGATTGCATGCTTAATTCTTTAATATTTGCTACCCAGCGCTCATTGGGCAAAATATTAAAAAAGCCAGGACCCTGAAATGCATAGGGTTGGAATATCCTGAAAATGAGAAGCGTTGTGATTCCTGCCAGAACCAAATTCCGCAGAAAGATGGTGGATTGAAGACGCCTTTGGAAAACAGGTACTCGTGAAAGATAAATTCCGCATCCTAGAAAGAGTGTTACTACTAAGGGTGCAGTGCTTACTTTTGATGCCAATGCCATCCCAAACGCAAGTCCGAATAACAAAAAGTAAACCAGGGTACGATCAACCTTCCAAAATGTTGAAATTGGGACAGGAACATCCATTTCAGGAGTTTGAGTATGTTCAGGAAGGTTTCCGTCTCATACTTCTCATCCTGGTTGGCGGTCATAATCAATACAGCACAACCAATCGTTAAAAATGAAAAGAAGTTGGCAAATGTATCAACCGTAAAGTAATGGGATAACTGGATGGGCAGCACGGCAAATGCCATGAATCCTGCTGCAACCAGGCTTAATCGATATTGGCGATAGAGTCGAAAAGAAACGAAGAAAACCAGAATGACTGTTAGTAAATCAAAAATACCTGATAAGGCTCTACCCACCAGGTATATTGCACCATAATCAGTTTTGCTTAACGATTTAGCAATGTATCGCACCAGGAAGATTGGCAATGTACCATACACATAGAAGGTATGCCCGACATTATGGGGATTCATGCTGGATTGAGCAGTATTGAAGTAGTCCGCCAGGCTCTCCACCGGTCGAATTGCAGTCTCCACCATGAGTTAAAAACCGCTCATCTGGATGCAGATGTTGTCCCGTATCCCAATCCAGTCCCACGAAACGGAAATATGCACCAATCATCAGGATGCCGAGCAATAGAATATAGGCAATCCAGGGTATGGACTTGCGGTTATTTCCTGTTTCGGGAGATGCGCGTGATGTTAATGAAGTCATGTTGATAGAAATTATCCTAAGATTTTATCGCATGGGTGGAACATAAACAATATTAAAATCTTTTCCTTCCAATGCCTGGTCGTATAAATAAACGGATGCATCAGGATAGTATTTTAATAATTCTTCCAGGTCAGCAGTATCGTCTGCTTTAAGTAAAAACATCTTTGCCCGTGGTTCAGCCAGGGTGTCAGGAAAATTCTCAGGCCATAGCGCATAATCTTTTGTTGGTTGTCCTGCATTAATGCCGACCAAACGGGTATCTACCCAATGAGGATATGGCACCACGTACGCAGTATCATAAGTGCCGGTTGAACTCGGCAAAATCTCGGATTACCGAACCTAATTGCGAGGTATTCCAGGCACCACCATTGAATTGGTTCTTGAATTGACGAAATATCAAGTCGTAATTTTGGGTTGCCATCAATATAAGAATAATGGAAATCATCCCAAATCCGAGTATTTTCCCAGCCTGGCTTTTCATTCCTTTAATCAAAGTGGTGAATAAGGCATCCATTCCAATTGCTGCAGTTATAAACACCGGGATAATGGCACCCCCGCTGCGATTTAATGAAGGATTTTCATCAGGAAATGCCAGGGATAATATGGACGGCAGCATAAATAATGGAATGGAAACAAATAAAATGGCATCCACCCAGGAGCGCTGCCTGATAGCCCGCCATGCTGTAATTCCCATTCCAAAGAATAGGAACACTGCAGAAACCACATCCAAAGCAGGACGATTGGTTACAGAATGCACCCAGATATTCCCATTATTCCAGAAAAACATGATCATGGATTTCCATAAATTCTGAAGGAAAACCTGGCTGGCAGGAGCCGGAAATTCCTGCTCAACGGTGGAAATCCGAGTCAGGGCTCGAAATGCAAACATCTGCGGGTCATCAACTGCATAACGCAGTAGTGGGATAAATACTGCAAAGGAGACAAGTGCAAGAATAATTAATCCGAGGATAACCTGTTGGCGCTTCCCCCTGGCTGAAGGAAACAGCAGGTAGAGACCAAAAAGCAGCACCACAACCACTGGCACAATCCGCATTGGGCTGTATCCATGTAATCCCAACCCTAGGGCAATACCCGCCAAAATGAATTGATTACGACTGCCTGTCTTCAAATCCCTTAATAATGAAATACAACATCGGTGCTACGAAGAGCGGATAAAGTGGAAAACGCAAACCTACCCTGCTGATAACATTTGGCCAGTAAGCCACGGCTGCCAGGAAAAATGCCAACAGACCCAATCGTCGGCCGCCGATTTCTTTTGCAAGCAGGTAGATAAAAGGAAGGGCAAATATACCTGCCAGGGCAGTACCCAGTTTTAAACTCATAAATGATAAGCCGGTTCCAAAGAGCATGGAAACCGCAGCAGTCAGGTACATTTGAATCGCTTCACGACCGGTGTTGCGAGGGAAGAAAATGGAAAACTGCCCTTGCAGTACTTCGCCTACATCCAGCAATTTTTCTGCATGATCGCTAAACATTTCACCGGGAATTTGCGAAAGGCTTCCAAACCGGAAAAAAATGGCAATAATTACCAACGCAATAAAAACCCAAAAGACTAGGTGTGATTCTGAGGTTTATAGTTGGATTCTTGAGAAAATCTGCAATTTTTCGAAAGATCGAAGTACCGGGTTCGGTTCTGTGAACCCAGAATCCAGACACAAGCAGCACAATGGATAGCAACCAGACAAACATATTTAGAAAAGTAAAGCGATTGTGTCCAAACAGCAGGAAAGCCAATACCAATGAAAGGGACTGACAGAAATACTCTGCGCCATTTAACCGGTGCATCCAGCCAATCGGCAGTTTCAGACATCCTTTGAGGAATGGTCCATCGCTTTTGGATAAGTCCCCAAACCAGCAGCAATACTGACAGACAGTAAAAGATTAGTGCAGTTGCAACGTGCTGGGTGGGGGGTTCAAGTGCCCGCTGTCCAACCAATGCTGAAAGAATTGCCAGGAAAACATGCCATGGCCAGTCAAATATGCTGGTACCTCTTTTACTTGTGGGGTTTTCATTCGCTGGCAAGTCTTCGACTACATCAATTGGTTCTTCCGTCTTCCCTGCACTTGCATTCGTTTTATCTTCCAGTTGAGATAAAAATATCGTGCGTTTGCGCCAGGGAGTGAGGATTTCCTTGATGTAAGTCTAGAACACTTGGTTCGGGCATGCAACTTTCCTGTAGTTTATTGGCTGGGTTAATTATACGCTATGAGATTATTGAACAAAATCTGTCTTGATCGAATAGGTCCACTACATTCGCCGGGTGATGTAAAACGAATATGAACCCTCTGGTTGAATTCTTGGTTCCATGTAGGATTTTTCCACGATTTTCTTTGTCAGCGACAGGTTCCATTTCGACGAAACAAGTATCCAGCGCCTAAACAAAAAGTGCATGAAAAGCGCTGGTAATCCGAAATAATGCCCCCATTCCAGCACATGAGTTGCAGTTGGCGAAAAATAATCCCATTGTTTTTCAATTCGGAATCCGGCCTTTTCCAGGCGTTGTTGCCAGGTGGGTATATCATCACAATGATAATGGCGCGAAATGCGATTAAAAAATCCTCGATACCATCCTGCCAATTTTCGCAGATTTAGTTTAATTAAAAATTTCGAAATGGATAAATTATCCAGAAACCTGTGGTTGGGCACACAAAAAACGAATTTTGCACCCGGTTTGAGCACTCGGGCTACTTCTTTCAGCACTGGTTCCAAATTGGGAATATGTTCAAGCACAGAATTGCTCATGACACTTCCAAAATAATCCGCTGGAAAAGGTAAAGCAGAGCCATCGCCATGGATTACCAGCCGATAACTCTTCCTGCTGGGCTGCCTGCCGGACTGGTCCCTGCCATGGATCAATACCAACATCGATGGGGTGGTCAAATGCTGTCGTCACAAAGTGACCATCGCCACATCCCAGGTCAAGTACCGGACCACTCATTTCAATATCCTGGTACTCGCGGGCTTCTACAGCCCGTAATAATGCACGAAAATAAGGCAGATCACGAAGATTTCAACCACAAAGGGTCCCGGCTTGCTACCAATCCAGAATTTTGTTGGTGTGCTTTCATATTATGAATGACCAGAATCCCGGAGCAGTTTGGTAAACAATTGCTCATATTCAGCAGCAACCTGGTCCGGTTGATAATGGGATGCAATTTCCTGGGTATCCTTCTGATAGTCAGCTGGATTTGCCAATATGGTATTCACAGCCTGAGCCAGTGCCTGTACGTCTCCGATTGGCACTACTTTACCCATTCCATGCATTTGCACCGGACGGCGTACACCGGGTAAGTTGGAAGCGATGGATGGCACTCCATTCAGCATGGCTTCAATTTGAACAAGTCCAAATGCTTCAGTTGAATTTAAGCTGGGTAAAACAAGCACATCGAGATTAGGGTAAAACGCAGCCATCTGGTCTGGATTCAGTGTTCCGAGAAATTTCCAGTGACCTGTCTGTTCGTATTGATTTATCCTTGGCATCAAGCGGGCAGCATATGCTTCTTCACCAATGATGTTTTGATAGGGTCCGGCAAACCAGACCTGTGTGTCAGGATGCTTTTCAATAATTGCAGGCAGAGCTTCCAGAAGGATTTCGACCCCTTTTTCAGTTGCAAACCGGGCAGCCATCCCAATGATTGGCTTTTTATTATCTGGATTAATCAGACTGGAGAATTCCTCCACTGCTTCCCCAGTTACCTTTGGAAGAATTACAGGGGGTAAAATGACATCCAATTTGCCCAGGTACCGTTTGAGATATTTGGAATTGTCTGCATAGTCCCTGGTATAGGTCACAATCCGGTTGGTAAAGATTGCAGCCAGGTTATTCATTATCCTTACAACCTGGTTTGCTCCCCAACTGACAATTCCAGAGGGCATACGTACATCACAATGGTAAGTGATAACGGTAGGCTTTTTCCACAACCTGCCCCGCAAGGCAACTCCGGCAGCATCAAATTGGGGTAGATGCAATTGAATTACATCATGTTGTTTTACCAGCCGGGTCGCCATGCTGCCAAAACCGGGCATAATGACCCCTTTGCTTACTCTAAACAGGACCGGCACGCGCACAATCTTGACCCCATCACTGACTTCTTCCCGTGCAAGGTTTTTTTCGTATTGAGATGTTAATACTGTAACTTCATGGCCGCGATTAACCAATGCCCTGGCAAGCCGTTCTGCGTAAATGGTCAATCCGCTGGTGTGTGGACGGTAGTAGGTTAATACAACCAGAATGCGCATAAAAGAGAACCCCTAAAACAGATGCTTGTTTTGTTCAACCCATTGATATAGCAATGTTATACCTTCTTCAACTCCAACTTTGGGCATCCAGCCGAGTTCTTTCTTCGCTTTTCGAATGTCCGAAATGTAAACCCGCTGGTCTCCAGGACGCCAATCACCAGTTACAACCGGTAGGTTTTTCCCGGAAAGTTTTTCCAAAATTGGTTGAAATTCGGTCCAAATGGAGAGCGTATTCTTTGCCCCGCCACCGATATTATAGACCTGACCTGCGCTTACTTCTGGTTTTTGCAGGGCTGCATCATAGGCATTTAACAAATCCTCCACATACAGGATATCCCGCACCTGTTTCCCATCCCCATAAATTGTAATATTGCGTCCGGTTTGGGCAGCAATCACGAACCATGCCACCCAACCCTGGTCTTCAATTCCAAATTGCCTTGGACCATAGATGCAGCTTTGGCGGAATACAGTAGTCGGCAAACCATATATACGATGGTAATCATGCACATACTGATCCCCTGCACCTTTGGAACAACCATATGGAGAGTGAAAATCGAGTGCCTGTTCTTCAGATGCACCATCTGGTAATTTATCGTACCGGTACCGGTTGTTTTCTTCCACCACCTTGACATCATCCATACCGCCATATACTTTATTGGTTGATGCATACAGAAAATGTGGATTTCTACCGGACAGCCTGGCAGCCTCAAGTGTATTAAATGTACCCTGGGCATTGATTTCAAAATCTTCACGCGGGTGCGTGACGGAAGTTGTCACTGCCACCTGTGCTGCCAGGTGAACAATAATATCTGCAGTTCGGGCAGCCTCCCGAATTTGAGAAGCATCCCGTACATCCCCCAACACCAGGTTGATACCCTTTTCTCCAAAAGTTTCCTTTAGCCAGCGGAGGTTGCGTTGCGCACCAGCCCGGCTGAGGTTGTCAAAGATGGTCACCCGTTCTCCGCGTTTTAATAGGCGATGAACATAATTGGAACCGATAAAACCTGCCCCTCCGGTAATCAAATAATTTGCAGCCATTTTATATTCTCCAATACAACTTATGTTGCCGTAGAACTTTGAGGACGTTGCAGCCTTGAAAATAATTTACTTAGCGACTGCCGTTCTCTGGTTAATCCGAATAATCCAAAAATACCAGTAATTCCAAACTGAATGAAATGCATCAGGATGGCATATCCAAGAGCCGTGGATTCAGGTACACCTAGAATGCTCAACCCGCCAACCATTGCTGCTTCATAGACACCCAGGGCAGCCGGTGCAGAAGGCACTGCCACACCCAATGCCAACACACTTTCAACAAAAGCAGCCTGCCAGATGGCAATTTGTGGAACAAGCGGCAATAGCATTATGTAGTATAGTGCGGTCCACATCGCCCATGAAAGTATGATCAGCCCCAGGCATGTCAGGAACTTTCCTGGCGAGGTTAGAATACTCAAACCTTCAAAAAAAGATGCGATACGAGGCAAGACCCACTTCTGGATTTTTTCACTTCGTTGACTCAATTTTTCAATCCAGGTTTTTACTTTGGCATGATTTGTGGCTATTAAAAATAGAACAACAAATCCAGCGGCAACAATAGCCAGGGTCACTATCGCAACAGGTTTTGCCCAGGCTGCCCCAATTGCAAATGGGAGAGTAGCCAGTAGTATTCCCGCAGCTATCCCCATATCGAATGCTCTTTCTATCATAATGGTGGAAAGTACATGGAAAGTTCCCAAACCGCTTGCCTGTCCCATTAACACTGCCCTTCCCAATTCACCTGCTTTGAATGGGAAGATATTATTCAACAGATAACCTTCATTAATAGTAATAAAAGCCCTGCCAAGGGTCGTCTTACCGCCCAGCATAATCTTCCAGGCAATAGCCCGTAACAGAAGAGAAAGAATTGTGAGAACTATCGCCGCAGTCAGGTTAACAAGACGAATGGAAGCAAATGCAAGTGTCAAATCCTGCCAGGATGCAACCCTGACAAGCACAATAATTGCCACCAGGCTGATGATTAATCCAGGTATCCAGCGCCGGAATTTTTGCCAGAAGGTTGGCGAGGACTCCATCAATCATCCTCCAGTTTGAGCATGGCCATGAAGGCATCCTGGGGAATTTCCACGCTGCCTACCATTTTCATGCGGCGTTTGCCTTTTTTCTGTTTTTCCAGAAGCTTCTTTTTCCGACTGATATCGCCGCCGTAACACTTCGCAAGCACATCTTTCCGTACGGCTTTTACATTTGCCCGGGAAATTATCCGTCCGCTTGCTGATGCCTGGATGGCTACGTCAAACAATTGACGCGGTATGAGTTCCTTTAATTTGGTCACCAATTTTTGACCTTGATGGTAGGAGTTCTCTTTATGAACAATCATCGCCAGCGCATCTACTGGCTCTCCCCCAACCAGCACCTCAAGCCGGGTCAGATTTCCAGCCCGATAGTCCAGGAAATGGTAATCCATCGAGGCATATCCCCGTGAACGTGATTTTACCTGGTCGAAGAAATTCACCAAAATTTCGGAAAGGGGAATTTCAAAATTCAATTGCACCCGGTTTGGTGCCGGGTACTCCTGGGATTGAAAAACACCCCTGCGTTTTTTAACCAGCTCCATCAGCGTGCCAAAATATTCTGTGGGAGTGAATATCTCCAATCGCATCCAGGGTTCTCGAATTTCAATTATCTGGTCTTCAGCCGGCAATTGGGCAGGACTGTCAATCTTTACAAATTCTCCTGCAATAAGTTCTACTTCATATTCAACGGATGGGGCGGTCACGACGATATCCAGGTCATATTCCCGTTCGAGCCGTTCCTGAATAATCTCCATGTGGAAGAGTCCCAGAAAACCGCAGCGAAAACCGAAATTTAATGCCTGGGATGTTTCCGGTTCATAAACCAGCGATGCATCATTTAGTTGCAGTTTTTCGAGGGCTTCTTTAAGATTGGCATAGTCTTCGCCATCCACCGGGTAAATTCCAGCATATACCATCGGTTTTGCTTTGCGATATCCGGGCAGCATCTCTTCCGCTTGCCTGGTAGTATGGGTAATCGTATCCCCCACCCGGCATTCCCGAACAGTTTTTAATCCAGTGGCAACATAACCGACGTCTCCTGTTTCCAATTCCTGAACCGGATTAAATAAGGGTGTGAAAATTCCAATCTCCACCGGTTTAACATCCACCCCGGTAGCCATCATGTGAATAGAATCTCCGTGCTTGATACTGCCATCGATTACACGGATATACGCAATAACCCCTTTGTAAGAGTCGTAATGTGAGTCGAAATATAAGCGCGCGCAGTGGTTTATCTGCATCACCCCTGGGAGGTGGAACACGGTTCACAATGGCTTCTAATACTTCGACGATGTTAATGCCGTCCTTTGCAGATATGCGGATTACTTCGTCTGCAGGAATGCCCAGTAAATTGCTGATATCTTGGGCGACAACGTCTGGCTGGGCAGAAATTAAATCAATTTTGTTTATTACAGGAATAATGGTCAGGTCGGATTCCAAAGCAAGATACAAATTTGCCAGTGTTTGTGCTTCAATTCCCTGGGTTGCATCCACGACCAGCACTGCCCCTTCGCAGGCTGCCAGGGCACGATCCACTTCATAATGAAAATCAACGTGTCCGGGAGTGTCAATTAAGTTCAATTCGTAGGTGTTTCCATCCAGGGCAGTGTAATTCATCCGGACTGCGGATGCCTTGATTGTGACACCTTTTTCCCGTTCCAGGTCCATCGTGTCCAGAATCTGATCCATCATTTCGCGGTCAGATACCGTATGGGTGATTTGAAGCATACGGTCAGCAAGTGTAGATTTGCCGTGGTCAACGTGGGCAATTATGCAAAAATTTCGATCATTAGTGAACATAGACGCAGCAAAGTATACCTTATTCCCTATCAAATTCTAAGGCACGCCTTACTGGTTTTTCTAATAACGTGAGAGCAATTCTTTTTTCTTTTCTTCGAATTCGGCTTCGGAGATGATTCCTTTTTGTTTCAATGCATCCAGTTCGGTCAGCATATCCGGAATGGCAACCGCAGCCTGGACAACCTGCGCTTTGGATTGCTTAACCTGTATATCCTCATCCCCCATCCCCTCTTTTGCATTCAACATGGTGGTCTTTACATGCACCGGGTCACCGATCATTTTAAATAAGTTTGCACCCATTTCGCTAGCAGTTAATATTTCAATATCGCCGTAATTAAAGATTTTCCCCCAAAAGCTTTGCACCATCTTGACATCATTCACTTTCTCCAGTGAGGAGTCAGTCACTTGCTTGTTGATGATACCCGCAACCTGGATGACCCTGCGATTGCTCACGATGAATTGCTTGTTGACCCACACCAGGATATCGTGAATCATGCCAATAATGGGGATAAGTAGAATAACACTTCCGATAATCCAGATTAACATGGAAAGAAATGGGGTAACGGATGTTATTACTGAGATCGCAATGGTGCCTGCGCTGATTAATATGATAAAGAATATTTCTGCCAGGATATCTTTTAACAGCACAAAAGCATGCTGCCGTGTTATGAGAAGTATTTTTTCATTATCGCTGAGCAAGTTCTTTACATAATTATTCGTCATTCTTCCTCCGCTTTTGCTTCAGTTGTATCCATATTATCCATCTTTTGCTCAATTAAATGCAATCCATTAATGAGAGGAGTAATTTCCAATCCCGCTTGCCTGGGATACTTGAGGTGAACTAAAAACTCACGATTACCTTTTGGTCCGACGATAGGTGAAGTTATCAATCCATGAATGCTGAATTTCTGCTCCAACGCGCTCTGCAGCACTTCCTCCAATACCTGAATATGTACGGCTCCGTCCCGGATTACACCTTCCCCCTTCGCCGATTGCTTTCTTCCCGCTTCAAACTGGGGTTTGATGAGTGCAACAACGTCTCCACCGGTTTGCCCAAACCAGGCTGGGATGACTTTCCAAAATACCTTTAGTGAAATAAAAGAAGTATCAAGAACAACCAGATCCACAGGTTCATCCAGTTTCTCAATGTAGCGTGCATTGGTACGTTCCATCACAACTATCTTGGGATTATTTCGCAAGGTCCAGTGCAATTGACCGTAACCTACATCTATTGCATATACTCTGGCTGCTCCACATTGCAATAAACAGTCGCTGAAACCGCCTGTAGATGCTCCTACATCTGCACATACTACGTCCTTCAGGTTGTTCAATCCAAAAGCGATCAGGGCTGCATCCAGTTTTTCTCCCCCGCGCGATACAAACCGGGCATTCTCCTTCAATTTAATTTCTACATCTGGGTTTACTTTTTCAGATGGTTTTACCGCCATCTCACCATTTACCAGCACCTGACCAGCCATGATCAGGCGTTGGGCAAGGCTGCGGCTTTCAGCCAATCCCCGCTCGGCAACCAGGATATCCAACCGCTCTTTATGCATGACTTCATTTTACATCATGGCAGGCTGGATAATGGCAAACCATCTCGAATGCCTGAATATGATATATTTAATGTGCAAATCAAAATTGTTTTGGGATTGGAAATACCATGTTAAAAGCACTCCTAAAATCCATGCGTCCCCGTCAATGGCCAAAAAACTTGTTTTAATGGCTGCTGTGATTTTCGATGGTCAATTAACCAATCCCGAAGCTTTGCTTCGCTCAATCGCAGGAGTTTTTCTTTTTTGCCTGATATCTGGCAGCGTTTATCTGATAAATGACGTCAAGGATATTCAATCCGATCGCCAGCATCCTACCAAGAAATTCCGACCGATTGCTTCAGGAAAATTATCCATAACAGCGGCAATAATCGCAGCAATCCTGATTCTTGTCGTCTGCTTCCCTGCTGCGTACTTGCTCTCACCAGGTTTCGCAATTATCGCAGGTATCTATTTCCTGCTGAACCTTTCCTATTCCATGTATTTCAAACATGTTCCGCTGATTGATGTTCTCATTATTGCAGCAGGTTTCGTTCTACGAGTAGGTGCAGGGGTTACCCTGATTGATGTGCAGCGCTTTTCGCCCTGGCTTTACGTCGTAACTACATTGCTTGCACTTTATATCGGGTTTGGGAAGCGCAGAGCCGAGATTAGCCTGCTAACCGACCAGGCAAACAACCACCGCAAGGTTTTGGATGGGTATTCAATTCCTTTCCTGGACCAGTTAATCATGGTTGTATCCAGTTCAACTATTCTGGCTTACAGCCTGTATACTTTTTCCGCACCAAACCTGCCAGAAAACCACACCATGATGCTTACAATTCCATTCGTTTTGTATGGCATTTTCAGGTACCTGTATCTTATCCAGATAAAAGGAGAAGGTGGTGCGCCTGAGGAACTTCTTTTACGTGACCGCCCATTACAAATCACCATTCTCTTATTTGGTCTGGCGGTATTAATCATTTTCTATTTGGTTAAATAGCATGCCTGCTGTCAGCGCATCTGCTCCTGCAAAAATTATTCTACTGGGTGAACATGCGGTTGTATACAATCAGCCGGCAATTGCAGTACCGGTATCTGAAGTGCGCGCCAGGGCAGCCATTTTGGCAAAACCTCTCGGTAAATCCGGTTCAGTAGAAATCATCTCAAAACAGGAAAACCTGCACTTAAATCTTTCAGAACTTTCTCAAGACCATGCCTTCTCGCGTTTACTTTCCGCCTTTTGCGAAACATCTGGGATTTCCCACTTACCAGCAATGCAGATAACAATTTCATCTGAGATTCCAGTTGCCTCAGGCATGGGTTCTGGAGCTGCAGTCTCCGTCGCAGTATTGCGTGCGCTTGCGCTGTTTTTCGGTATTCAGTTGGATAACCATCAAATTTCGGATATGGCATTCGAAGCTGAAAAAGCCTATCATGGCACACCTTCCGGAATTGACAATTGTGTCATTGCAAACGAGACACCAATTTACTTTGTACGGAATCAACCGCCAATCTTTTTGAACCTTCCCACGGGATTTCGTCTCCTGATTGCAAATACTGGCAGCCCCAGTAAAACAATTGAAACAGTCAGTGCAGTGCGCAGGCTGCATGAATTGGAGACAAAAGCAACAGATGCGCGGTTTCAACAGCTTGGGGAAGGTGTAAATCTTGGTCGAACTTATCTTGAATCAGGTCATCCGGAAAAACTCGGTCCGATTTTTAATCAAAGTCATGTCATTTTAAGAGAATTGGGCGTATCAACTCCCCAACTGGACAACCTGGTTAGCACTGCCCAACAGGCTGGTGCATTAGGCGCAAAATTATCTGGTGGCGGTGGTGGTGGGAACATGATTGCCCTGGTAAAAGAAGAAAATAAGGGATTCGTACAAAAAGCCCTGACTAAAGCAGGAGCCACCCAGGTTTTCACGACATGGGTAAACCAAACAGGAAAGGGGTCAAACTGATGCTCACCTTTTTGAAGCTTGGCGGTTCGCTTATAACCGAAAAAAATAATCCATCCACAGCCCTTCCTGAAAGAATTGCTGGTATTGCAAAAGAAATAGCATCTGCTTTGAAACAAAATCCCGAATTATCCTTATTACTTGGGCATGGTTCCGGTTCTTTTGGGCATGTTCCGGCAAAATTATACGGTACTCGCAATGGGGTATCAACGGTTGAAGAATGGAGAGGGTTTTCGAAAGTTTGGGTGGAAGCACGCACCCTAAATCAAATTGTAATTCAACATCTGGTACAGGCAGGATTGCCAGTAATTGCAATATCCCCTTCTTCTGCAATCATCACAAATAATGGTGTTGTAACCCAATGGGACACTACTCCTATACAGAAAGCCTTATCTGCTGGTTTAATACCAGTTGTTTATGGTGACGTTATATTTGACCAGGTTTTGGGTGGGACTATTCTTTCTACTGAAGAGTTGTTTTACCATCTGGCGCAAATTTTTTCTCCTGGGAGAATCCTGATATCTGGAATTGAACCAGGTGTGTTCTCAGATTACCCATTAAACTCACGCCTCATTTCGGAAATTTCCCCGGTCACCTACCCTGCAATTCGCGATCAGATTACCCACTCCGCAGCAGTGGATGTGACCGGTGGAATGGCAACCAAGGTGGAAAACCTTGTTTCATTAGTTACGACCATTCCCGGATTGGATGCCTGGATATTTCCTGGTTCACATTCAGGGTCTATCGAACAAGCACTCATCTATACACCTCAAACCGGTATCTGGATTCACGCTTAGGAGGTATTTATGTTCACTCGACAACAACTTGAAAACATGGAAGAGAAAAATCTGGCACCTTATGCCACATTATGCAAGAACACTCACGGACGGATGCATCCTGACAAGGAACCGGATTACCGCACTTGTTTTCAGCGTGACCACGATCGTATTTTGCATACCACCGCCTTTCGCCGCCTGGAGCATAAAACCCAGGTCTTCATTACCTATGAAGGTGATTATTACCGCACCCGCCTTACTCATACACTCGAAGTGACCCAAATTGGAAGAACGGTTGCGCGTGCCCTGGGTGCAAATGAAGACCTGACAGAAGCAATCTGCCTGGCGCATGACTTAGGGCATCCGGCATTTGGACATTCTGGTGAAATTACGCTTGCACGATTGATGAAAGATTATGGTGGATTTGACCATAATAAACATTCCTTGCGCATTGTGACCCAACTTGAAAATCGATATCCAGATTTTCCTGGATTGAATTTATCCTGGGAAGTGTTGGAGGGTATCGTTAAGCACGAAACCGAGTATGACATTTCAGACGCCCGTGAGTTCAATCCTGAACTGCGTGGTCACCTTGAAGCACAGATTTCTAATGCTGCAGATGAATTGGCTTATACGGCACACGACCTGGACGATGGTTTACGTTCTGGAATGATTACCTCCCAGATGCTGGAAGAAATTGAACTTTGGGTGTATTGACGAATCAAAAAGTCATCCAGGAATGTACGCTTGAGGATTTAACCCGTCACCAAATCATCCGGGACCTGATTGGAATGGAAGTATCAGATCTGGTACATACTACTGCAGAAAAACTACGCAAAAGCCGGGTGAAATCAGGTTTGGAATTACAAAAACTGGACCATAATGTCATCGGATTTTCGGAGGAATTGCATACACGCAACCGGCAATTAAAGGATTTCTTGTATGCAAAACTTTACCGGTATTACAGGGTAGTCCGCATGGCTGTTAAGGCGGAACGCATCATAACCGACCTATTCAGTGCATATCAATCCGAACCTTCCATTCTACCCAATCACATTCAACAGCACATTGATGAGCGGGGATTGGAACGAACCATTTGCGATTATATTGCAGGGATGACAGATCGTTTTGCAATTGAAGAACATCAAAAATTATTCGACCCGATGACGCTTCCTAATGCATGGTACAATTTTTACCTATATACGAGAGCATTAAGGAAATTGATGAAGAGCATGACTAACGAGAAACACTATCTAACCCGTGAGGGAGCAGAAAAAATTAAGGCTGAGTTGATCCAACTGAAGGGTTCTGCACGTGAAGAACTTGCCAAAAGGCTTCGTTTTGCCATACAGCAAGGCGACTTGTCGGAAAACGCGGATTACTCAAAAGCCAAAGAAGACCAGGGTTTTCTGGAAGGCAGAATCCAGGAACTGGAAAGTATCATGATGGATGCGGTATTAATCGATGACATGCATATTACCAACGATACAATCGGTGTTGGGAATACAGTAACCATTCAAGAAGAAGACTTTCCGGAAGAAACGTATTACATGGTTGGACCAAAAGAAGCCGACCCTGCCAATGGACGCATCTCGCATGAATCCCCTATTGGAAAATCCCTCATGGGACACAAAATTGGAGATGTTGTTGCTGTGAGCACCCCTGGTGGCGACATTTACTTTAAAATTCTAATAATCGATTAGCGTCA
>CAWCAN010000005.1:0-14348 GCA_963793615.1 uncultured Chloroflexia bacterium
AGGTAGGAGCGAGGGCAGATTAACACATTGATCACTTTATCTTTTTAGATGGGTTCTCCAGATGACAAAGAATTCTTGATTTTGCTTCAAAACAATGAATATAATGAAAGAATGTTACACTTATAAAACCAAAATCAACATCATTAAGCCAGGAGAGATTGCGATGGGAGACAAAGGTAAAAATGACAAGGGAAACAAAGAGCAAAAGAAAAAAACCCAAGCTGACCATAAAAGAGAAGCGCAAGGCAAAGAAAGAGAAATCGAGCCAGGGCAGCGGGATTATCTGATAATAAAACATGACAATACCTGACCTGCTGTTTATCGATTTTGGAATAGATGGCAGGTCAGGTATTTAACTTAAATATTCGTTGGAAATATTTTGATTTTCGATCTTGTTTTTGTCAGAAGCGAAACTACAGGGGAACAGAAAAATTTGAGGTAAGAGGATTTGTGTACCCCTCGATGGGGATAATTTACGACAATGAAACCGCCTTCAGCGGTTTTTTGTCGGCAGAGGATTTGATATCACCCCTACAATGGGGGAGTAACATGTACGACAATAAAGAAACCGCCTTGCGGCGGTTTTGTTGTCGAGAGGATTTGTTCACCCCTCGATGGGGATAATTTAAATAAGAAACCGCCTTTCAGCGGTTTTTTGTCGGGGCGAGAGGATTTGTTCACCCCTCAATGGGGATAATTCCGACAATTAAAAAACCGCCTCTTCAGCGGTTTTTTGTCGGGGCGAGAGGATTTGTTCACCCCTCAATGGGGAAGCTCCGACAATTCAAAAACCGCCTTTCAGCGGTTTTCTGTCGGGGCGAGAGGATTTGAACCTCCGACCTCTTGCACCCCATGCAAGCGCGCTAGCCGGACTGCGCCACGCCCCGAACGATATCTATTATAGACGGTTAGGAGATTTTGACAACCTCGTTTTACAATACATTTATACTGCCGGCATTTTTCCCCAGGCATAAAAGGTGGGTACGTACAGGATGCGCACGCCGTCCTGCCAGGCACTGCAAATCCAGTCTGCCTGGAGGCGTGCCAGTTCCGTATTCGGCAGCCAGCCCTGCAGATCCTGCTTGCAGCATCTCCCATTCCTTCTGGATGAACTCTGGCGGATTGGTGCTGGTCCATTCACCCCCCAGCAGCCCGCATGGACTTCGTTCAAGTCCGGCCTGTCTGAAGCAGCTCTGCCAGCTTGCGGCCCAGGTATGGATTGGCTCCCTGTGCATGCAGGGATTTGGCTTGCAGCATCCCCAGGTTGGCCAGCTCATCCGGGTAATCGATGCGTCCGCCGTAATCCGGTTCGGCCAGGCCAGCACCACACCGCCCGGCCGGGTAACCCGCCGCATTTCTGCCAGGCCTGCAAGCGGGTCTACAGCCAGAGCAGCAGGAAATGGCAGAGGGTGATGTCAAAGATATCGTCTTCAAGGGAAGGCAAGGCCATCGTCTGCGCAGGAATGCATGTCAGGGCAGATTCTGGCGTAGCAAAGCTGCAGATATCCGGCATGAATATCGAGCCCGATACAATGCTTTGCGCATGCTGCTGCCAGGGATCTGCAGGATGGCACCGGTACCGCATCCAACTTCCAGGATTCAGTCTGTCGTGGCTCGAGTTGAGCTTTCTGCAACAGGACTGCCGCAGGCGTGCTGTCCAGCGTGCCTGCTGCAGGTAGCGTTGGCATCCCAGGTTCGGCCAGTTTCCATCTGTCCTTTTCGCTTCTAGCGCCGTTTGCCAGATTTGTCTCCCAGGATTCGGAGCCAGATTGCCCAGCACAACCAGAATTCCCTGTGCGGGCAGTACATCGCCATCCGGTTCCACGTACAGCCAGGCATTGCCGGCACCTTCGGCGATTTCCTCGCCGGCTTCTTCCAATTCCATCGCACGGGGTTGAGATCCGAATAGGGGACAGGCAGATCCCAGACCAGGCTCATTTTCAGGTCGGCAATTTTGGCGGGCAGCCGTCAAGCTGTCCTTCAAGCTCTGGCTTCGCCATGCTGATGGAAATGGACTGACACCCATCTCGGCCAGCTTGTTCAAAAATCCGTATATCGCTGAGATCGATTGTCGAGGTGTGATGGTCAGATGCACGGTGATGAAAATATCTTCGGCCAGGCTGTCCCGCAATCCTTCCCAGGACTTGTTCGTCGCGGGTATCCAGAACAATCATGACATGATCCAGACCTCTTTGCAGCAGTTCGTGCAGATAATGCTGGTTCGGCCAGGCGCAAGCCATCGGTAAGCAAACCGGTTACCTGGCCAAGTTGCTTCGGCATATTCGATCAGTTCGGCAGATCGGGGCGGAGGGTGGGTTCACCGCCGGTAAAGACGACATGCGGGATACCAGCCTGCCAGGCTTTATCGAGGATGGCATGCCATTCTTCGGTGAGTAAGTTCACGCTTTACCCGTTCTACGGGGCGACATCGCGATCAGCCGTTATCGCTGGTGGTCTGGTAGGTCAGGGCGCAATCCAGGCGATAGGGGGCGGCAAATCTCAGCGGAGTAAGGCTCGTTCCGTTCGAAATCCAGAAAGGTTACCGGGTCCAGATCGGGCGTGCTGATCAGGGTCATGCAATCCGGTCCGCAGAGATCCTGTGTAATCCAGTTCGTGCCTGCTCCTGGCTGACCTGGTAGCGTTTGGACAATCTCGCTGGACTACTTCATGCCGAGCAGTTCTGGACTGCATCAGGTAATAAGCATATTCCGCTGCGGTCTGGTTGAGGTGCAAGACCGTGCTGGCATTGACAATCAGAATACCCTGCCCATCTTTCTCCAGGCGCAGGTGCAGGCGGTAAGGAACAGCCGCATCGGAGGAGCCTGGTAAGTGATAGATCCCGGCAGGGAGTGGTTAGCTGGTGGTGGAAAAAGTATTGCCTAAGTTGTTGGAATACGTTCATTTTATCCTCCTCGATTTCTTGAAACTGCAGGGCATGCAGTGGAATAGGTTGCATATCGGGTTGCATGCCTGGCGGGCAAGCGGACAGCCGCCGCCGCATTCAAGCAGCAAGTCGCACGTCTTACAATCGTCAGGCACATTTTTGCGCTCGCCGCAGACTGAGCTGCCAGGCGTGATTCCAGATGGATTCCCAGGGATCGTTCAGCATGTTACCCAGGGATTGGTAATAGGATTGGCAGGGGATCACACTGCCATCCGGTTCAATGCACATATTATAGAGGGCAGCCGTGCAGCCTTTTACCCCAAGCTCCAGTTCACAGGGTCAAAATGGCAGTACTGGGTGGGGGTGTACCAGATCAGGCGCTGACCGTTATGCCGTCGGTAAATTCGCGCGGCCATGTTCAAACAGGCCGGCAGGTCGTTTTCGGGCAGACCGCTGTCCACGGTTCACCCCGCTGCCGGAATAAATCAGGGCATTCAACCCAACGGTAGGAACACCCAATTGCGCCAGGAAATCCAGGGTCTGTCCAGGTAGCGGGCTGTTATGCTGCAGCAGGGTGGTATTGGTCATGACATACAACTGGGTGTACTCAAGACATTGCGGATGCCAGCAGTGGTATCCTGCCAGGCGCCATGGCGCAGCACCATCTGGTCATGGATGGCTGCATCGTGCGATTCCAGCGTAATCTGGACATGGTCCAATCCGGCCTCGACAAGCGATTCCACAAAGCCCGGATCTTTCAGTCGGCGGCCGTTGGTGTTAATCCCGGTGATCTGCCCAATCTGCTCGGCATGGCGATCAATTCCGGCAGGTCGGCGCGCAGGGTGGGTTCGCCCCCGGTGAAAACCACATGGGGAATGCCAATCTGCCAGACCCTGTCCAGCATCTGTTTCCATGGCAGTTGTATCCAGCTCTGGGAAGCTGCGGCGCGGGCGTTATAACAGTGGCTGCAATCATTGTTGCAGCGGTAGGTGATTGCCAGGTCCATGCGGTAAGGTGCAGATGGATTGGCAGAAAATGGCAGGATGGTTTCAAAGCTCATGTCACAGACCGGGCAGGCACCATCAGGGTGGATGACCTGCTCCACCTGGCTGACAAGCCGTGTGTAATCCGCTTGTGCCTGGGTGGTATCTATGCTGAAGTGCATTTTTAATATTCTGGATGGCGTCCTTTTCAGAAGAATCCTGCAGGTAGAGCCATGCCATCAGGACTGCCGAGGGGTTCAGGTGCAGAATCTGGGCAGCATTGATAATCAGCAGCCCTGTTTTATCCGGATCAACCCGCAAATGCAGGCGAACGCGCTCTCCTTCCTGCTCGCGCAGGAAATGATACACACCTGTAGAAGGGAAGTCCTTCAGACCGCTGTTTTTGCGGAGCCCAAAGCGCTGGAAAATATTTTCAGCCAAACTGGTTCCTGCTTTCGAAACTAACGCCCGCCGCCGGCACAAGCACAGGCACAACCAGCACAGGCGCAAGCACAGGCACATCCACCGCCAGAACGACCACCGCCACCGGAACGATACGTTGAAGGAGGTGGAGGCGGATTGGTGATGCGGGTAATGCCGCTGGTAAAGCCTTGAATGTCACCTACCACACCACTGGCAAAGCCTTGTATACTGCCAGCGATCGAGCCTGCAAAAGCAGAACCCGGCAGGGTGGGCATGGAAACAGAACCTCCAGCAGAACCACCTGCTGCTCCACCGGCTGTTGAAACAGGTGCGGCAATATGACCGCTGCCTGTGGTATTAGTTCGATAAACCGGATCATACCGTCCCCACCACATGGGCACAATGACCGGACCGGCACCAAAAGAACGCTGGGTGCGACCGTCAAAGTCTTTATCAAGCATTGTCCAGCCCATAAAGTCGTCGAAGCGCTGCATTTTCACATCCGGGGTTTCTGCGGTCTCAACCTGCTCCCAGGCGCGGCGCATGATATCCTGGTAATAATCCTTGGTTTCCTTCAGACTGAACCCTTTCATTTTTTGGGTAGCACTCTGCACCAGGTTGACCATCATCGCTTGCAGTTCTTTTTTCTTAATAACCGGGTCCTTGATGATGAATGCCTGCAGAAATTCTTTTTCATAGGTTTGCAGTTCTTCAGGTAACGGGCTGGTTAGTTCAATTTCCAGGGGTTCACGCTTGAGAACTGTGGCAGCATTTTTCTTGATGGACGAGAACAGAATCATGGTCATTACTTTTTCCATGGGTGTTTCCATCAGGATGGCTGCTTCAACTGCTGTCAGGCCGCGTTTGATGCCATGTCCTTCAATGGCAATTTTCGGAGGTAAATAAGCCATTTTGGCTTTCTTGGCTGCCTTGGATGATGCGTAGATTCCCCATCCGAACAATGCCAGGAAACCACCCACACCCCCAAAACAGCATAAATTACCAAATATGGCTTCAAAGATGCCGCCTGAGCCAATACCACCACTGCCTGTAGTTGTGGTATCGGGAGTGGGTTTTGTAACAATCACACCTTCTGGTACCAGGCGGGCAGGAAAGGATGCACCAAATACGTACTGCGATTCGCTGTCAGCATCCGGGCTGTTCCATTCGTAGTACATCAAGCCGTTGGTTTCTTTCCCGCTGACTGGTTCATCCGCACCTGGCCAACCCTGCGGGGTAAAATAGCGGGGTTCCTCTTCAAGTAAATTAGGCGGGAAGAAAAATGTCACTGTTAAATCGGTTTTACCGCTTACCAGGGACGAATTGAAATAATTGGGCATAAACTGAAAACTGGCATACGCTTCGCTTTCCGATTCAGTGCCTGGGTAGAGCATATCTTCAATAAAATATGCCACCATGTGCACCGTACCCGTTTGACCAGGTGGAATGGCGAATTTACCCAAACCGAGTGCCACACCGGGAGTGACATAGGGCGAATTTTCAATGTTTTTAATCTCGTTCCCATCAATATCCGCAACGATATTGCTTAACTTGTAGGAGCTGTTCGGCATGCCAACGTCAACAAATTCCATCGGATCGGCTGATGGGTCATTCTTTAAGGGTGATGAAATATTCCAGGGTTGCGGTGCCATCTTCGTTAATTGCCAGCAGTACTTCTGTTTTGGGTACGGTAAAAAGGTAGGTCTGCGCCGAAGCGGTACTGACAATTCCCCCCAGCATTAAAATAAGCAGGATAAGACTGAGCCAACGTTTTTTCATGGAAGTTCTCCTCGCCTGAAAAAGAGAATAATCGATTAATTACTTACCACTTGGGTTCTTCTGTGAGCTGGTAGACAGAATTGCAATACGGGCAGCTTACGGTAGGAGCACCTGCCACCAGGGTGATGTTTTTTGAACTGAGTTCGCCGCCACAGGACTTGCATTTCATTTTATCCAGGGTTACCTGACCGGGCAGGTCAATATTGACGACCACCTGCTGACTTTCATTGGAAACAACCTTTGGTTTAAGCAGGGTAGAGGCAACAATAATCAATGCAAACCCAATACCAGTCATAATCAAACCTGCAACCAGCCAGCCAGAGGAAAATTGGGTTCCAAAGGCAGCCAGGATGAATAAAACTCCAAACAGAATGAGAATCGCGGCGCCAATATAGGCAATTACTCTTAGTGTTTTCAAGGTTTCCTCCAGCAGGTATCAAATGGGTGGATTTATGGATTAATTAACACGTTAAAAGTATAACATAGCGTTTTTAAAGCATCTGAGATTTTCTGGGGATTTTGGCAAGTTGTATAATACGATATTATATGCAGACACAATTCCAGGAGCAACCATGACAGACGAACTCCTTTTAAATGAGCTGAAGCAATTGCGCGAACAGGTGCATTTTCATAACTACCGCTATCACGTACTGGATGCACCCGGTAATCAGTGACGCAGAGTACGACCGGATGGCAATACGGCTGCGGGAAATTGAAGCCGCACATCCGGAATGGATCACACCTGATTCTCCCTCGCAACGCATGCGCGGGCAGGTAGCAGATAAATTCAGCAAAGTGCAGCATCCCGGCGCAATTCTGAGCCTGGCAAATTCCTTCAACCTGGAAGATGTACGCCTCTGGTATGAACGTATTCTCAAGCTTGATAACCGCGTGGCGCAATCCGGTTTCGTGTTAGAGCCGAAAATTGATGGATTATCGGTGGTGCTGCATTACCGGAAGGGTGCCTTGGAACTGGGTGCAACGCGCGGGGATGGTGACATTGGCGAGGTAATCACCGCCAACATGCGTACTGTTAATGCAGTCCCATTGCGTATTCCCGTGGATGCAGGGAAAATCAGCAGTCCAGAATATATCGCAGTCAGGGGAGAGGCGTTTCATTAATATCCGTGATTTTGAGATATTGAACAAACGCCTGGAAGAAGCCGGGGAAAAAACCTATTTAAACCCACGCAATACTGCCGCCGGCTCATTACGGCAACTGGACCCGAACATAACCGCCCAGCGGCCATTAACCCTGCTGGTGTATCAAATTGTTGCCATGCAGGGGGGCGAGACACCTGACACACAATGGAAGACGCTGGAATATCTGCGGAACCTGGGCTTTCCGGTAACACCGGATGCAGAATATTGCCCGGACCTGGAAAGCATGTTAAAAGCCTGCGAGCGCTGGCTGCAAAACCGGGACCGCTTCCCATTCGAGGTGGATGGAGTGGTCATCAAACTGGATGACCTGCGCCTTGCAGATGAACTGGGCGTGGTTGGCAAAGACCCGCGCGGGGCGATGGCTCTCAAATTCCCTGCCCGGGAGGTCACCACGTGCCTGAATGATATTGGTGTGAATGTCGGGCGGACAGGGGTGTTGACCCCATATGCCATTCTGGAACCGGTCGAAGTGGGCGGGGTGGTGGTAAAACAGGCTACACTGCATAATTTCGATTACATCAAGGAAAAAGATATTCGCATAGGTGACCGGGTTTTGTTAAAACGGGCGGGAGATGTCATTCCATACGTAATCGGTCCGGTGGTGGATGCACGCAATGGAAGCGAACAGACATATGACCCTCCGCAGAAATGCCCGACATGTGGTCAGGCAGTGGAACATTATGAAGGGGAAGTAGCCTGGTACTGTGTCAACGCTGCCTGTCCGGCGCAGCTGATCCGCAACCTGGAGCATTTTGTCTCACGCGGTGCGATGGATATTGTTGGATTGGGCATCAAAATCGTGGAGCAACTGGTGGAATCCGGTCTGGTAAAGGATGTGGCGGACCTGTATCGATTAAGGCAGAGGATTTACTCAACCTGGAAGGTTTTGCTGAAAAAAAGGTTGAAAATTTGCTGGCAGCCATTCAAACCTCGCGCAGCCGACCATTGTCACGGTTGATCAATGCACTGGGTATCCGCGGGGTGGGCGAGGTGATGGCAGCCGACCTGGCGGATACTTTTCAAGACATGGATCACCTGGGTCAGGCTACCCCGCTGGAGCTGCAAATGATGGATGGTGTCGGTCCAAATATTGCCATGGCAATTGTGGATTGGTTCAGCCGGACAGCCAATCAAACAGTGTTGAAAAAAATGAAAGAAAACGGGGTATGGCCAGTCAACAGCGCATCACAGATTGCAAAAGGTGGAAACCTGGCTGGGATGATTTTCGTGGTGACCGGTACCCTGCCTGATTTCAGCCGGGATGGGATAAAGGAGTGGATTCAAACCCGGGGCGGCAAGGTGGTAGACAGCGTCAGCAAGAATACCACCTACCTGGTGGCTGGAGAGAATGCCGGCTCGAAGCTGGATAAAGCCCGAACGCTGGGTGTGCCTGTTTTAGACCAGGACGGATTGATGAAACTGGCGGGTGAATAAATGACTGAACCAACGCTTGTATTAAAACCAGGCAGGGAGAAATCCGCTTTGCAGCACCATCCGTGGATATTCTCAGGCGCAATTGCCAGCGTGGCAGGGGAACCGCAAGCCGGTCAAACAGTAAAGGTGCTGAGTTCGAAGAAAGAACCTCTGGGTTTCGCAGCCTGGTCACCCCAATCCAGTATTGCGGCACGCTTCTGGACATGGGATGACGCTGAACAGGTGGATGCAGCGTTTTTGGAAAAGCGGTTGCAGGCAGCCTGGCAGGCACGGACGGCATTGCATGAAAGCAGTGAAACGACTGCCTACAGGGTGGTGCATGCCGAGTCGGATGGGCTGCCCGGGCTGGTGGTGGACCGCTATGATAACTGGCTGGTGATGCAGGTTTTATCGACCGGTGCGGAATACTGGAGAGATACAATTGTAGGTCTGCTGCAAAAAGTAAGCGGGTTGGAAAATGTGTATGAACGTTCCGACGTGGATGTGCGCAAACTGGAGGGTCTTGCTGAGCGGTCTGGGACGCTGACCGGGAAAGAACCTCCGGAATTTATTCCCATTCGCGAAAACGGCTTGCAATACCTGGTGGATATCGTTCACGGGCATAAAACCGGTTTCTACCTGGACCAGCGCAACAACCGGGCTCGCATGCAGGCACTGGCAGCCGGTAAACGGGTTCTCAATTGCTTCTGTTACAGCGGTGGATTCAGTGTGTCGGCAGCGGCAGGCATGGCAGGTGAGATTACTTCGGTTGACAGCTCGCAGGAGGCGATTGCACTCGGACAGAAAAATATGGCACTCAATGGATTTACCCCGCAAGGTGAATGGGTGGAGGGGGATGTCTTTCAGATGCTGCGCAAGTACCGCGACCAGGCACGTCCAGTTTGATATGATCGTGCTGGACCCACCCAAGTTTGCCCCCACGATTGCCCAGGTGGAACGGGCAGCCCGCGGCTATAAAGATATCAACCTGCTGGCATTTAAACTGCTGAGTCCGGGCGGGTTGTTGATGACCTATTCATGCTCGGGCGGGGTGAGCGCTGACCTGTTTCGCAAGATTGTAGCCGGGGCAGCCCTGGATGCCGGGGTGCAGGCAGTGGTGCTGGAACGCCTGGCGCAAGGCGAAGACCACCCGGTGGCGTTGAATTTCCCGGAGGGGGAATATTTGAAAGGGCTGGTGGTCAGGGCAGGCTGAAGGTTACCCCGCCATCTTCGTTCCCGAAAGTGTTGGAATTCACCAGCACCAGGTCATTTGCCCCATTCAATAGCAGGGCAGCCAGACCGTAACCCGTATTCCCAATCAACGTGCTGTTATAGATATATGCCTTTGTGTCAGTATCAATCACGAGTCCATGAGAATTAACTAAGGGTATCATACCCATTGGTAAAACTGTTCAAGGTGTTCACAACAACTTTATCGAGTGCAATGATGCTTACTCCGTCTCCACGATTTTCTTCCGTTCGACTGGTGTAAAGAAGTACACTTTTTGCGCTTTCAATGTTTATCCCCATACCGGTGTTCCAGGAAGAAGTAAACCGGGAAATCGTAATCACCCCGGCACTTTTAAGATATAAACCATCTTTACCGTTGTTCATGGTTTGATTAATCCCGGTGATGACAATTGGACTAATCGGTGCAGTACTGTTATCAGCGCTTATTCCATAACCGGTCGCATTCCCATTGGCGGTTAACCCATTCAGAGTGATATTTCGATTTGTTTAATTTCCAGGCCATTTTCACCATTGGAATTGAAAGTGCTATTGATCACAGTAATAGATTGCGGGAATGGAGATGGTTCGGAATTATTCAAAAATGCACCATTGTTCCCATTTCTATTTACCGTGAGATTGTTCAATATAATTGCTCCATTGGAAAGGACATTCAAACCATCGGCTGACATATCCTGGTTTTCGGAAAAACTACTATTGGTAATCGTTACCATTTTTGTAAGCGAGGCAATTCGGTTGTTAATGATTGCACCAGAGTATCAATTCAGGTTAACCAGGGATTTATTAATATTTACCGCTCCGCCAACAGAAATATTAATGCCATCCAGGTTTTCAGTCACCTGATTTTTCCAACCAAATACAGTTGCATTAATAGTTACATTTCCCGGGGTTGAATTCGTTATTTGTATTCCATATCCATCATTGTGGTTTGATACCAGGTTGGTGAGATAACTGGAACCATCCGCTTGAATTTTGATACCATTCCCTTCGGATAATTCAACCTGTCCATTATCATTGAACTGATTTAAAGTACCTGCCAGGGTGAATGTTGATGCAGTATCAATAAATAATCCGTCTAAACCGTTGGAATTGGCAGTGATGTTCTTCAGATAGACCGGAGCATTCGTTGTGATTGATATTCCCGCACCTGCAAAATTCCCGAAAGAGACGATTTGAGCAAGGTTAACCACGCCATTTGTAGTTATTAATACCCCTGCTTCTGAATTCAGCTCGGTAGTCAGGTTTGTAATTGTAATACTACTGGTTGGTCCGCTTCCGATGATGCTTAATCCGTTTCCTCCATTATCCAGAATATCCGCCTGGCTAATTCGTGTGGTTTTTTGGGTAGTGATTTCCAATCCGGAGCCATGATTATGGCTGAAGCTGTTTTCGCCATACGTGGAAAGGACAGTAATACTTCCAGTTGCGGCAAACACTGCATTATCTGCAATCAATCCTGAAAGATCGTTGTCATCGGCATGGATAGCGTTGAGCGTAATTGTGCCTTTACTCTTAATTGCTCCACCACTTCCGAAATTGTCAATTAAGTTCACCTGGTTCAAGGTGACTGGCAGCGCAGTTGCTGCTGTTGAATTGTCCAGTTCAATTCCACTGCCTGATGTGCTGTGGTTTGCCTGCACCCGATTAAGCGTGATGGAACCCAGTGATCAACACTTTCAGATTCGTTTGGGTATTGTCATACAAAATTAGAATCATTTATCAACACATTCTTCGCCCACGGCAGGCCATGAAGATCAGATATATAAATGCCATGATCTCCATTGCTAAGGGCACTCACCTGTTTGATAACTATATTTCCCCGAGTACGAATCCAGGCTCCATCTTTGTAATTATGAGAAATTTGTACATTCTCGAGTGTAAGGCTGCCTGTCGATGCTTCACTGACTATAATCCCATACCCCTGCTCGGCGGTTGGGGTATCAAGTGTCGATTGAGAAAACACACTATTCTTGATTAGTGCAGAACTATAGATTCCAATATTTAATCCATTGCCATAATTTCCAATGGCAGAAACACCGTTTATGAGAATCGAACCACCAGATACTACCTGCAATCCATTGGCTGGACTGGTTACCCCATTGTTATTGAAACTGCTGTTGGTGATTTTAATACTCCCGGAATTGGCGCAATACCCAGGACTCCAATTGCAATTGTTGAGATTTGCTCCATTCGTACCATTATTTGAAACATCAACCTGAAGTAACTCAACAGTCCCTTTATGACTGTCAATAATAATTCCAGAGCCACTTGAATTAATATTCGTTACATCTACATCAATAAAGTTTTATATAACCAATGCTGTTGGTTATCGACAGTGCACTGCTATTATTATTTGCCTGAATTTTGATGCCGCGGATGGTAAAGCCGTATGGCAAATTGGTGATTGTAACTGCTCCATTTATTATTGGTTTTTCACCCATATCGGGAGTTTCCCAAACAATACCTCTGAGTGAACGCATGCCTGGATCGGTGCCTGAAATGGTGACACTGGCATCCTCTGTGACACTGTATCCCGATTCCACATAAATTAATCCGCTACCTTTGCGCTCGAACCATTTTTGAAGGGCTTGGTTAATTGTGGTAAATGTTTCTGACCGTCCGCCAAAACAACCAGGACCAGAACAATAGAACCAGGGGTCAGGAATACAAGTATCGGAAATCGACAATTGGGAAGCGGCTGGATTTACAACGGTGCTTTCGATGAATGGCGCGGTTAAATCCACATTCTCAACTTCTGAACCCGAAGGTTGGATTCTTGAACTTCTACAGTGGGAATATTAATTGGTATCGGGTTTTCAGGTGCTTCACCTTCCGCAAAGACAATCCGTGAGGGAAACAGAAGGAAAACGATAATATTGAATGTAAGGCAGGATTTAAGACCGATGCTTCTCAAAAAACTTCCCATTTTTACCCTCCGCTTTCAGTAATAATGTTGAGAAGAGATAAACCTAACGAAATTTACGATCGAACACAAATATTTTCGTTCTGATTGGGTGTGACGTCAAGCAGAATTGATCAGTAAAAGATTACTTAGAAAAAAGGCTGCCGATTTCGGCAGCCTTTTTTAATTATTAATTTCTACCAGCCAGAACAAAAACCGGGGATGATGGTGGTGGTTGTGGCGCCATCCACATTCAGGTTTTCTCCACTGGCATTAATTACAGCGTTGCCTGTCAGCGAAGAATGATACAGGATGAATTTGCCGCCAGCCCCGCCCAGGAATTCCGCCCACAAACCGTGCAATCCGCTGCCGGTTACGCTGGTGCAGTTAACCCTCACTACAGATGTTGAAGAGTATGCCACCAGGTTTATTCCGCTGCGTACTGCAGCAGGGTCGGAAATGCCATTTCCGATGGCGGTGGCGCTGGCGATGGTGATGTTCTGACGGGCGAAAACGTGCAGCCCGTAATCGCGGTTATTGTCAAACCGGTTGGAACCCAGGCTGGAATATACATAAACATTGACAGCATAAGAACTATTTTTATTTTCAAGATATATCCCATCCACCCGAAGGGATATGGGTGGGGTCAGGTCAGCAGTATGATTGCCATTTGCCTGGACAGCATTGATGATAATATTTGCATTCGAATACACCCGCAATCCGGTTGTAAAATTGTTTGAAAATACGCTGCGATAAACAGTGACCGTTTTCTGCCCGGTTGTATCAGCGCTGTTGGAGAGATATACTCCTGCCGACGTAAGAAAATCCATTTCCAGGTTTTCATCATTTAAATCGTATCCATTTTGGAAGGCTGTCAGGCGATCGGCAAAGATCGTTCCTTTACCCCGAATGTACATTCCTGACAATGCGTTATTATTTGCCTGGATATTGCGCAAAGTCACCATGTTGGTGTTTGACACATTAAGGAAGTAAATTCCGCTTTTCCCGTTATTATCCGCCTGGATGTTATTGAGATACAGCGTTCCCAGGGTGTTGAGAAACAACCCGGTGCCTGTGCATTATCACTGAAGCGGTTTGATTTGATTCCGCCGCTGATGCTGATACCGGCGGGAACATCTGGGGGACTATTTACATTGGAAAGATAAACCCCATAGGGAGTGGTTCCTATGCTTGTATTTCCAATGGCAGTTACATTCGTGAGGGTAATGCGTCCCTCAGAGACGACATACAAACCCGGTCCAGAATTGTTATCAAACTTACTGTTGAGAATGGTGATGTTATTCAGGCTGGTTAAGAGCATATCGTTTACCAGGTAGGCTCCAAATCCTTCAGTTACCGGGTCAATCCCATAAATGTATGCGGTGGTATCTGCGGTGTTGCCTGCGATTACCCCGCTCAGGGTTATCCTGCCCAATGTTTGCACCAATATTCCGAACTGCCGGTTATTTTCGAAAGTGGAATTAATAATGGAAACATGATTGGTGAATGCATCCGATTCGTTGGTATCCGGACTCGGTTTAATAAAAGCGTA
>CAWCAN010000006.1:0-79829 GCA_963793615.1 uncultured Chloroflexia bacterium
GGTATCGCCGGTCAGGATCGTGTCGCCGGAGATGTTGAATCCGCTGGCGACGTATTCGGCGAAGCTGAAGCGGCCGAAATCGGGCAGGATCGTCGACATCACCCGCAGGCCGCACTTCGGCCGCCTGGTCGAGCGTCTGCGCCACGGTGGTCCGCAGGCCCGGCTCCATCTCCGACGTGACGTTCTGCTGCGTCAGCATGCGGATGAGCGACTCGAACGGCCCGCCGCCGTAGGTCTGTGCCGGTGGCCAGTCGGAACATGAAGTCGTTGAAGAACCCGCCCACCAGCGCGCCCAAGCGTGGCGAGCATGGCCACCGGGCCGCTGAGGAACGTGCTGAACATCACGCCCAAGCGCGATCACCAGCACCATCTGCAGCCAGATGCCGAGGTAGCCCTTGGCGAAGTTCAGCGCGAACGAGGCGTCGCGGGCGCGGAGGTACAGGTCGGCCTGGGCGGCGCCGAAGTACTGCTGCGGCGTCCACGCATTGCAGCCAGATCTCCACCTGCCCGTCGTCGACGAGATCGTTGAACAGGTCGACCTTCTTGCCGTCGGGCGTCTGCAACTCGCGGCGGGATGAGCTGCGACGTCGATCGCGAACTCCTTCGACTCGAAGATCGCGGACTTCGACCTTCTTGCCGGTCTTGCGGATTCCGCACGGTCAGGCTGCCCAGCACGCCTTTCTCGATGTCGCCCTTGTAGGTGCGGAACACCTCGATGCGTCATTTCCACCGGCAGGCCGTTGGGGAACGCCTCTTCGGTGATGCCCTCGAAGGTCCAGACGCGGCGGCCAGCGTGCCGCCCTCGATGTAGCTGCGATAGGTCCATTCGTCGCCGACGTTGACGCCCTTCTCCGTCGGCTGGCCCGTCGCGGTCGCGGAAGCGCGAGCTTGCCGTAGACGGGCACGCGGGCCACGAGCATCCCTTCGGCCGGGCCGAGCTCGATAGGTCGGTCTTGTCGCCGTCGCTTTCGCACGGTCAGCTCGTGCCAGTGGCCCTGCTCCATCTCGACGCGGCCTTGGCCCGTCGGATCGACGGTCACCTTGTGGCGATGCTGATTGACGCGGCTGGTGCGGCCTCGGAGCACGGCCGGCTGCCCGGCGACCGACGCCTTCGACCGGCTGAAGGTCGTCGGCCGTCAGTTCGTGGGTGTGGGCCAGCCCGCGCATCGACGAACACGTAGCTGATCGCGCCCATCACCACCAGCAGCACGCGTGCCCACGGCCGTGAAGCCCAGGATCCGCCCCAGCACGATCTCGCTGGCCCGCACCGGCTTGGTGACGACCGTGTGCAGCGTGCGGTTCTTGATGTCGGCCGGCAGGCTCAGCGAGCTGAGAAACAGCGCCAGCAGCAGCACCAGGTAGCTGGTGGCCGTGAGCACGAAGCTCGAGATACAGCCGCGCGGGATCGATGCTGCCGGGATCGAGAAACCAGCCGGCGAACAACAGGATCAGGATGAACACCGCGAACACCACCACCACGCGGCGGCGGATCGACTCCTTGATCGCCAGCCAGGCCAGGGCCCAGACGCGCCGCGGCGAGATGCGCACCAGGTCGACGCACCGCGTCGCGACAGCACCCGGCCGGTGATCCGCGTGGCCGCGACCGGGCCGTGCCGCACGGCCGCCACCAGCCAGCCGACGACCGTCGCCGCCGACCGCCACGCACGACGACGACCAGCAGCCAGTGCAACAAGGCCCCGCGGCAGCCAAGTCAGAAACGGAACGACGTCTTTGAGATCGATAACCATGAAGACTGAAGGGATCAGGGATTGACGAATGGTGAATGAAGCCGGCGGCCGACTGACTACTGTCGCTCGCCACTCCGCGCACGCGGCGGCCGGGATGCTCTTCGCTCTCGCGGATGATCTTCAGGAACAGTTCTTCGAGCGTCGTGGTCGGGTTGCCCATCGTACAGCACGTGCCCGTTGTTGCCGCTCGATCACCTGCCGGACTTCTTCCTGGGCCAGCGGCGCTGAGGCCGGCGGCGCGGATCTCGGTCACGTCGCGGACCTTCAGCAGGCTGTCGACCCGGCCCAGCTCCTTCAGCTCGCCCTGGTACAGGATGGCGATCCGGTCGCAGACGTCCTGCACGTCGGCCAGCAGGTGGCTGCACATGAGGATCGTCTTGCCCTCGTCGCGCAGCTTGAGGATCAGGTCCTTCATCTCGCGCGTGCCGATCGGGTCCAGGCCGGTGGTCGGCTCGTCGAGCACGATCAGCTCGGGGTCGTTGATCAGGGCCTGGGCCAGGCCGATGCGGCGGGTCATGCCCTTGGAGTATTCCTTCAACTGCCGCCGCTTGGCCCAGTCCAGCCCGACCATCTCGATCAGGTCGGCGACCCGCTGGCGGCGCACCGCCCGCGGGCATGTTGAACAGCCGGCCGTAGAAATCGAGCGTCTCCTCGGCGTTGAGGAAGCGGTAGAGGTACGATTCCTCGGGCAGGTAGCCGATCCGCTCGTTCTTGGTCACGTCGGTGGCGTCGCGGCCGAAGACCAGGGCCTGGCCGCTGGTGGGGAACAGCAGGCCCAGGAGCAGCTTGATGGTGGTGGTCTTGCCCGAGCCGTTGGGCCCCAGCAGCCCGAAGATCTCGCCCCGGCGGACTTCCAGGTCCAGGGCCTTCAGGGCCCGGACCTTCTGCCGGCCCCAGAAATCGCGGTAAACCTTGGTGAGGCTTCGGGTTTCGACGATGACTTCTGACTGCATGGAGGACCTTTCCGCGGTGCCCCGCGTTATCACAAGAAAGTCGGGATACACCGGGGGCCCAGCCGTCTTACGCGGCCCAGGCCCGCCGGGTTCAACCTCCGGAGCCAAATCCTAGATTACTCACTATAAATAAGCCACTATCGGTTTCAAGCTACGATGCGACCCGACCACTGAGGGGAGCGACATCCCCATCGTCCCAAAGGACCTATTGCTTCTTCCAGGTCTCGCCGTTGTCGGTAGAACGTTTTAGGAGCATCTCGATGTCGCCCGAATGTCCCGGCCGGTAACCGGCAATGGCGGGTAGTACCTTTCTGTTGGGCCGGTAACGTCCCGAAATGTGACGCCCACGCCCCGCGGCTGTTTCAGCAGCAAGTCGAGCCGAGGTCATCGATTTCAGGGTTTCTTGATAAACCGGCAGAGGCCAACCTGTATGCCCGCGTTGACTTCCGAAGTAGTTGAAAAGATACTGGTTGAATCATATAGTCTGGAATCGGCGCAATTCCTCCTCGATGGATGGAAGAGGCCCGTATTAGCCGGAATTCTTACCTGGAATCCTGAACGACCGCCCCCAAGGCGTTGACAGGCTGTTCGACGGCGAGTTTTTCGCCCAGGGTGGCCGCGAGGTCCGGGAAGATCGTAGTGCAGAGAGCACGCCGTGAACAAGATGCGTCGCCAACCCTTTGTTCAAGCGGTTGTGAATCACGTTGGACCAGGAGACGAGCGATCGCGAGAGTGTCACGTGCCGAAACAGGCTCGGCTCCAAGGCGGCCGCGTGGAGGGCGGGGACGCCGACGTTGCCGATGGCCACCAGTTCGACCGTGCCTGCCGGCCCCCGTGCCCGCTCGGCCGCATATCGGGCACAGACCAACACGTCTTCCGCCCGCATCCCGACGTACGAGCGGCCCAACAGGTAGGCGACGTACGCATCCTGATATTCCGGGCCGAATAATAGCCGCCTTCGCCCGAGGCGGCTGCGTCTGGCCCGTCCCGCGAAGATCGACCGCCAGGACGGCATCGCCGGCCTGCACCAATCGCTCGATGGGCCGCCGGGGGCCGCGTCGGCCGCCTTGCCCTGCTCGTGAACGTACAGCACGACGCGGTCCGGCTTCGGCTTCTCGGGCAGGAACAACAGCGCCGGCAGCGACGATGCCCTCCTCGGGCTTGATCACGAGCTTCTCGATCTGGTAGCCCGTTCGCGTGCAACCGTCCCGACGACTTCGACCTGCGGCTTGGGCAATTCCGACAGCTTGCGGATGCCGGCCAGCCGCCGCACCTGCGTCCAGCAGGGCCGTCCGGTCGCCGGCTGCCCACGACGACTGCCCGCCGCTTCGCCAGTTCGTTCTCGTAGTCCTCGTTCAGGTCGTAGACCGAGCGTGCGCCCGGGCAGCGACATCACCTTGCCGTCGGGCGTGCACTGGTATTCCTGCTCGCGTCAGCAGCGTGATCGGCGGCTCGATGATCGGCTGATCCTTGCCCAGCAGCCATCGCGACATCCACCGCGCCGCGCCTTCGCGTTGGATGGTGTTGTAGTTGTGCCCGGCGTCGTTTTCCAGGAGGTCGACGCGCTCGGCGAATCCCATGCGGGTGTAGAGCCGCTTGGCGTAGCGGAAGGTGTCCCAGGTGCCGCCGATGTCGAAGAAGTCCTTGGTCGCGGCACAGATCAGCACCGGCGACGGCGCCCGCATCATGATGCAGTCGGCATGGTCCATGCCGAAGGCCAACTGGCCGAAGATGTTCTGCTCGGCGTCCTGCGGCGCCGATCGTCGCCAGCAGCCGCGGCAAGCTCGTGAGGTAGCAGCTCGGCGCCGCCGCGCGGATGCGGTCGTCCAGGGCCATCAGGTAGCTGGTCTGCGTGCCGCCGCCGCTGTTGCCGGTGCAGCCGATCCGCTGCGGATCGACCTCGGGCCGCGACTGGAGATAGTCGATCGCCCGCATGCCGTCCCAGATCTCGAAGCGCGCCGTGTTGCGGCCCAGCAGGATGCAGCCCATGCCGACCATGCGTGTGGCCGCGGTGCCCCAGAGCTTCGGCCAGCCGCCTTCGCCGAGGTATTGGCCGCGCTCGCCCTGGTCGATCGGATCGAAGACCAGCGCCGCCATGCCGTTGAGCGCCAGCAGGGCGCCCATCGACTGATACTCGTGCATGCCCTTGGCCTTCATCGCATGGCCGCACGGCACGAGCACGCCCGGATACGGCGGCTTGAAACGCTCGCGCGTCGGGCAGGAACAGCAGCGCCGTCACGTAATGCTTCGGCTGGCTCTCGAAGATGATCTTCTCCACGCGATAGCCGGGACGGGAAATCGTGCCGACCGTCCGGGAGTTCAGCGGCGTTCGTTCGGGCAGACCGCCGATCGCTTCCAGGAACTTCTCGCGCAACCGCTTCTGATAGGCGGCGATCTCCTATGACAGGATATATCAGGCCCAATATGTCCGTCATTTTTATTCCCCGGCCGAAATCGACGCCTTCCGTCGCCGCTGGCTTTGGGGCCGAAACGCCCGGCCTTCCGACAGCCCACTTGGGGCTCCGATGGCGGAAAACGCGGCCGAACCCGTGAGGCGGCCATGAACCGGTTTCTCCGGGAAATCATTCTGCGGGCCGGGCAGATCACGATCGAATTCCGGCACAAGGCCGGCGGTCTGGCAATCGATCGCAAGTCCAAGAAGGACCTGGTCACTGAGGCCGATCGCGCCGTGGAGGAGTACCTGGTTGGGGAAATCCAGCAAAAGTTTCCCAGCCACGGGATCTTCGGCGAAGAAACCGGCCGCCGGGACGGAGACGAATTCTGCTGGGTGATCGACCCCATCGACGGCACGACCTCGTATATTCACGGCCAGCCGTTTTACTCGGTTTCGATCGCGCTGCAGCAAAACGGCCGGGCGATCCTGGCGGCGGTCCATGCCCCGGCCCTGGGCGAATTGTTCGAGGCGACTGCGGGAGAAGGGGCGACCCTCAACGGCGAGCGGATCGGCGTCTCGAAGGAGTCCCGCCTGGACGATTCGCTGCTGGCGACGGGATTTGCCTGCATGAGGGATGGCCACGCGTATAACAATCTGCCGTATTTTCAGCAGATTTTGCCCCAGATTCGCGATATCCGGCGGACCGGCTCGGCCGCGGTGGACCTGTCGTACATCGCCTGCGGCCGGCTGGAAGGATTCTGGGAACTGAACCTCAAACCCTACGATATCGCGGCAGGGGAGTTGATTGTGTCCGAGGCCGGCGGCCGGGTCACCGATTTTGCCGGAGACGCTGCGGGGCTGCCCGGCGAACTGATCGCCACCAACGGGAAAATTCACGATGCGATGATCGCGATCCTCGGCGGGATCAAGGCCCGGATCCTCGGCGACCGGGGAAAGGAATAACGACGATGACGGACAAAGAAACCTTTTTCGACAAAGACACCTTCGCCAAGTATTGCGGCATCGAGCTGATCGAGGCCGGCGGCGGCAACGCCGAAGCGCGACTGGCCATCCAGCCGCACCACCTCAACGGCGTGGGCACCGTGCACGGGGGAATGATTTTTTCGCTGGCGGACCTGGCCTTCGCGGCCGCGTGCAATTCGCACGGCACGGTGGCCGTGGCCATCAATGTCAACATTCAATATCTCAAGGCGATTTCCAGCGGCGTCCTGATCGCCAGGGCCAAAGAAGTATCGCTGAGCCGCAAGATCGGCACCTATTCGGTCCAGGTCACCGACGGCGAGGGCAACCTCATCGCCTCGTTTCAGGGCATGGCGTACAGGAAATAAGTCAATCTGTGGACTCTCTTTTTGCTTGCGGGCTTGGGGTCTGCGCGGAAATGACAAAGAAGGGCACGACATGCCGTGTCCCTACCGGGCAAGGGTCAGTGGCAAAGTAATGCGGAAGGCGTTGTCGGCAAGATCGAGGGTGATCGAGCCGTTGTGGGTTTGGGCGATGCGGCGGGCGATGGCCAGGCCCAGGCCGGTGCTGAGTCTGGCCGCGGTCGGGCTCGTAGGGGGTGAAGATTTCGTCAGCTTTTGACGGGTCGAGGGCCGGGCCGGAGTCGGAGATGAGGATCTCGACGGCGGCATTGTTTGCGTTGGGGCGGCACTCGATGCGAATAGAGCCGGGCTGGGCACCGATGCGGTCGAGGGAATAGAGGATCAGGTTGCCGATCATCTCGGTGACGCGGGCCGAATCGAGGGAGACCGATTTTGGCGCCGCATCGAGCCAAAGGTCGAGCTTGACGGAGCGCGTCTGGAGGACGGCGGCGAAGGTCTCGGCGACGGCGGCGATGATCGCGGCCGGATCGGCGGGGGCGAACTCGAAGGGACGCGGGCGACTAAAGTCGAGCATGTCGAGGGTGAATTTCTTCATTCGCTGGAGGTTGGGCTGGAGGATGTCCCAGCTCCGCTGGAGGCGGTCGTAGTGTTTGTTCTTGAGGGCAAATTCGATGACCTCGCCTGCGCCGCAGACCATCTGGAGGATGTTTTTGACGGCGTGCGACATTTTCTGGGCGGCCAGGCCCGCTTCGGCCATGGCGGCGTTGTTGACGGACTGGCAGAGGAGTCGCCGGTGATCCCAGAGAAGGGCCAGAAGGCCCGCGGCCAACTCGAGGACGGCCAGGTCGCCTTCGTTCCAGGGGCGCGGGGACACGGGCGTCGGCGTAGATGGCGCCGATGCACCGTCCGGAAAGCGTCATGGGCACGCACAGGACGGAGACGATATTGAATCGCTGGAGTTGCGGGTCGGCGGCGAAGGGGGAGTTTTGACCGGCATCGTCGAGGAGGATGGATTGGCCGTCGCCCAGAACGGCGGCGAGAATCGCATCGCTGGCCGTGACCAGCGACGGATCGCTGTGCGGGGCATGGGCGGAACCGACGGGACGGGGGTTTGCGGCGGCCGAGCCGGCCAGCACGACATGGACATTGTCGGCGTCGAGGCCGTCGCGGATCCATTCGGCCGCGGGGACAAAGTCGTTGGCTGTTCGATGCGGGCCGGCATCGAGGCCGCGAAAGGACAAAAGCCAATCGAGCGGAGCGGGGTGTTGCTCCGCGGGGGCCGCGTCGATCGTTTGCCGGTCGAGTCCGAGTCTGATTGCCGTTTCAGTCATCTGGGATCTCCATTTAGGTTCAGGGATTCACACCGGATGTATCGAACGGAAAAGATGGAGACTTAACGGCCCGGTCCTGTGCGATGGTCCGATAATTTCCGTCACGGCAATGAACCGCGATGCGGACATTCCTCAGGGCTCGTTACAGAACGGACAGGACTCAAAGTCGATCGAACAAATGGCCGATACACCCTTTGAGAATACGACCCTTTGTCGAAAGGCGATGATATGAGCGGTAGCAGGATGCGTGCGGGAATGACGGTGGCGGAATTGCTGATCGTGATCTTTGTGCTGGCGGCGGTCGCGGCGGTGGCGGTGCCGCGGATTTCTCGCAGCGCCGAGCTATCCCAGGAGAATAACTGTCGGCGGAATGCCGGCCTGATCAACGCGGCGATCGAGCTGTATGCCAAGGACAACGGGGGGAACTACCCGGCCGACGCTGCCGCGTTTAAAACCATTATTATGGACAATCTTCTGTATCTTCCCGAAGGGGCGCCGATCTGCCCGATGGGCGGGCAATTCCAGTACGACCCGGCGACACGACGGGTATCCTGCTCGCACATGGCCGGTCGTTGAGACCGGACAATCATCCTTTGTGAATCCGTTATGCGGTGATGGTCTGCGCAAAAAATAAAGCCAGATTCCGATACAAAGCAGAATCTGGCTTCGGAGGAGGGTGATGAAAAGCCATTGAAAATGATTTCAAAGAACGGCTCTTTTGTTCTATCGGAATATCGAATATAATTCTTTAGAAAATCGAGAGTATGATAAGGCATCCAGGCGGTTTCGGGTCAAGAGGAAATTGGCAAAAAAATAAAATTTTTGTGGAAACTGCGGCGGATGGGCCGGACAATAGGGCAATGCGAGACAGGAATCGGGGTTAGGATTAGCGCAACTACTTATGGATAAACGATTTACGATACTGGACCTGCTGGAGGCCAAGACGGCCGGACGGAAGATTGTGGCGGTAAGCTGCTACGATTATACGACGGCGCGGCTGGTGGCCGCGGCGGGGGTGGAGATGATCCTGGTGGGGGATTCGGCGGCGCAGGTGCTGCTGGGGCACGACTGGACGCTGCCGGCGACGATGGATTTTATGGTGGCGATTACGGCGGCGGTCCGGCGGGCGGCGCCGCTGGCGTGTCTGGTGGCGGATATGCCGTTTTTGTCGTACCAGACGTGGGTGGGCGATGCGGTGCGGAATGCCGGGCGGTTTGTGCAGGAGGCGGGGGCCCAGGTGATCAAGATCGAGGCGAGCAACGCGTATCTCGATGTGGTTAAAGCGGTTAGCGATGCGGGGATGGCGGTGATGGCGCATATCGGGATCCGGCCGCAGAGTGTCGTCAAGCTGGGCAGGCTCAAGGCGGAGGGGACGACGGCGGATCTGGCGTGGGAGCTGATCTCAGCGCCGACCAGATGGTGCGGCGGGGGCCAGCGCCCTGCTGCTGGAGGGGACGGCGCGGGAGGTGGCGGGATTCATCACGCGGCGGGTGTCCGGTGCCGGTGATCAGTTGCGGGTCGGGGCCGGATTGCGACGGGCAGATTTTGATCATGTCGGACATTCTGGGGATCAGCCCGTGCGGGCGGCCGAAGTTTTCGCAGGCGTATGTCGATCTGTCGGGGCCGATCACCGAGGCGGTGGGCGATTATGCCCGGCAGGTGCGGTCGGGGGCGTTTCCGGATGACGAGCACTCCTACCACATCAAGGCGGGGCAATTCGAGAAGCTGACGGAGATGGTGGGCGGCGGGCGGGAGGGGGAATCCTGACATGGGGACTCCCTTTATTGGGCGAGACATTTCACAGGCAACTGTTGGATTCGGGCTGTTTGTTGACCACCGGGGTCCTGATTTCATTTCAAACCAAGGTCGGCCGTTATGTCGGATGAAACCGCCCAAACCGAAGACACTGCCGATTCCGGTGTCGGCGCAGGTCCGACCGGCGATGATCGTCGATGCGGCGTTTTTGTCGGAGAACGCTCGATGCTCCGGCGGTTTTTGGTGGCGCTGGTGTCGGACGGATTTTCGCCGATCGTCGCCGGGCCGGGATCGCTGAAGGGATCGGACATCCTGAGCCCGTCGGTGGAGGTGGCGGAGTACCCGGTGTTTCATATTCCATTATTGTGGACGCAGAATTTCACCTTGCTGCTGGAGACGCTGGAGGAGCTGGGGCCGACGGTGCTGCATTGCCTGTCGCCGCGGCGGATCGGGCTGACGGAGGCGCTGGCCGAGGCGATGGAGATTCCGTATGTGGCGACCTTCACGCGGTGGCCGCGGATGCTGTTTCGGCCGAAGATCCGGGCGACGCATTGCGGGCAGTTGATCGGGACGACGGCGGCGGTGGCCGGGCGGCTGGGCCGGGAGTATCCGGCGATGGCGGCGTCGATCTGCCAGGTCAGCGCGGGGGATTTCGTGGAGGATCGCTGCGCGTGCTATTCGCAGCCGAACCGGCAGACCAGCGTGATCGTCGGTGCAGCCGCTGGAGGACGAGCGGTTTTTTGAAGCGTTGCTCAACGCGGTGCGGCATCTGGCGATTGATGGGCACGATTTTGCGCTGGCGATCCTGGGGCAGGGCAAGGCGTCGGGGGTCATTCACCAGACGATTCGGAAGCTGGGGTTGTCGCGGATGGTGACGGTGACGCCGGTGATCGAGCCGTTGCAGACGGTGCTGTCGGCGGCGGACCTGTTCCTGCAGTCGGGCCGGCCGCTGGATATCAACCCGGCGCTGCTGGACGCGATGAGCGTGGGAATGGCGGTGGCGCTATCCAAGGATGGGCTGGAGGATACGCTGATCCCGGGCAAGGCCGCCGAGTACTTTGATCCGGCCGACGAATACAGCATCTACACATGCCTGCAGAAACTGCTGACGCAGAAGGAATATGCCCAGTCGCTGGCGCGGGGAGCCCAGGACTACATGCGGCAGCATCATTCGGTAAGCCGGATGACGGAGGAAATGATCCGCATCTACCAACACGCCCAGGACTGGCACCAGGCCCAAAACAAACCGGCCGCCGCGGCGGCCGGTACGAATTCGGGACAAACAGGTTAGACTGTAACGATATTCAGCAAGCGTCCCGGCGATCAGGCCAGCAGGCCGTAGGCCGTGAGGATCTTGCGGAGTTCGTTTCGCTTGCCGTCTTCCAGGGGGACCATCGGCAGACGCATTTCGTCGGAGGCCATCTCGAGCATGGCCATCGCGGCCTTGATCGGGATGGGGTTGGTCGCCAGGCTCAGCAGACTCTTGGACAGCGCGAAGAGCTTGTGGTGCCACTTGCGGGCCGAGACAAAATCGCCTTCCAGGATCAGGTCGGTCATGGCCTTGACATCGGCGGGGACGATGTTGGCGACGACGCTGATGACGCCCTTGCCGCCGACGGAGGCGATGGGCAGCGTGAGCGAATCGTCGCCGGAGAGGATCGTCAGGTCGCAGCGGGAGGCGATCTCGCTGGCCTGGTCGAGCGAGCCGGTGGCTTCCTTGATGGCGACGATGTTGTCGAGTCTCGCGAGAGCCGGGCGATGGTGTCCGGGGTCAGGCCTGCGCCGCAGCGGCCGGGGATGTTGTAGAGGACGATCGGCATATCGACCTCCTCGGCGATGGCCTTGAAGTGCTGGTAGAGGCCTTCCTGCGTGGGCTTGTTGTAGTAGGGGCAGACCTGCAGGGAGGCGTCGGCGCCGGCCTTCTTGGCGAAGGCGGTCAGCTCGATGGCCTCGGCGGTGGAGTTGGAGCCGGTGCCGGCGATGACGGGGATGCGGCCGTCGGCGGCACGGACGATCCGCTCGATGACCTGCTCGTGCTCTTCGTAGTCGAGGGTGGGCGATTCGCCGGTGGTGCCGACGGGGACGATGCCGTCGGTGCCGCTCTTGATCTGGAATCGACCAGCTCGTCGAGGGTTTCGAAATCCACTTCGCCGTCGCTGAAGGGCGTAATCAGAGCCACCATGGAACCGCTAAACATATTGTTCTCCCGCATTTTCTGTTGTGATTGCGGCCGCGGCCGAATCGCCCGGCCGACGGTCCCGTGATCAGCCTTCGGGCCCGTCTTGTATTTGTCGATGAGGCGGATCATTTCTCGGACGGCTTGTCGCATGCCGACCAGGACGGCGCGGGCGACGATGCTGTGGCCGATGTTGAATTCGCCCAGGTCCTCGATCCGCGACCGGCCCGATGTTGCGATAGGTCAGGCCGTGCCCGGCATGAACGATCAGGCCCGCGGCCCGCGCCATGTCGCGGGCGTCGCGCAGCTCGTTGAGCTGCCGTTCGATCTGGGCATCGGTTGGGCGTTGGCGTAGGCGCCGGTGTGCAGCTCGACGGCGTCGCAGCCGGCTTCGGCGGAGGCGAAGATCTGTTCTTTGTCCGGCATGATAAAGGCGCTGACGCAGATGCCCTTCTTGTGCATCCGCTTGACGACGGCGATCGAGCGTTTGAGGCCGCCGACACAGTCCAGGCCGCCTTCGGTGGTCAGCTCTGGCGGCTTTCGGGCACGAGGGTGACCTGGTCGGGCCTGATGCGCTCGGCGATCTTGACGATCGGTTCGGCCAGGCACATTTCGAGGTTGAATTTGCAGGCGACGGTCTCGCTTGAGGACCGCGACGTCGCGGTCGTTGATGTGGCGGCGGTCCTCGCGCAGGTGGACGGTGATGCCGTTGGCCCCGGCCAGCTCGCACTGGACGGCCGCCCAGACCGGGTCCGGCTCGTCGGTCCGGCGGGCCTGGCGGATCGTGGCGACATGGTCGATATTGACATTCAGAACGGCCATACAAGTCCTTTATGATTTCCCGATTTCGCGGGGGCATTATACCATCGACAGGCCCAGTGGCAAGGAAGAATTCGGGATTGAATATTGACTATTGAATATTGACTATTGCGGAATTAGTCGGATTTTTGCTCCCACCCCCTCTGAAGCCTTAAGAGTATTAATTGCTTCCAAGAATGAGTTGCTATTAAAAGTATTAACCACCATTCTTGAGTCAGATAATGTAGCGATTCTTACAACAGCGAATTATTGGAAGATGGAATTGTACAGGCGGTTCGTTCCACCCAACCGGATATTGTTTTCTATGATTATCAATATTCCTCATTGGATGAAACATTGGATGTCGTAGACGATATTACCATCTTGCAGCCAGATGTAGCCACAATTGTTATCCTGCCGGAGGAAGAAATTGGAAACGCCAACCGGGTAATTTTGGCAGGGGCACGTGCTTTCCTGGCATATCCATTTACCCGGGCTAATTTGCTGACAACCCTGCACCGGGTGAAAGAATTGCGTTCACGGGTAACCTCGTCCATCCATGGCGCAGGTATGGGTGAAGAAAAAATGAAAACCGAACGCACTTTATTGGTTTTCAGCCCAAAAGGCGGGGTGGGTTGCTCAACTGTTGCTTCCAACCTGGCGATTGCCATGTACCAGGAAAGTGATGATGAAGTCTTACTGCTGGATGGCAAGCATTTGTTTGGAGACATTGGCTTGATGTTGAACATCAAGACTGCGAATTCGATTGCAGATTTGATCCCGCATGCTGGCTCGTTGGATGAAAACCTGGTTCGCCAGGTGGTAATCCGACATGCCTCGGGAATTCAGGTGCTGCCCAGTCCGTTCTCCGCAACCATTGCCCAGAGTATCCGCCCGGATGACCTGTTCAGTGTCATTCAAGGGTTGCAGAAAGTTTTCCCCAACATCATTGTGGATGGCGGCAACTATCTCAATGATGAAGTAGTGACCATGATGGATACTTCCCAGCGGGTAATCCTGGTTATCACACCTGACCTGGCTTCCTTGCGTGATGCCCGGCTTTTCCTGGACATCTGCCGGACGCTATCTTATCCCCGCGAGAAAATTTTACTGATAATCAACAAGTTTAGCGGGAAAAATGATGTTGCCCTGAGTGAAGTGGAAAAAGTGCTGCGTACAAAAATCTTCGGAGTAATTCCGGCAGATGAGAGTATTGCTTTGAACAGCTTGAATGAAGGTGTACCGATCATCCTTAAGCGTCCCGGGCATGTAATAAGTAAAGCCTATAAGAAAATTGCCAAAAGCTTATTGGAATTAGGACTTGGCATCAGCATCCAGAACACCCACTTCGGATGTTCTCATGAGAACATCACGGCTTGGATAAATGTTCGAGTTAAGGTGTTCATTGACTAAAGAGACTGTCATCTTTATTTTGGTACTGATTTACGGCAGGTGGCTTTATCACCCTCCTGGCTGTATTTTTGTATTCCTTGCTTTCCCCCAACAAAGTTAAGGAAAGGTTGAGCAGATATGTTGAAACACCACCTGAGGAAGTGAACCTCCCCAGGGCACCGAGCCAGAGACGGGAGAAAGTCAGCAGTTTTCGCTACAGGTTAAACAACATTCTCCTGGTATTTGCCGGTAAAAACCTGTACCGGAGATTGCAAAGTTCCAATTGGCAGATAACCGTCACGGAATACGTCATGATCCAAATCCTGAGCGCAATATTGGGATTGATTCTTGGCTGGGTCATAACCAAATTCTTCCTGATCGGACTTGTTTTAGGTATTCTTTTATATATGCTGCCCGGGTTTTTCCTTTACCGAAGCATATTTCAACGTCAAAAGAAATTCCAGAATCAGCTTGTTGATGTGCTGGTTCTCATCCGTGGATCCGTACAGGCAGGTTTCAGCCTGTTGCAGTCTCTTGAAGTTGTCGTTAAGGAGATGCCTGAACCTGCCAGCGAGGAATTTGGACGTGTGCAGCGGGAAGTGCAATTTGGTATTCCACTCAGCCAGGCTCTGGTAAGTCTCTCCGACCGTATGGAAAGCGATGACCTACAAATGGTCGTTACGGCAATTATTATCAACAGCCAGGTTGGTGGAAACCTCTCGGTTATGCTTACTGCGGTAACGGAAACCATTCGAAATCGAATTGCCCTGTTTGGCGAAGTGAGAGCATTGACATCCAATGCCAGGTTTACCAGTTATATTCTGACACTGCTACCGTTTATCACTGCCTTGGCAGTTGTGCTGCTCAGTCCAGGTTACTTTTCTGAATCCCTGGATTCACCAGTCACCAAAATACTCTTCGGTTTTGCGCTGGTTGGCATCATTATCGGCAACATCTGGTTAAGGCGCATTGCAAATATTAAGTGTAAAGTGAAACGAACACAAAACAGGAATCAGGCATGAACAATATTTTTCTCATCGTGGCACTGGTAAGCGGGTTCTTCATTGCAGGGGCGGTTTTAATCTTTTTTGCCGTTCGCAGCAATCGGAGCAGCGATACAACCTCGCGCCTGACCGAATTTGTGTCGTTTCAAAGCCGGACAAAAACGACTATCAGCCAACCAGCACCAGAACAACAGCATTTTTCCGAGTTCTTCCTGCAGAGAACACTGCTGGCAAGTTTCAAGAAACTCCTGGCTTTTCTTGGTAAATTTACCCCGAAACAGTCCATTGAAAATACAGACCGTAAACTGGCTATCATACGCAATCCAAGTAACATGCGATCGCGAGAATTTTTTGCCCTCCGCCTTGTTTTCCTGGTAATCGGTATTGGGGTTGCTATCTTGATTAATTTGCGTAATTTTGCGCAGATTGGCAGGCTGATATCACTGCAACAGGCTGGTACTGGCTCATTAATGACACAAATTCAAACCCCATCCATATTAATGGTGTACATTGGATTGGTTACCATTATTCTATTTTTTCTCTTCCCCATCGCCTGGCTCGATAGCGAGGTGAGAAAAGTAAAGTTTAAGGTTGAGCGCGAATTTCCAGATGCGCTGGACCTGTTATCAGTTTGTTCTGATGCTGGACTGGGATTTGATCAAGCCTTGCAGCGTGTGGGAGAGTACATGCAGAACACCGTCGGCGCGGAGTTCCGGCGGGTATCTTCTGAGATGGAAGTAGGAGTATCTCGGGCAGATTCCTTGCGTAATATGAGCGAACGATTGCAAGTATCTGAACTCTCCAGTTTTGTCACCGTTATCATTCAATCAGAGATGCTGGGCATGCGAATTGCAGATGTACTGCACAGCCAGGCGGAACAATTTCGACTGATTCGGCAATTCAAAGCCAAAGAGATTGCATACCGCTTGCCCACAAAAATGGTAATTCCCCTGGCTTTGCTGATTTTGCCGGCACTTCTCATTGTCTTGCTGGGACCATTGATTCCAAAGATATTTAATCTCTTATCGATGTAAGCGTTTTCACACTGAAATAATTTGAATTGGCGAAAAAATGACTGACGAAAACCAGAACATCAATCTACCACCAGATAGCGAACCGTCTTACCCTGATTTACCCAGGCGATATGCTGCCAGTCAATTGCTGGCAGATGAACCTGCTTATAAAATGCTGCTCAGCCACTATCAGAACGCTGAATGGGATGAGTGCCTGGAACTCTTGAATGAGTTGGAGAAGACCTTTCCGGAAGACCCAACGCTGCACGAAATCCAGGAAGATATTGCTGTAAAACAACTGTTCCGCGAAAAAGAAGGCCTTACTTTAAAAGAAAATAAGAAGACAGTACGGAAAAAGATTTCTATCTCCTTCCTGGTAATTCTTGCCGGCATTCTGTTGGGAATTGGAATAATATATTGGATTTCTGCTGCAATCTACGCCAATGCCAATCCTGCCAATCGAATGACAGTTGACGAAAGAGTTGTCAGGTTGCAACAACTGGAAGACCAGGCAATAAATTACATCCGGGTGGGTAATACGCAATTAGCACAAAACACCATCATTCAAATTCAAGAGATTGATGCCAATTATGCTGGATTGACGAACCTGATCAGCCAGACAAACCAGATGCTCGAACTGGATGGACTGTATCAGACCGCAAAGCAATTCCTGGTAGAAGAAAAGTACGATGAAGCCCTGGGTATATTTCAGCAAATTAATGCCAAAAATCCGCTCTTCCGGGATGTAGCGTACCAGATTGAACAAATTGAGAAGAAAAACTCCATTGTGGATTTACTGGTAATTGCAGATACTGCATATTATCGAGCGCCGGTGGCAGGACGTCATAACTTCCTATGAAGCAGTTCTGGAGATTGACCCCGCAGTTGTCGCTCCAAAACTTGAAGAGCAATTGTTCATGAGTTATTACGAAACGATAAAGAATATTCTTTCCTCTCCAGATTCTACCGTTGAGGAAATTGACCAGGCAGAGTTGTATTACCGCAAAGCAGTGGCACTTGTTCCCCAGGATAAGGCATTTACCCAGGAACGCAGGGACTTGCAAACTTTTCTGGTGGGATTGCTCAACCTGAAATACCGCCAGATTGCAAAAGCCACCATTGATTCACCCTATATAACAGAAGATTTCTTAACCCGGGCAGTGGATTATTTAAAGAAAGCCACTACCATGAATCCCGATGATGCAAAAATCAAATCCGAATTGGATAAAGCCCAGCTCTACCTGGCTGCGCTTCAAAAATTCAACCGGATGGAATGGGATTTGGCGATTATTAACCTGGAAAAATTATATGGATTTCAAGCTACTTATGCCAATGGCATGGTCCAAAAAATGCTTTATGAATCTGACACCGCTCGCGGACAGCGCTTCCTGTCAGCCGGATATTTTTTGGATGCACGAGGTGATTTCGAAAAAGCCGAAATCATCGCCTGGGATAACAAAGCCAATAAATTGCAGCTGCTTGAATCCCAAATAAATATGGGAATGGTTTTGGGGAAAATGTATTACTTCCAGGATGCGATTGTTTATTTTAATATGGCACTTGACTCTGTCAATATTAACGATATCGTCACAGATCCGGATACCCTGGCAGCCATCCAAAATGCCAGGCAACTGGCAGCCAGCAACCCGAATTTTGGCGCATTCGAAGAGTATCGGGATGCATTAACCAATTTGAATAAGGCATATTATTACAAAGAAGTCACGATTGCAAAGGTCAAAGCCTGGCAGGTATTTCAATCATCTATAATTCAACCATAAAAGCCATCCGTGAAAAGAACAATCTGCCCGATATTACCGTTTCTAAAAGTGATATTACCGTTTTGGTTCCAATCATACAGTGATTTTTAGTTCAATTGTTTACGGAGTAATCTGATGTTTACCAACCGACCAGCATTAAAAAATGATATTGCAAAAAAGACCACCCGGCGGGAGATACAGCCTGCGTTCGAATACGAACAGGATGCCATCCAGATACGGGATGTGGTTCAAAAGAAATTACTGGTTGAATTTAATGGCGAATTGTCGTTTGAAAATCTGGCACAACTAAAGCAGATAATCGAAACTTCTTTCAATCAATACCTGGCATCAGAAAACCTGATGTATACCCGGGCAATTCGTTTGCAGTTGTTGGAGTGGATAACCGCAGATATTATTGGATACGGTCCGCTGGAGCCCCTGCTGAGTGACTCTGGAAATTACTGAAATCATGGTCAATGGTCACAACGATGTGTACATCGAGCGATTTGGTATGATTGAGCATACCAATATTAAATTTACGAATGATGCCCACTTAAGACGGATCATCGATCGAATTGTGGCACCTATTGGAAGGCGGGTGGATGAATCTTCCCCGTTTGTTGATGCCCGCTTACCCAACGGATTTCGTGTGAATGCGACTATCCCGCCACTCTCCCTGGATGGTCCCATTCTGACAATTCGTAAGTTTGCGGTGGTTCCCGTATACTGCCCAGGACTTGATAAACAATGGCACACTGAATAACAACCTGGCGTCATTCATCAAAGCCTGTGTTGAAGCAAAAATTAATATTGTCATTTCCGGTGGAACTGGAACCGGGAAAACCACGCTGTTGAATGTGGTTTCAACCTATATCCCAGCCAATGAACGGATCATTTCGATTGAAGATACGGCAGAACTGAAACTTAACCAGAAACATGTTGTGCGACTGGAAAAAAGACCCCCCAATATCGAAGGTAAAGGGGAAGTGACCATCCGCCAGCTATTGATCAATGCTTTGCGCATGCGCCCGGACCGTATCATTGTTGGTGAGGCGCGTGGTGGAGAAGCCCTGGATATGCTGCAGGCAATGAACACCGGTCATGAAGGATCCATGACCACCATTCACTCGAACAGCCCAAGAGATACCCTGCGTAGAATTGAAACGATGGTAATGATGGCTGGTATGGATTTACCACTTAAAGCCATCCGTGAGCAGATTGCATCATCAATCAACTTGCTCATCCACCTGGAACGTATGCGGGATGGCACCCGCCGGGTGGTGCAGGTAACGGAAGTACAGGGTATGGAAGGCGAAACATTCACATTACAGGACTTGTTTGTATTTGAACAATCTGCTGTAACGAATGGTCGGGTGATTGGGACATTGAAATCAACTGGATTGCGACCCAGATTCGTGGAAAAGTTTGCAATCAACAGCATTACCCTGCCGGAAAATACATTTTCCAAATCGTGATGTTTTCGAGATAATAGGTGCGAGACAAATTGTATCCGGGAAAGAAACAGCAACTCTACCGAGATGCTAGACAAATTTTCCCAAATACAGTAAAATTCCTGTTCGCATTACGGTAACTATGTTTTGGAGGAACGAAGTTGGCAAATATTAAGTCTGCAATAAAGCGCAATAAACAGAATGAAAAACACCGCATCAGCAATCGTATCTATCGCGGCCGTGCCCGCACATTTGTTCAACGAGCCCGTGTTCTCATCCTTGCAGAGGAAAAAGAACAGGCTGAACAGACTGTAAACCAGGCGATCCGTGCTCTCGATGTTGCTGCTGCCAAGGGTGTGTTGCATAAAAACAATGCTGCCCGCCGCAAAAGCCGCCTCATGAAGCACCTGGCAACCCTGACCAAGTAGAGCAGTTGTGGCGAAATGCCACCCATCCCTCCCCGGGTTACCGGTGAGTTTTATGTACCACTAGCAGCGGGAGACATACCTCCCGCTTTTTCGTGAACAGGGATATATGCATGTTTGAGCAGGTTCAGTTACAGGTTGGACAGCAGGTAAATGAGATTCTTACCCGGCAGGGTATTCCCAGTGCACCTATCGATTGGAAATGGATACCTTTTGCAGGACAGTGGGGAATTTCCACTTCCTTTTTCCAAACTGCAGCCAATGAAAACAAACAGGGGAATGACACACCCGTAGGGGTGCGTGCGCAGCAAATTGCCCAGATAGTTGTTGAAAATCTCGGAGTCCCAACTGGTTTCAGCAAAGTGGAAGCAGTACGCGGATACCTGAACCTAACTTTTTCTTCATCTGCCTTTACCCGCCAGGTTCTGGATGCAGTCCAGCAGGAAGGCAGCCAGTTCGGTAAAGGACAACCCACCCACAAACGCATCATGGTTGAATATTCGCAGCCCAATACCCACAAGGCTTTTCATGTGGGGCATTTGCGTAATGTTGTTTTGGGCAGTGCGGTGTGCAATATTTTGGAATGGGCAGGGGATGATGTGGTGCGTGCCAATTATATTGGCGATATTGGACTGCACGTCATCAAATGGTTGTGGTGCTATCTGAAGTATCACAACGGAGAAGAACCGCCAGAGGACCGGGTACGCTGGATTGGTGAAATTTATGTGCAAGCCAGCAAGTATTATGAAGAAGACCCTGCAGTAGAACCGGAAGTACGGGCATTGTTTGCCCGCTGGGATAAACGTGAGCCTGAGATTGTTGCCTTATGGGAAAAAACCCGTCAATGGTCAATGGATGCTTTTGATCAAATTTATACCCTTTTGGGTGTTCACTTTGACCGTTTCTATTTTGAAAGCGAAGTGGAACATACAGGCAAAGAACTGGTAAAAACCCTGATTGAAAAAGGGCTGGCGCGTGACGAGCGACCGGAAGGTGCTGTTTTTATTCCACTGGATGAAATTGCCGGAACCAAAGAAAAATACCGGGTACTGGTAATTTTACGTTCAGATGGTACCTCCCTGTATGCCACCAAAGACATACCCCTGGCAGTTCAAAAATTTGAAGAATATCATCTGGATAAGTCCATCTACGTGGTGGATGTACGCCAGTCTTTGTATTTGCAGCAGATTTTCAAAACTTTGGAATTGCTGGGATATCCTTGGGCATCGCAATGTTACCACCTGGCTTATGAAATCGTAAATTTGCCAGGCAATGTAACGATAGCCTCACGCGAGGGGGCAGTTGTGCTGTTGGAAGACCTGGTTCGGGAAGCAACCTCCCGGGCACTGGAAATTGTTAAGACGAAAAATCCGGATATTGGCGAAGAGAAACAAAATGCCGTGGCAAAGGCTGTGGCATTAGGTGCCATCCGCTATTCCATGCTGGCACGGGACAGTGCCAAGATTGTAACCTTTGATTGGGATGCAGCCTTGGATTTTAATGGTCAGGCTGCACCGTATATTCAGTATGCTGCAGTAAGGGCGAACAGCATATTGCGTAAAGCAGGTACTTTTCCTGAAACATGGGTTGCACCTGCTGAAATGGAGCAGGCGGAAATTACATTGATTGATTTGATCAGCCGATTACCGCAAGAAATTCAAAAGGCAGCCCGGGACATCAAACCGCTCAATCTCACCACGCATGCTTATGAGCTGGCGCGTGCATTCAATGATTTTTATAACCAATGCCCGGTTTTGCAGGCTGAACCAGCCGTAAGAGATTTTCGGCTGCAATTGGTGGCGGCATCACGCCAGGCAATCAGCAACATTTTGGCGATACTTGGAATTACAGCACCAGATATAATGTAGATAACCAATACCAGACTACGATTGTGTAGTCTGAATATAAAAAAAGGAGCAATGAAATGACACCTGTTCGAACATTGATTATGGGAGCTGCAGGACGTGATTTCCACAACTTCAACGTTTATTTCCGCGATAATGCGGCATATGAGGTTGTGGCTTTTACCGCAACCCAAATCCCCAATATCGACGGACGCAAATATCCGACCGAGTTGGCTGGCAAGTTATATCCCAAAGGTATATCGATTTATCCTGAAAGTGACCTGGAAATGCTCATCAAGAAACATAAAGTGGAGCAGGTCATTTTTGCCTACAGTGATGTTCCGCATGAATATGTAATGCATAAAGCATCCCAGGTAATGGCTGCAGGTTCCGATTTCCGCCTGATGGGTCCGACTATCGACCATGGTGAAATCTACCAAACCAGTAGTTTCCATCTGTGCTGTGCGAACCGGTTCAGGCAAAAGCCAGACCACCCGCCGTGTTTCCCTTATCCTGCGAGAAATGGGTTATCGTGTGGCTGCCATCCGTCATCCCATGCCTTATGGCGACCTGGTAAAACAGGCGGTGCAGCGTTTTGAAACCTATGCTGACCTGGATAAACATGAATGCACAATTGAAGAACGGGAAGAATATGAACCTCATATCGACAATGGTGTGATTGTTTATGCCGGTGTGGATTACGAAGCCATCCTGCGCCAGGCTGAAAAAGAAGTGGACATTGTCTTATGGGATGGCGGTAACAACGACTTCTCCTTCTACACTCCTGACCTTTCGATTGTAGTGGTTGACCCGCATCGACCCGGGCATGAATATACATATCATCCCGGTGAGACCAATGTTCGCATGGCAGATGTGTTCGTCATCAATAAAGTGGATACAGCTGCACCGGAAAGTATTATTGCGGTGCGTGACCGGATCGCCAGTCTTAACCCCAAAGCGCTTGTAATCGAAGGTGCATCTCCGTTATTTGTTGATGATCCGGAAGCCATTCGTGGAAAACGTGTTTTGGTGATTGAAGACGGACCCACCCTGACCCATGGTGAAATGAAATATGGTGCCGGCTGGGTGGCTGCCAAACGCTTTGGTGCAGCCGAAATTGTTGACCCACGTCCATTTGCTGTTGGTTCCATTGCGGATACGTATAAAAAATACCCGAATACCGGGATGATTTTGCCGGCAATGGGTTATGGTGATGCGCAGGTGCGTGACCTGGAAAAAACCATTAATAACTCCAATGTTGACCTGGTGATTTCCGCCACACCGATTGACCTGAACCGTATCATCAAGGTCAACAAGCCCATGCAGCGGGTGAGGTATGAATTACAGGAGATTGGTCAACCAACTCTGGATGAAATCCTTATGAAGAAGTTTGGGCGCAAGTAATTAAAGCGTAATAAAAGCAGCCAGTGAATGCCTCTCGGATTTGTATCGAAAAGTGGAATTCGGGAAGTGAGTTCACTGGCTGAATAGTAAGTGAAAGAATAAAATGATTGATGAAGTTGTAATTCTGGTACGGTCCGGTAAGGGTGGCGATGGGATGGTTCACTTTCATCGCGAAAAGTATATTGCACGTGGCGGACCTGACGGCGGAGATGGTGGGCGCGGCGGCAGCGTGATTTTGGTTGTTGTACCCACCAAGAATACCCTGGCAGATTTTCGTCACCAATCCCGTTATGTAGGTGAAGACGGCAAACCGGGTGGACCAAGTAATATGTCTGGTAAGTCGGCAGAAGATTTATTAATCCAGGTACCCCCAGGCACAGTCGTTTACGATGCAAAAACAAACGCAGTATTAGGCGACCTGGTGACAGCCGACCAACGCCTGGTTATATGTAAAGCAGGCAGAGGGGGAAGAGGCAATCAGCATTTTGCAAATTCACGCCGACAGGCACCCCAGATTGCAGAAAAAGGCGAGCCAGGTGAAGAGCGAACCATCCGGCTTGAGTTAAAACTTATTGCAGATGTGGGAATTGTGGGTGTACCCAATGCAGGCAAGTCCAGCCTGCTGGCAGCCCTGACCAATGCGCAGCCCAAGATTGCCGATTATCCTTTTACCACCCTGGAACCAAATCTGGGTGTGGTTCAACTGGATATGGATACCCGTTTTGTCCTGGCAGATATTCCGGGTTTGATTGAAGGTGCACACGCCGGAGCAGGGTTGGGGGATTCGTTTTTACGGCATATTCAACGCACCCGGGTGCTCATCCATGTTCTGGATGGGATGGCAGAAGACCCGTTGGTGGATTTTGCTCAAACGAACAGCGAAATGGCTTTGTTCGATGACACCCTGGCAGAAAAACCCCAGTTGGTGCTCCTGAATAAGATGGACATGCCCGAAGTAGTGGAACGAAGAAAAGCCATTGAAAAAGCCATTCGAAAGCGCGGGTATGATTTCCTGGCTGTATCCGCCCTGGCTCGAACAGGATTGGAAGATGTGGTTAATAAAGCCGCGGTATTGCTGCAAACAGCACCCAGCCCGCGGGAAGTAGTGGAAATGCCGGTATACCGTCCTGCAGTGGATCCACACGCATTTACGGTGGAGAAGGTGGATGGCGGCTGGCAGGTAAAGGGAGCCGCAATCGAACGGGCTGCCAGTATGACCTATTGGGAATATGAGGACTCTGTCCGGCGGTTTCACAGGTTACTTGAAACCATTGGAATTGATAAAGCCTTACGAAATGCAGGTATCCAGGAGGGGGATACAGTTTGGGTTGGTGATTACGAATTGGAATGGCAGGATTAGAGTATGCGCATAGGTGTTTTTGGTGGTACCTTTGACCCTCCCCATCTTGGGCACATGATCCTGGCAATGGAAGCATTTACCCAGTTGCACCTGGATCGTCTTCTGTGGGTATTGACCCCTGATCCACCCCATAAACGCGGGCAGGAAATTTCTCCGATCGAACAACGACTTGAACTTTCCATTACAGCATTACAAAATGAACCGCTGTTTGAACTATCGCGTGTGGAAATTGATCGACCAGGTCCGCATTTTGTTTCAGATACGATGCATATCCTGGGAAAACAGTATCCGGATGACGAATTGAATTACCTGATTGGGGGAGACTCACTGCATGATTTACCGAACTGGGACAGACCGATGGAATTTATTGAAGCCTGCCATGCCATTGGGGTTATGCGCCGACCTGAAGATGATGTGAATCTTCATTGGCTGGAAGATCAACTGCCGGGATTGACGAAAAAATTGCGTTTCATTGATGTACCCCTGCTGGAGATTTCTGCATCGCAGATACGGCAGCGAATCATTGCTGGGATGCCCTACCGATACTACTTATTACCCGAAGTCTACGAACTTATCCGAAAGAAGAATTATTACCGCTAGCCATGTCCTTCATTACTGATCCATTCTTCCTGGCGGTCGGGCTCAGTCATTTCGTCGTGGATATGATTAACAGCCTGCGCAGCATCATTCTGGCGTATCTCAGCGTACCGCTGCATTTATCCAATTCCACAATAGGCATCATCAGTACCATTTATGTTATCTCAAGTGCTGCCGTTCAACCGGTGTGCGGTTATTTCAGTGACCGGATTGGATCCCGATGGATTCTGGCAGGTGGTGTTTTATGGATGGGGGTATTCTTGAGCCTGGCATTAATCGTACCGGGATGGTCATCCATAATATTTCTCATCATCGGAAGCCTTGGATCAGGTGCAGTCCATCCGGCAGGCACGGCACAGGCTACCATGATTGGGCGGACTCGGATGGCAGGGCAGGAGACAACTGCTGCATCCCTATTCTCGTTATTTGGACAGACCGCCTACTTTGTGGGTCCGGTATTGGCAGGTGTGCTGCTGCAGTTGTGGGGATTACGCGGGCTGGCTGTTATCGCGGTAATTGCGTTTCCTGTAGCAGGTCTGGCATTTCGATTGAAGGACTATGCCCAAACTGCCACATCGCGGCAGGTGGTTGTACGCAAGCATGAGAAACAAAGCCTGGGAATGATTATCGTTTTAATTGCACTGGCTGGTTTTCAATCCTGGTCCCAGACCAATATCAGTGTTTTCTTGCCCAAATATTTAAGCGATGCCGGATGGCTGCCGGTCAGCTATGGCTTGATGACAGCTCTTTTCAGCGGAGGTTCGGCAATAGGTGTGATATCCGGCGGAAGATTGGCGGACAAGATCGGAAAATGGCGCGTGATTGTGTTTGGTCTTGGTTCCGGTTTCCTCCCCTTGATGCTGATTCCGATTGCTGGATTCTCTAATTGGCTTTATATTATTGTGCCTGTTGCAGGTTTTCTAACGGGTATGGCTTTCAGCGTCATTGTCGTTCTGGCGCAGCATCTATTCCCGGTTGGAATGGGTCTGGCTTCTGGATTAGCGCTGGGATTCATTTTCGCCAGCGGAGCGCTCGGTACTCTGGTGAGTGGAAACCTGGCTGACCTGTATGGTTTTGCTCCGGTTTTCTATCTGAGCGCATCGCTGGCGTTTTTGGGCGGTATGCTTGGATTCTTTTTCCGTAAAGATTAGTCTTCAGACTGCATCAAAACAATATTTCCAAGTCCCATTTGAATTCTAATAAACAGTGTTGGACCCTCGCCTGTAGTGGAATATACCTTGTCCTTGTTGGTCCAGGTTCCGCTGATATTTACATTGCTGACACCATCGGTTACATCCACCTGGCAAGCCATCCCTTTTGGAACGATTATTTTCACTTCGCTGACAGCCGAATTGATTCTTACCGAGGCATCCTGCTTCAGGGAACCGCCAAAGTCCAAGGTGTATGAACCGGCACCACTGGAAAACTCCATCTGCTTAAAATTGGCATTTCCCAGCCCCATAATCGATACTTGTGAAGCACCGGTGTGATACGTAAGAGATTCCATCGTCTCAGGATTTGGTTCGCTGAATAACACCTCGGTGCTTGAAGCGCCTTCGTTGATGGATAGACTGGTCAAAGCCAGTCCGCTCAGGTCAAAAGTAGCTTCATAAGCGCCGCCATTAATCGTGAGGTCCATTGGTTTCGCACCTAATTTCAGGTCCCATTCGTTAATCGTGTTATCCAGGTCAACCGGCAGTTTATCCCAGTTGAATTCCTGCTCGATTGATAATGAACCTACACCACGATCAATTACAGGTTTAAGTTCTGCGAACATTATAGGTAATAATGCCTTCAACCAGTTTTTCGGTTCCAGGTTTCAGCGTAAATTTTCCTGCACCCATGGATAATGTGAGATTTACTGGTGAACCTGTGGAATGCTCTTCTTCAACAGTTAATGTTTGCGTATCGCCAGTTTTTTGGGTATTTACAGGCAATCCGATGGAACAAGCCAGGCTGCTTAATACCAGTACGGCAAGAGAAATTAGTATTGCGGGTTTTTTTATCATATCTACCTCTTAATTATTATTCTATGAATTATGGAGCAGACTTGCTTATTGAAAGTCTGCTCCATTTATTTCACCATTATTTTTCAGGGGGTAATGGCTCTTCCGGTTTGGATGATGCCGGTTTTTCTGATGCATCTTTTACCATTTTCTTTATGGCATCTTCGTCCACCATTTGAGTAGTGCCCATAGTTTTCTTTTCTGGTTCCACCACTGGTGTCGAAACAACCGCAGCAGGGATGGAAGGAATTAACTGTACAGGTGTATCGCTCACACCATCGGGATAGCGGGAACCAAAGCGGGTCAGCACCACAGCACCAAAACCGACCATGGTTACCATGAGGACGATCAACTGACCCAGGCAGGGTACCCAACCAATTGCGGCTGCACCCAATGAGAGCAGCAGTGTGCCCACACCTGCGGTGATCGGGGTGGACCAGGTGGTTTTGAATAGTCGTGCTACTCTTTTACCAAGCTCAAGTCCCAATCCAAACCAGCCGTACAGCAATGCCACAAAGAATACCATCAACACAAGCAGCACTAGTGGGATTCCGATAATTGTTACTGCCAGTATGAGACTGCCAAATAAAACCACCAGCATTCCCAGGGCACCAATGCCGAGTGATAAACCAAACCGGCTTGTGATGGTCTGCGCCATTCTTTCATTACCTTTCGGAGAGATAAGCGCAACGATAATGGCAATGGTTGCAAAGGCTAATGCCTGAAATATGGAAAGGAAAAAATTTCCAATGGGTTTTAGAAAGTTGAAGGCATTGGATGGATTTACAGCCACATCCGGGACAATATCGCCAGGGTCGGATGAAGTAATTAACTCACCAGTTACTTTTGCCCCGGAATCCTGCACCAGGTTTCCACCAATGCGGGTGATGTCGCCATTTACGATGGCATTCTCATATAAATGCACGAAACCACCAGTGGAAACAATGCTCCCGTTAACCACGCCATGAACTTCCAGCGATCCTCCGGTGAGGACAATATCCCCATTAACGGTAGAACCGTCTTCAAGGGAGGCAGAACCACCGAAAATCACCATATCTCCATGAATGGATTGACCAGTGCGTAATACACAGGAATCACCCAATATAACGGTTCCACAATCCTGGGTGGTTGCCGCATTCACCGAACCACTAAAGGTGAACAGCATCCAGAATGCAATCACAATACTTAAACTGATAAATTTAAATGTTTTCATTTTATTGAACTCCCTCTTGGATAAGTTCACTTTTATTCGATTTCCTGAAGGTATAGTGCCACACAGCACCACCCCAAATGGCTGCAAGTGCCAGTGCACTGGTTGTTGCCAGGATCCAACCCGCCAGATAATAACCCGCCGGGATACTCCTAAAGACAGGCAGGTATTCATATTTGAATTCACTAAAGAGAATTACCCCCCTGGCTGCGGTTTTAAATACTGCAGCCACAATATCAGCCGGTGTGGTCGATACCATGAAGTAAATTCCCCACGCCAGCAGCATCGCAACCGTCAATCCCAACATGAATATCACCAGGCGCTTGGCAGACTGTACCTGCTGACGGGCATGCCGGACTGGAAGGCTTTTCTGCCACCGGTTTACGAAACCAGGAGCAGGAGTTTTCATGCCTCCCGTTCTCATCTGGAGCCGGGCTGCCTGCCATTGGCTTTGCAGCAGGCGGCAGTGGCTGCATGACTCCAGGTGCTGCCGGGTTGCTTCTGTTTGCTGGGGGGTTAGACGATCGTCTGTCAGGATCCATTCTTCATAAGGGTGATGGCTCATAGTATTTACCTCCTGAATCTGGAAGCGTTTCTGGTACCCGATATTGTTGTGCAATCATCAACCGGGCACGGTGTAATCTGCTTTTAACCGCGCTGACAGTTGATGAAAGCGTTTGGGCTATCTCATCTTCCGACATTTCATACCAATAACGTAAAACAATCACTGCACGGTCCTCCGGTTTCATCTGGGCAAGTACTGCGTGGAGCGCATCGGTTTCTTCCGATTTACTTGCCAGTTTTTCGGGTCCAGGAGTGGGATCGGGGAGCATTTCTTCCATGACCAGGTCAATTGAAAACACGGGCATGGTTTTTTTACGCTGCTGGTCGATGCAATAATGGGCTGCGATGGAAAGTAACCAGGTCATAAAAGGCCGGTTAAAGTCATACCTGTTTCCGTGCTGGTATGCCCGCCAGAATGTTTCTTGGGCGGCTTCTTCTGCCTCACCCTCGTCTCCAAGCATGCGGTAGCAAAGGTTATAGACCGGCCGCTGGTATGTTTCTACCAACAGGCTGAAAGCCTCTTGATCTCCTTTGAGTGCCTGACCGAGCCATTCTGGTTGACTATTACTCACCATTTACTCCAGAACCTGAAATGTTCTACTCTATATACGCAAAGCCGCCAGAATCGTTGCAGAATTGCTAACAATTGTAATCCTGTCGAAAAGAAAAATCCCATTGAATGAATGGGATTTTCGAGTAGCAGGGAGTGTTAAATGTAAAGGTTATTCTTATTCCAGAGGGATAATCTCGTATTCAATTTGTGTGTTGGAAATTTCGAGGTGATTAAGTTCAAATTCTGCGTTATCCATGGCAATGGAAAATCCATCATTAATCCCTTTGGAAAGTATGCCACCCACCAACAATAAGGGAAAGTCATTGTATTTCCGTAAGGAAAAAATAGGTTTGCCCTTTTTTTCGGTAATCTTTACCTCGAGTTTTGCCGGTCCGTACTTTGTTTCCGCACTGAGAAACGCCCGATCTGGGGATTGAAAGTTCACATCAAATGAAGCAGCCAAATCTGCCGCATACATATCCAGTGTGCCACTGAGTGCATCCGTGGCTTCCTCTTCGGTTAGGAATTCTGAACGTTTGATATTTGTGTCCACAAAGGTGTAATCCAGTTTGGAAAATGCAGTCTGGATTAGGCGTGAGATGAGAACCGCACCGCCAATACTTAATAAAATGCTGGCAAGCAGCAGCACGCCTATCAAGGTTCCGAAGAATGTTACCAACCAGCGAAGTACCTTATGAGATTGGGTACGTTTTTGCATTGTTTCAACTGGTTTATCGGGCTGTACCATTTGGGTGGCGGGGATGACGCTTTGCCGGGTTGGAATTTGGGTAAGAACAGCCATGGGAGGCAGTATGCCGCGGGAAAGGTTTTCCAAAGCAACACCCATTGCAGCCATGGTGGGGAACCGGTCTTCCGGCACTTTGGCAATTGATCGCAGGATGATATTTTCCACCTGTTCCGGCAAACCAGGAAGTATTTCACTTGGAAGTGGTGGAATCTCTGTGGCGTGTTTCAGTACCACAGCCATGGGTGTATCTGCATCGAATGGCAGTTTGCCTGTCACCAGTTCATAAAATAAAATTCCCAGGGCATAAATATCTGCCCTTCCGTCCAGGGGTTTGCCAAAACTTTGTTCCGGCGACATATAATGCGGCGTGCCAATCCCAAAACCGGTACCGGTCAGGTCGGTTGTTGTTTGCTGCCCGAGCATCTTGGCAATTCCAAAATCCGAAAGCATGGGATGCCCGCTATCCGAAATGAGAATGTTGGCTGGTTTTACATCACGATGAATAATGTTCTGACTGTGTGCATATTGCAGTGCATGGGTGATGGGCAGCAATAATTTGGCTGCTTCCTGCCAGGGAAGGGGTGCACCCATGCGATCCTTAAGCGTACCGCCTGAGACATATTCCATGACCAGGTAAGGTGACCCATTTTCTTCCCCATAATCAAGAACTTTGACAATATTGGGATGGGAGAGATGTGCCAGGGCTTTGGCTTCCCGCTCAAACCGGATGAGAAAAGTTTCATCATTTCCAGATGCAAGCAGCACTTTTAATTGCCACAAATCGATCCAACCGGGTGTCCAGGGCTTTGTAAACGGTCGCCATGCCGCCATGCCCCAGTAATTCAACAATTTGATAGCGCCCAATGAACTTTCCGCTCAGGTCGGAATTGGACTCGGTCATAAAACCCTCCCAAAAAACAAATTATGGATAAATGCAGACTATTGGCAAGACCTCATTATAGTATGAATGTAACATTAATACATCAATTTCGAAAATCATGGGAATAATGGTGTTTGTAAATGAGATGGATAAACCGTTTGCGTGCTACGGGAAATATAAATCTTGGTAAATCCCAAAATTGATAATAGCCTTAAAAATATAATTATCCAGTTTCCGGATGCTGCGGTTTGGGAGAAGATATATTTACCAGATAAATCCCAAGAAGCACCACCAACCCGCCAATCCATTGACCGGTCATCAAGCTTTCGCCTAGAATGGGGATGGCAATTAATGCGGTGATGACAGGCTGGGCAATCATGGTGGGCGAAACAACCGATGCGGAAAGGTGCCCAAGCGCATAAACAATGGCGTAGTACCCACTGACTTGGGAAATTAACCCGGCAGCCAGGAACATCATATAGGTATTAAAGGAATAACCCGTCAACTGCTGGTGGGTAACCAGGTTGGCAACTAATAAAACGATGGCAGTGGCAGTTGTTGCCAGCCAGACATAGGTGATGGTGGGTAACACCGTTCTCCCTTTTTGCGTGGTGAGATAATAACCAGCATAAAAGAAACTGGAGAGAACTGCCAGGAAATCACCTCCGCTTAAAAGTGGGATGAAGCAGCAAGTTGTATCCCAAAACAATGGTGGCTCCAGCCAGTGTCAGCATCAAGCCCACCCAAAAACGGGAGCGTGGTTTTTCTTTCCAGAAAAGCCAGGCAATGAATGCCACCCATAACGGAGCAATATTGTTCAACAAGGTGGCATTTGCCACCCTGGTGAGCATGATGGCAAAACCCCAGATGGCATGGTCAAATGCAGAAAATACACCTGCCATGAGCGGATAAAGCAGGTGAATGCGTTTAATACCCTTATGCTTAACTAATGAACTTATCCCGAAAGGCATAAAAACGAGGGATGCGATTGTCATGCGGTAAAACGAGGTTACCAGGGGAGATGCTTCAGCCAACCGGATGAATAATGAGGAAAGGGATAAGGCTAAAACACCACCAGCCAATGCCAGATAGGGGAGAATCCTGCGCCATTCCATGAGGCGGAATTGTATCACAGGTGTTCTTTTTTAGCTTTCAAATGGATGCTGGAATCAGTCTTCCATTTCCTGGCGCAACCGGTTACGGGCTTTGGCGAAAAATTTGACGGCAAACCAGATGATTGGCAGCAGAATTGCGGTGCAGGTAAAGTTGACAGGCTTCAGTTGCACAACTTTATCAACCGTAATCTCATAGCGAACATCACTGCCCGCCAGTTGTTTGTCAAACGGGCGCACCCGCAGAATATAAAGACCATCCTGGGTTGGTTTCCACTCCAGGCTGGCAGCCTGGTTGAAGCTCTCAGGATTGGCTTCACCCACGACAACGTCACCCAATGGGTCGTAAAGCTGGAATGCAGCCGCTGCATTTCCATCCAGGGGCTTAGTGGTAATTCGGTAGGTTGAACCTGCACTGGCGGGGAATACCAGCCAATCGTAATCCGAGTAGCCGCACAGGGTGTGCTGCTGGGTCTGGCTGATTTCTATTGGCGTGGCACCTTGCAGGGTATCGTCACCGGGATCGGGGCTTTCAAATATATCCGGTGTACAGTCGCTTGCGATGCGAACGAATGCCTGGGCGGTATCACTGTAGGGTTCTTTATTGCCTGCTGTATCCACAGCACGCATGCGGAATTGATATGTGTGTCCCAACTCACCAACGAACCAGAGGGAACTGGAATCGGCGGGGATCGGTTTGCCCCAACCCACCCAATCTTCTCCATCACGTGAAAATTCCATATCCAGATGAAGAATTTCTTCACTGCCTTGTTCCACATTCCAGTTCAGTTGCACGGCAGTCGTTTGGGATATTTCCGGTAAAGTTTCCATGCTGGTTACCGGCAAATCGATGACTTTGTAGATGTTAAAACTGACGGTTTTTTGACTGATGCCAGCCAGGTTCCTGGCAGAGAGCGTCCAGCGGTATTCGCCAACTGGCAATGTGCCAATTTCCCAAACCAAATCGGTCTGCCATTCCAGAATCCGGGCATATCCATCGGGTCCCTGCAGCTGGGCTGAATAATCATCCGCACCCGTGGTAATGTTCCAGGTGAGGGTGATGGCATCCTCCAGGGTTGGGGAATGACCGAGCGCTTCGGAAGGTAATATCGGTTTTGGCTCTTGGGGAGGATCAATACGTGGCATTACTTGCAGGGACTTTAACCAGCCAGCAGAGCCAGACAGGGTGATAAGGTCTTCTTCAGAATCCAGGAGTACCAGCCGATTGCCACCAAAACCAATGGCTTCATACGCCAGGACCATTAAATTCTGCCCGATGGTGATTGATTCCACCTGGTTTCCACCAAGCGGATTGAGTCCTTCCATGGCAGCGTAATCCCCAATATCCAGGGTTTGGCAATTGCCATTAAACCCGGCGTTGGGATATATGGCTACCTGGTTGTCGTTGGGAGTACATACCACCGGGGTAGGGGTAATTGTGGGAGTGGGAGTTGGCGGTGTGCAATCATATTTCATTTCCAAAAGGCGTGAGCCCTGCAATTTAGCAGCATTCTTGCCGGCAAAATCCACCACCTGTAAACCAATCATGAATGGTCCAAGGGGTACATTTTCCTTACACAGGTCAAGCGAAGTTTTGAAGGGAGTAACTGTCTGGGCAGTTCCTGCTGCTCTCCAGTTGCCATCGGTTGAGATATACAACTGCATGGAGGCAATACCGGTATCGTCCTTCCCAAAGCCTTCCACGGTCATCATTTGGGTGCTGATGATGGTATCGGCTGCCGGAGCGGTAATGCCACCGGTGGGTACTGCTTTATCGCCATTATTCTGGGAGAAATATTTATCTCCCGTAACACATTGCGAACCATAATTGGGGAATTTACTGGCTTCCACACAGGTGCGTGGTCTGCCACCGTTAGCGGTAACCTCATCAAACAGAATGTCAACCGAGGTACCCCAGAATGAATTGGCATTGGTGTGTACCATGAAATGTAAATGCGAACCTGAACTGGGACCGGTGTTATCAGCATACCCAATCAGTTCACCCTGTGCCACGGAAGCACCTTTAACCCGGAATGCCGCCGGGATGCTGTCCTGTGCCAGGTGATAATACACCTGGTAGGTGGTTGGTGTGGTGGAGGTATCTTCCAGGATCAGGAAATTGGCACTTTCGTGATAGTTGTTTGGATAACGCCAGACGGCAGTCTTGACCCTGCCACCTCTGGCAGCCAGCACTGGGAAATTGGTACCGTCTGCGAAGTCAAAGGCATACAGGCAGGTATCGGGGCAGGTCTTGTAAACAAAAACATGACCGATGCTGCCGGTCAATCGAACAACCCTGCCAGACGGGTAGGGTAGTTTATATCCTTTTAATGGTGTGCCTTTTTGCAAGCGCTGCTCTTTGGAAACATAACGGGCTTTCATCTCAGGATCGAGGACATCATCCGGTACCCGTTTGAGTGTTTTGGACCAGGATTTATCCGCTTGCAGGATAATTTTCCAGTCATCTGCATTTGTTCCGTCCCCACTGACACGTTCCCCGATTGCCAAACCCACTTCACCCGGGATTATTTCACCGGTTTCCGGGTCGAGCAAACTCAACCATAAGAGAGCGAGGCTGCCATCTGCGCTGTATGTAAAACGCTCAATCTTCACTTGATACACCAGGAAGGCAATAATATCATTCCGGTTCTGGATGCTGCTCTGGAATGCGGCAGATAAAGCGGTATCCCAACCAGGATTAACCGGAACTGGGGTTCCTGATTGCCCGCTTTCCTGGCTGCCATTCAACAGGGCACAGGAGGAAAGTAACAGCGACAGAATGAGAAAAAGGCAAAATGAGAAGTATCGGCGACGTGTCATACCCGCAAGGTTGCAGGTTTTGTGCCAGCCTATCCGCCTGCAACCGCCGGGAAAAGCATCACTTCATCGCCATCCTGGATCAGCACATCCTCGTCGTTTATTTTTAATGGATTGCCGTTGATAAAGACCCGCAGATGAGGGGCGAGTTTGCCATCCTGTAAAGCAATCTGGGCAAAACCTGCAGGAAATCGTTCAGCCAGGGCAATAATCAATTGCATCAAGGTGAGCGGAGCAGGAAACGTGAGCGTTTCACTTTTGCAATCCGTGTATACACTCAGGATGTTGAAATACCGGACTGTAATTTTCATCAATATTCGCTTGCAACGTTTTCTGTATAGGGGGTTGCCCAACCCATTTTTGTCCTGATTTCTGCGGCTTTACCGCTTTCAATCTGTTCTTTCATGCGGAAATATTCCTCACGCAGACCCAGGCGGGTAAGGGTTTCAAGTGTGGGAAGTCCGGTGTTTTCATCCCACTCCCGCAGGCGATAGTAATCCGGCAGCATGATATCCAACCGGCATACACTGCCATTTGCATTACCCGAAGTGGACGGTTTGAGGGTGAAACGCCAGGGCAGCACATCATCCGCTGCGTCAATACCGTGCAGGGCATTGTATGCTCTCTGCAGGTTGTAAATCCGTTCACCGATGGCTTTTAAGCGAGGTACATCCATTTCCATGCCTGTGATATAAGAAATGGCATCAGCATTTTCCTGCCAGTACACTTCCGCCATCACAAATGTACCGCCAGATTTGCAGGTACCAACCGAATCAATGATTGCACCAAATTCTTCCCCATCCTTTACCAGGAAAGCTTTATGTTTTGTGGCAAGCGGTTCGACCAGTTCAGGCAGATATTCTTCACCGTAACGCCGAACTGCCTCGGATGGATAACCCGTTTCATCCAGGATGGGGAATGCCTTCAAATGGTCGGCTCCCCGGGTGGATGTTACATGCGCCAATCCCATGGATTGCTGCGCTCTGCCATCCTGGGCGGAGATATCCTGACCCTTGACATGCATGGCATACTTCACCGCTTCTCCACCTAAAATCCGGGCAGCATGCGAGGTGCCTTCTGCCAGCAGGTCAGCCAGTTTTCCCTGGCGGTTGGCAATCCGTTTCAGCAATTCCACCATGGTGGTGTAACTTCCCCAATTCAAATTCAAACCTTCCCATTCTGATTTAGGCAGGATACCTTTTTCGGCCAGTTCCATGGCGAATGCAATAACCCCGCCGGCAGAGATGGTGTCCAATCCCAGGTCGTCACATAATTCATTCCCTTTTAAAACAGCGGGTAGATTCCTGTTACACAACCTGGCACCCAGTGAGTTCAGGGTTTCATATTCCACGCTGGAATCCAACACACCCGCATATTCTCCCGAGGTTACTTCGTAAACCTTGTCACAACCGACCGGGCAATTGAAACAGGAAACATCCCGGTCAAAATGCTTCTCGTGAAGCATTTCGCCTGAGATTTCATCAAAACCTTCAAAACCGCCAAGCTGGAAGTTGCGGGTCGGAAACCGTCCCATGGGCTGCATCAATGCCACCAGACCCGGAGTACCAAAGCGGTGAACACCTGGGAAGAATTCATTGGTTCGAATTTCATCATGCATGCGCATGGAGAGTTCCATAAGTTTTTCAGGGTGAGCAACCGGAATTGCGCCTGTACCTCGTACCGCGATGGCTTTAAGATTTTTCGAGCCCATGACAGCCCCGATGCCTGTGCGGGCTGCACTGCGGCGATAAGTTACCTGGATACTGGCAAAACGTACCAGGTTTTCACCCGCAGGACCAATTGCAGCAACTTTGAGGTCAGGGTCTTTTGCCAGAACTTTAAGCATCTGCTCTGTTTCGAAAACACCTTTACCCCATAATGCGCTTGCCTGCCGCAATTCCACTTCAGCATCTTTTATCCATAAATAGACAGGCGCAGGCGATTTGCCTTCAAAAATGATCAAATCATAGCCAGCAAATTTCAATTCAGGACCAAAATGACCACCCGAGTTTGCATCCCCATACATCCCGGTCAGCGGGCTTTTGGCAATGAACTCCAGGCGACCGGAATTCGGCATGGGGCTGGTGCATAAGGTTCCAGTGGAAACAATTAACTTGTTGTCCGGTGAGAGCGGGTCCACTTCGGGGGGGACCTCATCCCACAAAATGCGGGTGCCAATCCCGTTACCACCCAAATAATTCTCCACCCAGTCCACGGGTAAAGGTAATTTTGAAATTGATCCGGTAGTCAGATTAACCCGCAAGTATTGACCCGCATATCCTTTATAGGGAAATTCGCTCATGATGTCCTCCGGGGTTTGATAACGCCGTCTGTTTCTTGCTGTTCAAGCAATGCATTGCGGGCATTTTTTAAGCGTTCATACACAACCTGGCCGCCTTGTAAAACGTCCACTTTCTGAATTGCTCCAGGAGCACACACTTTCACGCACCACGGGTCGCCATCACACTGGTCACATTTAAGCGATACCAATCGGCCGTTTTTTCCTCTACCCGGCAATCTATGAACCTGAATGGCACCAATTTCACAAGCCCGGCTGCATTTCCCGCAACCCGTGCATAATGCTTCGGTTATCACAACTGCGCCAGCAGCATTTACGGCAATTGCATTTTCTGGGCAGACCGGGATGCAGGGTTTTTCATCACAGGGTATGCAGGTAATTGGAATGATGACTTTTCGGTTTTCATCGTGCATCACTTGTATTCGCGATAAGTTGGTACTGACAGTGCCTTCATGCTTTAAGGAACAGAAAACAGTACATGCCATGCAACCGGTACATTTTTGCGGATCAATATCCAGATACATAACTTCCTTTCTGACGGGCAATGAACCGCCCGCTGCCGGCTTCGCCGATAAATTGACCATTGTGATAAACCACTTTCCCGCGTGCAATAGTTGTGACGGGGTATCCAGTCAGCTCCATACCTTCATAGGGTGTGTAATCAACATTTTCATGCAGTAAGGTATGCGTGAGCGTGACTTTGCGGGTTGGATCAAAAATAACTATGTCTGCATCAGAACCTTGTGCAAGACAACCTTTTTGCGGATACATGCCAAAAATGCGGGCTGGTGCAGTGCTGCAAATTTCCACCCAGCGCTCAAGGCTGATGTGACCCGATAGAACACCAAAAGTATGCATTAATGACAACCGGCTTTCAATCCCGGGCAATCCTCCTGGAATTTGGGTAAAGGTCTTTCGCCCCAATTCTTTTTGTCCAGAAAAATTAAAGGGACAATGGTCTGTTCCAATAGTGCTGATGGTCTTGTCAGCCAGACCACTCCATAAGGCTGCCTGGTCATTACTCGTTCGTAATGGGGGTGAGCACACAAATTTTGCGCCTTCAAAATCCGGACGGAAGAGTTCTTGTTCGTCCAGTAACAGGTACTGGGGGCAGGTTTCAGCCAGGGCATTTACTCCCCGCAATTGTGCCTGGTGGACTGCTTGAACTGCACCGGCAGTAGACAGGTGAACGATGTACAACGCAGCATTGGTGACTTCAGATAGAGTAAGCGCCCTGGTTACCGCTTCCACTTCAGTGATGGCAGGTCGGGATGCGGCATGGTATTGGGGAGAGGTTTTCCCAGCTGCAGTCAATTCTTGTTTCAGGTAAGAAATGGCAGCATCATTTTCAGCGTGCACAAGTACCAGACCGCCTGCCCGGTTTACTGTTTTCAGTGCTTGCAGAAATTCATTATCGGTAAGGCGAAAACCGTCATAAGTAAGATATGTTTTAAATGAAGTAACACCATCTAGAATTAATGGGGGTATTTGGGAAAGCGTTTCCGGTTCGCTGTTAGTAATGGTCATATGCAGACCATAATCGGTAACTGTTTTTCCAGTTGCCTCTGCTTTGCGTTTTTCCAATGCCTGCAGCAAGGTCTCGCCGGATTCAGGTTCAATAAAGTCAATTACAGTGGTTGTTCCGCCGCAAATGGCTGCCCGTGTGCCTGTAAACCAATCATCGCTGGATGTTGTCTTCCCGACCGGCATTTGCAAATGGACATGGGGATCAATCCCGCCAGGGATTACCAGGCTGCCAGCCGCGTCAATTTCCTGTATGCCATGCAAACCGCGTTCGATGGCGGCAATTTTTTCATTGATAATGCCAATGTCCGCCTGGATGACTCCCCAGCCAGACACGAGAGTACCGTTGCGGATAACGGTGTCAAACTGCATAATCCACCAGATCCAACCGCTTTAGTGTATGTGCTGTCGGCTTACCCTTTTCATCCCAACCACGCAATTGATAATAGCGCTGCAGCATGGCATCGAAGTTTTTAATGCTGGCAACCGTCACCGGTTTTTCTGAACGGGATGGCATCACCCCCGTCTGCTGAAGGGGTGTAGGTATAGATTTCTAGGGGTTCCTTGGTAAATCTGCCTGGAAGTACGTCCTGGCGGCTGTCGAATCCATGCCGTACGTTGAATTGTCTCTCCAGGTTCACAATGCGTTCACCGGCAGTTAACAAGTCTTTGCCTGATACAGGGATGCCCAGGGAAGTTAATCCATCCGCCAGGTCATCCACCATGACTACATACGTCTCTGCCGTGCTGAACTTGCACAAACCCAGTGAATCAATCACTGCGCAAAAATTCTCGCCGTATTGCAAAACATCCGCCTTATAGGTCTCATCGGCACTGTCCATCAACTTCGGCAGATATTCTTCCGGGAAAAGTTTTCGTGCTGCTTCCCAGTTTCCTGCCAGGTCGATTGTGGGTAACCCATACAGATGGTCAGCTCCACGATTGCTGGTGGCATGTCCCAAACCGAAAGTTTTTGCCACCCGGGGTTCCTGGCGGGGTAATTCAACCCCTTTTACCTGCATGGCATATTGAGCGGAATCTTTTCCAATTTTTACAGCAGCCCGGGAAACACCTTCTGCAAGAATATCACCCAAGCCCTGGCGGTTGGCAATGGCATCAATCAGTCCCAGGATGGTTTCGGCATCACCCCATTCAAGGGAAAAATGGGGATCATCCAAAATTCCACGTTGGTGGCATTCCATTGCAAAAGCGATGCACACACCCGTGGAGATGGTGTCCAATCCATGTTCATTGCACAGGTAATTGGCGCGGATGACCACTTCCGGGTCCCGGTTATATACCAGTGGTCCAAATGCATCTGTGGTTTCATATTCGGGACCTTCAATTACATTTTCAACGTTGTTATTCAGGATGGTTGAACGTCGGGAGCAGCGCATGGGACAGGCAGCACAACCTTTGCGCTTGGTCCAATACTGTTCGAAGGATTGCTGGCTGAGACTGGAGATAAATGGTATCTGGCTGGTCTGATGGTTTTTTGCCGGCAAGTCGCCAGACATGTTTTTAATGCTCATTAAAAACAAGGTGGAACCGTTCATCAGACCCTGCGAGCCAGGGTGGTTGATCAGGCGTTGATTGGTCTGCCTGACAAGTGCTGTAAACTCTGGTTCAAATGTTGGTCGGCGGCTGGCAATGACGTGAATGGCTTTGAGATTCTTGCTGCCCATCACGGCACCTGGTCCGGTTCGGGCGGCTGCCCTGCCGCCATCGTTGATAATCGCGGCGATTTTGACCAGGTTTTCACCGGCTACTCCAATGGCAGCAACCCGTCCACCTGCCTGGGCAATTAAGGTCTCCTCCACCTGGGAGGTGGTGAGACCCCACAGGTTATCAGCAGGGAAAATGGTGATAGTGTCATCGCGGACTTCAAGATAACTCGGGGAGGGGGCTTTTCCGGTAATGATGAGCGCATCAAAACCCGCCCGGCTCAATTCCGGTCCAAAATGACCGCCAGCATTGGCATAGCCGTACGCACCAGTGGCAGGGGATTTAAAAGTTACATGGTAACGGGAGGAAGTCGGCCAGGGAGTTCCATTGAGCGGACCGGACGTGAAAATGATACAATTTTCTGGATCAAAAGGCTGCACTTCCGGGGAAACCATCTGGTACAGGTAGGCTGCACCCAGACCGCGCCCACCCAGGAATTTACGCAATAAAATTGGGTCAGTCTCTTTTTGTGTTATCAGACCGGTCGTCAGGTTAATGGTTGCAGTAATTCCCATGGAGAGCCTCTCAATTTGATTTTAAAAAGCAGGTGGGGTCATTATGCAGATGACATACAACTCATCATTTCCAATGGATGCAAATGAACGCAATTGTGCACCTTCATATTGGACGCTATCGCCAGGATTCAACTGGTAAGAACGTTCACCCAAAACAATTTCCATTGAACCCTGAATCACAATCATCACTTCTTCAGTTGGCTGGAAAAGCGGCTGGGCGACCTGGCGGGTACCGGATTTGAGATGAATGGCAAAACAACCCAACTGGCGGGCAAGGTCACTGGTAAGTAATTCATATTCCACCCGGCTGCTGGGAAAGCTGAGTTTTTTACGCTGGTTCCGGCGCACAACCACTTCGGTTTGCTGTTCGCCGTCCAATAATGCAAACATGGGGACTTTTAATGCCGTGGCAATACGCTGCAGGGAACTGATGGAGGGCGAAGTGGCATCATTCTCCACCTGGCTGAGAAAACTGGCAGTCAGTTCGGTCAAATCACCCAACTCACGCAGGCTTAACCCCAATTCTTTACGTCGCTCGTGCAATTTTTTCCCGATCATTCCTATTAGTATAGAAAATGGGGCAAGGTTTTGTCAAGTGACATTTGATATATGTTCAGTGACAGTGAATATTTTTCAGATACTTTGAGATTAAAGAAACTATAATGTGATTAATGTTATCTTGAAGCCAGTATGGCTTTATGATATGATATTTCTGTAAATCTACACTGTACAATTTCAAGTGGAGATAAACACCAGCCTGTGATTTCACCAAACAAGGTATACCATCTCATTTTTTACATCTGTTACGGAGGAATTGTATGAAGACGACAAGTTTCAAAGGTCGTGATTTCCTGGCAGAAACTGATTTTACCCGCGAGGAAATCGAAACTGTATTAACTGTTGCCGAGGAATTGAAAAAAGACCGGGCAATGGGTCACTATCATGACCAGCTCCTGCGTTCCAAAACCCTGTTCATGATTTTTTACAACCAGTCATTACGCACCCGCAATTCTTTCGAAGCCGGAATGACGCAGCTTGGCGGTCATGCCCACTATCTTGACCCTGACAAAATTTACAAACCCGCCCTGGAAGGCCGCGAAATTGCCTACACCACCGAGCGTGTTTCGGATGTTGCCCGGGTGCTGGACCGCATGGGTGATGCCATCGCCATCCGCTGTTATGGCGATCCGGTCGACTGGGAATATGGTGGAGCCCACGCCATGCTGCGCGAATTTGCCAAATGGGCAGATATTCCGGTCCTGAACATGGAAGATGACATTTACCATCCTTTCCAGGGTCTGGCAGATGTGTTGACCGTCAAAGAGAAATTTGGCGGTTTCAAAGGCGTAAAATTCACCATGTCCTGGGCATATTCCCCCAGTGTGCATAAACCACGGGCTGTTCCGCAATCTGCCATCCTGTATGCCACCATGCTGGGCATGGATGTCACCCTGGCACACCCCAAGGGAATGGAACTGGCTCCGGATATCATGGCTCAATGCAAAACCTATGCGGAAGACGCTGGCGGTTCCTTCAATTACACAGACAATTTTGAAGACGGTGTTGAAGGTGCGCATGTGGTCTACCCGAAAGCCTGGTGCGCCACTCCCATTTTCTTGCAACCCATCGGTGAGAACGATCCCAAGAAAACACAGGCGATTTTCGATGCCCATAAGGATTGGAAATGCACTGCAGATACCATGAAGCTGGCTGATAAAAACGCCATCTACCTGCACTGTCTTCCCGCTGACCGGGGTTATGAAGTTTCGAATGAGGTGATGGATAAAACCAGTGGACCCGGCTGGAAATCCGCCATCTTTGATCAGGCTGAAAACAGGCTGCATGTTCAAAAAGCAGTCATGAGCCTGGTGATGCAATAAGGTTGGATGTACGAGCGGGCTGAAAAGCCCGCTCGTTTTGCAAATCTCAGGCAGCACGCTTAATTGGGAATTTATACCCCCACTATTTGAATGCATGATGCCTGGAATATATTTTATGTTTATGATTGTTTATTGAAGTGGAGGATGCCATGGCACAACGAATGGCGCTTTATTTACAGGATAAACATGATATCCGTTATGAATTGGAAATAGCCCAGTATGCTGAAGACCGTGGTTTCAGCGAAATCTGGCAGGCGGATACCCGGCTGGCGCGTGACTGTATAGTGATGATGAGTGCCTTTCTCACGCATACCAAAAAACTGCGTATTGGATCCGGCGTGCTGCCTATTTGGACCCGCAACGCTGCCGTGATTGCTGCCACCTGGAGCAGCATGTGGGAACTGGGTGGCAAAATTGATGGTCGTTCGCGGGTAATGCTCGGATTAGGTGCCTGGTGGGAACCGATTGCCGGACGGGTTGGGGTGAATCGCATCAAACCGTTGAAAGCCATGCGGGAAAATGTAGAAGCCATCAGGCAGCTATTTACGATGAAAGAAGTTACTTACCAGGGTGAATTTGTGCAATTGGACCGCATCAACCTGGACGTGGCATTTGGTGATAAAAGTCCGCGGGATATACCCATTTATATTGGGGCAACCGGCGACAAAATGCTGGAACTGGCTGGAGAAATTTGCGATGGCGTGGTATTGAATTACGTCGTTTCGGTCGATTACATCAAGGAAGCCATCCGCAAGGTGGAAGTTGGTGCCCAAAAAGTTGGCAAGACCATAAAGGATATTGACCTGCCAGAACTACTGGTATGTTCGTTATCCGATAAAGACCCGAAGGCTGCCATGGCAGAAGGAAAGAAACTGGTGGCGTATTACCTGGCAACTGAACCCCACATCATGAAAGCCAGCCATGTCAGCGAGGAATTGCTGGAAAAAGTGCAGGCAATCATGTCCTGGCCGGCTACGGAAGACGATTATATTCGTGCCAGCCAGGTGATACCGGATGATGTGGTTCGGCAGTTAATGGCGGTTGGCACAACGGAGGATTGCCGTGCCAAGGTGAAGGAATATATTGATGCCGGGGTTACCTGCCCGATCCTCTTCCCGATGATGCCGGACATCAAGCCGGTGGTGGATGCCTTTGCGGATTGGGGATAAGGTTTATGTTTTGGTTAGTAGAGCAAAGCAGTCTCATTAATGAGACTGCTTTGTTTTTGTCATCCTGAATGTAACGAAGGATCTCGCATTGAAATCAAATTCCCGTGCGAGATGTTTCGCTTCACTCAACATGACAGGCGGTGATGTACCCGAGAGTACGAGGTTGCCTTGAAAAATTCCCGGGCGAGATGTTTCGCTTCGCTCAACATGACAGGGGTGATTGTCACCCTGAGTGAAACGAAGGGTCTCGCCTTGAAAAAATTCCCGGGCAAGATGTTTCGCTTCGCTCAACATGACAGGTCAGATGTCATCCTGAGGGAGGCCGCCAATTCCCTGAAAATTCCCACAAGCCTTAAAACACCACTTCCTCTTTCCCTGAAAGCTTGTCGTTGATTATTTCCACCACCTGGTCCAAATGTTTTGGCAGGTGAACAAAGTCCAGATCATCCGTGCGCAGGGTGAGCACCGGGCATAGGTCAAAAGTTTTCAACCATTCATCATAATAAGAATCAAGCAGGGTAAGGTATTCCGCAGTTATGCCGGTTTCAATATTGCGTGCCCGGCTGTGGATGCGATTCATCAAAACAGAGACAGGGGCTTTGAGATAGATGAGCAGGGAAGGGGCTGGCAGACTTTGCACAATCAGTTCGAACAACTTGCGATAAGACGAATAATCCAGTTCATTCAAATTTCCCATACTGTGGAGTGCACGGGCAAAAATGAAGGCATCTTCATAAATACTGCGGTCAATGATGGCATTGCGCGGGTCACTCCACATATCCAGGTGCTGCTGGGCGCGGTGACCGAGGAAATAGATTTGCAGATGGAAAGACCAGCTTTTCATATCTTTGTAAAAATTGGGCAGGTAGGGGTTATCGGCAACGGATTCGTAGGCGGTCAGCCAGCCCAACCGTTCACCAATCTTCTCGGTCAAGGATGTTTTACCGGAACCAATATTGCCTGCCACCAATATGAGTCTTTTTGCCATGTGGTTCTCCTTTTTACTGCATCCAATACGTGCATATTATATATGATTCAGCATGCTGCATTCGTTACGACTTCATTTTGAAATAATTTACTATAATTAGCACTATGACATCACAGATTACCCAGTTTTTACAACAATTAACTCAAGACGAAATCGGGTTATATCGTTCTCTTAACACCCCTGAACGGGTGCAGGCATTTCTGGATCAGACCACGTATTCCTCTGATCATTTTTACCGCAACCCGATCAGGGTGCTGCGCGAGCGGATTGCCAACTGCCTGGACGGAGCCCTCTTTGCAGCTGCCTGCCTGCGCCAGAGCGGTTACCCACCCAGGGTGATTGACCTGGTGCCGGAGCCTGGAACAGATGACGACCACTTTATTGCAGTTTATAAACTTAATGGATTATGGGGAGCGGTAGCCAAATCCAACTTTGCAGGATTGCGCTACCGTGAGCCAATTTATCACACGGCGCGTGACCTGGTGCTATCGTATTTTGAACAATACTTTAACACGGCAGGTATGAAGACCCTGCGCGCCTATACCAGACCATTCAACCTGGCGAAGTTGGACTCGGTTGGCTGGATGTATCAGCGATGAAGGAATGGATGCGGTGGAGCGGGCATCCTATGGCTGGAAGCAGGTGACACTCTTTAGCCCGGAAGTGATTGCTGGGTTTATGACGGTGGATGAACGAACGCTGAAGGCGGGATTGGCTGGTGCAAACCAGGCGGGGTTGTATAAGGGGTAATAATCCCTCACCAAACCTCAACCCTTCGGGCATTTCGTCCCAGATGGAGAGGAATTATGCGTTTGCCATCATTTAGCCTCACCCATAGGGAGATTGATTAATGGATTTTGGTTTTCTTAGTTAGAATCGTATTTTAACGAGTTTTTCGTCATTGAGCTGTATATAGGTGTTCTTGCTTAATATTCACAATCTACATATGAAATGAAATCGATTATCTCCTCTCCCTTGGGAGAGGCTGGGTGAGGGGGGAACCTGAGAAATTAAAGATAAATAAATTTGCACTCTTTTATGTCACAAAACTTTTGCGTATTGCTTCGATCACCGAATCCAATTGTTTGAAAACCATCTCATTGGTAAATCGTATCACACGATAACCTTGTCCTTCCAGCCAGGCAGTCCGACTTAAGTCATACTTCACCTGGTCAATATGCGTTCCACCATCAATTTCAATTATTAATTTTTCTTCAAAACAGCAAAAATCCACGATGTAGTTTCCGATTGGAAATTGGCGTTTGAATTTGAGACCGTCCATCTGGCGATTTCGCAAGCTCCGCCAGAGGATCTTTTCTGCAGGGGTCTGGTTTTGACGAAGTTGGCGGGCATTATTTAGTATTAGTGGTTTGATAGATTTCATCTTTTCCCTCACCCAACCTCTACCCTACGGGCACTTCGTCCCAATGGGAGAGGAGTTCTGTGTTTGTACTTACTTTAGCAGTCCCATTTGAAAGGTGCCTGAATTTTTCCCTCACCTAACCTCTCCCTGAGGGAGAGGAATTTAGCATTAACATTCACCAAGCCTGTTCCGGGTGAAGAGACAACAATATTTACCCTCACCCCACCTCTACCCTACGGGCACTTCGTCCCAAAGGGAGAGGAGTTTTACCTCATACAACCTCTACCCTGCGGGCACTTCGTCCCAGAGGGAGTGGAGTTCTGCGTGTTCCCTAACTAAACTGCTTCCATGGGAAAAGTAACTGAATTTTACCCTCACCCAACCTCTCGCAGGTGGAGGAGTTTTGCATTTACCCTCACCTTACCTCTACCCTACGGGCACTTCGTCCCAAGGGAGAGGAATCTGAGCTTTAATCCTAACCTAACCTTTAATTTGCGAGCATTTTGAAACCTGGAGAGAAAATCCATCATGCCTTCAAGTAAATGCAGGTATTTTTTCCGGAATTTGGCAACTTTTGGGGCGACCACGAACTGGCAATACCCCTGGGATGGATTACGGGCGAAGTACTCCTGGTGATATTCCTCGGCAGGATAAAAAGCATCCTGGGGTACCACCTGGGTCACAATCGGGTTATCCCAAATCTTTTCCAGTTCAAGCTGTTGGATCACCGCCTCAGCAGCCGTTTTCTGATTTGCATTAACATAAAAGATTGCGGATCGATACTGGCTGCCCACATCCGCTCCCTGGCGATTAAGCGTGGTGGGGTCGTGAATACTGAAAAAGATATGCAGCAAATTCTCAAAAGTGATTTGTTCTGGATCGAAAGTCACCTGCACCACTTCGGCGTGACCAGTTTCTCCCGTGCAGACCTGCTGATAGGTTGGTTCCGGAATCTGCCCTCCGGCATATCCAGAGACAACATCCGTAACACCAATTACCTGGTCAAAAACCGCCTCCAGGCACCAAAAACAACCGCCTGCAAGATAGGCAACTTCAAGGTTATTTTTGCCAACATCCGTTTGATTTATCATGGGAAATTCTCCTGACAATAATTAGTACCGGTAATAATAAAAACGAACCCGGGCATTTCTGCCTGGGTTCAATTGTAGTCTATCGGAATTATGAATTCAAGCCAGTCTGGATACCTAACACTCACTATACCCGCAGGCGTAACACTTTCGGCAGCCTTCTTCATTTACCACGGCTGCCTGGCCGCACTCCGGGCATAAATCTCCCACCTTTTGTAAGGGCATTTCGGTTTCGTGGATGGTGACTTCTTCATTTTCCAATTCAACACCTATCTCACTGGTATGGGTATAGGTAAGGTTCTGCATCTCATTTTCGCGAGCCTGGAGATACTCCTCGAGAACCTGCCCGATTCCGTCTGGCAGACTTCGTACCCGGTTGGGACCAAAACCAAGCGACCGTCCGCCACCAATGCCGTTTAACTGGGTGATGACCTCTTTCATGCGGTCACTGGGTAAAATGGGAGAGGAAATGCGCAGAATATAGGAGACCAGGCGTCCAATCGCTTCGGACACAGAAGCGGTATCCGAACCTGCTTTGGCAGTGTTGATGAACACTTCAAATGGCTGGTGACCACCATTTTCGTTGATGGTCACAAAGGCTTTACCCAAAGGTGTCTCGACTGTATAGGTATAACCTGGCAGCGATCGTGGGCGGGGTTTTTTCGTGTCTGGCCAGATGGGTGGTTGATACACATATGTACCTTCCACTTTCTTTTCTGCAGTGGCTTTTGTTTCCAGCACCACTTTTTCCCGCGAATTGGTTACATAAACCGTTATACCTTTACAACCCAGTTTCCATGCCAGTTGATATGCCATGGCAATATCATTGGGCGTGGCACCTTCCGGGAAATTGATTGTTTTAGAGAGGCTGTTATCCACAAATGCCTGCATAGCTGCCTGCATGCGGACGTGCTCATCTGCAGTGACATCCATTGAAACCACAAATACGTTCCGAATGGATTCAGGTACGGCATCAACATTCTGGCAGGAGCCTTCTTCCATGACCTGGTTCAAAATCTCCTGGCGTTCTTCACCACTTATTTCTGCTTCATCCAATGCCCGTTCAAAGAGCGGGCTGGTATAGGAAAGTGCCAGGTCGGTGCCGTTATCATTTACATGACGCACATACGCCAGGGCGAATACAGGTTCACAGCCATAGCCTTCACAGCCTGCCACGGTAGCAATGGTACCGGTAGGTGCAATGGTTGTCTGGGCTGCATTTCGAATGCCATGTTCCAAAATCCCCCTGGTGATGACCTTCCCAATCGATGGATGGGACGGTTCCAATCCCGGGTGTATTCGATAATGGAAACAGGCGGCTGCCACTGGAAGTTTTCTTTGTTGTAGATACTTTTGGATATACCGGGAAATGGTCCACGTTCTTTTGCCAGCTCAATTGACGTTTGCATACTGAAATAGCGCACAAATTCCATCACCTGGGCGGCAAATTCCTGTCCCTCTTCTGAACCATAGCGGATACCCACATGGTACATCAGGTCAGCCAGCCCCATGATGCCCAGCCCGATGCGGCGGTTTTTCAACGCGGCTTCCTTCAGTTGTGGCACTGCCGGTACATACTGGTTGGCGTCGACCACATCATCCAGGAAACGGGTAGATGTAATGGCACTTTGGCGCAGCTTTTCCCAATCCACCTGATGGTCAGGAGCAAAGTGCTGGGCAAGATTGATGGAACCCAGGCAGCAACTCTCATACGGTCCCAGCCACTGTTCACCGCATGGGTTGGTGGCTTCCAGGGCATATTGCTCCGAAACCGGATTGCCGCGATTGGCGGCATCCAAAAACAATAAACCTGGTTCACCGTTGTGATGAGCCTGTTTCACAATCAATTCAAAAATCTGGCGGGCGCGCACGGTTTTATACACTTTTACCGGCATACCTGCTTTATCCACCTGGTCCAGGCTGCCATCGAAGCTGCGATACAACGGGAAGCCAACATCCGGAAACCGTAAATCCCAATCTAAATCTTCCTCCACAGCCTTCATGAAAGCATCGGTTATGCCGACAGAAATATTGAAGTTGGTGATGGCATTTTCATTTGTTTTACAGGTGATGAAATCTTCGATATCAGGGTGATCCACCCGCAGAACAGCCATGTTAGCACCACGGCGGGTGCCGCCCTGGGCAACTTCGCCGAAAGCATGGTCATACACTTTGAGAAAGCCAACCGGTCCGGTGGCTCGCCCGGCGGATGTTTTTACAATCGTGCCTTTCGGGCGCAGCCGTGAAAAGGCAAAGCCATTACCACCGCCGGTTTGCTGGATAAGTGCGGCATCCCGCAGCGTGGAAAAAATTCCAGTCGAGGCTTTTCCCATGTCATCGCTGATGGGCAGAACAAAACAGGCTGCAAGCTGACCAAGCGGGGTACCAGCACCTGTAAATGTGGGTGAATTGGGGAAGAAGTTTATTCCTGCCAGGAGTTCATAATACTCCCGGGCGTACGATATTACATCCTTCCCCCAGTTTTTTTCCACTTTGGCGATATGATAGGCCACCCGCCAGAACATTTCTTCGACAAATTCGCAAGGATTGCCATCATCCCCCGCCGAACATATCTTTTAACAACACCTGCCTGGCGTTATCCCCCATTTTTGCTTCGGGTAAACCTTCTGGCATGGGAGGCGTTTGAAGCAATCCATGCTTTTCAATCTTGACGGTAGCAACCATGTTAAATACTCCTTATGACTTCTAATAGTTCGTCGATCTCGTTCCGAATGGTATGCAGGTCGTCCATATGAAGATAAACAATTGCATAACGAATATAGGCAATCAAATCCAGTGTTTTTAATCCATCAATGACCATGTCGCCAACCAGGCGGGATGGTACTTCTGCTTTCCCCAGTTGCTGCAGACGGGCTTCAATTTCACCCACCAGTCTTTCAATATCTGCTGCAGAAACGGGTCGTTTGGCACAGGAAATGCGAACTCCATGCAGCAACTTGTCCCGGTCAAATTCTTCACGGGAACCGTCTTTTTTAACGATCATAGGCGTTGCCAGGATGGGTCGCTCAATGGTTGTGAAGCGCTGTTGGCAGCTTTCACACTCGCGGCGTCTTCTGACGCCACCGCGGCTATCTCGAGTGGTATCTAAAACCTTTGACTCTTCATGCTGGCAATACGGACATCGCATTTTTGCTCTCCGACCTGAATGAATGGGTGCCGTTGCGTAGTGAGTGCCGCTCGAAAACACAACCCCCATATATGGGGGTATGCAATTTATGTGCCAGTACATCTGGCTGTAAACATTCTAGCATAAAGAAAATTGCGATGCAAGTAAAACCGCTTATTTTAATCTTAAAATATAGAACAGAATTCCTTAAAGAATTCCGGGTTATAATCAGGCGCATGTGTTCATATATATCCCCCAGGCGGCGTGTACTAATCGGGTTGATATTGATGCTTCTAATCCTTACTGGATGTGTTCGACCCAGCCCGGATGACTCAACTGCCTTACCATCACCTGTAATACAAAAGTCTTCAACACCTGCAATTCCAACCTCCACACCATTGCCGTTGGCACTTGAGGTAAATGGAGAAGGTGTGCTGCTGGCTGATTATGATTCTGAGCTGGCGCGATTGCAAATGGCGCTGGTCGAACTAGGAACGGAAATGCCAGAGCAGGAGCAAAAGCAGCGGGTTCTTGACCAATTGATTGATACCACACTGCTTTCGCAAGAAGCCATAAAGGCAGGTTTTACGCTTGAAGATGCCCAGGTTCAAGAAAGGCTGGACACCCTTGCCACGGAAATGGGTGGCAGTGTAACTCTTATGGATTGGATGAACACTTACGGGTATGATGATGCATCCTTACTGCGCACATTAAAACGATCCATGCTTGCTGCCTGGCAGAGAGATCAGATCACTGCGGCTGTGGGAGATACTGCTGACCAGGTACATGCCCGCCAGATTCGGGTGGGGGAAGAAGCGGTAGCACAAACTTATTTTGCCAGGTTACAATCTGGTATAGATTTTGCAACGATAGCACTAGAAGAGGATCCGCTAACCGGCGGAGAACTGGGTTGGTTCCCACAAGGATATTTGCTGCAGCCTGAACTTAATGATATAGTTTTCACCCTTAACCCAGGTGAATACAGCCAGGTGATTGAAACACAAATTGGATATCATATTATCCAGGTAATTGAAAGAGATGCACAGCACGCCTTAACATCCGAGACACGCCAATTTTTACAGCACAAAGCGCTGGAAGACTGGCTGGTAAAGCAAAAAGAAAGTGCTGTTATCAAAGTGTTGGTACCATAAGTATCAGAATCAGGAAGTTGAGAGGTAGTTATGCCCGTCGTTGAACCAGAACTATACATTGAGCGTGAAGAAAAGCAACTTTCCCGTTTTGGTTTCTTTTGGAATTTTCTATCCTTTCTCTTGATGGTTGGCATCCTGTTGTTTGCTGGCATTTTCTTTTTAATTTTTCGTGACCCTGCCTCGGCAGTCAATCCGTTTCCACCACCTACCATGCCTGCCCGGGTCATCATCCCCTCCGCAACTTTCGCAGCCACGGATCCATTTGTGGCTCCAATTACTACCGACCTGGCGACTACTGCAAGCCTTGTTACCGATACTGTTGTTGAGACTCCGCAACCCACTGCTGGATTGCCGATTGTGACCATGGCGCCTTCTATTGCTGTTGTGGATCCAACCCAGGAAATCCCATCACCAACCAGTGGTGTAAATTCTGCTTACCCGTTTGCGCTGCAATCACAACCGGCTGCGATTCAAGCCGCAGTTTTATACCCGGATCGTGATTGTAAATGGATGGGGGTGGGTGGACAGGTTTTGGATATGCAGGGACGCCCTTACACAGGTATCACCATTCAAATGGGCGGTTTTATTGATGGAAATTCTGTCTACCTTACCAGCCTGACCGGAACTGCTCTCCAGTATGGACCTGCAGGGTATGAATTTACGATTGCAGACGCACCGATTGCCAGCAAGAGTATGTTATGGCTGCGATTGGTTGATCAAGCCGGATTAGCTCTTTCCGAGCGGATTTATTTTGACACTTTTGACCAATGTGGTCAAAACCTGGTTGTGATTAATTTCAAGCAGGTTAAAGTAAACTATCCGATTGTTCTGCGTGGAGTGATGGTAATTGTTTCATCTCCCGCCAATAATCCCGTCAGTGGCAGCGCAGGCAATTCCATGACCCTGCCGTTCATAAAAAAAGCAAAATCAAAGCCGGTCAAGTCACCGGCTTTTTTGCCGGGTACAGGCATAAGGCGGGCAGTCAGGGGTTTATTCAACCTCATTGACAATGCAGCAACATCCAGTAAAATTGCAGATAATTGTTCAGGGGTGGAATCACCGGGGAGGGGGACAGTATCCAGACCAGTTCCGCAAACGGTGGAATAGAGCAGTAAATCCTTTATCCCAAATGTATTATTTTCTGTTCGCTTTGCCAGGATGGAATCTTCCAACACGGGCAGCATCATGCCGTTAAACCCTGCTTTTTTCCAATTGCCATTGTCCAGCGCTGCAGCCAAAATTGCCGCTGCTGCCACACCTCCATGCATACCAATTTGAACTCCAAACGCTTCGATGGCTCCGCCTAAAGAGCAGTTATCCTCCGGGAAGGGGGCTGGGGAAAAATCAAAGCCGAAGAATTGAAGTTCCGTCTTGCTTGTTATTTCTGCGCATAGTTTTTCCAGTTTTGCAGCATGCTCTTCCAATTTTCTTTTTATATTGTTGCAGGCTGAAGTAATATCTGCGGAATTTTGGATGGTTTCAAGAACCACATCCGCACATTCGATTGCCAGGCTAAATCCGGGTTTTCCTCCATCGTGATAGGCTGCCGGGAAAAAAGGTCCATGAGGTGCAACATTTGCCAGGGCAGCAAAACGAAGATTGGTAAATCCATCTGGAGTGAGCGGTGTGATTCTGGCAATAATTTGACCGCATTCCCTAATGGCAGGCAGGGATATTCCTTCATGCTTTTCAGCAATAATACCGGTACAAAAAACTTTCGTGGTATTGGCTAGGATAATTGGGATGAGTGGGTATGCCCACGGAATGTCAGATGAAGCGGGACCAATGGATAAGTAGGCAAATCCTGCTTCCTCAACTTTCAACTCCATTTGTTGTGCAAAAACACCTGCAGCGACAGGTTCATGCGGGAAGTAACCGGGAAAGGGCTGGGTAGCCAACCGCGTGGTTTGAACTTCATAACCTGCCTGTGAAAAAAGCTGCTTCCCCAGTTCCGCAGCCTGGGTGACTGCAGCCTGCTCCTGTATATTCCCCTGGGGAGTAATGGAAGTAAAACAAGTGATGGATCGAATTTTCATGAAGGGATACTCCTCTGACGGATGGCTTCAAAAATGAGTATGCCTGCGGCAACTGATGCGTTCAATGATTCTGCCTGACCAGGCATGGGAATGTGTATTTTTCGATGGGGCAGGGTGTAGGCTTCTGCTGACATACCTTCAGCTTCATTACCAATCCCCAACAGCATCGGAGTTTTTAAATCCGCTTCCCAACAAGCAATGCCTTCCCTGACATCGCTAATCCAGAGATTGGGTGGGGTGGTTTTTTGTTTGGCAAGCCAGTCCCGAATGGCGTTCCAATCTGCACTGATTATCGGTAATCGGAAATGGGCACCCATCGCACTTCGTACCACCTTGGGTGAATACACATCCACAGTTCCAACGGTATATATTACAGCCTGTACTTCTGCTGCCAGGCAGGTGCGCAGCAAGGTACCCATGTTACCCGGATCACGAATTTGATCAGCCAGTACAATGAAATCTGCTTTTTCCGGAAGGGTCATGGTTTGCATGGGAACAACCGCCAGGATACCTTGCGGGGTATCGGTATCTGAGAGCGATTTTAACAATGCTGGTGTTACTTCTTCTATTTCGCAGTTCAATGATTTCAATTTTTCCAATGCAGATTGCCCGCGTTCCGATAGCAACCCGGAAAATAGCACTAAATCGGGTCTCACTTGGGCAGTGATGGCTTCTTCAACAAGCCGAACACCTTCCACTACATATTTCCGGTTTTGGGTGCGTTCCAGGTGTTGTGTAAGCAGTGCTCGAACGGTTTTGATGCGGGTATTTTGGGCGGAAGTTATCATGATTTCTCTTATGCTTTTGGAGGTTGAAGTTTTACCCAGGAAGTAAATGCAGATTTGAAAACCTGTAATGTGGCACCATCCAGAATTGTTATCCTGACCAATTGCAAACTACTTTTCAGATGGGCAATAAAAAATGCAGCAACCTGCTCAAAGAAAATGGGTGCTGCTATTTCTTTTGGGAAACCAAATATCCCGGTTGAAATTGGCGGCATAGCAATCTTTTCCAGCTTCAGTTTTTCAGCCAGCGCCAACGCACCGGAAATTGCCAGGGCAAGTTTGCTTTCTTCATCGCCAGAACCCCAGATCGGTCCGACCGCATAAATCACATACTTACAGGGCAGCGAACCAGCACTTGTATATGCAGGCTGTTCGTGATCCACCTTCCCATATTTTTGTACCCATAAATTACTTTCCTGTTGAATGATCCTGCCGCCTTTTTTGACAATTGCTCCAGCAACACCACCACCATGCTGCAGCCAGCCATTTGCAGCATTAACAATTGCATCAACGGATTCTTCTGTCAGGTCCCCATGGACAATCTGCAGAATTTGACCGCTATCAAATGTATGCTCATAGGACCACGGAGTTCATATTCTACCCTCTGAACAATTTTACCCCGTTAAAAAGAAACGGGATGGTGGTTACACCATCCCGTAAGGATTTTAACTAGTTGAATTAAGCTGATTGTGCTTTTTTAACGATTGCAGTAAATGCTTCTGGATCACGTACTGCCAGGTCTGCCAGCATTTTGCGGTTCAAATTGATCTCCGCTTTTCGCAGGTGATTTACCAGGCGACTGTAGGTGAGACCATTCAAGCGGGCAGCAGCATTGATACGGGTAATCCATAATTTGCGCAGGTCACGTTTGCGTACCCGGCGGTCACGGTAGGCGTACCACATGCTTTTCAGCATGGCTTCATTTGCACGACGGATCAAACGATGACGTGAGCCGGCATACCCTTTTGTGAACTTGAGAATTGACTTGTGGCGTGAAGTACCTTGCGGACCACTTTTAATACGAGCCATAATTACTCCTTTGCGAACCCCTGGGCGTCGGTGAAATCACCAGTTATAAACACCCAACAGACGCACTAAAGATGGATACGATGAGCGCTATTTCTTCTCTTTCATGAAAGGCGCCAGATGCTTAACTCGTTTGATGATACTCTCACCTTTTACAGGGATCATCTCGGAGAGCAGTGCTTTTGTGCGGCCTGGTGTACGGCGACGCAGATGGCTTTTGCCACCTTTGGTGCGTACTACAATCCCGCTGCCCGTCAGGCGAAACCTTTTGGAGGTTGCCTTATGGGTCTTCAACTTCATTTTTCCAACTTTTGCTTTCCTTGGCACAGCGAAACTCCTCTAGATAAAATCTGCGGCTGGTTTGGCAGCCGCAGGGATGGATAACATCCAGCAGACTGCCAGCTTGATTATTCGGTGAGGACCGCATCACCTTGTTCTGGTGCTGCTTTCTCTTCCAATTCCGCTTTCTTTTTCGATATTTTCAGTGGAGTGAGCAGCATGGTCATAACACGACCTTCCATGTTTGGCATCTGTTCCACCGAGGCTACATCAGCGAGTTCTTGCGCAACTTCACGCAGGTCTTCGAGTGCCAATTCGGGGTAGGTAATTTCACGACCTCGAAAGCGCACGGTAACCCGCACTTTCATACCATCTCCAATCCAACGGCGTGCATCTCTTGTTTTAAAAGAGCGGTGATGCTCATTGGTCTTGGGGCGCAACCGGATTTCTTTAATCTCGATTTTCGTTTGCGCTTTTCGGGCTTCGCGTTCTTTCTTTGTTCGTTCGTACAGAAACTTGCCAAAATCCATTACCCGGCAGACGGGGGGGTCTGAATTGGGGGCAACCTCAACAAGGTCAAGATCTGCTTCGCGAGCAATCCGTAAGGCTTCACGGGTTGCAATAACGCCGATGTTCTCTCCGTTTGGTCCGATTACCCGGACTTCCGGAACCCGGATGGTTTCATTTACCCGAAAGGTGGTAGCGCTGATAAGAACTCTCCTTTTCTAATACAAACAACACTCCGTTCCAATGAACGGAATTTAGCGAAGGAATGATACCACAGGTATGAATGGTACGTCAACAATAAATCGTAATGAGCAGGATGTTAATTTATGCGATAATCATTAGGAATTCACAAAGTTCGTTATTCTACCACTATCCAGGGTTATGCGACTATGCTTCAAAGACGTACCTGGCAATTTATCTTGGCTATTTTATTTGGCGTTCAGTCCAGTCTTACTTTGGTCTGGATTTTATTAATCCCGGGTGAAGAATCCTCAGCGGTTTTTCTCGGATTATCACCTTCACGCCTGGTGCTGGTGTTAATTCCCCTTGGTTTGCTCCTATTTTCCATCGGCTGTATTGTTCTTCTCTTGTCCAGGTCAACATATTGGAAAGATGGATTGGGTATTTAGAAAACAATGTGGGCTCAAACCACTATGTCTTAATATTTCTCTGGATAAGCATGACTTGTGTCACATTGATCTTGAGCGGCAGGGTGATTCTTGGGCTGGCAGATGCGGTAATGCAGCGATTGATTCCCGTACTCTTGTTGGTCAGTGTGTTTACTGCTGTGATCGGATTGATCGTCTGGTTTGATAAAGGCGAGAAGAGCGTCTTTCGACAACGGATCGAATGGAAGCCAATCGTCTGCATGGCAGGTATTGTAATAACCCTTTCCGTTGCAGGCGTGATTGTCGGTATATACCCTGCTCTTCACTCCCATCATTACTCGGCAGCAGGCTTACCCATTCTTCCCGCCCAAATAAGCATTTCCATTTATGCTTCTGTTTGCTCTGCAATCCTGGCAAACTTTGTAAAAAGAAATATCCTAATCAGGAAAATACTACCCATACTGTTTGCAATCACTATTTTTCTGGTGGCAGCATTGATGTGGACCAGGGTGCCCATTCAAGAAACTTATTTTACCCAGCCTTCCAACCTGGCTGGTGGATCCTTTGTTCCAAATTCGGATTCATTGACCTATGACAGCAACGCCCAACTAATGCTGCTGGGAGAAGGATTGGCGGGGGGAGATGCATTACCCCGCCCTTTGTACTCGTTCATCCTTGGGATTTTACATTTACTTGTGGGTACAGGTATTAAAGAAGTCATTAATGCCCAGACAATAATCCTGGCACTTATTCCCGTTGGATTGTACTTTCTGGGACGAAAAATTAAATTCCCCGGCTGCAGGGATATTAGCAGCATTTCTATTCATATTTCGTGAATATAACCAGGCTGTACTTAGCAGCGCATACACTCTTTCAAGTGTTCGTATGCTGATGTCGGAACCAATCATGGCGGGGTCCCTGGTTGTCTTGCTTGTTGAGCGCATCCAACTGGTTACAGCACCCCAGTTCACGAACGTGTGCATTTGTAACAGGTATATTGCTTGGTTTATCCGCACTAATCCGAACCCAGGTGTTTGTTCTTTTACCGTTACTCTTGTTGTGGTCGTTTTTGGTGCATAATCGTCAACACAAGCAATGGTTAAATCCAGTTTGTGGTTGATATTGGGCTTGATTATAGTGGTGTTTGCCTGGATGGGTCGAAATGCGCTTCGTAATGGGGCATTCGTCTTTGAAGATCCCGGGTACTCTTCCAGAACCCTGGTGGCGAATGAAGGTGAGGATGAGGAAGGCGGCATTGTCGAAATCGCACTTAACGCCCCGGGTGAATTTTTCCAGAACACTGCATCTTATCTCACCAATAATGTGCTGAGTTCCCTGTATCAATTACCCTGGGGTGCTGACTGGAATTTTGACCTGCCAGGTTATAAAAGTCTGCACCCTGAACAACCGTTTTACCCGGCCTTTGATCCGGAACCATACCAAATCCTGTTCATCGTGCTGCATCTGGGTTTTATTGTTCTTGGTCTGGCTTTTGCTATGGAGAGTTCAACGTTGGGCAGGCATGTTGCCCAATGGCAGTTTATATTGGATATGCTCTTTCAACCAGTGTGGTGGGATTCTCCGGCTGGCGATATATTTTGCCTGTTGACTGGATCATCCTGTTCTATTGGGCGGCCGGTTTATTTGAAGCCGGGAGGCTGTTGCGATCTGTTTTTCGTGTTAAAACAGAACCGGATGCGGTAACCTTGCTCAAAACCCCAACACGAGAATGGCGGATTGGGATTCTCCTGGCTGTGGGCTTGCTGGTGGGATTGTTAATACCCATTGGTGAATCGCTTTTCCCGAAGAAAATGGGAGAACTGGGTCAGGATGACATAATGAATAAAATAAAAGCCAGCCCGGCTACAGCAGAGATACTAACCCTGGCAGAACAGCCTGATTCCCAGGTTGTGCAAGGAATGTTGTATTATCCAATGGTTTTGCTGGATGAGGATGATTTTGCCCGGTTGAAAATCCGTAGTTCCTGGATAATTTCGGAAAGACCTGTTTTGAAATTTGTGGTTGCCCACAAAAACAAAACACAATGTAATCTTGCCGATTGCGGAAATTCCGCAAAACATTTCCAATAGTATTCCTGTGATTGTTGTCGGGTGCAGCCGGGCGGGTTGGATGGAAGCATCTGCTTTGTTAGTGGATACCAAAGAACCGTACTGGATTTACAGCAGTCAACCTGTGTCAGCCAATTGTGAAAAATAAAGCGTTATTGCTGGCGGGAATTTCGAGGTCTGGCAGGTACATTTTGAATATCCAATGCCAGGAACTGCAATAGAAGCTGCACTCCTAAAATGATGGGTAATACCGCCAGCATCACCGTTCCCGTGGAAGTGATAATACCTGTCGTGATTGGATTTAACCACCAGACAATTCCCCAGGTTAACCCGAAAATTGTTAACAGGGTTCCAGCCACAAGATACAGGGAACCGACAGAAAAATCAAACGTAAAGTATTGCCACCAAATTCGGCGCAGCCAGGCAAGGAATAATAAGGGCGGAAATTCGATCAGCGTTTTCATTATGGAAAGCGAACTATTTTCAGCACCATAATGAGACGCCATGGGAATATCCGAGATGACTGCACGATTGCGATTTAGCTCATTCAAAAGGGAGCACTGAAATAATAGCGGGGTGAAGCCGTTCTAAATTCACCTGCTTTAACATGCTGGCGTCAACTGCAAAAAATCCATTAGTCGGATCAAAAATGTTCCAATACCCTGATGCTGCTTTTACAATAAATGAGAGGGCAAGGTTTCCCACACGCCGGATAAAAGGCATCTGGTTGATGTTCTGATGGGTTGTAAACCGATTGCCTTTGGAGAAATCCGCTTCGCCGCGCAATATCGGGTTGAGTAAAGGCTGCAAATAGGAGGATGGCATTTGCCCGTCCCCATCCATTTTTACAACCACGGTGGCATGTACTTCCAGCGCTTTCCGAAAACCACTGACCATGGCACCGCCAACCCCAAGATTTTTGGGATGATTAATCAGCACAACCCTGGGGTCATTGAGGTTAGAAACCAGTTCGACTGAACGATCCGGGCTGGCATCATTCACAGCAATGATAATATCAACCCAGTCTGGAATATCTCGGATAACCGCCTGGATGAAGGGTTCCACGCGGTACATGGGGATGATGACTGCTATCTTTTCTATAACCTTGCTGGTCTTATCCTGCGGAAGCATCCCGTTTTCCCATCCTTACTTCTCGTGATTATATCATTGCTGGAAAATGAGCATTTTATTTATTGAAGCAGGCTGCAACCATTGCTATTAACTTTTGTCAGGATATACTGTATATCAAAACACAGAAATTAATTAGAGGTAAATGATGACAACTACTCCCCAATTTGATTTGCAAGCCGCCCACCACTATTTTTCCATGAATTGTTTTAACCAAACCTGGGATTTCATGGACAAACCCTCCCGCACCCCGGAGGAAGACCAGTACATGGTTTTGCTTGCCATCGCATCCTACTGGCATTGGACAGAACGCACGGATGTAACCCCGACAAATCTTTCGGTTGGATTATGGCAGATAAGCAGAGCCTATGCCTTGACCGGTGATTCCATAAATGCAGCAGTTTACGCCCAACGCTGCCTGGATATTGGTGTGCGCGAAAATGTTCCCCCGTTTTACCTGGGATTTGCGTATGAAGCCCTGGCACGCGCAGCGAAAATTGCCGGGGAAAGTGAAAAATCCAAAAAGTACCTGAGCCAGGCTTATGACGCATTAAAAAATGTGGTTGATCCAGAAGAGAAACAGATGCTGTCGAAGGACCTGGAAGAAATCCGCATCCCATAATCAAAAAACAGCGGGAGAATTTCTCCCGCTGTTTTGCTATCAATGCAACGAACGCTCAAATTTTCTTTTCAATCTCGTCTTTGGCACGCAGGATGAAATCGGCTAATGGAATTGCTCCCGGATTCTCCCCGGAACGCATTCGCAAAGCCACTTCTCCGGATTCCATTTCTTTATCACCCACAACCAGCATGTAAGGGATCTTCTGGTTCTGGGCATCCCGAATCTTGGCATTCATGCGCTCGCCACGGTCATCCACCTCGACCCGCAACCCGGCTTCTTTAAGCTCTTGAGATACCTGGTTGGCATAGTCCACATGCCGGTCGGCAATGGGAATGACCATGCCTGCACCGGGCTGAGCCAGACCGGGAATGCCCCGGCATAATGCTCGATCAGGACACCGAAGAAGCGTTCCATGCTGCCCAGCAAGGCGCGATGAACCATGTAGGGGCGATGGGGCTGCCCGTCTTCGCCGATATAGGTCAGGTCAAACCGTTCGGGTTCGTTAAAGTCGAACTGGATGGTGGATAGCTGCCATTCCCGGTCGAGGGCATCGTTCACTTTCAGGTCAATTTTGGGACCATAGAATGCGCCGCCGCCACGGTCAACCTCGTATGGCATGTTGGCACGTTTCAGGGAGTCTTCCAGGGCATCTTCGGCTGCCTGCCATTGTTCCGGTTCGCCCACTGATTTTTCCGGCTTGGTGCTCAGGTAGGCTTTGATCTTGTCAAAACCGAAAGCACGCAGGATGTGCAACGCTGAAACTGAGCACAAAATCGATTTCCTCCGGCATCTGGTCGGGACGGCAGAAATGATGGGCGTCATCCTGGGTGAAGCCGCGCACACGCATCAAGCCATGCAGCACGCCGGAGCGTTCGTAGCGGTAGACCGTGCCTTTTTCAGCATAGCGCAGAGGCAGGTCGCGGTAGGAGCGCAGGCTGTTCTTGTAGATATGCAGATGGAACGGGCAGTTCATCGGTTTAAGATAATACTGCTGCCCTTCGATATCGATTGGCGAGTACATGTTTTCTTTATAAAAACCGAGGTGACCGCTGGTCTCCCACAGGCTGGCTTTGCCGATATGGGGGGTGTAGACAAAGTCATACCCATTGGCAAGATGCTCGTCTTCCCAGTAGCGTTCAGACAAGCCAGCGCACCATGGCGCCTTTGGGGTGCCACAGGATCAAACCGGTGCCGACTTCATCGTTGGAGCTGAACAGGTCCAGGTCTTTCCCCACCCGGCGGTGGTCGCGTTTTTTGGCTTCCTCCTGCTTGTGCAGGTATTCTTCCAGTTCATCTTTCGAGTTCCAGACGGTGCCATAAATGCGCTGCAGCATCGGGCGTTTTTCATCACCGCGCCAGTAGGCACCGGCAATGCTCATCAGTTTGAAGGCCTGCGGGTTGATTTGCGAGGTATTATCCACATGCGGACCACGGCACAAATCACTGAAACTGCTGTGGGTGAAGATGGAAATCTCCGGTTTTTCCGTCAGCGGATTGCCATGCTCGTCCATGCCGCCTTGTTCCAGCCCGTCGATCAATTCGAGTTTGTAGGGTTGATCGGCAAAGACCGTGCGGGCTTCATCGGCGCTGATGACCTTGCGGTTGAAGACATGTTTGCCGGCGATGATGGTGCGCATCTTCTTTTCGATTTCTTCCAGGTCTTCAGGGGTAAGCGACCTGGGCAGGTCGAAATCGTAGTAGAAACCGTCATCAATGGCGGGTCCGATGGCAATTTTGGCAGTCGGGAATTTCTCCAACACTGCCTGCGCCATGACATGCGCGGTCGAGTGGCGGATGCGGTATAACATGCTCTGTTCGTAATTTTCTTTATCGTTCATTCTTCCTCCAGTACGTATTCAAAAAGAAAGCCATTAAATAAAAATAACCCTTGCCCTGGGGCAAGAGTTACTCTCATGCGGTTCCACCCAGATTAACCTGGTTTCAGGTCATCTCGTTGTACCGATAACGGGGTTACCGTCTTCCTTACTTGGTTTGACCCGTTCAGGTTGCCGCTCTCAGGGGGTTTTCACCGGTTTTTCCGAAGGAGAATTGCAGCCATGTTCTCCTCTCTCTGGCGGTCAGAACCGGTTACTCGTTCTGATCATAGCGTTTCGTATGTGTGGGCGGTATAGGACTCGAACCTACGGCCTTTGCGATGTCAACGCAATGCTCTAACCAACTGAGCTAACCGCCCGAGTAAAAAAGAATTATACCTGAATCAGTGATTTATGCAAGAAATTTGTTGAAAATTGTGAATTTTTGTGAATTTCGCCAAAACCTGATTGCCTGGAAATCTTGATCAATTCGCCAATTCGTACGGGATAAAAATTTCTCCCTGGAAAACGCTTGCTTCGTGCCCCACGGCAAACAACTCAAAATCAACAAAATCATCCAGGCGGGTCATGGGACCGGCACAATACAGGTAATCCGGATGGTCCAGGCGGGTGATGCAGGTATAGGTCTTGTTGGCATCCACCAGCAGGGAATATTCTCCCTGAACGGGTTCGGGAAATGCAAAAGTGATCAAATAATTCCAGTTGGACAGCACGCCATGGGATACCAGTACAATTTTGCTGATGTCATCCACCAGAGTGGGCGTAAGCACCTGGTTGGGTGTTGCGGTGGGCGTTGCCAATGCAGTCGGGCGGGGGCTTGCGGTTGCTGCTGCCGGTGTGACTGTAGGAGGTAAGGGAGTGGAAGTTGTGACCGGTCGTGTGGACGCAGGTTGTGCTTCAGGGGCAGCATTACAGGCAGCCAGCATGAAAACGCATACTATGATAAGGATGATTACGAGTGGAGATTTTACAGGTTTCATTTTTTGCCCGGGGTAATTATAGCCGCTCCAGGCTGAAAACAGGCAAACAAAAACCTCCGGCAGGTGCCGGAGGCTGTTGGGTTTCGTAAAAATCAGGGGAGTACCCACATCTCGGAATTTTCAAAAACGCAATGCTGCCCATAATCCTTGTTGGTGCCGGATTGCAGGCTGTAGTAGAGTCCCCCGCTGGAAAACTTGGAATCCTGCTTGCGGAAAACCTGCTTGCCATTCACAAAAAAGGTTACCCAATCATCTTCTGCCACCAGCATGAGCTGGGCATTGCCATCGGGTGTGGAAGGTTTGCCGTAATAGCCGCGCCCTTTTTCCACGTATTTGCCCGATTCAAACGACCACATGTAAACATATCCATCGAGCGTGTAGAAAATGGCATAGTTGTTGTCGTTATCTTCCAGCCGAAATACAAAGCCGCAGCCCGCTTTGGGCCAATCGGATATTGTGCTGGCTGTTTCGTAGGTCATGTCGGTTTTCAACACGAAGTTGGCAGGGCTGTAACCGGTGTCGTACCACTGGTACCAGCCGAGCTGCGCCCAGGTCTCGTCAAAGCCGGGAATGGCAACATATTCCCCGTCAGTGGTGTTGATAATCTTTTCCTGGTACAACCTCTCAATATCCGCCATCATGCCGGATGCCTGCACGGTTGATTCACCCACCTGCGCCAACTGGGTGGCTACGATGGCTGCAGCCTGGGTGGCGATGCTGTCCGCGGTGGCTTGAAAGCCGTCATCCGGGGTGTCTTCCACCACTTCAATTTCGGTGGGTTCCTCGGTTTCTACCGGTTCTTCTGTTTCTTCCGGTTCAACAGTCTCATCGGTGGAATTACCAATGCTGAAACCGCATGCCATGGTTATTAGAAGTATTACGATGATAAGTTTATAGACCAGGTTCTTTTTCATCTTTACCGCCGATCTTTTATACTGCAAACATATGGAGGTAGTAAATAGTCTCCGTGATGTTTGAAAATACGCTGCCAATGCCGGGACCAAGTAATGCCATTACGGTGATGAAGCAAACCGGGATGAGGATCAGTGCCAGCCAGATGTAACCCAAAATCAAGCCGGCGGTTGCCATGCCTTCGCCGCTGTATTTGTCCGGGTTCTCTTTAAATTGCTTTTTGGCAATGTGACCGGTGATGATGGCAATCAGGGAAAAGCCAATGATGCCCGTGATCAGGCTGATGATGGCAAGCGTATTCGTTTGCGGTCCAACGGGACCAGGATAAGGCTGCTGCCCATACGCTGGAGGAGGGGGAGGGGTGTATGAGGGATAGCTGGACATAAAAATTGCTCCTTGATTAAAGAAATGTTAATGGATGAAGAGATTATAGCCGAATCCCAGGCTGAATCCAAGAGGCAGGATGGCACCTATGGTATAATCGGCATGCTTTACCCCGGAGAGGTCGCCTAGCTGGCTTATGGCGCACGCTTGGAAAGCGTGTGTACCGCAAGGTACCGCGGGTTCGAATCCCGCCCTCTCCGCCTCGTATATATGGGCTCTTTTTCAATCCTACCCCCCACATGTGGGGGTAGTGCCTTTAAGTCCCTAATTTGTTAATGTGTAGTCGTGCGCGCTACACTCCGATTAAACTATCCCACTTTTACCCTGACAGGCTGTTAGTTCCGAACGATTTGCAAGCACTTATAAGACAATGTTTGTGATACTTGAGTTTGATATATATTCCACTAATCTGTGAAATTATCTTAAACAGTGAATAATTATTTGGTAGTGTAAATGGAGAACTCCCGTACCGTTAATTGCAATTAGTTGAGTGCCAGATTGATCGAAATATAAATATTTTGCGTTAATTGGAAGCTGAGTTAGCAACTTGCCACTAGTGGATTCAAAATACATCACCACCAACCAAGAAAATGTCCCCCATTGTATTGAATACCAAGGGAGAAGTAGTATTTTCAGAAATAAAGTTATAAGAGGTAGTCATAGTTGTAACATCCCATACCCAACCTGCTCCAGAAGCCAGCTTCTGACTATCAGGACTGAAGGATAAACTTCCACATACTTCTTCAGAATTCGCAGAAAGAATACCTTTATAACTTCCCCCCTTCCTTCTAAACAGAAATATGCTGGGAGAACCCATCGAGCAATAGGCAACATATAGATCATCCGGGCTGATCGTATAATAAAAGGATGTTTCATTACTTGCAGTTTTTATATCCATTAACCATTCACCTGTTACCGTATCAATGAAGCGCATCGATTTTTCTTTACACACCATTGTGTGACCGTTCGAAGAAAATTCACAAGTAGAATTAATATAAGGTGCAATGTAAGTTTTTTCTCCTGTTTGTAAATCCCAGAATTCTACAAATTCGCCAGCAGGATTTCGATAAAATAAGGCAAGCCTTTCATTATCAATAAAGCGAACCTCAAGGAACAGAGTGTTCATTGAAGGAAATAATTCTTGAATAAATTCACCTTTGGAAGTAAAGATTTGGGCTGAAGTGAAGTAGGAATACGCTATTTGTTTACCATCCGGACTTATCTGCGGTTCGCTATTCACATCGTAAAGTGAAATTTCCTGCAATAGAATTCCTGATTTGGTATCCCATAAGCTTAAGTTTCCATCAAGTGTTGAAAGAATAAATTTTGAGCCATCAGGATTGAAGGAAAATCGGGAAATTAAAAGGTGGTAAGTCTAATACTGAATGGATTACCTGATCACTATTTGTGTCAAATATTAACATCTGGCTTTTCGTGTAATGTTGTTCTTTCGTTTTATAATTTGTGTAAACACCTCCATATACAACTCCAACTTGATAACCTTCGAGATCTTTATTATTCCAGAAATTTGGTTTGGCATTTGAATAATATACTTGTCCACCATCATCAGTTGTATTCGAATAAACGGTTGATAAATCAGAAAGTAAATTGCCAGTTGATACTGCAAAAGTAGATATTTTTTTGTTATCTGTTAATAGCATACGTTGTCCATCCACAGAGAACTTTGGAATTCCATAACCTTCAAACTCGAAAACTTTATCTCCCCGTTTTAGCTCCACACCTACGAACATTGGATTATCGGGATTTCCTGAATCTATTTACATTTGAAATGATTAATGAACAATCATTATTAATGGACAAGCTATAAAAAGAGAATTTTTCTTGACTAGTTAGTTGAAAGTTATATTTTCTTATTTCCTTAGTTATCAAATTGAGTGTATAAAAACCATACTCATCAATAGAAATCGCGAGTATTTGTCCATCTAGACTTAAATCATATAATTTTTCATTATTCAGTTCTTCTTGTAATTCAACATCAATCTGTTCAATTTTTTCATCATCTATGTTAAGAATAACAGGTAGCTTGTCGCGAAGACCAAATATGCGACCGTCATTAATAAAGTGTTTGGCAGTGACGCCAGAATAACTTGAAACTATTTTTAACCGAATCAGGATCAATCACATCCAATCGATCTGATGTTTGAGCAATTAGCTTTTTTCCATCAGGAGACCAAATTAATTCTGTCACATAACCGCGTGTGTTTAACGAAAAAGATTTCTTTTACAATTATATTTTGAACATTAGTGGAATCAATGATTTGAGGTTCAGAATTTATAGTAGGCGTAATAGTTTGGGAAGGAATGATTGGAGTGGTAGGAGTTATTGTAGGTGTTGATTGAACTAAAGTGATTGGCGACACACTAGGTTGCACAGTACTAGAAAGCTCAGTTGGTTTTGTTTCATTCGATTTATTCGAATAACAACTTGATAATAGCAGACAAAGGCAGATCAGTTGAAATTGATAACCAAACCGAATATTTGCTATCCTCTTTTGGCAACGCATAATTAATTATATCCAGGTATTTTGTAAAAGCTATTTTTAAACATTATTACGTCACAAGTATTTTTATATTCCGAAATATATTTGTTGAAAAGCCAAAAATGAAAGGCTATAATACGGTACAGGAGGAATATTTCATGAAAGCAGCCTTCCAACTTACCCGTATCCTTATCGCCAGTCTCATCATCCTGGCGCTGACCGCCTGCAATTTACCCCAATTCGTGGCTGACCAGGTACCCACCATCGAAAGACCCAGTGATACCCCCAACGCCACATTGACCGAGATTTTTGCCATCGTGGGGACCCTGACAGCGGTGCCGACCATGACCCTCGTTCCTCCTACTGCCACCCCGCTGCCACCCACCCAAACACCGCTGCCGAGTGCAACTGCTACCAACACCACGGTTCCTTCACCCACGCTGACGGCGACCCTCACCAAGGTGCCGACCGTTCTCATAACTGCCATACCCGGGCGGGCGGTGATCTTCACTGCCAATTATCTTTCCACTCCGCCAACCATTGACGGGGTATGGGATGAATGGACGTCCACCCAGTACCCCATGACCAACCTGATCTTTGGCTCTTCCAACTGGACCGGAGAGGCAGACCTGGAAGGCTCGTTCCGGATTGGCTGGGATAATCAATACCTGTACCTGGCAGTCAAAGTGAAAGATGACGTGTATGTGCAAAATTCCAGCGGGACAAATTTGTACAAGGGCGACCAGGTGGAGCTGCTGCTGGATACCAACCTGCAGGGTGATTTTTACTACAACGTGCTCAGCCCGGATGATTACCAGCTGGGGCTTTCGCCCGGCAAGCCGGATACCAATGGCACGAAAGAAGCCTACCTGTACTTCCCATCCTCGCTGGCTGGGCAAAAAAGCGGCGTAACCATTGCGGCAGTATCACAGGCGGGAGTTTACCGCATGGAAGCCAAAATTCCCTGGTCATTGTTCAATACCACGCCGGCAGTCGGCTCGAAATATGGTTTTGCCGTGCGGGCTTCGGACAATGATAATGGCGGCGAGAACGTGCAGCAAAGCATGGTTTCCTGCCTGGCTGGCAACGTCCTGGGAAATCCCACCACCTGGGCTGAACTCAGGTTGAAGTAAGGATTTGAAAAGATGGGCGTGCGCAAAATTCTGCATCTCGATCTGGATGCATTTTTCTGCGCGGTGGAGGAGTTAAAAAACCCGGCATTAAAACACAAGGTGTTTGCGGTGGGGGGACGACCTGAACAACGCGGCGTGGTTTCCACCTGTTCGTACGCGGCGCGGGCAAAGGGCATCCATTCTGCCATGCCCATGGCGCAGGCATTAAAGCTGGTACCCGATTTGCTGGTGCTGAATTCTGATTTTTCGGCGTATTCTGATGCATCGGATAAAGTGATGGCGATCCTGGATGATCTCAGTCCGCTGGTGGAGCAGGTATCGGTGGATGAAGCCTTCATCGAGGTGACCGACTTGCCGGATGATCCGGGTGAAATTGCCGCCAGGCTGCAAAAACGGATTTTTGACGAGACCCGGCTGCCCTGTTCGATTGGCGCGGCGACCAATAAACTGGTGGCGAAGATTGCCAACGATTTCGGAAAAAGCAGCCGCAAAGGGTTGGATTATCCGAATGCCATCACGGTTGTACCACCCGGAGGGGAGGCGGCATTCCTGGCTCCGCTCCCCGTTCAGATGATGTGGGGCATCGGTAAAAAGACAGCCGATAAGTTGAACAGCCTGGGAATTATGACGCTCGGGCAATTGGCAGATGCGCCGGAAGATTTTTTGGGGAGCCAGTATGGCAAGTGGGCGGCGGATATGCAGCGCCACGCGCGGGGCGAGAGCAGCTCTCCGATTGTGCTCAGCCACTCCCTGAAGTCCATCAGTAATGAGACCACATATGACAAGGATGTCGGCGACCTGGATGAAGTGCTGCACACCGTTCTGTGGCTTTCCGACAAGGTGGGTTACCGGCTGCGGAAGCATCATTTTTGTGCGGATGTGATTCGGATAAAGTTGCGCTGGTCCGATTTTACGACCATCACCGGCAGATTTCACTGAAGGAGCCGACCAATCATAACAGTGTCATTTATGAGGCTGCATCCACGCTGGTGCGGAATGCCTGGCAAAAGGGCAGGAAAGTGCGGTTGATCGGGGTGGGCAGCAGCGGGCTGCATGAACCGGCTGTGCAGATGAATTTGTTCACCTCGCCCAGCGATGAAAAAGAAGGACGGTTGTTGACTGCGCTGGATGCGTTGCGGGAGAAGTATGGGAAAAGTATTGTGAAGCGCGGGCGGGAGGTGGGGAGAAGAATGGAGGATAAGGAGGAATAGACCCTCACCTTGCCCTACCACTTCGTCCCGGAGGAAGATCCCTCACCTCGCCTCTCCCAAAGGGAGAGGAGCTTTACCTCACCTGGCCTCTACCCTGCGGGCACTTCGTCCCGGAGGGAGATGCGTAATCCTGCTGCCTGTCATTGGAGACGGTTTGTGTCGAAGCAATAGCTCGACTGCCTGTCGGAACTGTGCCACGCTTCGCTCCCTTGCATAAACCGCAAGGACAGGCGCAGAGACACACTTACCTCTGGCCAAGACTCACCCTCACCTCGCCTCTACCCTACGGGTACTTTGTCCCAGGGAGAGGACAAATGACAGAAAACACTTCTCCCAAATTCCCTTACCTCTGCCCTCGACCTAACCAGTCCACCCTCACCTACCTCTCCCAAGGGAGAGGAGGTTTAAGTAATTCGTCGTAGAGGCTTGCATGATGCGGGCGGTGATTTTTTCCAGGAATACTCCTGGGCGTACTGATGGGCTTGGCTGCCCAGCCGCTGGCGCAGGTTATCCTGGCAGATAATTTGCGCCAGGCGTTCACCCATGGCAATCGGGTCATCATCCGGGATGACAAAACCCGTTTCACCATCGCGCACCAGGTAAGCCAGTCCGCCAACCTGCGAGGCAATGACCGGTGTGCCGCATGCCATGGCTTCCAGTGCCACCATGCCAAACGATTCGTAATGGGAGGGCATCACCAGCACTTCGGCTGCAGAATAATAATAAGGCAGGGTATCCTGGCTGCGCTTGCCCAGGAAAAGCACCAGGTCTTCGATGCACAGGTCGTTCACCAGTTGCTGCAACCGGTTCATCTCGGTGGACATTTCTTCCGGGCTGACATCCGGTTCACCCCCAATAATCACCAGGTAATGCGGACAATCAGTGAGCAGCCCGGTGTGGCGCAGGGCGGATATGGCATGGATGAGCGTATCCACACCTTTCAGCGGCTCAATTCGACCAACGAACAAAATCAGGCTGTCATTGGCAGGAATACCGATAAACTCTTTGGCTTCATCACTGGCGATGGGATAGAAATGGGTGGTGTCAACCCCGGGGGGAATGATGGACACTTTTTTGGTATCGAGATGGTAGAGAAAACCCAGTTGGGCAAGTTCAGCCTGGGTTGCGGCAATAATCGCATCCGCTTCCTGCATCACCTTGCGCTCTCCCTCGATGCGGTATTCGCCTTCCATTTCACCAGGGCTGCGCGCCACCCGGTTTTTCATCAAACCCAGGGTGTGAAACATTTGAATCACCGGCACATTCCAGGCAATTTTTAACTGCAAGGCTGCCATGCCAGACATCCAGTAATGCGAGTGAATCAGGTCGTACTTCACCTGTTTTTCTTCAGTAAATCGGAGAATTCCCTCCACAAATTGCGGAATATATTCAGCCAGCTCGGAGTTGGGAAGCGGGGTTTCGGGTCCGGCAGGAATGTGGACGATGCGGTTGCCATATCCCAGTTCGTGCAAAACATGGGGCACATGGTCATCCTGCGAGCGGGTGAAAACATCCACCTGGATGCCTTGCTGACCCAGGTAGCGGGTGAGCTCGCGAACATACACATTCATCCCGCCGGTTTGCTTGCCGCCCAGGGTGGCGAGCGGGCAGGTGTGATATGAAATCATGGCGACGCGCATATTCTTGCCTCAACCTTTCCTGTGCTGGTATAATCTTGCGTGCGCCACCGTAGCTCAGCTGGTAGAGCAGACGATTCGTAATCGTCAGGTCAAGAGTTCGATTCTCTTCGGTGGCTCTATTTATTTAATGATAATACCAAATTACCCGATGATCGAATAATTATACCATTTTTTTCTGCGAGATCGGGTTGCATACGTGCAAGCCGAAAAATTTATATTGGCATTCCCAGTCAAAAGTCGAATTATTGGAAGTATAATTAATTTTGAAGGGGCACAATATCCGGATTGTTCAAGTCCACAATGTTTATCCATTAAATATCAAAAATTCTCAATGTCTGTGTTTAGCGTTTTGTTTGAAAGGAGTTCGAATGAAAAAATCCATATTAATGATTGCCATGCTTTTGGTATTGACACTGGTGTTATCGGCATGTAACGTTACCGGTGTTCAAGATACCAGCGTAAATGAGATGGAAACATCGGTTGCAGAGACAGTCAGTGTGCTCGGCACCCAGTTGGTTTTGGCACTGCCAACCCAAATGCCAACTTGTGCACCCACCTGTCCACCAGCGCCTACCAATACAGTTCCACCCACAGCAACAAATACTGCAATGTACACTGCTACACCAACAATCACTGCCACACTTGCCCGCACAGCCACCCTGGCACCATCTCTCACACCCACCCCGATGTTTTGTTCCATCGTATCCAAAGCCCCTGCTGATGGTACCGTGTACGACCCCAATGCCCCATTTGATACCCGCTGGAAGGTCAAGAACATTTCGGGCAGTACCTGGACCGCTGCAAATTCAGACGTCAGGTATAAGAGCGGCACACAATGGTTTGATAATGGTGTAACCACGTATGATCTTCCTTCTGATGTTGCAGTCAATGGTGAATATGAATTGATTCTCGATTCAACTGCTCCGGGTACATCAGGCGCGTACTCGATGACCTGGGAAATCGTCAGTGACACCGGTACGCTTTGCACGATGACCGCTTATATTCAGGTCAGGTAGTCTGCACTGACTAACTGGTAGTATTACAATACCCAAAAAGGGATGGCGGAAAACAACCGCCATCCTTTGTTATTACTGGTACACGGCAGAAGAATTTAACCGATCAATGGCAGAAAAATACCCCTGTTTTCCCTTGACAAGTAAATGTATAATGAACAATATAGGAAACCATTTTTTGTGGAACATTTAGGGGTCTTTTTACGTATAAGATATTAGTTCAGAAATTATTCTGGAATTAATATCGTGTTGAGTCGAAAGGAATAACCATGAAAAAATCACTGTTCATTATCAATGTTTTGGTAGGACTGGCATTGGTACTCTCTGCCTGTAACTTTCCTGTGTATCAAGTCACCGAGGAAGTTGGCAGTATTGAGACTTCGGTAGCGCAAACGGTCAGTGCACTCAGTACGTTGGAGGCAACCGAATTGCCCGTGGTACTGCCAACCCTGGCACCCACCAATACCCTTGTAGTGCCAACCAATACCGAAATGCCAACCATGACCAGCACCACTGCATTTACAGCCACGCTGGCACCATCGCTGACACCACCTCCCACGGCAACGCTTATCCCCTCGCTCACACCCATCCCCAGCCCATGCAACCGGGCTGAATTCATGGCAGATGTGACCGTGCCGGACAACACCCGTTTTGATGCGGGTTCCTCTTTCGTAAAAACCTGGCGTTTGAAAAACACCGGTTCCTGCACCTGGACTACAGCCTTCAGCCTGTCATATCATAGCGGCAGTACACTGAGCGCCCCGGCAGCAGTTGCCTTGCCCGGTAATGTGGCTCCAGGACAGAATATTGACTTGAGTGTTACCCTAAAGGCCCCATCAGCCGATGGTACCTACACCAGTTACTGGATGCTGAAAAATGCCAGTGGTGGATTTTTTGGAATTGGCGCAAATGCCAGTTCGCCTTTCTGGGTCAAAATCATTGTGGGTGACGCTGCGGTTGCAACTACAGTCAGCAATGCCTGCACGATTGTATCCAAATCGCCAGCCAATGGTACGGTTTACGCACCGAATGCTACATTCGATACCCGTTGGAAAGTGAAGAACACTTCCGGGAAAACGTGGAGCACCAATGATGTGGACGTGAGATATATTAGCGGAACCAAATGGTACGATAATGGCATCGATGTATATGACCTGGAATATGATGTTGCGCCAAATGCTGAATACGAGTTAATTCTCGATTCCAAGGCACCGGCAGCAGTCGGGACGTATACCATGACCTGGGGTATTGTTGGTGGCGGTGTGAATTGTTCGATGACCGCCTCGATCCAGGTGAAGTAATTGCGAATGTAAAAACTAAATAGGGTCCAATGAGATTTAACAAGAGATGGCAATTTTCGAAACGCCATCTCTTGTTGTCTTATTAAGAAATGACATAACTGCTCCAAGGAAATGCTATTGTTGGGTTGCGTGCAAGCAGCTAAATAAGAGATGCAAGATGAAAACATCCAATTTTTGGTGGAAATGGGTTGGTAGCAAATGCATTAGGGGAATTGTTTGGCCTGGGCGGGACATTTGCCGCGTTGGCAGGATTATCCACGTTACTGACCGGGATGCCGGTCGTCATGATGGTGGTGGTGTCGTTTGTCTTTGCAGTAGTAACAGGTATTATCGAAGCCACGATCGTGGGTTTCTTGCAGTGGCGTGTGCTCCGGGAAGCATTTCCCACCCTTCGAGCCAACGATTGGTGGCAGGCAACGGCTGCAGGAGCATTGATAGCCTATGTGGCGGGATACCTGCCGTCGACAGTTATTGGAATGGGGGAGGCAGTTTCCCAAACTGCCGTGGTAGAGCCGCCCCAATGGCTGCAGCTACTTTTTGCCGCCGGGCTGGGTCTGGTGGCAGGTGCAATCCTGGCATTTGCCCAATGGCTGGTCTTGCGCAAGTTTGTGAAACGGGCAGGTATTTGGATTGCAGCCAACATGCTGGCTTGGGTGGTGGGCATGCCCCTCATCTTTTTGGGAATGGACATTGCCATGCGCGGGCAGCCGATTTATCAAACCATTTTGATTATTGCCGGCATGCTGTTGTTTGTGGGAGCCGTGGTGGGAGCCATACATGGATCCTTTCTTATCCGCCTGGTAAAACATGACAGGCTTTCCGAATAGCCATCTGTATTCCAGACTGTATAATACAGTAAGGATTCAGCAATAGAATGAATGATGATTGGTTCGACCAATACTTAACTTTTTCATTAAAGGCGGGTCAATGGCTAAACAAACCCCGATAGTAATTGGGATCGCAGGAGGATCCGGTTCAGGAAAGACAACCGTAGCCAGGGTTATTTTGGACCAGGTAGGCAGTAACCGGATTGCCTATTTGCAGCATGATGCATACTATCGGGATTATAAAGATTTACCTTACCCGCAGCGAATTCAAGTGAATTTTGACCACCCAAACTCGCTGGAAAGTGAGCTTGCTGATAGAGCATATTACCCAGTTAAAGAATTGGCAATCGGTGGAGATTCCGATTTATGATTTCACCACCCATACGCGTACCGCGGAAACCATCCGGGTGAATCCCAAAAAGGTGATTATTGTGGAAGGAATACTCATCTTCGGGGATCCGGTATTGCGGGAGATGTTTGATGTTAAGCTTTTTGTGGATACCGACCCGGATATTCGTTTCATCCGCAGGTTGAATCGGGACATCACCGAACGAGGTCGAACCACGGATTCGGTTATCAAGCAATATTTGAGCACTGTCCGACCCATGCACCTCGAATTTGTGGAACCATCCAAGCGTTATGCAGATGTAATCATTCCTGAGGGTGGTATGAACGTGGTCGCAATGGATATGGTGATTGCCAGAATTGAAACCCTGCTGCAGGAGGCGCATGCAAAAACCTCCTGATCGCAAGATATCGCATCTTGCAGATCGCGGCATTGGTATTCGTCATCGGATTGACAGTTACCCTCTTTTTGTTGCGGGATAAGATACCCGATTTGGAAGCCTATGGTTACCCGGGGATTTTCGTTTTATCCATCATTGCGAATTCCACCGTGATTTTGCCATTGCCCGGGGTGTTAATCACTTCCGCCATGGGAGTGGTTTTCAATCCTTTCTGGGTGGCAGTCGCAGCGGGCTCTGGGGCAGCACTGGGCGAATTGACTGGATACCTGGCTGGATTTAGCGGTAGAGCGGTTGTTGAAAACAAATCCTGGCATGACCGGGTAGTGAAATGGATGAAAAAGTTTGGCGATCCGACCATCCTGGTTCTGGCATTCATCCCAAATCCGGCGTTTGATATTGCCGGTATCACGGCAGGAATGCTGAAATTACCCGTCTGGCGGTTTTTAATCTGGTGCGTGCTTGGAAAGATTTTAAAAATGCTGCTGTTTGCTTATGGTGGAGCGACTATTTCCGGTTGGTTTACCCCGTAAGAAAAGTGAAAAACACTACCTTATTCATAGAAAAACCCTCTGTTTAAATCGAAACAGAGGGTTATAAAATCTTCCTGCCAGATGGTAATATCGGCGGGTTAATCTACCTGTTCTACCAGGTAATTCTGTATACCTATCTGGGTAATCTGGTCGAGTTGGGCTTCAATCCAATCCACATGCGCTTCTTCATCCTTGAGGATGGATTCCAGCAACTCACGGGTACCAAAATCGCCAATATCCATGGTGAGCTTGATGGCAGCATTGTATGCTTTAACCGCATCATGTTCAGCAACCAGGTCCTTCTTTAATTGCACTTCAACGGAATCACCGATATGCATGGGATTAAGCTTGCTCACCACGGGGATACCCTCCAGGAAGAGCAGGCGGGCAATCAGCTTTTCTGCGTGACCCATCTCCTGGATGGCACGTTTTTCGATGGCATTATGCAGTTTTTCATACATCCAGTTGGCACACATTTCGGAATGAACGATGTATTGATTAACCGCAGTCAATTCATCTGCCAATAAAGTGTTGAGAACTTCCAGTGATTTCGGGTTTCCTTTCATTTTTACCTCCAAATATTTTGTATTTTTAATTTATGCAAACAAAGAACATGAACTGAAACATCAATAAAACAAAATAATACTTGACTTAATATAAGAATATGCTATTATTAATTAAGTAATTCTAAAGTTTATATTCAATAACCTTAACCAGGCATTTTGTTAATACAGGAGCATCAGATGGATAGAATTCAGCAAGCAGCACCAGATGGTGGGATTTTGGTCATTAAGGCACATGGTGATTTGAATATCCGTGGATGGGACCAAAGCTCCTTCGAGGTTCTTGGTGATACAGATGGTATAAAGATTATAGCAGAAGAAAAAGCAACCCATATTACCAGCCTGGATGATTGTACCTTGCAGGTGCCAATCCAATATTCCTTGCAGGTTGAAAAAGCCAATGGTGATGTCTGGCTGCAAAACCTGACCGGAGATTTGCAGGTTAAAAGGTGGGTGGAGATCTTTCTGCATCTCAACTGGTAAAAATCACCATTGACCGGGTGGGTGGTGATTGCGTATTGGAAGAGATCGCAGAGGGTTTTTCCTGCCAGCATATTGGTGGGGATTTGATTGGCTCCAACCTGAAGAATTGCTCGCAGAATGCCAGAGCCGGCGGAGATTGCCGATTGAATGAAGTCAGTGGGGTAATCCGTTTGGATGCTGGTGGAGATATTCACATCGGATTGTCAGAATCAAGTGGAGAAGAGGTAATGCTAAAGGCAGGTGGAGATGTGAGTGTACATATTCCCACACAAAGCAGTTGGGCTTTGGACCTCACTTCCGGTGGTGAGGACATTCGGGTGGAGGTAAATGGGGTCCAGGAACAGGTTGAAGATTGGGCACTTTTACGTATCCTTGGAGACGGCAAATCGCCTTTACGCGTTAAGGCGGGTGGAGAAATTCGCATCAATGATTTTCAAGCCCCAGAAAAAAAGATTTCGCATCGCACCAGAAAGAATGAAGAACACTGGTTGAATTTGCAAGCCATGCAAATGCCCCGTTTTCAGGCAGCCATAAATGCAGTTTCGCGCACCGAGGAAATCTCTGAACGAATTTCCCAAAAAACCGAAGCAGCCGTCAGGAAAGCCGAATTGCGCATTCAGCGTGCCATGGAAAAGATAGAAAAGCATGGCATTAATTTTTCTACCAGTGATACTGAATTTACCAATACATGACCCAATCCCTCCTGTGGATGGTGAAACGGTAACCCAACCAGTTTCATTTATTACTGAGGAAGAAAAACTGGTAGTACTCAGAATGCTGCAAGATAAAAAGCTGACCATCGAAGAAGCGGACAAATTACTGGATGCACTGGAATACAGTGCCCAGGAGTAACCCAAAGCGAAGGTAATTTACAGGGAAGATAGGGAAATAAAAACCATCAACCCCTGTATAATGAATTCATGCAGCCCAAAGTTAAAACATTTCGAACAGCATCCCTTCTGCTTTTACTGGCAGCCGGGGTGCTGTTATTTTTTTCCTCGTGGCCAATTCCCAGGGAACGCGAGACCATTCCATTCCCGCTGGCATACTCGCTGGATCAACCTGGATTGGCACCTGTCCAACTTGACCGGGTGGTGTTCACCAGTATCCCGGAAAAGATGCGGGTGGGTCAGAAAGGTGAAATCCGGCTCGAATTTGCTCCCTCAACATCCGATGCATTAACATCCACGCAGGCTCCAAATGGTGTTCCCGTCTCAAACATGGATACTTACCTATTAGAAGTTCGTCTGGAAATTCCCGGGATTGTTGTAAATCCGGAAGACTCAGTAATTCAACCGATTATTGAAGGGCATACCTTACGGTATACCTGGGAACTGGAAACTCTCCAAAAAGGAAATTATGCTGGCAAGATGTGGGTGTATTTGCTGGTTGTACCAGAAGGAAGTTTCCTTACAGACCGGCGACCGGTTTTAGCTTTGCCGGTAGAAATAGAAGCAGTAGACATGCCAATATTCAATGTAAAAATTCTAAGAATTGCTGGCGGATTGTGCATCGCTGGAGCGTTAATACTTGGGATTCTGCGCTTGGTTTTAATGAAAAATCCTGAGAATTCTGATCATGATGCTGCAAATTCCGTTGGTTGACGCTCATTTTTCGTTCTGATATAATCCAGCCACATGAATTCACAGAATTCTGGAGAGGGTAATCAGAGACAGCGTACAATTAATGTATTGATCGCTATTCTGGTGGCTCAGGTTGGATGTATTACACTGGCGATTATCCTGGCAGCCTTGTTTGGCGGTTTATGGCTGGACAACCAGTTTGATACCAAACCGACCTACACCATCGCCTTATTATTGGTCAGCATACCTGTCTCGGTGGTTCTGATGCTGGTGATAGCCCGGAGAACGATTTCAAAAATGCGTGCAGAAGCCAGTAAGCCAAAAAGGATTGAGGAGCAGAACAACATTGGAACAGATTAATCCTGTTGAGACTTCTACGGTTGCGAAACCGCGCCGTTGGCGCTGGGGTGTAAACCGCTGGTGGATTTTATTGTTTACCATTTTGGGGATTATTGGTGTCAATCTTTTTGCTCCAGTTCGCCCACATATTCAAGTGGCTGCTGAACCATTAATGGAAAAAGCACTTGTTACAATCCCTGGAATTGGTGATATTCCATTGACCAACACCATGGTGGCAATGGTGCTGGTAGATATAATAATCATCCTGATTGCATTCAGTATTTACCACTGGTCGAAAAAGGGTAGCCTGGTTCCTACTGGAATTGCCGGTTTTTTTGAAACCCTGATTAGCATGCTCTACAACCTGACGGAAACTTCTGCCGGGAAGTGGGCAAAACGGATTTTCCCCTGGTTTGCAACCATTCTTATCCTGGTATTGTTTACCAACTTGATCAAACTAATCCCCGGGGTTCGAGTCAATTGGACTATTACATCACAGCGAACATGGGTATCCCACCCAACAGCTATTTGGAAATGTTTACACGATAAAGCCGGGCGAAGCAGCAGCCGGTGATGGATATATGGTTACGCCTTTCCTGCGCGGTCCCTCCACGGATTTGAATTTTACCGTGGCACTCGCGTTGATTTCGGTCATTATGACTCAGATAATTGGTGTGCAGGCACAAGGTGGACGTTATTTCTCCAAATTCTTCAATACCCTTACCTTGTTTAAGAAGCCGTTTTTTGGCGCGATGGATTTCATAGTCGGATTGCTGGAAACCATTTCAGAATTTGCCAAAATTCTTTCGTTCTCTTTCCGTTTATTTGGCGTAATGTTTTCAGGAGTCGTGCTGGTAGCCATCGCCGGTACGCTTTTCCGGTGTTTTTCCCTTCATTGGTTTATATGTTTGAGCTTTTCATGGGAGTAATTCAGGCGTTTGTATTTGGCATGTTGACCATGGTCTTTATGGCGCAAGCCACTCGGGGTCATGGCGGTGAAGACCATACTGAGTAACCCTAAACCGTTGGAGTTTTACGGATTTCATCTCGCGGAGGATTGAATTAATATGACTGGTGACATTGTTCAAGCAGCGAAATTTATTGGAGCAGGCTTATCCATGATTGGTGCTTTAGGTGCCGGAATCGGTATCGGTCTATCTGTACAGGGTGCTTTGGAAGGCATGGCTCGAAACCCGGATGCATACGGCAACCTGTTAACCAACATGATTTTGGGAATTGCCTTTTCAGAAGCGATTGCGATTTACTGCCTGGTTATCGCTTTCTTAATGCTGTTTGTTCTGTAATATTTTAGCGGAATCTAGG
>CAWCAN010000007.1:0-535069 GCA_963793615.1 uncultured Chloroflexia bacterium
TGCTGGTAGGGGTTTAAGCTGCGCTTCGTTCGCTACGTCCGAACCGTCCAGGCATCGTTCAGCGTCCCGCAGGCGCAACTCACTGGCTTGCAGTTCGCCGTTATCCGTAAATGCCTGGGCAATCTGGGTACAGAGCACAGGCCTGGTGCGGATCAGCTTATCTGGCAGCTTCTTCACCCAGCCTAGCCAAGAGGCAGATTGAAAACTGCCATTCATGCCCTGCCAGGCTGCTTCAGCCAACCTCGCCGCCCGGACAAAATCCCCGGCTGCGATGGCGTGGTGAAACGCCGCGCCCAGGTCACCGTTCTCTTCATGCCACTGGCTGGCTAGCACGTTGAATTCAGCGAATTCTTTGGGTTTTCCCAGGCGCTGGCGTAGCAAATCGCCGAAGAGATGGTGATAGCGGTACCAGCGCCGCTCGTTGTCCAGAGGGACGATGAACAGGTTGGCATGTTCGAGATATTCCAGAGTTTCTTGCCCGGAAGCAGAAGGAGAACCCAAAATAGCGTCACACAGTGAGCCACACATGCGGTCAAGGATGGATGTGACCAGTAAGAAAGTTTGGACCCTTTCGGACTGCTGCTGTAGGACTTCTTCAACCAGATAGTCCAATACGAAATGGTGGCTGCCGGTGAAAGATTTGATGAAACTCGCGGTATCTTGATGTCCATGCATTGAGATCGCGGCTAATTGCAGACCGGCGATCCAACCTTCGGTGCGCTTGTCCAGTGCGGCGATGTCTTCCGGTGAAAGGTTCAAGCCCATCATCCGGTTTAGGAACTCGGCGGCTTCGGCGGGGGTGAAACGCAGGTCAGCAGCGCGCAGTTCGGTTAGTTGGCCGCGGGCGCGTAGCCGGGCCAAGGGCATTTGTAGGTCTTCACGGGTGGCGATAGCCAGATGCATCTGCGGTGGCAGGTGCTCGAGCAGAAAGGTGAGGTCTTCGTCAACCGGTTTGGAATCGATTACGTGGTAGTCGTCCAGAACGAGGATGAAATGATCTGGAAGAGTGGTAATTTCGTTGAGCAGGGTGGTCAGGATCACTTCGGATGGCGGTGGCTGAGGCGATTGGAGGGCAGATAACACGCCCACTCCGATCTTCGGCGCAATTGTCTGCAATGCCGCCACGAGGTAAGTCAGAAAACGCGTGGGGTCGTTATCCCCTTCGTCCAGTGACAGCCAGGCGACCGGTTGCCCGCAACCGGCGACCCATTCGCTGACCAGCGTGGTTTTGCCAAAACCGGCGGGGGCAGAGATGAGCGTCAGTTTGCGGCTCCAGAAGACCCTCGTTCAGCCGCTCGATCAAGCGGGGGCGGAGGACAATGTTAGGCCGAGGTGGTGGGACATAAAGTTTTGTGAGGAGAAGTGGCTCAGACATTCTAAAATTAATTATACATCGCGCCTAATTGGAGCGAGGGAGTATAAACAAAGAAAACTAAAAAGAGACTAAAAATGAGACTTGACGAACCCACGTAAAAGGGCTACTATACGCACATCGATCAACTACTGCTGCGTGCCGGGCAAGCAAGAACCAGCGTTCGTCGGTTTGGCTGATTTGCAGAACCCGCCGCACAAATGGCACGGATTCAGGAGCATTACTCATAACCCGGAGGTCAGTGGTTCGAATCCTCTCCCCGCTACCTAGAAAGAGACACTCGAAAGAGTGTCTTTTTGTTTAGGTCATAGTTTACCATCGAGGTATGTACGTATACCCCTACGGGGCACACGTCTTCTCCCCGCTACCTAAAAACCACCTGAAATGGTGGTGTTTTGATTTTTCGAGGTCATTAGTCCCCATCGAGGGATGCCATCGATTTTTACTCCGCTACTATTTTCAAGACTCCTTATATGGGGCATGTTTGGTTTAAAATACAATAATAATCCTTGAACTGATCAATTTAGAAGAGAGATTTTTTCTGACAACGATATTTTATCTGATATTGTTAGCTGATAAGTGAACAAACCTTTGGTATATTATACAAAGATGTTGTCGGATGAATTATTCAAATGGAGGTAGGTGGATGATCACAATTTTATGTGGTGGGACTCGAGGGGATGTTCAACCCTATGTAGCACTTGCAATTGAACTCAAACGACTTGGTAAAGACGTTCGTATTGCGGTAACGAGAAATCATGATGAATTTGTTCGAAGTTATGGGATTGATATTTTCTCCATAGACGTAGATTTTGAATCTCTACATGTGGACAAGAACATGATTCGTGAGGCACAGCAAGCGGATAATCCTCTCAAGATGTTCTTCAGTTTTCAAAAAATGAAAAAATATGGCGTGCATATGGTGGAGCATTATTATGCCGCTTGCGAAGGCAGTGAATCGATTGTATACCATCCCGGTATGGCTATCGGCTTTTTATGCAGCAGAAAAAATGGGTATTCCATCTGTCCTGGCTACTCCGTTTCCATTGAATAAAACAAAGCAACAAACCTCTGTCATCTTGTATGGCAAAGTTCCCTCCAAGCCCTGGATTAACACCTTCAGTTATTCAATATTGCAAAACATGCTTTGGATGGCTTCCGATGCATCCCTGAAGCCGTTTTGGAAGGGAAAATTCGGTCATTTGCCTGCAAATTATGGTTGTCCATTCGAAAGGCATACTGATCGACGACATCCAGCAATTGTTTCTTGCAGTAATTATATTTTCGCGAGGCCAACAGATTGGAATGAAAACATTCACCAGAATGGTTACTGGTTTTTGGAAGAACAAAACGAATACATTCCACCTATGGAATTAGTGGATTTCCTCAATAATGGAGAAAAGCCGATTTATATCGGTTTTGGCAGCATGGTTATTGGCGAAGAAACAGAAAAGGTATCAAAAATAATCATTGAAGGTCTTGCCATGACAGGTAAACGCGCCATCATCAGCGGGATGGGGAAACTTAAGAATATTCCGGAGACCATATTATACAGTCGATAATATTCCGCATTCATGGCTTTTTTCAAAAGTATCGGCTGTCTGTCATCATGGTGGTGCGGGAACATCGGCAGCAGGGTTTAAAGCTGGAATTCCGAGCATGATATTCCCATTTGCTTTGGATCAATATGCTTGGGCGCAAAAGGCATACGATCTGGGTGTTGGTCCAAAACCAATGCCGATAAAGAAACTTACTTCTGAAAAATTTGCGGAGTCGATTCGTTATGCCATGCAAGAAAAGGTCAGGAATAATGCAAAAGAACTAGCCAAGAACATCGCTTCTGAAAACGGTGCCAGAGATTGTGCCAAGGTAATTTTAGCCAGTTTGGAAACCAGGAATAATTGAAAGATTGACTTCTTGGAGAAAAGAATGCGAGATAAGTGTTTTGTTGCCGCTCATCGTGGCGGGCTATTGAGCAAATAACATCATCACTTATTGATTATTTAGGCGCACATTTGCGTCACTCATGTATTATCACATTTCGGGCAACAAAGGTTAGGACTTTTATAAAAAGGCTTGCCTTGTCCATCAGCCTCCTGGCGTGATCGAACCAATCGCCAGGAACGAGAAGATCAGCACATCCTGCCAGAAGTGGATGAACCAGGCCCAAAACAGGCCGCGTGTTTCGAGCATCGACTTGCCCAACAACCAACCCAGGAAGCTTGCCATCAACACGCCGATGATGCCGTAAGGAATCCCATAGTAATGCCCGATGCCAAAAAAAGCCGCCATCAAGAGCAGGGATTGGCTGCGGCCAGCAGGGCTTTCGAGCACCGAGAGAAAGGAGGCCTTGAAGGTCATCTCTTCGCTGAAAGCGTTCAACGCGGCGGCAAGCAGGATGGCTGGGATAAAGGGAATCGCCCGGATGACAATATCCAACGGCGGGCGTCCGGCGATGACCAAGAAGGCCAGAGTCCCCAGGCTGATGAAGAAGGCAAATCTGCGCCCGAAGGTGTTCCAGCGCTCGCCAGGCTTGCTGCCCAGCCACTTAACGGGTTCGACCGGTGCAGCCGTATCACCTTTGACCAGGAAAAAAGCGTTGGCTTTCTTTTTGACTGCGAACAGCACGGCGATAACAGCCAGCGTCACCATCAATCGCAGGGATTGTTCCGCCAGCATGTACACGTTGAAAGATGGGTTATGCAGCCAGTCCTGGTAAAAGGGCAGTTGGTCCACTTTTGAATACACCAGCCACTGCACCCCGACCAGCACGACCAACAGGCCAAAAAACGAGCGCAAGGGGCGGATGGCCTGCCAGAGAAAGGTCAGCCCAAAACCGGCTATCGCAATCAGCCCAGGGATGCCTACTTTTAGTTCTTCTGAAACTGTGTAATGAAACAACTCTTGCAGGATGATATTGGGCAGGGACGAAGCCAGGATGGCGACCCAGGCCGTGATAATGAGGAGCTTGTTTTGGGGTTGTGTGTGGTTCATGAGATCATCCTTCGCGATTGTGTCAATATTCACGTGACGTTTATTATAGATCAATCCAGGCCGGGGATATAAAAAAGGCCGGTTCTACACTGGCCTCCGGTTTATATGCTGATTGTCTGCAACCCGCCATCGGTGTAACTCTGGATTTCATCTCCCGCCCGCAGGCGCGGGTCGGAATCGTAGGATTGTGCACCTGTTCGAAGCAAGGTAGCACGGATTCAGGAGCATTACTAATACCCTGCCGGGCACGATGTAACCAGGAGGTCGCGAAGAACTCGCAAGAGTAGAAGTTCGAAAACCCCTCTGGGGTACAGGTCTTCTCCCCGTTACCCCTCAAACGGGTTGAAGGGCGGCTGGGGCGGTAGGGATATTTCAGGCAGGCGTTGGATGGCGCGCTTTGCCCCGGTGCGAATCAGCAGTCTGGCTTTTTCCGGGGAGAGTGAGAGCAGCGGTGCAGCGTCGAAAACATTTGCCACATGTGTAAAAAGCGGCTCTTTCGTCACCACATTTTCGATGGCAGGGACAAAGAGCCTGCGCCTCGTGTACAGCTGCCCGATCACCGCTGATGAACACTACGGGAACACCTAAAACTGCAGCTGTAGCCATAGTCATGCCGATCTCACCGACAGGTTCTCTGTTCCATTCCAAACCGGGGAAAAGCATGTGCGCCTGCGGGGCGGCGGGCGCGCCTTGCTTTGCGTGCAAACCAAGCATGAAAACGGCGTTGAAAGAGGAATCCAGCCCGGCGGGACCGCCATCACCAGCGTTCATCACAAGTTTGCATTCAGGGTGGAGCAATTCCACATCCAATCCACCGGGAAATCGGCAATGTCCGTCCCACGCCCAAATATCCGTTGCGCCTGCCTCGAGTGCGCCGATCACCAGGGCGTTCAATTCCAGCGTCGCTAATTTACGTGCCTGAAAGTAAAAGGGGCCATATTTGCCAGGGACATATTCCTTGTCGTAACTGTCGTGGGTGAAACTGCATTGGTGAATCTGGTCAGCCACACCTGCCGTGCCTTCGAGATCACAAACAATATAAATTTTCATAAAACTCCTGTTTTGTGCAAGATGAGGTTCTGGTTTTGCGTAACTTGCTTAACTTGTTTGAGAGACTTCCGCGTTATTCCATCATCTTTGTTATGCTAAATCCCTTATGACTTTATTGCTGTTTTCAACCTGGATGATACGCCAGGACAAAAAAGACCTCCCCCGCCATGGGGGGAGGTTTATAACTGGTCAGGTGGCTAAGTGACTTTGGGGCACACGTCTTCTCCCCGCTAATAAAAATAAGGCACCTGAGAGGGTGTCTTTTAGTTAACCGGAAAACCAACACGAAAAATAGCTCTACCTACGAAATTGCTTGATTAAAGTTGACCCGAATTGAGTTAGAATCAAATAGTAATATTGTTAATATGAGCATCAAATTGCTGATAATAGTTTGCCATTAGTGGTAAGAGGAGGAAATTATGCCATTCAAAGATAAAGTGAATTTGGATCCCTCGCAGGTTCAAGACCGGCGCGGCCGTAATATGGGTAGAACGATCGCTGTAGGTGGAGGCGGTGTTAGCCTTATCGTAGCAATTGTTGCCTTGTTGCTGGGTATAAATCCCGGCGACCTGGCAGGTCTGACCGATAGTGCGCCCCCTGCCAGCAGCGTCAGTTCTGGCGAGATAAGCAGCCTGGCTGAAGAATGCCAGACCGGAGCAGATGCCAATACCCGCCAGGATTGCGCCATTGTTGGCTACGTCAACAGTATTCAGGCTTACTGGTCGGATGTGTTTGTCGCCAATGATATCGAGTATTCCCCCGCCCAAACCATCCTCTTTTCCGAGGCAACCGAAGGCGCCTGTGGATATGCTTCCGGTGCCACGGGTCCGTTCTATTGCCCCAGGGACCAGAACATTTACCTGGACCTCGCCTTCTTTGATCTCCTGCAGAGTCGTTTTGGTGCAGAGGGCGGCTCTTTCGCTCAAGCATACGTATTAGCCCACGAGTACGGTCATCACATTCAGGACCTGCTCGGGCTGCTGGATACCTCCGGTGGAGCACGTGAATCGGGTCCAAACAGCATGAGTGTTTTCACCGAACTTCAAGCCGACTGCCTGGCTGGTGTCTGGGCGTATAACGCGGTTTCAACCGGCTACCTGACCCAGGTAACCAGTGAAGAAATTGCCCAAAGCCTGGATGCAGCAGCATCGGTGGGTGACGACCGCATTCAGAGCCAATCCCAGGGATACGTTTCGCCCAAATCCTGGACGCATGGGTCATCCGAACAGCGCCAGGCAGCATTGGAAGATGGTATTCAGTCAGGTGATGTGGAATCCTGCGATACACCCGGGTGGACCGAATAACCGGATTATCCATAAAACAGAATAAATTAACAAAAGGCACCCTTGCAGGTGCCTTTTAATTTTTCAAATATCTTGCCTGATGAGTACTTTTATCCACTCTCCACCGCAAAGTTGACTGGAAGAACCAGTTTTTTATGCCATAGTGTTGTATAAAGTATGCAAACACCGTGAATCAAATTCTCGGGTAAAATTGTGAACCAGAACCGTCAAATTTATTGGTAAGGTGAGATAAATTGAATCAAACCGAAATCAGCACAAGCAATCCAATTCTTGAACCGCTTACGGTCGAAAGAATTCAATCCCTTTGGTCGAAAACTTACAATCCATTCGGGAAACCGGACTGGTCGCATATTTTTCCGTATTATCACGAGAATATTGTTTTTGAAGACAGCATCCAACGGATAGAGGGCATCGATGAATTTACCCGGATGTGCGACCGGTTAACCAAACGGTGTGAACAATTGAACATGGAAATTCAGTCCATCGTCATGGAATCAAATGTGGTGTTTTTCCAGTGGAAAATGGAAATGAGTTTTAAAGAGTACCCGATTACACCCATTTATGGCTGCACAAAACTGACCATTGGAAAAGACAATCGAATCATCCATCAAAGGGATTATTTTGATCTATGGGGAGATATTTTCAACGCGATTCCCTGGTTCCATCGCATGTACCGAAAGTTCTTGCATAATAAATTTGGTTAATTGTCTTCACAAAAAGGATAGCCTTTCGTGAAATTACCCGAAGAACTGCAATTCATCGCAAATGCGCGCATGCCCCAAAAAACCACCACTGCCCGTATGGATGGAAAAGTTTGTGTCGTCACTGGCGCGACATCTGGCGTGGGTTATCAGGCCGTAAAACGCCTGGCACAGGGCGGCGCGAATATTGTGATGGTATGCCGAAACACACAAAAGGCTGCCGCAGTTCGAGAAGAAATCCAGCACCAGTATCCGGTAAATATAGATATCATCCAGGCGGATTTTTCCAAATTATCAGATGTGCGCAAGGCTGCTGAAACCATCCGCAATCAATATCCAAAACTCGATGTACTCATCAACAACGCTGGCGTTCATTACACCCACCGTACACTCAACGAAGATGGTATAGAAATGGTTTTGCCGTAAATCACCTGGCTTCTTTTCTTTTTACTCGGCTGCTTCTCGATAAACTGATCGAAAATGCCCCCGCTCGCATCATTCAGGTCAATTCGCAGGGTCACCGTTTCGGCGGTCTTGATCTGGATGACCTCAACTGGGAGCGGCGCCGTTATAAGGGATTGCAGAGTTATGGTGCATCGAAAATTGCACAGCTGCTCACCGTCTGGGAGTTATCGGACAGGCTGAAAGGTTCTGGTGTCACGATTAACGCAGTACACCCAGGCGAAGTGAGAACCAATATTGGCATGAACAACGAATTGGCGTACCGGCTTATACAAGCGGTATTTTCTGTGGTGGATGTTAAAGGATCCCACAATTTCTGGAGAAGCCATCTATTATCACGCTGCTGCGCCAGAGATGGAAAAAGTGAGTGGAAAATTTTTCAACCTGACCATCGACGAAAAACCCGCAGCGCATGCCCTGGATAGAGCGCTTGGTATTAAGGTTTTTGAAGATAAGCGAAGAGATTGACCGGATTATCCAAATTAGAAGGAAATTGAAATATCCCGGACGCAATAGCTTTTATCGAGCCTTCATGCTAAATTAAATTACTGAACTGAAACAAAAACCCAGCATACCATTTCACCACTGTGAGGAGTGATTATGAAATACGATGCAATTATTGTTGGAGGCGGGATCTCCGGATTAACCGCAGCGGCATTTTTATCAAAAGCCGGTTGCAAAGTATTGTTATGCGAAAAAGAGAACACCTGCGGTGGGCTGATAAATTCATTCGAACGTGATGGATTTATTTATGATGGCGGTATCCGCGCAATGGAGAATTCAGGCGTCCTGTTCCCCATGCTGAAATCCCTGGGAATAAATATCGAATTTGTTAAAAACCACATCTCGATTGGAATAGAGAACAAAGTAATCCGGGTGAATTCAGAAGAGAATGTAAGTGAATATCAATCCCTGTTAAGTGACCTTTACCCCGAAAACGCACAGGATATAGACAACATTTTCCGTGAAATCCGGAAAATCATGCACTATATGGATGTCCAATATGGCATTGATAACCCGATGTTTCTTGATTTTAAGAAAGACCAGGCGTATTTGCTCAAGGTTATTCTTCCTTGGGTTCTCAAATATGCTTTCACTGCATCCAAAATATCCGCGCTGAATGAGCCGGTTGTGGGTTTCTTGAGAAGGTTTACCCAAAACCAGGCATTGCTGGATATCATTACCCAGCATTTTTTCCAGGATACACCGGCATTCTTTGCACTGAGTTACTTAAAACTTTATATTGACTACCATTACCCATTGGGAGGAACTGGAAAACTTCCTCAACAACTGGTTTCTTTTATTGAAATCCCACAATGGCGAAATTAGAACAAATACAGAGATTATCCGTGTGGATCCCCAGCATAAGTCGGTCAAAGATACCCAAGGCAACATTGATCAGTATGAATGTCTGATCTGGGCAGCAGATTTAAAAACCCTTTACCGTAACCTCGACCTTGAAAGTATCACGGATCAACGGGTAATCCAGGACATAAATGCCAGGCAGCAAGACCTCAGCGATAAGACAGGAAACAATTCTGTCTATACTTTGTTCCTGGGCTTGGATATGCCCAAAGAATATTTTTCCGCTATTGCCAGCGAGCACTTCTTTTACACTCCCAGCAGGGTTGGTCAAACAGAGGCGGGTGAGATGCCGCCCATCACTGCGAGCCGCGAAACCATTGAAAAATGGCTGGATAAATTTTTAGCGTTAACCACCTACGAAATTTCCTGCCCGGTAATGAGAGACGCATCCCTCGCGCCCGCCAACAAAACAGGGCTGATTATCAGCCTTCTGTTTGATTACGGTCTTACCAGGTCCATTGAGCAAGCCGGATGGTACGAAGACTTCAAGACTTATTGTGAATCCCACATAATTGAAACCCTGAACGCGTCCATTTTTCCAGGTATATCCAGGGCGATCATGCATCAATTCTCCTCAACACCGCTCACCCTGGAGAAAACCTCTGGCAACTTCCAGGGAGCGATTACCGGTTGGGCACACAATAACAATCCCGTCCCGGCAGAAAGCCGAATACCAAAGATTATGAATGCGGTTAAAACCCCTGTTCCAGGCATATTTCAGGCTGGTCAGTGGACTTACAGCCCATCCGGTTTACCAATTTCCCTCCTGACCGGTAAAATTGCTGCCGATAAAGTGATCAAGGAAATCGGTAAACGGTAGACCCATTTATCCGCTGAGGTTTTGTGGAACGAATAAACCGATTGTCCATAAACCAGATTCAAATAACATAAAGACTTCATTTCTGCGGCCTATCAAAAGTTGGGATTCCAACTCCCAGGAATTGATAAATCTACCGCAATGTCAAAAGTGGTATGATTTATTTAATAACAAATCATACTTATCAGGAATAATTAGAAGAAAGAAGGGGTATTATGGGAAAAGCAACGCAAGACCTGCGCAATGAACATGATGCGATTCTGCATGTCTTCACAATTTTGGACAAAATGCTGTCATCAACCACGAAAAGTGATGCGGATAATTTACGGTTCGGGAATGAGCTGGTACATTTTCTGAAAATATTTGCCGACAAATGTCATCACGGTAAAGAAGAGGACATTCTGTTTATCGAATTGGAGAATAAAGGCGTGCCCAATGAAGGCGGTCCAATCGGGGCAATGCTTCTGGAACACAAACAGGGCAGGGAATATATCGCCTTGATGAGTAAATCGCTTGAAGCCAAAGACCTGGTTAGTTTTAAACAACACGCCATTAATTATCGTGACCTTTTGCGGAATCACATAGCAAAAGAGAATAACGTTCTGTTCATGATGGCGGACCAATTGTTGGATGAGAAAAACCAGGATGGACTGTTTGAACGGTTTGAAATCCATGAAGAAAACGTGGTCGGGCATGGCGTGCATGAAGAATTGCATGCCAAAATTCATACCTGGGAAGAAGAATACAAACAGGGATAGGTTTACCGAACCAAACCCATTTTCTTCGTTAAGTACAATACTGGCGGTTCTTCTTGAGACCGCCAGTATTTTCAACTTTCTTCAGGCTTAATACACCGGCTCAGCCAAAATCACCTGCCACGGACCCTGGATCAATTCCACGCCCTGGCCGTTCAATTGCACCGATAATTCACCCGTGGGTACGTCGCCCGTGTAACTCTCCACAATCATCATTTGATTATCCTTTCACACCTCCACCCTGTCCTCCGCCGCCCATGGAGACGCCGCCAGCAATATCATAGGAAAAATCAAGGCTTGGGTCGTAGATGAAAGTGATTTCATAACCGTTCATCCACAAATCATTCTGTACTCTTTTTATGGAAACGACGTGCACCAGTTTCGGTCCAAATGGCACATCTTTTTCGATGACCCATTCCTGTCCGGGATGCGGGTTTTTCACCAACATTCACCTGGAAAGTGGCAGGATCGCATAAGGTTCTCTTACCGCGGGATGGAGTTGACCGTGATTGTCAACGGCCAGGCAATGGCTTGTGGCATTAATCTGCATTGCCCAATGATACATATCGCTTCCCGCCTCGTTGCTTTCAACAATGAAGTCAGCCGGAACCGTTAAGGGGGTCAGCACGATATTGTTGGCATCCTGGATTGTGACATCCTCCAAAAAGCCATTGAATATATTGACCGTCAGCCCGCTTTCAAGTTCAACCGTCAGCGTACCTTCCAGGATAACCCCATCCGCCAGCGGAATGACCCGGCTGACCACCATGCCTGAGTAGGCGGGTTGTCCTTCTGCCCCTTCGGCTCCAGGTTGTGCTGCTTCGGTGGGGATTTGAACAACCGGGGCAACCGCCAATTCAGCCTTGTGCTTTATCGGTCAGTTGTAATGGAACTTGAAAACTCCACAGGCTGAGCTCCCGTTTCCTGTTTGCCACAGGCAATCGAGCGTAAAGGTAACTTTGTTCTCGGATTTCGGAATGGGTGAGTAAGTGGCTTCAAATGGATAGGATCCATCGCCTGGCAAAACTCCCAGGCTGATATCCTGCAGCTTGCTTCCATCGGAAAGACTGATGATGGGGGAAGCATTGAAGGGGGTGGATAGGATTCCGGGGCAAACCAGGTTCTCCGTCCTCATCAAATTCTTCGACACCGGAGAGTGAATACTTTACCAATGTTTTGTCTTCGCTGGCAACAACTTCATCAACACTTAATGTAACACCGTCCACTGTCTGGCTTTGCGGTTCCGCCAAAGTTCTCAATTTTTCGTCCTGTACCTGCCCAAAACCGGGAAGATACCCAATCCAACGCTGGAAAGTTTCCGCCACAGCCGGCACCGTCAACGTTACCACGACCATCAGCGTAAGCACCACTGCGGATGGAACCAATACTTTCATTCGCTTATTCATCACTGCTCCTTTTTTACCCTGTATTTTGGTATGTATTTTCGGAGCCAGATTGATGTTCTGCGGAATTTGATCGCCAATCAACAAATCCAGAAATTGGGAATATTTGCTGTTTTTCATTCCTCATTCCTTTCAGCCTCAAGCAGACTTCGCAGCCTGGTTCGGGCGGCATGCAGCAGCCATTTGATTGTCCCGGGAGCAGTCCGCGATACTTCACTCATTTCCTTTTCGGACATATCGAGATAGTATCGTTGAACTACCACCACTCTCTGCCGCGGGGAAAGCCTTGCCAGCAAGGTCAGCATCTCACTTTTCAATTGAGATCGCTCCACCTCACTTTCCACGGAAAGCGAACGGGCGAACAATATTTCCAGTTCGGCTTCGTCTGCCTCCTGCGGAAGCGGGAGCATGCGTTTTTCTCTCATTGCCGCATTCAGGGCTGCGTTCATCACACAGACCATGAAATACGGCTCAAACGACCTGCTCTCGTCGAAATGACGGACACGTTCGTAAAAATGCACAAATGCATCCTGCACGACATCCTCTGCCATTGGCTTATTTTGGGTCACCAGGTAAGCCGTTCGAACTGCTTTAACCTGGTACCTGGTTATTAGAAAATCCAACCCGTTGATATCTCCACTTTTTAAGCGGAGAACGGCTTGCACATCATTCATTCTAACTCCATTTTGTTTGCGCGCTCACATTAGGTATACAAACAGGGTGTAAAAAAGGTTGGGTTGGTTAATATTACTCCCGCCTGTCCGGCGCATGTTTCGTTGGGTGTCGGTTAATAGACCAACGGGAAAAGTCTCTTTGTCCGGTTTTGATAATTCACGTAATTATCCCCCCATTGTTCAATCATGAAATCTTTCCTCCACATTTATTCGGTGGAGGAATGCGATAGTAACCGGAATCATCATGGCTAAAATGGATAACCAGTTGGAGATTGCAATTGAGATTCCAATGAAAATCAGCATTTGCCCAAGATATCCGGGATGCCGGATGAATTTGTACAAACCTGTTTCGATTATGTCATGGTTCTGCACTTTTGCCACTGAATAGGTAAAGAACTGTCCCAGAGTCAGTATGGAATGAATTCTGATTATCAACCCGATTCCAATCAGTGCCATTCCAAGTGCAAATAAAGTATTCCATTGATATATCCTGCCGAGTTTTGTTGCACCTATGGCAAATGACAGAAAGAAGCCAACTGTAATCAAGCCATATAACGATCGCAGACTGCCTTTATCGTTTGAAATAGTAACGTTGCTTTTTCTTTTTTGTCTTATGTTCAAAAAGGCTTCAAAAAATCCATATAAATATGAAAAGGCAATAATAATGATGATTTTTGGGTCCATGTTTCTCTCACATTCCGATGCAATACAGCACCTATTTATTTGTTAACGACTACCAATTCTTGCCGAAAAGATGAGGGAAGTATTTCGGCTCTATTCTTAATCGTTAATTTCCTTCATCTCAAATAATATTCTTGTCCACCACGATAAGTACCAGCGAAACCAGGTAACACAAGGAAACTACTGCAAAGGCTGCCAGCATGCCATATTGCAGACCCGGGTACAAAGTGCCTTGCGGGTAAAACCCCTGGAATACCAGGCGGGTCAGCCACAAAATACAGGTTGCTGCCAGCAGGACAATTATGGAATACCGGTTGGCATTGCCGCCAAAAATGAACAGCAGATTTAGCAGTCCAAACAGTACCAATGACAAAGAGAAAAATACATTTATCGCCCGAACTGCGGCAACCAGTTCGGTTGCGGTGGGATCAATATAGGCATACCACTTCCAGACTTTTGGGACAAAAAAGTGCCATATGCCAAAGCCGATCGAAGCCATGCTGCCAAACATCACGAGTAACCTGGTGAGGTATGCCATTAGCAATTTTCCTTAATATTATTGGGTTGCATTTATGGATTCCAGCGCTTTTTCCAGGTCAACAAGTACGTGTAGATGAATGTCTTCTCCATATCCCTGGGGCCTTTCGGATTGAATCACAAATCTGCCAGGTAATTGTCAACCGGTTGACCGCATTGCGGGCAGGTTTCGTGATACCAGGAGTGGGGTGCGCCGCAGGCTTTGCATCGCCAGCGTTTCGCCTGCAATTCCACCCAATTCTGAAGACCTGTGGTCTGGATGGTCTCCATATTTTTAATCACACACTTCCCGTAAGGGTACTGCTCATCGGCTATGAATGCCCGCATAAGTTCGCAGGTCTTCAAACTCTCGCATTGAATGCAAAATTCAAAACCTTTGCCGAGAGCACAAACCTTGATACCGCAGGTGGCACAAAAGCCGGTCGGCTTTTCGCTTTTGCAGCCATAGCATTGCTGTTCAGCGTCGATTTTTCCGGCTTGCGTCGCCAGCATGATTGGGCAGGCACCACAAAATACACCACAATATCCATCCAGTACATATTCCATTTTTACCTCTTTCGGTGAAAAACTGATCAACAGACCCTAATAACGACTTTCCCCTTCGGGTGTTCATTTTCAAAATATCGGAATGCCTCGGGGGTTTTATCGAGCGGGTAACATCCATCAATCACAGGTTTGATATCTCCTGCTTCGAGTAATTCTTTGATCAGGATCAGATCATTACTGTTTTGTTCCAGGGAAAGGATACTGATTTTTTGCGATCCTGGCATTGGGTTGCGTTTCGCACTGCTCCCCGCCTGGATGAGTTGTCGCATGGAACCTCCGGTAACGACATAGGATCCACCTGGTTTTAACGCACGAAGGTAATCCTCAATAGGATGGAAGCCGTTTACAGCCAGGATCAAATCGTACTGAATCCCACTTTGAGTGAAATCTTCCGCCTTATAATCGATAACATGATCTGCCCCAAGGGAACGCACCATTTCCAGATTCCGCGTGCTGCATACCGCGGTGACTTCAGCCCCAAAGGCTTTGGCGATCTGCAGGGCAAAGGTTCCAACCCCTCCCGAAGCGCCATAAATAAGCACCTTCTGCCCGGGTTGAATGTTCCCCTTGTCTCGCAGCCCCTGCAAGGCGGTCACCGCCGCCAATGGGACGGCAGCCGCTTGTTCGAACGTCAGGTTGGCAGGTTTCTGGGCGACCAGTTTTTCACTCGCGCACACATACTCCGCCAGGGTGCCGCGCCGGGTTGCACTGGGCATATACCCGAAAACTTCATCGCCCGGCATAAACTGCCTGACGTTCCTGCCCAACCGACTCAACCGGCCGGCGAAATCAGCCCCGAGGATCTTGATTTTTGGGACGGAAGAGACCTCCGGGCATCAATCGCATAATTATTGGATTTGCCCGCATTATTCGTAAATCTCGGGAATTGAGGGAGGCGGCATGAATTTTGATCAGCACCTCATCCTCTCGCGGAGAAGGTTTCTCCACCTCCCGGAGCTGAAGAACATCCGGTGAACCGTACCTGGGGCAGATAATTGCTTTCATATTTCGACCTTTCTGTTTTGCTTATCAAATAAATAGCCAATCACCAATCCAAGGGCAAGAAACCTGGGGGCATTCATTCCCGTGTCGAGCAGGAGGTAGACGGAGGCATGAGCCGGGTCTCCTAGAGCTGAAAGGACTTCGATAATGACCATTGCGCTAAAGCTGAGGATCAATGCCTTGACGATGGGATTTTTACCGGGGAGCCTGTTGTAGAAACGAATCAGGAAAAAACTGACGCCAAATGCGATCACCAGCCCGCCAGCCAGTGCTTCAACCAGGGCTACAGGCAGCGAAGAGATTAGAACGCGGCTTTATAGGCTGCGGCGATTGGGGAAACTGCCATTCCGAAGTCAGTGACCCAGAAAGCCGCTCCTCCCGCAACTGCTAACTTAAGCAATTTCTTTGAGAAATCGCGGGAGGACTCCTGCTTACTTAGAACTGTAGCCCTGGTCTGCATGACTGTTTCCTTATCCCAACCCGGCTGGATTAACTGCGACTTCGGTTGGATTTGGATTCGCTAAATTGCTTCTTGACCACATAACCAATCGCGATGCCCAGGGCTGTGATGCGGATCACGTTAAATACCGTGCCGATGATGAAGTATCGCAAGACATTATTTGTCGCTAGGAAACTTGAGGGACCGCCGAGCACGATCGTGACAATGACCAGCACAAGTGAGCTCAGGAGGACTGATTTAAGGATCGGATCCTTTACCGGGATCCTGTCATAAGAAACGCAGTAAAGGATAACTGACCCACAATCCCATGATCAAGCCGCCGATCAGGGATTCAAGCAGCATTGGATAATAAGAAATGGACATGGCAGCCCTGTATTCCGCAGCGATAGCCGTTCGCGAGATCGCGAAGTTTGCCAGCCAGAAAGCCAGGCCTCCCACCAGGGTCAGCACTAACACCTTTTTCCAGATTCCTTTTGAATTTTTCATCGTATCTCTCTTCCTTATTCCGGATTTACTGGTAACTGCGGTTTCACGGCCTTGATGGCAAGCCAAAAAGCCAGGGAGACTTCAGCAATGAAACTGATCACCATGCAGGGATAGGCGATGACCGCGAGATCAGGGAGGATCAAGCGCTGGCAGACATAGATGAATTGGCAAATGCCATCCGCGATCAACAGCATGCCGATGATCTTTGGCAGAAATCCCGATTTAAGGACCAGGTAACCGAGCGGAAACAGCCAGACCCCGTAAGGCACCTGGGCAATAACAACCCCGGTTTTGTATAAACCGAAGAAGAACACTGCCAGCGCCTGCAGTTGATCCGGCTGGAATGCGTTGACGGCTTCAGACCCGTTCAAGATCAACAGGCTGGCAAAAAGGCAAAGCGAGGTGAATAACCAGACCGCAAAACCGGCAACATTGAATAACAGGAACAGCAACGCCAGGTCTTTATTCACCGGCTTCAGCAGCACATACAAAGCCCAGGCTGCCAAAAGGAAAAGAACCACCGAAAAAAGATTGATGACAAAACCAATACGGAATTGGGTTGCGTGGGTCAGAATGTGATTGATAGTGACCGGGGCTTCCACGAACACGAATTTTCCAAATAGATTGGCAACGACCGAGGTGACAATGTAAAGCAGGTAAAGCAGTCCGGCGGTTCTTGCCTGCGCCAGTGCCGCAGGTACAGGTGCGATTTTAGTGATTGAATTCATTTTTTTCTCCTTTTTTGAACTTGTTGAATCATTTTCAGTTGATTGAGCTGGACAAACTGAGACCAGCGGTATTCCCAGATCCCGTATTTTCTTGAGCAACCCGTGTAGTGCAGCCTGGTCGGTCACCGGACCCTTTAACAGTGTTTCACCGTTATCTTCCAGTGTGACGGTCAATCCTTCGAACCAGTCTGTCCATTGGCTGTCCAGGTGACCCTTGACCCTGATCTGGTAAAAGACAGGCTGAGGGTTTTCAGGTTGAGGTTGTGGTTTCTTTAGCATTTTCATAATCCTGTGCCAGGCAATAAAGATTTGGGATATTTGCCTGGTGCAATGCTAATATACCTGCCCCAGTGGGTCACCGATAGACACTTTGGTGTGGTGCGAAGTGTTGTTTTGGTAAGTATTATGATTTGGAATTACTGGTGTCTTTGAAATTGTACAAATTGCCATCACATTAACCTGCAACGTGATGGCAAGGACTAATCGCTCACATCTATTCTTTAATCCCCATCGAGATTTCTTTACTTATGACATTTTTGAAATAAAAACAACCCCGGTAACAAAGTCCAGCAGGTTCCCCAATATGTGAATGAGCCATGCCAACATAGATATTCTTCCTTTTTACCGCAAAAACCAGAGGCAATAGTCCCAATGTTCTGGTGATAATCATCCAGGGAGTAAATACATGAACAGCAGCAAACAGGAAGCTGTGGAATAGAGTGGCGTATTTCCCTTTCAGCCTGGGAACAGGTAACCCCGAAAATACAATTCTTCCACCAGTGGGGCTAACACTACACTAAACAGAAAGTACACCAGGTATGTAATGATTAAAATTGTACTGGGAATAATTACCATCCAATCCATAATTGGGTTCCGGCATCCAGAAAAACAATTTCGCTTGAAGAAAAGCATCAACAGGTTTGAACACCATGAATATTGCACCAATTATAGGAACAATAATCATTGGCCAGATAATATTATTGCCACCATGGGATTGGATTTCGATAGCAGATGATCCCCTGTAGTGTAAAGCGTCCAGTCTTTTTCTTCCCCTGGTACAGCAGGTATCCGAGTTCCACAGGAACAAGAACAAAGGCGAATGAAAGCACCAAGGGCGAAAAATCGAAGGATAGCCCAAATTCCCCATTACCGGTTGTCGTGCAAGGAAGTAAAAACACCCGACCAGGATTCCAGGGAGGATAGGTGTAATATGACCGATTGCGCTGTTGTATGTTTCTCGATTTGATCTGATTTCATTTCATTATGTCCTTAGTAATCCTGTGAGTATTCCCTGAAATAAGGGTATATGGTTAATAACTTCACAAGGTAAATATTAATTACCTGAATTCACCGTTATAACCACATTTCCCTTTTTATGCCCTTGCTCAACATACCTGTGAGCCTCTAGCCATCTGTTCCAGCGGATAGACCCGATCTATGACTGGTTTGAACTTGCCCTGCTTCGACTATCGTTGTGAGGAACCCTGAAGGTCCTTGATCTTCTCATGTGCCGGTCGTAAACCTGCAGCAACAAACTTCACCTTTTTTCTGCTGCCCATTGCATGCCATAACGCATGAAGCATAATGAAAGGAGTAGGGACCGTAGTAAGATAGGTGCCATCATTTGTCAGCGAATTTGCACGCTGAAAACGAGCACTTACCAACGGTGTCAAAAATAATGTCATAGACCTTACCATTTTCGGTAAAATCTTCCTGGGTGTAATCAATTACATGGTCGGCTCCCAAAGATTTGACCCATTCCAAATTCGCGGTGCTGCATACCCCGGTCACCTGCGCCCCAAAGTACCTGGCAAGTTGTACTGCCGCAGAACCCACCGATCCAGATGCGCCATAGACCAGCACGGTTTGTCCGCTCTGGACTGTTGCCCTTATCTCTCAGGAACGGCAGCGCGGTTAACGCTCCATTCGGGATGCTCGCAGCTTCTTCGTAGCTCAGGTTTACCGGCTTGATGGCCAACGCCCCGTTTTCAGTCATACATTTGTATTCTGCATATGCGCCAAACATGTCGAAGCCATATACCTGGTCGCCGGGTTTGAAGCGGGTCACATCTTTACCAACAGATTTAATTTCCCCAGCGAACTCCTGCCCCAGAATCGGATTTCGGGGTTTCAGGAATCCATTAAAACCTCTGGATGCTCGCATGTCCGGGTCTTCTTTTACGACAGTCGTAGCAGCTATTTTTATCAGCACCTCTTTCGCTTTAGGGGTGGGTTTTTCCACCTCTTGAAGCTGAAGAACTTCGGGAGATCCAAATTTTTTATACACAATCGCTTTCATGATTTTTCCTCCGCTACTTGCAGCTTTTTGGGGCGAATTCGTTTTCATTTCTTCCTCAATAATGCCTATAACTTATAGTTATGTAGTGCGAGACTGGCAATCCTTATCAGGACTGCCAATCTTTAACGTTGTAATATCATATGTTATTCTGTTTTCGCAATCAAAGCAGCAATCGCAGTTCGATTGAATCCTTTGCGATCAACCAGATTGCCATAACCATTTCCTGTGGAGCTAACACCATTTCCAAATAAAACCCAATGCCGGCATCCATGTTAAAGAATTTCAAAAGTGCGGAAGCCATAAAAAGCACCACACCGATAAAACCCCAGATGGACAACCAGCGCGGGATCAGGCGAGTGCGGTAGAAGGAGATATATAAACACACAGCCCCAATGAGAAATAAGATGGTACCGGTCGGGGCGAGGCGGCCTTGAAACCAATACAAGACATTGCCCATGGACTGCAAAGCAGCCGAATCAGCTCCGGCAGCAACATATTCATTCCCGAGTACGACCAGTGCCAAAAAACCGAGAGCCGAAAGAAAATAAAAAGTTCCCTCCAATGCCCCACGGAAAAGGACCATCCCCATCGCCAGTTCTTCGCTATCTTTTCTAAAGATCGGGTAGAGGAAAACTGTCATCGCCATCAGTGAAATCCCCATCATGAGGTATAAGAATGAACCCCCGGTAATCTGGGACGAATTGGCGGCAACGATGCCCAACAGATCCACGCCAACAAGCGGTTTGCCGAAACTGAACGAGGAAAGCACTTCGCCGCCAATGACTTCACCCAAAACCCCAAAGACCGTCCCCAGGAAGTAGAGTACTCCTGGCCTATTACTGCATTCTTTCTGTAAGGTATTCATTTTGAGTTCTTATATTAAATTAATTTGATTTAGAATATATTGTAAATTTAGTGCTGATTTTGGCCTGGATTCCTGCGCAACAGCACAATCCCCATCCAGATGAACCAGATGATCTGACCCAAGCCAAATACTGGACCCAGCGTGCCGGTTAGCATCGGGACAAGAGAGATGATGCCCACTGCGCCAACCACTAAACCGAGGATATTCAACCCCCTGGAAGTTCACCAGCCCGCAGTGCAGCCAGGCTGACCAATAACGTCATAAGACCACCCAAGTATTTCACCATTGGCGTTGCCCAGCCCGTCAATTACGGGTTCAATTCCCTGCCAGGTCAATGCAGCCTGGGTTGGGTCTGTAGCATTGAGTGCCACAACCGAGGTGAGCGCAGCATTCGCGACCATACCGCTGGCAATCAATGAGCCAGCCCAGATAATCCCAATGGCGGTTGCAACTTGCATCAAGTGCGGGCGCACCAGCTTTCAATCGGTTGTACAAAGCCAGTGAAAATACAATCAGAAAAAAGCCAAAGAACACATACATGAGCAGGTTGGTTGAAAAAACGACCGCCTGGTTGTTGACATTCACGGCGACCTTCTGAGCTAAATCAGTTATGCTGATGTAATCCAGAATAACAATGAAGATAATTAATCCCGTCAGGTGCGCTGCTGCCATGTAAAGCGCTGCAAAACCACCAAATTTCTGTAAAGCTTTCATTTTATTTCTCCTTTTTTAACAATTTGATTGAGTTTTATTATTTGATCCAGACATATCAACCGGGATTACGCTTCCAGGTTAACTCCAGTTCCACGCATACCAGATTGTGACCACATTGAACCCCATGTTGACTGCGAGCAGGAATTTGTCATACAGCGATGCATAGGTGGGCAAGCCAACCAGGTTGAACAGGAAAAAGAAAACAGCCACGATAATATTCACCCAGCGGCTTACGGGTTGGGGCAATACCAGGTTCAAGAAAACCATCAGGATGGGAATCAACATTAGAACCGCAATCCCAAGCCAAACGTACTGATTTAGATTCAAATCCGCCATCGGTTTTTTTGCCAAATCCCCGCTGCAAATCCGAAAAACATCACCATAAAGATACAGGAGCGTGACGACCACCCAGGTTGCAGAAAGAATAATTTTTGTATTCATAGTGTGCTTATTCCTGTTTCCCAATGGTGATAACCACTTTGCCGTGGGTGTGACCTTTTGCAAAATACCGAAAAGCTTCCACCGTCTCACTCAACGGGTAACTCCCGTCGATAATCGGTTTTATCTTCCCGCCTTCCATAAGGTCTTTTAAGACAAGTAAATCCTCATGATTTGCTTTTTCCAATACACTTGTCATCTTCCTCCCATTCTTTTCAGTCAGCAAACTTCCCAGGAACATGGATTCGGCCATTTGGCTGGTTTGCCTACTGCCATAACATACATCCCTTTGGCAGTTAATGCCCGTTTATACACTGCCAGTGGATGATAGCCATTAGCACCAAAAATCAGATCGTATTGCTGCCCTTTTAGCGTGAAATTTTCCATGGTGTAATCGATGACGTGGTGTGCGCCTAACGAGCGTGCTATCTCCACATTCCGCGTACTGCACACAGCAGTCACTTCAGCGCCAAAAGCCCTGGCAATTTGAATTGCAAAAGTCCCTACCCCGCCAGATGCTCCATTGATCAAAACCTTATGCCCCGGTTTAATCTTTCCATGCATCGCGCAGACCCTGCAGGGCGGTGAGGGCAGCCATTGGTGAAGCCGCGGCGCTTTCAAACGTTTGATTAACGGTTTCTGCGCCAATCTACTTTCAGGTGCACATACATACTCGGCAAAACCACCATAGCCAATTTCTCCGAACACTTCATCACCTGGTCGAAGATGTTTTACGTTACATCCAGACTGCTTCAACTATCCCCGAGATGTCTGCACCAAGGATGATGTTTTTAGGTTTGAGAAACCCTACACCCATCAGGCGCATAAGGAATATGTCCGCAGTCAGAAGATGCCAGTCATACGCATTTACAGAAGACGCATAAACTTTGATCAGCACTTCATCATCGCCTGGGAACAGGTTTTGTTACTTCTTCGAGATGAAGAACATCCGGTGGTCCATATTTTGTGTAAACAATTGCTTTCATGGTTTTCTCCAAATTTTTCATTACCAGGTTCACGAATTAAGATTAACTTTCAGGATTGCGCCAATTCCATGCCTTCCAGACAATGAGCAACAGACCCGCGATCTCGATTGTGGAATAGAAAATATACATAGGGGATGGGGTACCAAGAAACAAGGAATAAATTTGCATGAGAACAAACACAGTCCCTGCAACAATGTTTACCCATCTATTGGCCCGGGATCTTTAAAACCCAGGTCAGGACAATCATTAAAACTGGAATCTCGAACATTATCGCAGTGCCCAACAAAAACCCAGCAGTGATCTTAACAGTTCCATCTGCTGTGAATCCTGTCATAGTCATTGCCAGAACCCCGGGCTCCAAAGATGAGAGGGCATCGCAATACATAAAATTTAATGAATAAAAAATCCACAATATCATGAGCAGGATTTTCGGATTTATTTTGGCGGTCTTTACGTTTGTCCCGAGGGGACTTTCTTTGGTCGTGTTCATTTTTTCTCCTATTTCAACAATTTTTTCTTTGTGGTGGCAAGTGAAAAATTACTGTGCCACCTGACTGATGCAACGCTAATATACCCACGCCAGAGCATCAGCGTTAGACACTTTGGTGTGGGTTGAAGTGTTGATTTGAGTGTTGTTGTAAAATTATGGGAGTGATATTAGAAGAATTAGCAAGCGATTACTACCTGGATCAGAGAAAGGAATGCAATATTATGGAGCAATCAGAAGTACTCAAGAAAATCCAAATCGCTGCAGAACAAGAGTCCCATGAAATTAGTTTCCGATACAACCGGCTGACAGCCTACCCCCTGAAATTGGAAAACTCCAAAATTTGCGGAGACTTGATCTCAAAGGCAATGAACTAATGGATCTACCTCCTGAAATCAAGCAACTAACTAATTTGGTAGAACTCGATCTCAGTGATAATAAATTTACTACATTGCCCCTTGAAGTCACTGAGTTCAAGGGTTTGCATAAACTTGACCTCAGCGGTAATAACCTGACTGCTCTGCCCATTGAAATTTCGCAACTCACCAATCTAATTTATCTGGTACTCAGAGGCAATAACCAGATTGCTTTGCCTCCCGAAATTACGCAACTCTCTGATTTGCGTGAACTCAATTTAAGCGGTAATAAACTGACTTCTTTACCCCCAGAAATAACACAACTCACGGGTTTGAGGAACCTCGACCTCAGTGGTAATAAACTGACTTCTTTGCCCCCCGAAATTGGGCAACTCACAGACTTACATGAACTCAATCTCCGTGACAATCAACTAATCGCCCTACCTCCCGAAATTGGCCAATTAATCAATATGAACGTGCTTACCCTCAGCATGAATCAACTGAGCGCTTTGCCCCCTGAAATTGGACACCTTATCAACTTAAGAGACCTCTTTCTAGACAGCAATCAACTGACTACCCTGCCGCCTGAAGTAGGACAACTTACTAACTTACGCAATCTCTATTTGCAACAGAATAAATTGAAAGGTCTGCCATCCGAAATTGCACAAATCGCTAGCTTACAGGTTCTCGCACTTTTTGGTAATTCTCTAGTCCCAATAAACTGGCTCGAAATCCAACGCGGCCATTAGTTAATTCGATTACCAAAATTCCTGGATAGAAATCTCCCCCAAAAAACACCTCAAATATGAAAGCCAAGGATGTTCTTTTTATAAAACATTACCCATATGATACAGGGAGATATCCTCCTTTCAATTGCTCAAGACATAGGAATCATATCGAAAGAATGGTGTTGTCGAATTGACACTTTGGTATGGGTTGGAGTGTTGTTTTAACTATGGAAAAAATGGGTGTGTTGGTGTTTAGAACAGGTTCAACTCGCGGGCGCGGGCGATGGCTTCGGTGCGCCGGTGGACCTGTAATTTGTCAAAAATCCGGCGGTTGTGCCCTTTGACCGTATCCAGGGCAAGGAACAAACGCTGGCAAATTTCATGATTTGAGAGACCCTGGCAGATGAGTTGCAACACTTCCAGTTCGCGTTGGCTCAGCGGCTCAATCAATTCTGAGTTCTGATGGTTGGTTTTCGATCCATCGATACCATCGGATGTTGCAAAGGCAGCCAGGATTTTATCCACATAACCCCTCAGTGGATGCGTGCGGTCACCGGATTGCTTTTCAATCCACGATCAAAAATCCAAAATAAACAACCGCATTGGCTCGCCTCTGTCCACAAAGAGACGGATGAAACCACCTGGTTCAGCCAATGTCAGTGCTTCGGCTCAGTGCTTGCCGGGCTGGGTTTTTGTCCTCTTGCAGGTGAAGCGCAAGTGCCTGCTAACGTCAACGCTCTGAGCCGTTCATCTTCCAAACCCTTAGCCTCCGCTTGCTGACGAAACGGGACAAGCACCGCCAGCGCCGCGGATGGGTCGCCCTGGGCGATGTGCACGCGCGCCTGGAGGAGAGGATTGTCATACTGCTGTGCCAACTGAGCTGCAGCGGCTGTGTTGCCCTGATAAAGGTGGATCGATGCTCGGGCGTTGGCAATTTCCGGCAGGCGCAGGGTGTGGTTCTTTTGACGTAAGGATTGTTCCGCCTGGGCTAAATAGCGTTCCGCGCCAGTTGCGTCTCCGCGAGCCAGTCTCAAGTAGGCAAGGGACAACCCGCATAGAATGACCCGGTCAATCACCTGGGCATAGCGCTGGGCCATTTGCAAGCCCAATCGGCCGTATTCCTCAGCGGCGTCCAAATCGTTCCACTCATAGTAGATCCAGGCCAGGCCATGATACGCTACGGGGGAATTCGGAGGCGAATACTCACCGATCTGTTGCAAAACACGCTGGAAGGTCTCGTCTGCCAGGCGGAACTGGTTTGCCAATACCTGCATTTGCCCTAAACGGATCAAAGCCAACAAGGAGTTGGTAATATCCCCGGCTGCCTCGGCAAGAGATAAGGCTTCGGCATAAGCCTGGCAAGCTGCAGCCCGGTCCTCCGAGAAATAATAAGCAAATCCCAGAATCCGGGTAGCCGATGACCGGTAAGACAGGTTGTTGGGATGCAAGTATTCCAGTGCGCGGCGTGACTGAAAAAACATTGGTTTCGGTCAGGCCTTGCACTTGCGCAAGGGTAGCCCTGGCGACAGCAATTTTTCCGATCAAGGTTTCGGGTTAAATCGTCCAGTTCGGCCCCAGGCAAAGCGTGTGGCAGCTATGGCTGCTTCAGTCGCCTGAAGTTTCTCTTCGACGCCATCTGTTTGGCCGATAACCAGCAACAGCGAAGCCTGCTTCCACCAAAGGGAGGGTCGGGCATCCAGCAAAGCAGTTGGCAGCGACTCCAACCAGGTCAGGATCGCAGTGGCGGCGCCGCGCTGGTGCAGCGGCATCTGCTTGCTTTCCATCAAGCGTTCAGCGCGCTCAAAGTCACTTGGCTGCAGCCGCATGTCGAAAGGCCTCCAGGATCAGGCCATTGTTTTCATACCATTGGCTGGCATGGATATGCAGTTCTGCCAGCGATTTCCCTCAGCCGTGAGTGACTTTGCGGCAGGCGTTTGCGCAGCAAATCGCCAAAAAGATGGTGATAGCGGTACCAGCGCGTTCGTTGTCTAAAGGAACGATAAACAAATTGGCACGTTCAAGGTATTCCAGGGTCGTTTGCCCGGAAACAGATGAATCAGGCAGAATGGCATCACAAAGAGGACTGCACATACGGTCGAGAATGGAAGTGCGCAGTAAAAAAATCTGAATACCGCTCGGATTGTTGGTTCAAAACTTCTTCCAGCAAATAATCCATCACAAAACGATGGCTGCCGGTGAAAGATTGGATGAAACCCGTGGCATCTTTATGCCCCTGCATGGAAATCGCAGCCAGTTGCAACCCAGCAATCCAACCCTCCGTACGGGTTTCCAATGCGGCAATATTTTCTCCCGAGAGGCCCAGCCCGGTCACCGTATTGAGAAACTCGGCTGCTTCGACGGGGGTAAACCGCAAGTCGGCAGCCCGCAGTTCGGTGAGCTGCCCGCGGGCGCGATAGCGTGCCAGGGGAAGTTGTGGGTCTTCGCGGGTGGAGATGACCAGGTGCATGTGCGGCGGTTGATGTTCCACCAGGAAGTCCAGGGATTGGTCCACCGGATGAGAATCGATGGCATGGTAGTCATCAAGGATGAGCACAAAATGCCCGGGGATATTGGAAATTTCGTTCAGCAGGCTGGTTAAAATTGTTTCGATATGTAAAGGCTGGGGGGATTGAAGTGCAGACAACAAGCGCTTCGCCAATTTCTGGCATAATGGTCTGTAACGCTGCAACCAGGTAAGAGATGAAACGCGCCGGATCATTGTCCGCCTTCATCCAGAGACAACCATGCGACCGGCATTCCCGCACACCTGTCCCGGCACGGGGGTTTCCAGGGACCGGCAATCCATTCACTGACCAGGGTGGTCTTGCCAAAACCGGCGGGTGCCGAAATGAGGGTCAACTTGCGGCTTAAAGAGAGACCCTCGTTCAACCGTTCGATCAAACGAGAGCGAGGAACAAGGTTAGGACGAGGGGATGGAACATAAAGTTTGGTGAGGAGCAATGAGTTTGACATGCTGAAAATAATTATACATCGCACCTGAAATAAGAGATATCACAACCCATCTTAGAATGGAACAGATAGCGAATTTGTTACTCAACCTGGATTTTTTTTATATCAGCAAGAACCTGACTGGTAAATAGGATACTATTGCAAGTAGATATATTCTGTTCTTTAGCAATTTCCTATATAATATGACCTGCTCACATTCAAAGGACAGAATCGCTTGAAGGTTAAGTGTTTCTTCCCCCATACTTAAACAGAAAAGGTAACCCATCAAAATGAATTCACCTGCCCACGCCATTGATCCAAAATGGAATAGTCTCTTTAAAATTGGCGGCACAGCCGCTTTGCTCATGGTTGCGATTACCATATCCCAGTTCATCATCTTCATCATCGCCCAACCTCCAGTTGACGGAACCGCAATCGACTGGTTCACACTATTTCAGAAGAATGCATTCCAGGGACTGCTGGGTTTTGAATTCTTGCTGGTTATCTATGCTTTACTCTCTATCCTGGTTTCAGTTGCGCTTTTTGCCGTCCTCAAATCTGCCAACCATTCCCTTGCAGTATTATTTCTGGTTTTGAGTGCCATCGGGGGAATGGCATTTATTCTGGCACGCCCTGCCCTCGAAATGCTCTCCTTGAGTAATCAATACGCAGCGGCAACTACCGAGGTTCAACGGACCACTTTACTGGCAGCAGGGGAGGTTATGGTAGCCTTCTTTCACGGGACTGCTTTCCAGGTCAGTTATTTCCTTGGTTCCATCTCGGGATTAATTATTGCCATCGTAATGCTGCGCAGTAAAATATTCAGCAAGACCACAGCCTGGTTACGGATTGGATCAAGCATTTTTGACTTTGGACTCTTCATCCCGGGAATCGGCTTATTCATTTCACTGCTATCAGTTGTTTTTCTACTTGTTTTCAATATTATGGTCGCGCTTAAGCTACTTCAAGTTGGGAACCAGTGGATTAAAAACTGCAAACGAATAAATTAACCTGAACCATTGTTCAGCAATCAGTTATAAGATTTACTTTCTTTGGAACGAAAAAATGGAAATAGCCATTTTTTTAGTTTCAAAATTTGTGCTTCCCAAAAAGATACTCGTCTTGAGATATATCAAGGATAACATTTCTGCGATTTTATTTCATTAAATCTATTTTGGTTGGTATTCAACCTATCCAGAGTGATTTATTGTTCTTTCCGTATTCGAAACTGAAAATAAACAAATTAACTAACATAATCCTTGGAAAGGATTATCGGAAGTATTACACAAACCTTTCCAATAAAATGATGGTTTTGCACATGCAAACAAGGTCCGAGTATTTCTGTTATTTCCTTGGTTTGGTCTTAATCGTATCCAAAATTATCAAACGATATCAGAGGTTGGGAAAAATTTTTGTGGTTTAAATATCCTTCAATCGCATAAACCCTTTGGTTGATTAAATTCCGATTTCTTACCAAAACCTTGATTATTTCTTGACGTTTCAGCTCCATTTCTTGCCTGTTTCTTTACCTATCAAGGAGTAAAGTAATGGCTGGTAATAAAGGAGAAGCATGCCTGACTTGCTGATGATTTTGATCGTAATTTCATTTTTTTTACTAATGAAGGAATTCGTCACGTTATGTGATTCCCTGATGGAGATGTGAAATGAATGGACTATTGATTGTTGTAGGAATTGTGGCTCTGGGTTTATTGGTCTATCTGTTTATCACATTGATTAAGCCGGAGTGGTTTGGATGAATACTTTGAGTTGGCTTCAATTTCCGCTATATATTGTTGTTCTTTTAATTCTGGTAAAACCTCTTGGGCTTTATATGGCAAAGGTTTACCTGGGTGAACGGACTTTCCTTTCTCCAATAATTGCTCCAGTTGAAAAGTTTGTTTTCAGGCTTGCTGGTGTCAAGCCCGACGATGAAATGACTTGGAAGACCTATACCTTATCAGTTTTGGCCTTCAATTTGGTCGGTTTTTTCTTCCTCTACCTGTTGCTGAGGACACAACATGGTATACCGCTTAACCCGCAAGAGCTTGGCAATGTCTCACCCACACTTTCATTCAACACGGCGGTCAGTTTTATAACGAACACCAATTGGCAGAGTTACAGCGGTGAAACGACCATGAGCAATTTGTCGCAAATGCTGGGATTAGGTGTGCAGAACTTCCTTTCTGCAGCCACGGGAATGGCGGTCTTGATCTCCTTAATCCGTGGACTTTCCAGGCACACTACCCATAATCTTGGTAGCTTCTGGGTGGATCTGACCCGATCAACATTATATATTCTGTTACCCATGGCTTTAATCCTGGCAATGTTACTTGTATCACAAGGTGTTGTGCAATCATTTCATGCGAACTGCCGCCGTCCAAACATTGGACCAAACTTCAGGAGTCGTTTCGCAAACGATTCCGCTTGGACCGGTGGCTTCTCAGGTGGCAATCAAGCAATTGGGAACCAATGGTGGTGGTTTCTTCAACGTCAATTCCGCACATCCATTTGAGAACCCAACTCCATTAAGCAACTTTTTGCAGATGCTCTCAATCCTGCTCATCCCGCCGCGCTGACCTATACCTTCGGAAAAATGGTTAAAGATACACGGCAGGGTTGGGCACTACTGGCGGCTATGACGATTGTGCTGGTGATTATGACTGGTATTGCCATCAAGGCCGAATCGAACGGAAACCCGGCTTTTGCATCACTTGGTATTGACCAGAGTGCTGGAAACATGGAAGGCAAGGAAGTGCGCTTTGGGGTGGTGAATTCTGCAATTTGGGCTACTACAACCACTGCGGCTTCCAATGGTTCTGTCAATTCAAATCATGATTCCTTTACACCGTTAGGCGGATTAGTGCCCATGTGGATGATGATGCTGGGTGAAGTGATTTTTGGCGGGGTTGGTTCAGGGCTTTATGGCATGTTGGCCTTTGTGGTGATTGCAGTTTTTGTTGCCGGTTTAATGGTAGGGCGTACGCCTGAATACCTCGGTAAGAAAATTGAAATCCATGAGATGAAAATGTCGGCGCTTATCGTGTTGATCCCGGTGGTCACCGTATTATTTGGAACCGCAATCGCCTTGATGAGTTCAAGCTGGAAGAGCATCAATTTTTAATGCAGGTCCGCAAGGATTCAGCGAAGTCCTTTATGCATTTACTTCTGCAGGAAACAACAATGGTTCAGCATTTGCCGGCTTAGGAGCCAACACAACTTTCTACAATATCCCGCTTGGAATTGCCATGCTCATCGCCAGGTTTGCACTCATCGTTCCTGTCCTGGCAATGGCAGGGTCACTTGCACAAAAGAAAATCGTTCCAACCAGCAACGGTACATTGCCAAGTCATACTCCACTTTTTATCGGTTGGTTGATTGGGGTCATCATCATTGTTGGGGCACTCAGCTATGTGCCTGCCCTGGCGCTAGGACCCATTGTTCAGCAGTTGATGCTTGGCACAGGAAGGTTATTCTAATGAATCGCAACAAACCCTTAATCAAGAATAATCGCGGCGAACTTTACCGCCATGCCATCTTGGAGTCATTAAGAAATTAAATCCCAGGCACCAGGTGCGCAACCCGGTCATGTTTGTCACCGAAATTGGCAGTCTGCTGACCACAATTCTGTGGGTCCAGGCTTTGGTTGGAAAAGGTGAAGCACCAGCAGGATTTATCGGCGCTATTGCCATCTGGTTATGGTTTACTGTGCTGTTTGCAAATTTTTCTGAAGCTCTGGCAGAAGGCCGCGGAAAAGCCCAGGCGGAATCGCTGCGCAAAGCTCGTCAGGATACCCCGGCGAAACAGTTGCGAGGAACGCAAACTACTCTCGAATCTGCTCTCAAAGGCTGTAGAGATCTGTTTCGTCAACCAAACTCAACAAAAACGATCTATTTCTGGTTGAAACAGGTGATATATTACCTGCAGACGGTGAAATCGTCTACGGCATCGCCTCGGTAGATGAAAGCGCCGTTACCGGTGAATCTGCGCCAGTGGTACGTGAGGCGGGTGGTGACCGTTCAGCGGTCACCGGTGGAACACGCCTGCTGTCTGATTGGTTAATCGTCCGTGTCAGTGCAGAACCCGGCCAGGGATTTTTGGACCAGATGATCTCTCTGGTAGAAGGCGCCAAACGCAGAAGACCCCCAATGAAATTGCATTCAGTATTTTGCTATCGAGTTTTACCATCGTATTTCTGGTTGTTTGCATGACGCTGCTGCCATTTTCACAATTCAGTGTGAAGGTGGCCGGGCAGGGAACCCCCATCACGATCACAGTATTGATTGCGCTGTCTGATCTGCCTCATCCCCACCACGATTGGCGGATTGCTATCTGCCATCGGAATCGCCGGTATGGATAGGTTGATCCAGCGTAATGTGATCGCCATGTCTGGTCGAGCGGTTGAAGCTGCCGGAGATGTGGATGTACTGATGCTGGATAAAACCGGCACCATCACACTGGGCAATCGCCAGGCAGTCGCATTCGTACCGGTCAATGGAGTCAAAATGAGTGAATTGGCCGAAGCTGCGCAACTGGCTTCGTTGGTGGATGAAACCCCTGAAGGTCGTTCGATCGTTGTTTTGGCAAAGGAAATATTTGGTTTGCGCGGTCAAACCATGGGAGCCAGCCAAAAAGCACCAGGCGGGATGCATTTCATTCCCTTTACAGCGCAAACACGTATCTCGGGTGTGGATTTCAACGGACGCAGATTCGCAAAGGTGCGCCGGATACGATGATGGCTTTAATCGAAGCCAATGGAAAAAGATATCCCGCATGATCTTATTCCAGCAGTGGAAAATATTGCCAACAGCGGTGGAACCCCACTGGTGGTGGCAAAAAACGGAGAAGCACTGGGGGTTATCCACCTCAAAGATATTGTCAAAGGCGGAATCAAAGAACGTTTTACCCAACTGCGCAAAATGGGCATTAAAACGGTGATGATCACTGGCGATAATCCACTGACAGCGGCAGCGATCGCGGCTGAAGCAGGCGTGGATGATTTTCTGGCGCAGGCCACCCCTGAAACCAAACTCAAACTGATCCGCGAATATCAGGCAGGGGGACGGTTGGTGGCCATGACCGGAGACGGAACCAATGATGCTCCGGCGCTTGCCCAGGCGGATGTGGCCGTCGCAATGAATACCGGTACGCAACCGGCGCGTGAAGCCGCCAACATGATTGACCTGGATAGCAATCCCACCAAGTTGATCGAGATCGTTGAGATTGGCAAACAATTGTTGATGACGCGCGGATCGCTTGACCACTTTCAGCATTGCCAATGATGTCAGCAAATACTTTGCCATCATCCCGGCGGCATTTGCTTCAACCTATCCTATCCTGGGTAAGTTGAATTTTATGAGGTTGACATCTCCTGAGAGCGCCATCCTGTCCGCGGTGATATTTAATGCGCTTATCATCATTGCACTGATCCCATTGGCACTTAAAGGAGTTCCTTATCGTCCAAAACCAGCCGCACAATTACTGCGTGACAATCTGCTATTTTATGGTGTTGGAGGGTTGATTGCTCCATTTATCGGTATCAAGTTGATCGATATGTTGCTTGACATTCTTACATCTGGTTTAGGAGAAATCAAAATGAAAAAACAAAGATTGGGAAAATTGGCAGGTTATGTTCCACTTTAGTGATATTTATCGGTGGAATCATGCTCCGTAACCTTCTAATATTCCCGCTTGTTGTGCGTCCATGGATATTTCTTGCATCCATTATGTGGATAGTTGTTTTTTCTTCAGGAGTATTCAGTTCATGAAAACCAAATTCGTCCGCTTTTCACAACCTTTTTATTATTAATGCTTATTACAGGCGTCCTTTATCCTCTCATGGTAACAGGTTTGGCTCAATTGATTTTCCCATTCCAGGCTAATGGAAGTCTGATCAAACACAATGAGCAAACTGGTTGGTTCAGAATTAATCGGTCAAAATTTTTCAGGCGATGACAGTATTTCTGGGGAAGACCATCTGCCACCTCTACTAATCCATATAATGCGTTTGATCAGGAACTTTAACCGGTTCATCAGGTTCCAACCTGGGTCCACTTATCACAAACACTGGTCGACAACGTGCAAGAACGAGTAAATACTTTACGAAGTGTTAATCCTGGTAACAACTCGCTTATCCCGGTTGACCTGGTGACCGCTTCAGCTTCTGGATTGGATCCAGATATCAGTGTTTCAGCTGCATATTATCAGATTCCTCGGGTGGCACAAGCCCGCGGATTAGATGAAGCTGAAGTCACAGCTTGGTTGATCAATATCACCGAAAACCGCCAATTCGGAATACTGGGTGAGCCCCGAGTGAATGTTTTAATGTTAAATCTTGCACTGGATGGTATAAAATAAAATAAATGAATCCACGTCCTGATCCTGATGAACTATTGAAACAATATCCAGGCAGAAGAACCATCCCGCGGTAAATTAAAAATATTTTTGGGTTATGCCGCAGGGGTGGGTAAAACCTACGCCATGCTTGAAGCTGCCCACCAACGCCAGAAACAGGGCATTGATGTGGTCATTGGATACATTGAAACCCATGGTCGGGCAGATACCGAGGCATTGGTACACGGACTTGAGATTCTTCCACGCCGGCAGGTTGAATACCATGATATAAAATTGCCTGAATTGAACACTGACGCAGTGATCAAACGACATCCGGAATTGGTGTTGATTGATGAATTTGCACATACCAATGCACCAGGCTCAAGGCACCCCAAACGATACCTGGATGTTGATGATATTCTGGAAGCTGGTATTGACGTATATACCACCCTAAACATTCAGCATCTTGAAAGCATGAATGATGTGGTGGCACAGGTGACCGGTGTTGTCGTCCGTGAAACAGTCCCCGACCGGGTATTGGATGAGGCTTCAGAGATTGAGGTGATCGACCTGCCGCCGGATGAATTGCTCAACCGGCTTACAGGAAGGAAAAGTTTACGTTCCAGATCAGGCAAAACGGGCGATTGAAAAATTTTTCCGCAAAGGCAACCTTTCTGCATTACGGGAAATGTCACTCAGACGCGCAGCCGAGAGAGTGGATAACCAGATGCGCAATTACATGCGCACGCGGGCAATTCAGGGACCGTGGGCGAGTGGCGGAACGACTATTGGTTTGTATCAGTCCCAGTCCGCTATCTGAAAAATTGGTGCGCACAACACGCCGATTATCTGATGAACTTGAATGCGGAATGGTTCGCAGTACATGTAAATGTATCATCAAAACCGGAATTGGATCCGGTGAATCTGGAACGGGTTGGCAAGACGTTGCAACTTGCTGAAGAATTGGGTGCCCGACACGAACGCTGACCGGGCGCTCCATTCCTGAAGCGGTCCTGGCATATGCAAAAAAACACAATGTAACCAAAATTGTGATGGGTAAACCAATTCGTCCTCGCTGGATAGAAATATTTCAGGTTCGATCGTTGACCAATTGATTTATGCAAGTGGTGATATTGATGTTTATGTGATCAATGATCAACCAGAAACCAAGCCTCCACCATTCCTGAAGATATGGCGTCCGCATCAACCCTATCTGGCGATATTTAGTTGGCTTTAGGGTTGGTTGCTCTTGCGACCATTCATTGGATAATCTCGTCCTCAGCAAACTTGAACCTGCCAACCTGGTAATGCTCTATCTGGTCAGTACAGTGGTCGCTGCTGTATATCTTGGTCGTGGACCTGCGTTGCTAACATCAATCTTGGGTGTTCTGGCATTCGATTTTTTCCTGGTACCGCCATATTTAACCTTTGCAGTAACAGATACACAATATTTAATTACCTTTATCGGGTTGTTCCTTGTCAGCCTGGTGGTCAGTACACTTACTGCCCGCACACAAGAACAAGCTGAGGCAGCGATTCAACGCGAGGCGCATACTTCTGCCCTATATACACTTGGACGTGACTTAACTTCCGCAACTGATCTGCACCAGGTGGCAGAAATCATCATCTCACATATCAGCCAGGTTTTTGGACGTGATGTTGCAGTTTTCCTACCAGAAAATGGAAAACTAAAGATTGTTTGCAGCCACTCCCGATTATATCCGGATGCCAATGAAATGGCAGTTGCTACCTGGGCTTTTGAACATGATCAACCTGCCGGTCTCGGAACTGATACACTGCCAGCTGCTTCATTGCGATGCCAACCGCTAAAAACAGCACGTGGTCAAATTGGTGTGCTTGGTATTCATCCCAAAGGAGAGTGGAAAATTCCTCACACCGGAACAACGGCAGACATTTAATGCATTTGCCCATCAGGCTGCCCTGGCAGTTGAGCGGGCCAGTCTGGCGGAACAAGCCCGTCAGGCAGAACTACTGCAAGCCACCGAAAAACTACAAACAGCCTTGCTAAATTCAATTTCGCACGATTTGCGTACCCCGCTGGTCAGTATTACCGGCGCATTGAGCAGTTTACGAGAGGAAACCTTGAATATAAACCAGGAAGATCGCAAAAGTCTGCTTGAAACTGCCTATCGGTGAAGCTGAGAGACTTAACCGCTGGTTGGAAATTTACTGAATATGACCCGCCTTGAAGCGGATGCGATCATCTCAGGCTTGAACCTTGTGATATACAGGATGCGATTGGAGCTGCACTTGATCAGCTTGAAGAACGACTTGGGAAAAAACCAATTGTAGTCAATATTCCTGAAGATTTACCTCTTATTCCTTTAGATTTTTCTTTATTCGGTCAAGTGTTAGTCAACGTCATTGATAATGCTGTGAAGTATTCTCCGAAAGATTCACCAATTGATATTGATGCATCTCAAACTGATAATGAAATTAAAATTCAAATCAGTGACCGGGGAATTGGTATTCCCGAGGAGGATTTGGAGCGGGTATTTGATAAATTTTACCGGGTTCCAGCCCTGAAAGTATAAATGGAACAGGGTTGGGATTAGCAATATGCAAAGGAATCATTGAAGCTCATGGGGGACATATTCAAGCCAGCAATCGTCAAGGCGGCGGAACAGTTATCACAATTATCACTCCCAAAGGTGAAAAATTAGATGAAACTTGTCGGATTGAAAGTACTGGTGGTTGATGATGAAATAGCGATACAACGCTTTTTGCGTGTTGCGTTAAAAGGACAGGGATTCATAGTCAGCCAACTACTAACGGTCAAGCGGCATTACAGGCAATGATCCTTGAATCGACCTGACCTGGTGATTCTGGATTTGGGTTTACCTGACATGGATGGAATAGAGGTGACACGCCGAATACGGGAATGGTCAAAGATTCCAATAATCATCCTGTCAGTTCGAGAACAGGAGGACGATAAAATTGCCGCCTTGGATGCAGGAGCAGATGATTATTTAACCAAACCTTTTGGTATGGGTGAATTATTAGCCAGGATAAGAACTGTTATACGCCGCCAAACCACGGGCAATTCGGAACCAGTATTGACTATCGGTGGTCTGGTTGTTGACCTTGCAAATCGGCTGGTTACAGCTAATGGGAAAGAGGTTCAGCTAACACCAACTGAATATGATATTTTACGTGCGCTTGTCATACATGCAGGAAAAGTTCTCACCAACCGGCAACTGTTAAAGCAAGTGTGGGGAGAAGGTTATGATGATCTGCACATCCTGCGGGTAAATATCAGCAATTTACGTCATAAACTTGAACCTGATCCTTCCAGGCCAACTTACATCCATACCGAACCTGGTGTAGGTTATCGATTAAAAGTATAGAAATTTTTAGTAAATCCCGGTTTTTCTTCAGATTATTTTATTGACTAATGTATTCTCAAAAAGGCGCGTTTACCCAAAGAAGAAAGAACACCATCGAGCGAAGGTGTTCTTTCTTCTAATTGACATTTACATTTAGATTTTCAATAGCTATTCCGCGATATTAAGTTCTATGGGGAGTTCTCGCCCCAATATAATGTGAATGTTTCTGGAACAGGGTGAATATGGTGAATCCCATCACAAATTCATCCTCATTCAACCATCCGCCCATACCGCTATTAAATGCATGTGAACCATCATTTCCTAAAACGGAAATTTCGCTGCTATTATCCGTGACCATTTCCTGAAATTCTTCCAAAGAAAACTCACCCATAACTAATTTTTTCCATGCCTGGTCGAGCCAGTTCTACCAGTAGAAATTTATCTCCAGGGGGAGCTTTCGTATCACGAACTTCGTCTACCAGGCGCGCAGAGAAACGATAATAAAATCCCCCATAGATGTTTTGAGAAGCGGATATTCTTCTTCTGGATTTACTGTTGGCGTAATTAACCCTTCAGATTCTTCTACTTCAGGTGTTACCAGATATGGATGATGTTGGTTTACATGATGTTACTAGAATTGCAATCAGAATTAAAATTGTTAATCCCTTGGTTTTCATATTTATCCCTTCAGTGAACATGGCATTGTATTTGAGTTTGTTGTTAATAAGTACAACAATGATGCAATGAAGCAAACAATTCTTACCGTCTCAAAACAATTGGGGTTGTTTGCTACTCCTCAACCTCAATGCGATCCGGTTGGATTTGCATGCCGTTTATATCCGGCAAATCTGATAGCAGTATGCCATATAGGTGAACAATTTTTCCACTATCACGCAGCGTTTCAATCTGGGATTTTATCCCTGGGTCGATTGAATCAATACCATAGAGAATTATTTGTCCTGAATCCTGTCGTTCAAAGTAATCATCAAACTGCGAACCGGATTCCGAGCTCTTTATAACTCCCCACCAATCAACAACTTCTTCGATTCCATCATCAACTAACGGGCACGGTTTCTTCAACAACTATTTCAGGGGTTGGGCTTGCCTGTGATGCTGGACCACACTCGCCCCGGTAATAAGCCCATTCCTCGCAGGAACTGCCATCCGGGAAATTGCATATTCCATATTGGCTTCCGTCCTCTGCAGTAACTATTTCGTTTTTGTTCCCATTCTGAATGCAAAAGACTGAAGCAGGATTTGGCATATCCACAATTGGTGTGTCCGTTGCAGTCTTTTCAGGAACCGCCTGAGTTTGAAATGCCGAGCAGGCAGTCAGTGTCATCAAAATGATTAGGATTGCAAAAATTTTCTTCACTTTTTCCTTCTTTCTGGTGTAACAAAATGGTGCAATTCGCCCGATATGCTTAGTAGGATACTGGTCATCCAGATGCCTGGATATCTTAACCAGCAATTCTAATAACGTACAGAACACAGAAATTGTTCCTGAAAAAAGGAATTGAGAGGTCCCAATTTCCCACCAAATATGAGAATGATAGATGACGAAAGTCACTTCCATCAGTCAGTACGGGAAATTATGGTTGTTGTTTTATAAAAAATTATTTGGATATCCTTATCCAGCAGTCGTTGAATTAACCAGGTTTCGTTACACCTTCATTCATGTGAAGGGATTTTTACCTGACTTAACCCCGAACCGAAATGTCTATTTCCGGTTATAACTCCGCACCAGCATCTGGTAGATTTCGTCACGGCTGGCAATGCGTGGATTATTCTTATAATCTGGCAGTACCCGGCTGTTATCCGCTATATCGGTAACGTCCTCCAAGGTTGCACCCAGGTCTTTCAAGTTTAGCCACATACCAATCTTTTTTAAAAATAAGTCCAATTCTTCACACGATCGCATTGCTGCTTCTTCTTCGGGTACACCCTGAAGGTCGGGGAGAAGTATTCTGCCCATGTCGGAAAACCTGGCAATTGCATCCGGGTAGGTAAAGCGGGTGAATTCAGGATATGATACCGCCAGGGCTTCTCCATGCATAATCTGCGGGCAATGACCGCTAATGGTCATTCCTATTCCGTGTGGAAGTGTCACGCCTGCGTTTGCAATGCACAATCCTGCCAACGTGTCAGCCCAAGCCATTGCTTCGCGTCCTTCCAGGTACGAACCGTCTTGTAAAACTTTGGGTAGATATTCGGTTACGAGCCGCATAGCTTCCTGGGCGAGTAGATTTGTAAAAGGAGATGCTGCCGGATGCAGGTAAGATTTCAAAGGCATGACAGAAAGCATCAAAGCCAGTTGAAGCAGTGATATGCTCGGGTAGTGTCAGCATCAATTCCGGGTCTACAATAGCCACTTTTGGATATATCATCGAATGGTATATCGCTGATTTGGTTTTTGTCTGGGTTTCGGTCATTACTGCAACCTGTGTCACCTGGGAACCTGTTCCAGATGTAGTAGAGACTGCAATAACTGGCAGTGTTTTATCAGTGGGAGGGGTTTTAAAAAACAGGTAATCCCATGCGCTGCCAGGATGGGTTGCTTCAACCGCAATGGCTTTTGCTGTATCCATGCTGGACCCGCCTCCAATTCCCAGTACAACATCTGCTTTGAATTCTTTTGCTTTGTCCGCACCTTCTGTGACAGAATCAGTTGTTGGATTGGGAATAACCCCACTGAAATGGGAATACGCTACACCTGCCTGTTTAAGGCTGGATTTAACCTGGTCAAACAGGTCAGTGAAAGTTATTATTTTCTGGAACCGTTACCATAAGGCAGCGTTTTCCGTAGGTGGAAACAATATTTCCTACCTCTTTAATCATTCCGCGGCCAAAGCGAAGTTCTGTGGGTTGAAAATATGTAAATGGTTTCATACGTTTCCTCTATAAATCAATCATTACTTTCATGCAATTTCCACCCAATGAGTTGATTAACTTGTATGCTTTCAGGTAATCATTAAAAGCAAATCGATGGGTGATCAGTTGTTCCAGGGATAACTTGCCGGCATTCACCAGTTCTATTGCCTGGAGATAGTCCTTCTTCTGGTACATCAATGTTCCGATCAGGCTGAGCTCGCGATCCTGCACCAAACCCAGGTCTACCAGTGGTTTTTTTCCAAACACACCAACCACAACAATTTTGCTGCCTTTGCGTGCAACTGAAACCGCCTGCGTAATCGTATCCTGAACACCTACACATTCCAGAATCAGGTCTGCTTTTTCCGGTCCAAATGTGTTGAGAATTGCCTGGCCCAGATCCTCAGTTTGTGGATTTACGACATGTTCAAAACCACAAGCACGCGCTTTGTCCCGCTTGTAATCGCTGACATCAGTAATCAAAACGGTTTTTGCTCCGGAGGCACGTGCCACCTGGGCAACCAGGTTGCCGATTGTACCTGCACCAAGCACAACAACATTCAAATCCTTAACGCTGCCTGCCCTTGAAAGTGCATGTACCGCCACCGAAATCGGCTCAATCAGGGCGGCTTCATCAAGAGATATATTTTCAGGCAGTTTGAGAACCATATTTGCTTTAATGGCAAAATATTCTTGTGCCGCCCCACCGGTTTGAAAACCCATCACTTTGAGGTTATCGCAAATGTGGTAATCGCCATGCTGGCATGGGTAACACGAACCGCATGTCACCTGGGGCATGAAAACCACTTTGTCACCTGGCTCAAAATCGCTTACATCCGCTCCAATTTCAGCGATCTCAGCACCAACTTCGTGACCTTGAACAACCGGATAACTCGTGTACGGATGCAAACCGTGAAACACGTGAATATCCGATCCGCAAACTCCGATCCGTTTTACCTGGAGAATGACTTCATCATCCGTCGGGTGTGGTCGCTCGATTTCAACAAATTCAATAGTGCCTGGGTTGGTCATGATTGCTTGCCGCATAACTAACTCCTTTTCTGGTTTATAAAAACTAACATGCCGGAAAACAGCCAAAAACGAATGCAAATCTGGGCATGTTACCTGTGAAATTGCCAGGTTACCTTTCAATTGATTATTGACATTATATCCAAATTCTGCTAATATGTCATTTAAACGGTTATATAAGCGGTTAAATCACCACATTATTGATAAGGATGAAATTCAAATATGACTAAAGTAACCATGCGGGATGTTGCTAAACATGCAGGTGTTTCAATTGCAACTGTCTCGCACATTATTAACGGTACCCATTTTGTAAGTCAGGATCTTCGTGCGAAAGTCGAAGAAGCCATTAAATCGCTTAAATACCGTCCAAATAAGATTGCGCGGGCATTAAATACCAGCGGTATTCCATTTATTGCAATCATCGTCCCGGATATTAGTAATCCGTACTGGTCAGCCGTCGTAAAAGCAGTCCAGGATGTAACAGATTTGCACGATTACCTGGTGATTGTTTTTAGCAGTGATGGCATTATTGAGCGGGAAATTAAATTCCTGCATTCCATAACTGGCTGGGTAAGCGGGGTAATTCTCCACCCATATCATGTCTCACAAGAAATGGTACAGGAAATCATTGGAGTTGACCTCCCCATGGTTATTATTGGTGACTTCACCAGTAAAGGTGGACAGGCAGAGAATTGGGACCATGTAATTTCGAACAACCTGGAAAGTGCGCAAGCGGTCGTTGAGTACTTGATGCAATTGGGGCACCGGCGAATTGCATTTATCAAGGGTTCAGAGGGCACACCGTCGAGTCAAAAACGCCTTGAAGGGTATAGCAGGGCATTCAATATTTCCGGCATTCCATTACGTGAAGATTTAATTGTGCAAGGGGACTACACCCGCGAGGGTGGTCGAAAAGGAATGAGAAGTCTCCTTGACCTTTCAGAATTACCTACAGCCATTTTCTGCGCGAATGATTTAAGTGCATTGGGAGCGCTTGAAGAAGCCTATAAAAATGGTTTTCGAATTCCCGAGGATTTCTCCATTGTTGGCTTTGACGATATCGAAGAGGCAACCTATACCTCCCCATCCCTGACAACAGTTCGCCTGCCGCCCGATATTGTGGGAACCCTCTCTGCTGAAAACCTGATCGAACGACTCAATGGTCGTGAAAAACCGGTGGTTGTTCACATAGAAGGCTCATTGATTGTTCGGGAATCCACTGCTCCCCTTCGGAATTCTTAACATGTAGCATGGAATGAACACCATTATTTGTTGATATCACACAAGTTATTGAGTTCCCGGTAGAGCTCATTAACAATTACTCCGTAGATTTCGAAATAACATTGCATCATGGCGAAATGTGGATGTATTTGGTTTGCATGCATTCATAAATACAAGGGACACATTTCAGGAAATTGGATTTTCAGTCGAGGGTATTAACAATTCAGTATCCAGGTTGTTCTGAAAGAGAACATTGGACCTAGTTCGGGGGGCCGAACCTTTCGAAAAAATGAAACGGAGGTGTTTTGGAGAAAAAGGAGGAAGAATTGGAAATAGATAGTCGTGACCGGATGTTATCTTCAGGGAGAATAATTTGAAAGGAGAATTTGAAATGACTAGAAGTAAAATGTTTTAGTGGGTTAGTTGCCATGCTTATCCTATCGCTGTTATTAGGAGCTTGCACAACCCCTTCTGTGACGCAGCAACCGGTAACGGAAGGCGAAACAGAAGCTACCGCTGAACCAGTTACAGAAGTTGAAGGTGGACCGGTGGTTGTCCAATATTGGAGCAACGGCTGGTTCCCATCATCCATCGATGGACGAAAAGCCTTGATTGAAAAATTCAACAAGGAACATGAAGGCGAAATCCAGATGGAATACATCCAGGGCGATTGGGGCACCGGCGAAACATATATTCAAAGCGGTGCTGCTGCTGGTGGCGGAATTGCTTGCATCATGGATTGGTGGTATGGCGGAGCCCTCGATTTTTATGCCAAGGATTGGGTACTTGACCTGTCTCCATACATGACACCTGAAAGGCGTGCCTTGATGATTGAGGAGCAATGGTTAGCCCGAACAAGTGAAGATGGTGCAGTTGTAATGAATGGTACCGTACTTGAAGAACCTCTCTACATGGTTCACTATAATCCTGCCTTGCTTGAAGCTGCCGGGGTTACACCTGCAACGGTGGAAGACCCATGGACCTGGGCGGAATTGTACGAAAATGCCAAATTACTGACCCTGGATGCCAATGGTAAAAATGCCAATAGATCCTGATTTCGATGCAGCCAATGTAGTCCAGTGGGGCTATATTCATAGAATTGATGCAGAGAAAGCCTGGCAGGATGGCATGTTCTTTGCCCAGGGTGCACAAGGCGAACCGCTCGTACGTGAGGAAAATGGCGAGTGGGGCTGGTTCCTGAATGATACCGGAGCAGCAGCCTATGAAGATTTCTTAAGCATTGTCCTAAAGGGCGTTGCACCGGATGCTGCAATCGGTCTTGGTGGAGACACATTGGAGCAGATGTTCGTAGATGGAATGGCTGCGATGATATTACGACCAGCGTTCGCCATCCCGATTCTCCATAATAACTTCCCAGACTTTACCTTCGAAAGCATGCCTGTACCGATGAATACCGACCAAAAAGTATTCTATCAGGCGGGTGGCGAAGGGATGGTCCTGACAAAGAACTGCGAGCATCCCAAAGAGGCTGCTGACTTCATGTTCTGGGTAATGGAGCCGGAAAATATCGCTGTTTTTGCCTACGCAAATGGCATGATTCCAGCAAATTATGCAGGATTAGATGTCGAGCCATTCGCGAGTGATCCCACCTGGGATATCGTTCGCCATTACCTGGAGGTTGCCGAGATATTCACGGTGCCTTTCAATCCCAATTACGTTGAGTTCCGTGACACGGTGCTTGGACCAACTCTTGTTGAGTTTGCTGCAGGAAACTTGACCTTCGAAGAAGCCAATGAAACCATCGCAGAACAAGCCAAAGCCATACTCAACCGATAAGTATTAGCTTGTTTTTTCAAAATTGCCTGCTAGTAGGTTTGTATAGCCTATTAGCAGGCAGTATTAAGCACGGAGGTCGTTCATGCTCAATTCGCCCAAGATGTTGCGCTTCCAAAAGAGATTTATTCCTTACGGATTAATGATTCCAGTTGTGATTGCGCTACTGGCTTTCTCTATCTATCCATTTGTAAGTGGAATTTGGCATTCGTTTACGAGCAAAGGCTGGATAACAGACTCTGCAACCTTCATCGGATTGGAAAATTATAAGATTATCCTTGAAGGTGATGTTGGGGCCGCGAAAATTTTTAAAGGCGCATTGGTGAACAGTGCGTACTGGACTTTCGGTTCAGTTGGTTTACAGTTTGTAATTGGTCTTCTAACCGCTTTGGTTTTAAATGAGCAATTTCCTGGACGCGATTTTTTTCGAGTTGGTGTTTTAATATCCATGGCAGTGCCAACTGTCATTATCGCCCTGACATGGCAATGGATGTATGATCCTTTCTATGGCTAATTAATTTTTATCTTCATAAGCTGGGGTTAATCAGTGGAATCAAAATTTGGGCTGGGCAGGCAAATTCACCCCTGTGGCCATTGATAATCATTGCAATCTGGCGCGGGTTTCCGTTTATGAGCCTGATGTTATTGTCAGGCTTGCAGGGTATTCCAAGTGAACTGTATGAAGCCGCCAAAGTGGATGGCGCGGATGTCTTCGAGCGATTTCTGTATATTACGCTTCCTTCACTCCGCTCCATTATTATTATTGCTTTGATGTTGAATCTATTGAATTGGTGGAATCATTTCGATATTGTGATGGTTGTTGGAGGTGCCAGCGGCGTAAACTTTGGAACTGCAACTATTCCTTATCTGGCATGGGTTGAAGCATTCCGCTGGAGTCATCTTTCACGCGGCGCTGCAATTTCTGTGATTGCCATGATTGCGATTGGCGGCATTATTTACTGGAATGCGCGCCGTGAGTTGGGCTCGGTTGCCAAGTAGTTGGTAAATAATAAGGTCAGGAGCAAAAAACCATGAAATCCTCAAAAATCAGGCAACCAAAATTTTGGCTCAGATTCATACTTCTTTATGTATCAGCCAGCATAATTGTATTATTCGCCATTATTCCAATACTGTGGATGGTCAAAACATCATTTGAATCTTCAGAGTTTATTCGGAGCGCACAAATCCAATTCTGGCCAATAGAATTTACGCTTGACCATTATAAAAGTGTGCTCAATAATCCGAACGCCATGATTTTCCGCTCCACCTTGAACAGTATTATTGTTTCAACTTTATCCACCATATTAAATCTCATCATCACCACAACCGCAGCCTATGCCATTTCACGCTTTGAGTTTAAAGGCAAAAATATTTTTGGTCTATATCTCTTATTGCTGTATATGATTCCCAGGCACACTGATATTGATTGGGATGTTTGTATTACTGGCTAAACTGAACTTAATCAACACTTACCTGGGATTGATACTTGCCTATGCTGTTGGTGGTATACCTTTGTCTGTCTGGTGGCTGAAAGGATATTTCGATACGATTCCTGTCGAAGTTGAAGAGCAGGCGATGATTGATGGCTGCAACCGCCTAGGGGCTTTGTTCAGGATGATTGTTCCATTGGCATTGCCAGGTCTTTCTGCTGTTGGACTTTTCCAATTCGTTGGCGCATGGAATGAATTCATGCTGGCATTAACAATTATCCAAACCGACAGCATGCAGCTTCTGCCTGTCAGAATTATCAACTTTATGGGTTTTCAACGCGTTGATTGGGGACCAACCATGGCTTTCAGCGTGATGGTCGCCATCCCTGCCATATTTTTATTTATAGGTGCGCAGAAGCAAATGATTTCAGGCTTGATGTCCGGGTTTACAAAATAGTACAATCGTGGGATTGTCGCACGATATTCGCTGAAAGGAAACGTGAAAAATGCCGCTTGAATTAATCGTGGTATCTCCAAAGAAGATTGAATTAAGAGAATACGTTGACAGGGATCCCACTGGAGACGAAGTCCTCCTGAAGACCATTGTCAGCGGGATAAAAAGCGGAACGGAACTCAACTTATACCAGGGTGCCAATCCCTTCGTAAACGAAGTTTGGGATCAGGATTTGCGCTTATTCCGTCCTGCCCACGAGGATGAAAACCCTGTCCCCTTCTTCCCGCATACATTGGGTTCATGGGCTTCTGGAGAAGTATTAAAAGTTGGAGACAGTGTTACAAGGTTTAAACCAGGCGATTTGGTCCACGGTGAATGGAAACACCGCCAGACGGTACTTGTGAAAGAAGATGCGCTTTATCCAATCAGGGAAAAAGAAGATTGTGAAACGATGGTATTCACTGATCCTGCATGTTTTGCACTTTCAGCCATCCACGATGCAGCAATCAAGTTAGGCGATCATGTGGCGATATTTGGAATGGGAGCAATTGGTCTGCTTGCAATTCAAATGGCAAAATTAAATGGAGCCAGCACTGTAATTGCAGTTGACCCGGTAATTGGCCGCCTTGCTCTGGCTGAAGAGCTCGGCGCAGATTTGACGTTCAATCCAAAAACATGTGACGTTGGAATTTCGATCAAACAGGCAACGGGTGGAAAAGGGGTGGATGTTTCACTGGAGATTGCAGGTTCTTATGACGCTTTGCAGCAGGCTATCCGCAGCGTCACACAAGGAAGGTCTTGTTGTGACAGCAGGATATTATGGTGATTCAAACAAACCCATAGATTTGGCTCGTGAATGGCATCATAACCGAATTACCCTGCGCTCAAGTATGCCTGTTTGGAATTGTTCTCACCGAAATTATCCGATGTGGGATCTACCCAGGGTCAAACAGGTAGCAATCAGCATGCTCGAAGAACGAAAACTGGTTGTCCGCCCGCTCATCTGGGAAAGAATTCCATTCGTACATGCCGCACAAGGCGTATGAAATGATCAGCGAGCATCCAGGTTCAAAGGCGAAAATCCTGCTTACATACGATTGATGGGAGAATTACCACATGAATAAAGGTTTGCGCACTGCAATTCTTGGATGCGGAAAAATTGCCAGGAAGCATGCTGAGGTATTGGCTTCAATTGAAGATGTTAAATTGGTAGGTTTTTGTGACCAGGGAATCGAGAACGCCAAATCTTTTAATGAAACATTTGGTCCGGGTGAGGTTTTTACAGACCACGAGGTAATGTTCAAAAAACTGGACCTGGATATGATATTTATTTGCCTGCCGCCATTTGCGCACACGAATGAAGTTGAATTGGCATGCAAACATGGTGTCCATTTCTTAATTGAAAAACCCATTGCCCTCTCGATGGATCAGGCTGACCAAATGGCACAACAGGTTCACGCAAGTGGTGTCAAGTCTCAGGTCGGGTTCATGTACCGGCATGGGGAAGCCGTTAAGTGGCTCAAAGAATACATGAACGAATACAATAAATTCTGGTGCAGGTTTTATGTCCGCCCGCTACTTCTCCAATTCACTTCATCGCTACTGGTGGCGGGACAAAACGAAGAGCGGTGGTCAGCTTGTTGAGCAGATTATCCATATTGTAGACATGGCTAGATACTTTATGGGAGAGCCGCAACAGGTTTATTCAGTACAGAAAAACCTGTTCCATACTGGGGTCAAGGATTACACGGTCGAGGATACCAGTGCAACCACGATCAGTTTTGAATCGGGAAGTATTGCGATTAATTGCTGCAACAAATGGTGCGATCCCAAAAAGGTGGGATTACGATTGGAGAATCGTTTTACAAAACCTGACAGCAGATTTCAAGGATGCAAATAATGCGGTTATTCACAATACCAGCCAGGATTGGCCAAACACATTAACAATTGCTTCGGAAAAGGATTTATTCCTGGCTCAAACGATTGACCTTATCAAGGCAATTCAAGAAGACCGTCCCACCCTGGTACCTATTGACGAAGGAGTCCGTTCTCTCAAACTGGCTTTGTCTGCGTCGTATTCTGCACAGCATGATTTGCCGATGAAAATCGAATAATCCGTACTGTCTTTTTCTTTGTGAGAAAAATTAAGACATTGCTTCATTGAAGAATAGGTAGCTTAAATCCTAACCTGCCTGTTCTGACAATTTAAACCAAACACAGGAATCCAATGAGTTCTTCCTCACCGATGCATGATTTGCCAATCACACCAATTCATTACTTATGTCCAGACCAGGTCAAGCCTGGAAGGATGGCTGTCTTCCCGCTATTTTGGAAATCTGCGATATCTACAGGAAGTCTATCAATCCAGAAAAGATTGGATGCTTGAACCATTTCAAAAATATGGTCAGGAATGGGTGCTCGAGCCGCTGCGAAACCAGACAATGGAGTTGGAGTGGGCTGGCGAATATGCCGGAAAATGGTTGGACGCCGCCAGCCTGGTAGCAAAGGGCAGCAAAGATGAGCGCCTTAACCATTCTGTAACAGAGTTCACTGCCGAATTGATTGCCGCACAGCAACCGGATGGATACCTCGGCATCGAAGCCCCACCCAGGAGGGGAAAAGGATGGGATCTTTGGAACTTATGGAACGCCATGACAGGGCTTTTAACTCAATACGAGGTCAATAAGAATGAATCAGCACTTCAGGCAGCCATAAAATGTGGAAAGTGGTTGATAGATCACTTCGGGATGGTCACTGATTCAAACCATCCTTTTTTTAGCTGCGCGCATGATAACGTGTGCAATGGTCCCATCATTGAGGCGTTTGTTCGAACTCTATAAGATAACACACGATAGGGATTTCATTGATTTCGCTTCGTCTGTTGCAAACCATTACCCCTATATGGCGGGTATTCACAAGGATAAAACCGCTCCCCTGCTGCATGTCTATCATTTGACGGAATTCCTGGCAGGAGTTGTTGACCTGTACTTTACCGAGAATCGAATTGAAGAACTCAAAGCCATCGAAAGCGTCTGGGAAGATATGAGGGTACGCCATTTGTATCCTACTGGTTCCCTTGGTTACAGAGAATTTCTACGGGAGACCGCACCAAATGACATACCGATTGAAAACGGTGAACCGGATAAACATCACCAGGAGACTTGTTCAACCGTAGGATGGCTGCTGCTTACCTCGAAACTATACCTGGCAACCGGCAATGTTCGCTACATGCAGAGCATGGAGCAAACCATTTACAACGCTCTCCTGGCTGCACAATCTACAGATGGCATGAAGTGGATGTATTACACGCCGTTGCGGTATGAGAAGAAATGGTTCTCGGGACCAACCAGTTGCTGCTATTGGTCCGGACCACGTGGAATTGCACGAATACCCGGTTGGATTTATGCCAGTGATGGTGAGGGGATTTATGTCAATCTTTTTGAATCAAGTTCCGCAACTTTCACCATGGATGATAAAGTGATTGGAATTACACAATCCTCTGATTATCCAGACCTCGGACAGGTGACATTACAATTACGACTAGAGTTGCCGATAAACTTTCCCTTGAACATTAGAATACCCTTCCAAGGGGTTGAAACGCATCTCCTGTTAAATGGTAAGCAGATTTCTCCCGCATTGGAACAGGAGGGTTATTTTACGCTCCGGCAGGAATGGTCCACAGGTGACAAGGTTGAGATGAAATTCGATATCCCTGTTGTCGTACTAGATTACCTTAATAACCAATACGGCGTTCTCCTGCGAGGACCAGAAGTCCTTGCTGTAGATGAACGTGATAATGAAACTATCAATCTTGACGAAATCCTGCTTCAAAGGAAGATGGCTCTTCAGAGTATTGAACCCATAAACGGCAGGCGAAGGTATGCTGGAGAGGTGATTATCCATGATCACCTGGAATCCATTCAATTCACGCCATATGCAGATTGCGGTGGTGACGCTGACCGTTTTCGCACGGCTTTTCCGGTTCGCTGAAAGACCAAGTAAAGTTGACTAGTTTACTGAACAAAAAAACAGATGGGTGATTTGTGATGTTGAATGAAAAGTACGATTATGAGCTTTCTGGAGTAATTGATCTCCACATCCACACCAAGCCGGATATCAATCCACGGCTATTGGATGACATCCAGGCAAGTTTGGCAGCAAAATCGGCTGGTATGCGAGGGATATTAATAAAATCACACGTGGTTCCTACTGCAGACCGTGCTTCAATTGCCGAAATGGTGGTTGCAGGAATTCGGGTGTTTGGTGGATTGGTTTTAAACAAAGCAATCGGTGGCTTTAATGTTGATGCTGTTGAAACTGCGATTCAAACCGGGGCAAAAATAATCTGGATGCCAACCCACAGTGCCCAGAGCATGTTTCGCCGGTCTGGAAAAGAAGGTGGATTGACTGTTTTTGGTGAGGATGGATCAATCCTGCCTGTCATCCACGAAATTCTCGAACGTATAAAGCATGCCAATATCGCACTCGCTACCGGTCATCTTGCGGTCGATGAAAGTGCAGCCCTGGTTCGCCTGGCAAGATCAATGCGACTGCAGAAGATTATTATCACTCACCCTGAATCAAACCTCATTCGCATGCCATTGGATATGCAACAGGAACTGAATGGACCTGGGGTTTATTTCGAACGCTGCTATTTGGATTTAATCCCATCAAAAGATTCTGGAACTACTATTGAAGAGATTGGCAGACATATTCGGGCAACTGGATGTGATTCTTCATTTTTATCGACTGATCTCGGCCAGCCCGGGAACCCCTCACCTGTGGAAGGGATGTCAAAATTCTCATCATCGTTAAGGACAATCGGATTTACAGACAGTGAAATCAATAAAATGGCGTGTACAACCCCGGCATTATTAATGGACATGGAATTGCGTACCTGATTTTTTCAAAAACAACAGGTGAAAGTCCTGGATAACCAATAACCTCACCATCCCAGAGCACCAAAGAAAACCCGACATTGGATTAATTGGCATTATGTGTTTGTGAGATCAATTTTTCGAAAATTATTATGGAGACAATAATGGAAAAGCCCTATCTTGCCGATTGGAATTCGCTTAGAAATCACCTCACACCACAGTGGTTAAAAGATGCCAAATTTGGGATATACGCCCATTGGGGAATTTATTCAGTTCCTGCCCATGGACCCAACGGTACCTGGTATCCACATTATATGTATCGGGATGGGTCACCGCAAAATGAATTTCACATCCAAACATTCGGGCATCCCTCAAAATTCGGCTACAAAGACTTCATCCCCATGTTCACGGCGGAGAAGTTTGACCCGGATGAATGGGCGGAATTGTTCAAGAATGCCGGAGCCAAATTCGCAGGACCAGTTGGTGAGCACCATGATGGATTTTCCATGTGGGATTCGTCCTTTTCCGATTGGAATGCCACGAAAATGGGACCCAAGCGTAATGTGGTCAAAGAGTTGGAACAGGCAATCCGCAAACAGAACTTGCGTTTCCTGGTAGCCTTGCACCATGCCGAGAACTGGTGGTTTTTCCCTCATTGGCGTTCTGAATTTGATACTTCGGACCCCCGCTATTCCGGGCTTTACGGTCAATTACACAACTTGGACAGTAACAACCATGAGCCGTTTTCTGGAAAAAAAGTCGAAGGAGATTGGGAATTACAGGGAGAATTGCAGGACAAACCCAGCAAAGAATTTCTAGATATGTGGCTGGGTAAAACCAGGGAAGTCATCGACAAATTCCATCCCGATGTGCTGTACTTTGATTATGGCATTCGCTGGATTCAGGAAAATTACAAGCGCGAGATGATGGCTTATTTCTACAACCAGGCATTAGAGCGCAACCAGGATGTTGTCTTAACCTATAAATGGGATCATCTCGTACCGGGTTCGGGTTTAATTGACCTCGAGCTTGGACGTTTCGACAGTTTAACCTACCACGATTGGATCACCGATACCACCGTGGACGATGGTCATGGCTGGAGCTATATCCCGGAAGCGAAATTCAAACAGTTGAGCACCATCATACATTACCTCGTGGATAATGTCAGTAAAAATGGGTATTTGTGCTTGAATGTCGGTCCAAGACCCGATGGCACAATCCCGGATCCAGCCAGGGATTTATTGGCAGGCATTGGAAAATGGCTGGAAGTAAATGGAGATGCCATTTATGGCACCACTCCCTGGATGGTATATGGAGAGGGACCAACCCAGATGACCAAAGCGGGATATTTTATGGAGGATCAGGAAGTAAAGTACACAGCCGATGACATACGTTTCACTTCAAAGGGGGATACCCTCTTTGCGATCTGCCTGGGTTGCCCCAGGGAACCGTTCACCATCCAATCCCTCAGGTTCCTGTATCCTGAGGAGATTGCATCCATCCAGGTATTGGGTGTTAATGCACCTGTTACCTGGCATTTGGATTCTCAAGGTTTGAAGATATTTCCCCCAGAGCTTATGCCTGGAGAGCCAGCCTATGTTTTTAAAATTATTAGGAATCACCCTTTTGAGAATAATAATAAGCTCAAATAGTGGGAAGTTTGGCTCAACTGACCGTTAGAGGTTTTTTATCTTTCCCGCATTCACCTTAATCGAAAAACATGACCACGTATTCAAATGTGATCATGTTTTTCAACTTACAGCATTCTTATACTATTTGCCAGACTTTACAACAAGAAATTAAGCAGTATTTCAACTTTCGCCATTGTCTACTTCATTGATTGCTCTTTATCCAGGGATCTGCTTTTAAGAAGGCATCCAGCATCACCTGTTTTTTTTCGAGACTTACCCCAATTGCATTTCCATCACCGTAGTCGATTAGAATAAACCCGCCTTCAGGAGTAGACCAGTGCTCCAATAGCAGCTCAGCTTCTGCACGGATTTCGTCATCACTCTTGAATGGCAAGGTATGCTGAATATCACATAGTGACGCAAAACAAATTTTTCCTCTGAATTGTCTGCCAATCTCCTCGATGCCCATTGCCCGGGGTTGTTGTAGCTCGATGATGTCGACACCAATATCAATCAAATTGCCAATAATCGCATTTATTTTTCCGCATGAATGCATCCAAACATGCCAGCCGGCTTGATGGATGGCATCGAAGATGCGTTGATAATATGGCTGGAAAAATTCCTCCCATAAACTATGCCGGATAAATAATGCGTTTTGCGTTCCCCAATCCTCAGTAAAGTTGAAACCGTGGATTCGACCCGGAAAACGACTGGAAATATTTCGAATGATGCTGAGGTCAAATTCCACAATTCGCTCAGCCAGTGCTTTCATCAACTCCCGTTCCAGAACCAGACCTGTCAGAGTCCGCTCAAAACCAAGCAATGCCTGCATGCGTTCAAACAGCAGCATAAAAATTCCGGTTGCCACATATTTCCCTTCACTCCCGGCAAATCGGTCTTCCATACCCAGGTAGAATTTTTCATCATCAGGATCTGGCCAGGGAAAATTTTTAAAATCTACCGTGTTTTCCAAGGGATGAAATTTTACCTGTCCCATATTGTCTGTTTCGGTGCGCTGCCAACCACAATTCCATTCATCAATGGATGTGGAAAGCTTTTTATTTCCTACACCAATCTGATTCCATTTTACGTACTGAAAATCATTCACGCCCAACGAAGCGAACTGTACAGGTAATCGTTCAGGTCGTTGAAATTCAATTGCCCGGCGGGCTACTTCATATGAATTCATGCTCATGTTATTTATACTCCGGCAGCCAATTGCCATGATTTTCGATTAATTCATCCACCAGGTTCCATATTTGCGTTAAATCCAATTCAGCAGCAGTGTGTGGATCAAGCATGGCAGCATGGTAAATATGTTCTCGTTTACCAGAAATGGCTGCTTCGACAGTCAGTGCCTGTACATTTATGTTTGTCTGAATCAGCGCAGCAAGGTGGGCAGGCATTGCTCCTACGTGGGTGGGCTGGATTCCATTTGCATCCACCAGGCAAGGCACTTCCACGCAACAGCCTGAAGGCAGATTATCAATAATTCCAGTATTAGGCACATTTCCATACACCACCCGCGGAACGCCCGTTTCCATGCTGTGTATGATCAGCGAAGCATATTCCATGCTGCGCTTCACTTCTGGGGGCAATTGACCTGCCAGGAGAATGTTTCTCAATTCCTGCCAGCTTTTGATTTGCTTTTCACAGCGCGACATATATTCGTCCAATGGAATGTTGAATTGTTCAATCAAGTCAGGGCGGTCACGTTTGATGAACCATGGAACGTATTCACTGAAATGCTCGCTCGATTCGGTAACAAAATAACCCAACCGTCTGAAAATTTCATACCTTACCCGGTTACCAGCCGGTACATTGCCTTCAGCAATCACCTTTTCTACCAGCGGATAAAGATTCTGTCGGTTCCGCTCCAGCTTTAAGAAAAACGCCATATGGTTGATTCCAGCAGACAGGTATTCAATTTCTTCAAAGGGGACTCCAATATCTTGTGATAACTCAGATATCGTATTCTGCACAGAATGGCATAGTCCCACGGTTTTAATTCTCGAAACACGGCTGATTGCCCAACAAATCATTGCCATGGGGTTGACATAATTCAGCAGCAACGCATTCGGACACAATTCCTCCATGTCACGACAGATATCCAGAAGCACAGGAATGGTACGTAACCCACGCATGATGCCCCCAATTCCCAGGGTATCACCAATAGTCTGGCGCAGCCCGTAATGTTTTGGAATTTCAAAATCTACTACGGTGGCAGGTTTATAACCGCCAATTTGGAGCATGGTAATGACGTAATCGGCACCTTCCAGGGCTTGTCTCCTATCCAGTAGGACCTGGATTTGCGGATTGACACCCAACACCTTGGCAACACTATGTGCAACAATCTCGGAGGTATGCAAACGCTCCGGGTCAATATCATATAAACGAATGGTGGACCCGGACAGTTCTGGAAAGCTAAGAATGTCCCCCAGCAACCGCTTGGCGAAAATAGTACTTCCAGCGCCGACAAAAGTTATGATTGCCATAAATTCTCCTGCTTTTCAGAAAATTATGAACTCCAGAGGAGTGTGAATGTTTTAAATATTGAAATCAAGGATTTAACCGAATATTTAACCGTTTAAATCAAATATTATCTGAAATTTCCAAATATTGTCAACAACGGAAATGCATTCCAGAGATCAGCCTTCAGGAAAACCTGTATTGCCCCCTATTTACTCCAATCTTTTAACTGTATAATACATTTAACCGTTTATATTGCCTGTCAATATCACTTTTGAAAGAAAGAGATTGAAATGGAAGAAGCGTACCAACCTCTAAAAAATAGCAGGATTATGTTGCTTCCAGGCATGATGAAAAAGCGATATGAGGTTAACCAACGCTATATGCTCTCCCTGGATTCGCGCAATATTCTCCAAAATCACTACCTGGAGGCTGGGTTATGGTCGCCATTGTCCAAACCAGAAAACATCCATTGGGGATGGGAATCTCCCACCAGTCCGGTGAGAGGTGAATTTTTGGGTACCTGGCTTTCCGCTGCAGCACATATCGTTGCCAGCACAGGAAATCCGGAGATAAAAGGTAAGGCTGATTTTATCGTTGCGGAGGTGGCTCGCTGCCAGGCTGAGAACGGTGGAGAATGGGCAGGATCCATTCCGGAAAAATACATGGAATGGCTGGCGCGCGGGAAAAGAATAATGGCTCCCCATTGCACGGTATACCGAAACATGACAGGGCTTGTTCGAGATGTATGCACTAACGGGTAACCCACAGGCATTGGAGATTCTGGTCCGCTGGGCACGCTGGTTCAGCCGTTGGACTTCGCAATTCACCAGGGAAGCATTTGATGACATTTTGGACATTGAAACCGGTGGTATGTTGGAAGTATGGGCAAACCTGTATGGGGTAACTGGAGAAAAAGAACACTATGAATTAATCCAACGATACGATCGCCGCAGATTATTTGATCCTCTGATTTCTGGAAAAGACGTCCTGACCAACATGCATGCCAACACAACCATCCCTGAAATTCACGGGGCAGCACGAGCCTGGGAGGTGACCGGTGAAGAGCGTTGGAGGAAAATAGTCGAAGCATACTGGCGTTCAGCAGTTACAGACCGCGGTTCTTATTGCACAGGTGGTCAAACCAACGGGGAAATCTGGATCCCCACCCCACCAGCTCTCAAGCCGTCTGGGTGAAACCACACAGGAGCATTGCGTCGTTTTCAACATGATGCGTCTTGCAGAATACTTGTTGCGCTGGACTGGCGAGGTATCCTATGCGGAATACTGGGAGAGAAATTTCTATAATGGCATCCTTGCCCAGCAGCATCCCGAAAGTGGTATGGTCGCTTATTACCTTCCGTTGCGTTCCGGATCGGTGAAGCAATGGGGCACTCCAACCGATGATTTTTGGTGCTGCCAGGGGACATTGCTGCAAGCCCAGACGATGTATACAAACCAAATATTTTACGAAATGGATGAAGACCTGATTCTGGCGCAATACATACCCAGCCAGGTTGAAATGCAACGAAATGGGACTCGTGTACAAGTTATATTATATGAAGAACCACAGCTTGAATCGAGTAATCGACCAGGGAATTGGGTATACAATCTGCAGGTCGCTTGTGAACAACCCCAGGAATTCGCCATCGGTATTCGAATACCGGATTGGGTGAGTGAGGATGCTCACATCACAATAAACGGCGAAGCCCTGGCTGCAGCCTGTAAACCTTCGACCATTGCGCGTATCCCGAGAGTCTGGGATAAGGATAGTCTGAAGATTACACTTCCCTTATAAAGTAACAGCCTGCCCCCTGCCCGACTTGCCCGATACGGTTGCATTCATGGAAGGACCGGTTGTGCTGGCTGGAATTTTAGGAGATGGACCCTCTACCCTTTCCAGCAAGACACTTGAAAATGGTTCCCCCAGGGATAGAGTAGAAACACTCCTGGAAAAGACACTTTATGGAAACCCACAGGATCCAACGTCAATTCTGATTGCGGACAACGAACGGACGCCTTCCCATTGGCAGTCAGGTTATCGAACAATCGACCAGTCAGAAAACATCCGGTTCATCCCCCTGTACGAGGTTCGCAATGAAAAGTATGCCGTTTACTTTCCAATCAGGGAGCGGGAATAAGAGGAGGTGTATGTATGGATTTGGGATTGGAAGGCAAAAACGCAATTGTAACTGGTGGTGAGAGGGGCATTGGCAGGGAGGTGTGTCTTGCCCTTGCGAATGAAGGCGTAAATATTGCCTACTGCGATATTAACCTTCAACCAGGTGAAGGCTCAACGCTAGAGGCGATCCAGAGTATGGGGAAAAAAGCCATTGGGCGGGTAGTTGATGTATCCAATGAAGAGCAGGTAATAGCCTGGGTTGCGGATGTCATTCGCGAAATGGGCACCATCGATATCTTTGTCAGCAATGCAGGCATCATCGAATGGGAACCCATCACGAAAATAACCCTGGACTGCTGGAATCGAATTCTGGCAGTTAATTTAACTGGCGCAATGCTCTGTACCCGTGAAGTCGCAAAACAAATGGTCAAACAGAAAACAGGTGTGATGTTGTTTACTTCTTCGACCATTCAGTTTAATCCAGCCTATAAGGAAGCCGCTTACCGCGTCAGTAAAACTGGGGTGCAGGTATTCGCTGAGACGGCAGCCATTGAGCTTGCACCCTACGGAATTCGAGTTAATACGATTTCACCTGGACTGATAAATTCACCCAGTTGGGCAAAAGGTGTTCTTCCGAAAACTGCGAATGACCCGGAAATTGGTTCTGGTTTTATGGGAAATATCCCACTTGGTCGGCTGGGTATTCCTGAAGATGTCGGTTCAGCATATGCCTTCCTGGCTTCTGAAAAAGCACAATTTGCAACAGGAGCAAACATAGTCCTGGATGGCGGATTCAGCCTGCGACCATTGGTTTTAGTCAAACAGGACGAAATCCGAAAGATGAATTTGTAATATCACCCGGTAAAGTGCTGACTTATTTTTTCTCGCAGGAAATCAGCGGATTGGCGGAGTTCTTCCATCCCGTTTAATCCATCTTCAATGGATATCCATCCGTCAAAACCCACTTCGTTGAGAATTTGAAAAATCGCATCATAATCGTTGATGCCTTTTCCGACAACCCCATGTTGAATTATTTTTGCATACCCGTGTAACGGATCTTTATTTATCTTCCTCAAGTCATCGAGACTACCGCCATCCAGATAGCGGTCACTTGCATGCATTGTTACCACCCGCTCTTTGATTATCTGCAGCAATTCGATGGGGTCTTCACCGGCGATGATTGCATTGGATGGATCGAAGTTAATGCCAAAAAAGGGTGAATCAATCTGTTCAATAATTTCCAGAAAAATGTCGGATTGCATGGCAAATTCGGGATAATCCCAATATCCATCCTTATAATGATTCTCCATGTTTAGGATGATGCCTTTTCCAGCGGCATATTCAACTGCCTCGCGGATCATTTCAACACACCAGCGAACGCCATTTTTCCGATCCATACCTGGTCGATTCTGTCCTGAAAGTGTCCTGCAATATCTACCGCCCAGGTTCTTAATCAAATCGATGGCTCGTTTTTGTTTTTCAAGCTCTTCCAGTCGCCTGCCAAGGTACAGGGTGTGTAAAATCCGGCGAAAAACACATCATTGGAATAGCCAGACCATACTGACTGCACTTTTTACTGACCAACTCCGGATCTGCGCCGCTATCCCCTTCGAAAAAGGGAAAATACATCTCCAGGCCATCTACTCCGAGCTGGTCGGCTTTTTCAATCCAATCGAAGACAGTCATCGACTTGTGAATGAGAATGTCATCCAAAAAGCACTTCGGGAAGGCTGCCAATCGTGGCATGATTTCCTCCAAAAACATCGCCCGTCGATTAACTCAGGGTAATCTTAAGTTTCAAACAGGGTAATTCCAAGCCACTTGCATAATAATCTTAATTCATTGCGAATATCTCCAGGTGCCACGGCATAGTGATTCCCAAAACACTGCTCGAGAAATTTCCAACGGTCTCCGGATAATTCAATATGAACGCCAAGGTCTGGAGAAGATTCACTGTGGGTAAGGTTCCCAAATGCCACGTGCATCTTCAGGCTTTCAAAGCCATATAACCTGATAAGCGTGACAGGACCCGGATCCAATTGGGGTTTACAGGTCATTGTCTCAAACCCCTTTGCAGAAGCGGCTTGTGACTTCTCAAAAACAACTTCTTTCTTATTGCGTGCCAGTGAAGCGGGTCCACCACAGTGAACCAACTTGAGAATGCCATCCATGCTCAAATCGTAAATGTCACCCGCGTAGGCAAATACACCCGTGAGATACCGGATGATAAGCAGCGTCACACACAGCATTAAATCACCTTCACAAGCTAGGGTATAGCAGTCTTCCATAAAACCCAGGCACGGATTTAATCCAAGTTCGCGAGGGAAACCCGTCCAACATTCTGCTGCAAATCCGTCCAGCTTTTTTTCACCGGCAATCCGCTTCAATGAATTATGCAGCATCAATCCCGCATTGAGTGCTTTTTTATCCCCTGTGTTAATTGTATAAGGAAAGGGAATCTGAGAATTCGGTGGTAATGAATCACCATCCAGTTTCTGCATGGATTCGCGAATTTCGTCAAAGGTTATCGGTACAATGGTTATTCCCAGTTGGGAATTAACTTTCTGCGTGTCATACCGGCAGGAAACCAAATTTGGGAATAATCCGCCAATTACGCCAATCCGGCATTGCTTTAACCCTGAATATGCTTTTGCTGCTTTCGCAATGGAACGGAATTGTTCCATTAAATCGGGATGATTGGGAGGTGCATATAGCAATTCAACCGGAAACCCGGTTTCATGCAGCGCTCCAGCTGCCAATGCGCTGCTTGAGAGTGCGAAACCATTATGCACCGGCCAAAGGATGCATGGTACACCGCAACTTCGGCAGCAGATTTCCAAAGCCTGGGCACTCAATCCTCGCAAGGCAATCAAGACTAGCAGATTTGGGTGTTCACTCGACAGCCGTAAAGCAGCCTGTTGGGCACTTTTTTCGTCTGATACAGGTTCGGCGTTGATACAAGTTTCCGCAAAGGATTGAATAACCGAGAGAATCTCAGCATATTCACTCCGAACCTTACTGAGTCAAATTCTCCGATTGGTAGAGCTGCAATTATTAGGGAATTTTCCATCGATTACCTTGTGAGAATGGTCCTGAAAATAAAATGATAATTATTTTGGGGAAATTTGCTAATTACCATCTCACTCATACCCGGTTGATATTGTATTCCACATCGAATAGGTTTGACATGCAATATTATTTCCATTATATTATAATTTAACCGGTTAAATTACCAAATTCAGACATTTTCTTCGGTCAGGGATTGTTTAAGTGAAGAACAATAACCTGGCTGCAGCAGTACTCTAGATGAATAAACTATTTTGAATTGGAAACTGAGAAATAATGATGAAAAAAGTTGTTATCACAGGCGAGCGGCAGGTTGAACTGGTCGAAGTCCCCATCCCCCAACCTCAGGATGATTGGGTACTGGTTAAAGTCCTTGCATCTGCATTGTGCACAGAATACAAATCCTATCTGGTTGGGCGGGGGTCTGACCCTGGGTGGTCATGAAGGTGCAGGTGAGGTTGTTGAAGTGGCTCGCCCAGGTCCTGTCGCGGTTGGTGACAGGGTTGTTATCCTTCCGCAGTATCCCTGCGGGGAATGTTCACTCTGTCTTTCAGGGGATGGCGTGTTCTGTGAGAACAACCTGGACTTCGAGACCATTTTTGGCACTCAAAATGGTCGGGGTGCTTTTGCCCAATACCTCCTAGCACCAAGCTGGAGGCTGCGCATCATCCCGGAGGATGTGTCGTATGAGCATGCAACCATGGCAATTGATGGAATCGGCGCAACTTTTGGAGCATTCCAGGAACTGGATATTAACGCAACGGACACTTTATTGATAACCGGGCTTGGACCAGTCGGTCTTGGAGGGGTTGCCAATGCGCTTTTCGCGGAACCAGGGTCATTGGAGTGGAACCTTCTACCTGGCGAAGGAACCATGCTCTCGCAATGGGTGTGGAGACAGTTTTCGATCCTGGTGAACCCGATTTACTAAATAAAATATTGGATTTGACTGATGGAAATGGTGTGTCCTGCGCAATGGATTGCTCTGGAAAAGGTACTTCCCAACGGCTTTGCATAGATGCTACACGGCGAAGAGGCAGGGTCGCTTTCGTTGGAGAATCCAGTGATGATTTGGTAATCCACGTCAGCCCTGACCTCATTCGCAAAGGATTGAAAATGGTTGGCGCATGGCTCTACAACACCAACGATTATCCGAAAGTGATGCAGGTGATCCAAAAGTCACCTTTGATGGACAAGCTCATCAGCCATTGCTTGCCCATGAGCCAGATGAAGGAAGCGTTTGAGTTGCTGGTCAGCGGTAAAAGCGCAAAAGTGGTGGTCTACCCATGGAAATAATCAAAGGGGTTATCTTATGAATCGCTTTACCCTTTCCTGCACAACCTGTTCCACAAGATTTCCAGGTAGGGATGAGATCTGGGAGTGCTTTAACCTTGCCCCCAAAGCCGGTTACAAAGCCTGGGGTGCAGCAGGTCCACTCTTTTTGGACACCTGGTTTGGTGCGGTGGGCAGACTTGCCCAATATCCGGCAATGTGCTGTCGAGGCAGGACTTGAGTATTGCACGGAAGTTTATTCGGCGGCATTTCCGAATACTTCGGTGGCGGATGCAGTACAAGCTGCCAGTGTCCGTGCCCAGCTTTTTACCGCAGCCGAAGTGCTGGGCAGTCCACTGGTGGTGATGACTGGTCGTCCCCGCATTAAGCACGGTCTTGACGCCACCATTGCCGGGATTAAAGCGCTTTTACCATTAATCGAATCCAGCCCGGTTAACCTTGCCTTGGAACCGCATGTCGGATCCCAAATTCAATTTCTTGAAGATTACGAGGAGATTTTTAATCAGATTGATTTCAGCCCGGGTGGGCATAACCCTTGATTCTGGGCATTTCCATGCTGCTGGTGTGGATTGGAAACAATTGATCCGCCGGTTTCCCGATCGCATCTTGAATTTTCATGTCAAAGATCAAATAGCCGACCAGTCAACAGCCCTTGGTGCAGGTGATGTGGACCTGAAAGGATACATCCAGGAACTGGATGCTATTGGTTACGAAGGGGTTTTAGCGATAGAGTTGGAAGTCCAGGATTACGAAAACCTGCCGCGTTATCTGTGCAGAAGCATTCGTGTACATGAGCGAAATTGTTCTGAAAGTCACAGGACATCTGCCAGGGAGTCCGGGACTCCTATGACAGGATTATTACTTGTCTTAATAGTACCTTCCGGTCTACAATGTGTAAGATTTTTATTCGTGGTAATTCTCTTATTCACTGTTCGTAAACAATTTATCGGTTTGTCAGTCCAATCGCTTTTGGATTTTCTGGTGCTATCCAAACAACTGTTTGCTTGTTAAACATGACATAGCATGAATAATTTTGAGCAGATTATCAAGACGAAACTACGCCTGCCTTTTACAAGGTCAGAAGTGGTTCCCCGTTTGCGTCTTCAGAAACAAATTGCTGAAGGATTGCAAAACCCGCTAACCCTTGTCATTGCACCTGCCGGGTATGGCAAAACCACCTTGTTGGCAGCCAGTTTACCCGATTGCCGCATGCCAGTGGCATGGTTGTCCTTGGATCGGGACGACAATCAACCAGGGCGATTTCTCTCTTATCTCATAACCGCAATACAGACAGCCGAAAACCAGATTGGTATTGAAGCCGCTCAACTAGCTTCACAGGCTCACCAGGTATTACCTGAAATCGTTTTGACCAGTCTCATTAATGACTTGGATGGCATGAACCGGGAGTTGGTTTTGGCATTGGATGACTACCAGTTCATTTCTAATCCAGATGTGCATGCAGTCATGGCATTTTTACTCGAACATCTTCCACTCAATTTTCATCTGCTGATTGCTTCCCGTTCAGATCCACCCCTGCCACTCTCCCGCCTGCGGGCTCGCGGGCAAATGGTGGAACTTCGGGCGGCTGACCTTCGCTTTACTGCGGAAGAAGCAGCCAATTTCATGAATGATGTTATGAATATACATTTGGATGCCAAATCGATTTCAGTACTCGAAGAACGAACCGAAGGTTGGATTACTGGCTTGCAAATGGCTGCGCTTTCTATGCGCAACCGGGTAGATTTGGACGGGTTTATCGCAGGATTTTCAGGTACAAACCGTCATATTCTGGACTACCTGATGGAAGAAATTCTTTCCAGCCAAACCCCTGAAATCCAGCATTTTCTTTTGTTTACATCGATTTGTGAACGCCTGACTGCCACACTCTGTGATGCCATACTAACTGAAGAAAAAGTATCAGGGTCCAGTGATATTAAAGGAGATATAACACCAGGAAAGCTCTCATTTACCCAATCAGCTTCAGTCTTGGAAATCCTGGAGCGCGAAAATATATTTTTGATTGCGCTGGATGATGAACGTACCTGGTTTCGCTATCACCACCTCTTTGCTGATCTTCTGAGAGCCCGGCTGCATCAATCTCACCCAGATGTAATTCAACTGCTGCATATGCGGGCATCTGCCTGGTTGGAACAGAATGGGCTCATTATTGAAGCGATACAACACCTATTAACCGCAGGTGAAATCAGCCTGGCTGCCGACCTGATTGAGAAGTATGGACCTGCCCGTTTAGAGGACATGGTGATCCCTCGATTTTCCGAATGGCGGATAATCTCCCGCCCGAAATGCTGCTTGACCGCCCGAAGATTGGTCTCTACCAGGCCTGGTTTTTAATCGTCCAGGGGCATATTCGCAAAGCCATACCACTCATGAATGACATGATGCAGCATTTTGGTAATGCAAATCAAAAACCTGGTCAACAATGGATGCAGACGGTTACTCGCTTCGGGGCTTGCTTTCCTCGCCCCACCAAACAGCAATCCGGAAATCTATCCCCTCCCTGACGTTCAACAATTGGACGATATTCCTGCTGAAGAATTGATCTGCGTAATGCCACAGATTTCCTTTATGGGATGGCATTGGCCAGGAGAGGGGATAATAACCGGGCGGTTGAGATTGCACTCAGGAACATCCAACGGGAAAAGCGGCAGCTGGAGAACCTGCAATCCCCACCCTTGCCCCTTTCCTGACCCGCCTTTACCTGATGATGGGTCGTTAAATGCTTGTGCCAGCCTGTGCCGCGAATTTCTGGATCCCATTAAGAAGCGTGATATCCGTTTCGTCTATACCTCCGGCAGCATGAAGATCGACCTGGGGGAGGTCATGTACAGAATGGAATCATCTCGACGAGGCTGAGCAGTATATCCGGGACGGATTACAAGGTAATGAACCCTGGCAAAATATCATGACGGATGGTTTTGGACTGGCTCGCCCTGACACGCGTCCTGCTTGCCAAGGGAAAATTTGCTGAGGCGATGCAGGTGGCAGAGCAGTTTGAAGAAAAGATGCAGGTCGGTCCATGCCACGTGAATTTGATGAGGATTTCCACACCCTGAAAGTCCGCGTACAGCTTGCCAGCGGTGATACGCAAAATCCGTATCGTTGGGCTGACCAGATTCAGAATGGTGCAGATTTTGAGTCGCACAAGGAACGCTATTGCCTGACCCTGGCTCGAATCCACCTGGCGCAAGGCAGGTATTCCGAGGCAGAAAAATTGCTTACCGGGATTCACCCATTATGACAACTGGAAGTCAAGTGTCCAGGCAAATTGAATGTAACTTGCTGTTGGCTGATGCAATTGCAAAACAGAATCACCTGCCTGAAGCCTTTGCATTAATCGAAACCTGTCTTGCCCTGGCAGAACCTGAAGGATATCTTCGGGTCTTTCTGGATGTTGGCAAACCAGCCGAGGAGCTCGTGTCTGCTTATCTTAAGGAAAGATAACCCCGGGCACAAAAATTATGCGCAAAAAGTTATGAAAGCTTTTTCTACTGCAAACGAAACAGTTTCACCAGGTAATTTACCGTCCGGTTTAATCGAAGTACTCTCAGAGCGCGAACTGGAAGTACTTCGGCTCATCGCAACAGGGAACACCAACCAGGAAATCGCAAGTCAGCTCTTCGTGGCAACAGGCACTGTAAAAGCCCATACCGCCAGCATTTTTCGCAAACTCGCTGTAACAAACCGGACTGAGGCAGTGGCACGCGCCAGGCAGCTCGGACTTCTCTCCTAAATTTTCTGCCTTAATACCCTACACCCTTCAATCAGGGTAAACCCTGAAAATGTCAGGGTAAACCCTGAAAATAAACCCCAAATATACCGTTTGGCAGATGCAGGCTGTATCGCTGAACGGTATATTATGTCCGAAACACCCAGGTTGGGTGTTACGAAAGGAAATAGAACATGAAGAAAATTACTGCATTTGTGGCGAGCGCTCGCAAAAAGAATACAAACACAGCCGTTATCCAATTTATGAATAATTTACAAGCGTTGGGTGATGTTGAATTCGAAATCGTAAACCTGAGCGAATACAACCTGGGTACCTGCAGAGGCTGCCAATTGTGTTTCGCAAAAGGCGAGGAATTTTGTCCATTGAAGGATGACCGGGATGTACTGTTTGAAAAGATTAAAGAATTCGGACGGAATCGTCTTCGCTACCCCTAATTATTGTTTTCAAATGTCCGGGATGATGAAGGTTTTTATTGATAGGTTTGGTTTTATCGTTCACAGACCACGGTATTTCGGTAAGGTTTTCACCAGCATCGTCGCCCAGGGTTTCGGTGGAGGTGACAAGATTATCAAGGATATGAATTTCACGGCATCCCTTTTGGGATTTACAACTGTGAAAGGTACATCCGTAACAGGATTTGATCCAAGGACGGAGAAAGAGCAAAAAAAGGCGGATGAAAATCTTAAAAAGTTAAGCAGGCATTTCTATACACTGCTTAATAAGCCTGCAAATGCCGAGCCTACGTTATTCCAAATCCTCATTTTTAGAATTGGACGCTCCACAATTCGGCAAGAAGCAGATCATGGGAGTGTTGATTATAAGTACTACGCTGATAGGGGTTGGATTAACTCTGACTATTATTATCCCACCAGCATAAACCTGTTTAAAAAAATCACGGCCGATTTGTTCGAACTCGATTTCAGGTATTTTTCGCAAAGCAATAGCATAGAAAGGTAATTCATGCCTGAATATTACGAACTCAAAATCAAAGGTTACCTTGATCCAAGCTGGTCGGATTGGTTTGCAGGATTAACTTTGACACACCTGGAAACAGAAGAAACACTGCTTTCAGGTACGGTACCCGACCAGGCTGCAATGTTTGGATTGCTCGAACGCATTCGAGACCTGAATCTAACATTACTCTCGGTAACCCGCGGCAGCCCGCCTGCTCAAAGTATCGAGACGGAAGATTAAGAAACACCGAACGGAAATAAGGGAAGAACAAAATGGATGTGCAATTGGATGTAAACCTGGCAACGCAATTAACCCAACCTGCGATGGGTACCATTATGGCTCACAAGGCATATGGTTTGAACGCCCAGGCAGCCCTCGAAGCAGTTTGCAGCGAAGTTGAACGGTTGGAAGGGCTCCTCAGCCGGTTTATCCCTGCCAGCGAAATCAGCCGGGTGAATAATTCTGCAGGAGTTAAAAATGAGCAGGTTGGCATCGAAACTTATGAAGTGCTTGCAAGTGCCGTTCAATTTTCCCAGGCATGTCCAGGCTGCTTCGATGTAACCATAGAACCATTAATCAAACTGTGGCAAAGTCACAAGGCATCCCGTACCCAGCCGGATGAAATTAGTATCAGCCGGGTGCTGCCACTGGTGAATTTTCAGGACCTTCTCCTGGATCCCTGGGAAATAACAGCCGGGTTACGAAACACAAATCAGGCTATTGACCTGGGTGGAATTGGGAAAGGGTTTGCCGGGGATAAGATTCTGGACGTCTTAAGAAACTACGAAATCTCTTCGGCATATTCAAATCTCGGTGGGAATGTGGTCACTCTGGGTACCAAACCGGATGGTTCCCCCTGGCAAATTGGCATCCAGCATCCCCGCCAGGAGAATCGCTTGCTGGGTTCTGTTGCTGTTGTGAACCAGACCGTGGTGACATCCGGAGACTATCAGCGCTGCTTTATCGACAGCCAGGGAAAAAGGCACCATCATATCCTGAACCCACTGACCGGATACCCTGCTGAATCTGGTTTGGTCAGTGTCACTATCGTTGCAGAGAAGTCTATGATGGCAGATGCATTATCCACGATAGTTTTCGTGGCTGGAATGGAGAAGGGGTTGGAATTCTTGCAACGCTTTCCCCAGACCGAAGCCGTTCTCGTCAATGAAGCAATGCAGGTTTTCGTAACTAAAGGGTTGCGTTACCGCTTTCAAGCGGATAAAGATATCGATTGGACAATTTTGAATTGAAAGGAAAGGAGTTAAACAAAATGGTTGGTTGGATTATTACAGCAATTGTCGTATCAGGTTTGGGTATAGCCGGAGGGATCGGCTGGTCGAAATTATCCAAAGAACATCGTGAAGCTCGAAGTCTGCCGTTGAATGCAGTTGATTTCGGCAAGTTGAATGATGGCACCTATCATGGGGTGTATGAGGGTGGCATGTACAAATGGCGGAAAAATGAATGTGATGTCACCGTGAAAAACGGTAAAGTGGCGGATATTAAACTCACTGCCTGCATTGACCCTGCCAAAGAAAATGCCGGTGCTGAAATGATGTACGAACGGGTAATCGCAGCCCAATCGCTGCAGGTGGATACCGTCAGCATGGCTACCCTGACCTCAAAAGCCTATCTCCAGGCGGTGGAAAATGCGCTTATTCCAGCGCAGGTTGCATAAAAAGAAAGAACGAGTAAACAATGAACGTAAATGAGAATGTGAAACTGAAAAAGAAACGAAAAGGTAAAGGCTGCCTGATCACCCTGCTGGTTATCGTGGTTATCCTGGCAATTGGCGGGGGAATTGGCTGGGCATATGTCGCCAGAGAACACAATGAAGCCCGGAGTTTACCGTTGAACGCTGTTGATTTCGATAAACTGAGTGATGGTACCTATCACGGGGTTTATGCAGGCGGCATGTACAAATGGCGGGTAAACGAATGCGATGTTACCGTGACAAACGGAAAAGTGACAGATATTCAGCTCACTGCCAGCATTGACCTTGCCAAAGAAAATGCCGACGCTGAAAAGCTTTACGCCCGGGTCATCGAAGCCCAGTCGCTGCAGGTGGATACCATCAGCATGGCGACACTTACAGGAAAAGCCTATCTTGCGGCTGTGGAAAACGCATTAATTCCAGCGCAGCACAATTAACAGGTGAAATGGTTCTCATGAGGTTTTACCTCATGAGAACCATTTTCTTTCCGCATGCTTGCTCTGGATTGGGTAAAACGATTTAGGAATTATTCATCTTAAGTCTTTGAAAGAAAAACTCTTTGGTTAAATTTACGTATATTAATCAGTTTGAAATTTTACCTGAAAGGAAATTAATCATGAAAAACATCTTTAAGAAACAAAACGGAATGGGGATTGTCGGACAGGGTGGGAAAATCATCCTGTTTATGCTGCCCTCATTGATTGCTGCCATACTGGTCCATGTGTTCCTGCCCGATATCGCTGCGTTGCCCAAAAGTATCAGTTTCATCAAACCCGCAGGGTATTTATTTTTGCTAATTGGTCTGAGCCTTGGTCGGCTGCAATTGTCCAATTATTATTGGGGTTTTCCAAGGGAGAACTGGTAACCACCTGCGCATACGGTGTAGTCCGCAATCCCATTTACTCCAGTGTTACTTTTTTCATCCTGCCTGCTGTCACCCTCTTAACCCTGACATGGGTTTATTTGGTTCCGTCAATCTTTTTATATGTCGGCGTGATGATTTTCATCGGCACAGAAGAGAAACAACTCTTGCATGCTTTTGGGAAGCAATATGAGGATTATCTAACCAGGGTTAACCGGATGATCCCCTTTGTAAAACCATAGCTGTCTCAAACAGACGTTGCACATCAGTTGGGTCTGTTATACAATATTTAATAATCAAATAAGTCTCTGCAGGTTATCCTGTTCTGTGAAGTTTTTTTAAAGTGAATACTTCACCAGCAAACGAACAGCAGATTCAACATCAATTTTGAATCAACAGATAACCCATGAAAGGATTTTTGTCCGCATTTTGTGATATAGCCGGATATCAGGAAAGGACCTTATGGAACAAAAAATAAAGATGGTAAACAATCTATTCCATGAGTTCCAATCTTCATTTGAAAATATCACGGATGAGGAAAAACGGCACCTGGCAGAACAAATCCTTCCCTGGCTTGAGCAGCAGGCAAATAATTTGGGGTTTGCGATTAATGGAAACGCCACCGGGGAAATACCAGCCGAATTAGAACAACAAGACATTCAAACAATCGGGGATGACTTATCTTCGATAATACAAGCAGCTTCCCTTCAGGATATCCAAAACCTGGTTAACAGTGTTCCGCATCTCAAGCAGATAGCAGAGAACATAGAGCAAGTTTTCTGGTTGGGCGATATCAATTCAGACAACATTCTCTATATCAACCCTGCTTTTCAAACCGTTTGGGGGCGCACGTGCGAGAGTGTATACGCCAACTCTTCCATCCTGATGGATTGTGTTCACCCGGAAGACCGGGTACAGGTTATGGTTGCCAGTCCAAAACTGGACCATAAACCATTGAATCAAATTTACCGGATTTTACGCCCGGATGGCAGTATACGCTGGGTTTTTACGCGCACATTCCTGTTTCATGATGCTCACGGAGATACCACCCGCTATTTTTGCATTGCGCAGGATATTACCGACCAGAAGCAGGTTGAATTGGCACTCAGGAAAACCCTGGACCGCACCCGTGAACAGTTCAACATCAGTCACAAAATGAGCCTTGCCAGGAAACCCGAAGCGGTATTGAAATCCCTGATGACCGCCCATGAGCTCCGCTCAGCCCAACGTGCCACCTTGTTGTTTTTCGATAATCCAAAAGCCGGACCCGCCCATGGGATTGAGTTGACAACTTCATGGTTATCCAGCCAGTCGCTGGCTCCCTGGGTTAATGAATCCACCCTGTACGAAGAACCCGCTTTACTGGAGTTGTTCCAACCACGCCAGGCAGTAGTCATCAACAATATTCTATCGGACCACCGTTTAACACCCGTTTTGCGCGAACTTCTCCTTGAAGGTCAAATTAAAACAATGGCTATCTTCCCGTTGGTGGCATCCGGAAGCTGGCTGGGCTGCCTGGTTGTATATTTCAAGCAGGAAACCCGCTTTAATAATATTGAACTGCGCCATGTCAAAATCCTCATTGACCAGGCGACCATCACACTCTTTAACCTTAAATTACTGGAAGTTGAAGAAGAATCCCGCCAGATCGCCGAGCATGCCAACGAGATTAAAACTGAATTTCTTGCCATGATCTCCCACGAGTTGCGCACTCCGCTTACATCCATAATCGGTTTCACAACTACGTTATTGGCAAAAGATGTCTCATGGGAATCGGAAGAACAACAGGATTTCATCCAGACCATCCAGCAGGAAGCCGGCCGCCTGCAGGAACTGATTGATCACCTGCTTGACCTATCCCGACTTGAAGCGGGTATGTTGCCAATAAACAAGAAACCCCATTTTCTTCAGGAAATCATCGACGATGCCTTGCCGCAGTTCTATATCCTGACTCCCGGGAAAACACTGACCACCCACTTGCCAGCATATTTGCCGTCAATCGATGTTGATGCCAAACGAATTGCCCAGGTACTGGTCAATCTGGTGCGCAATTCCGCCACCTATGCACCAAATGGTACCGAAATCAATATCTCCGCCAGCGCACGCGGCAAGTTTGTCCAGGTTAATGTCAATGACCAGGGACCTGGTATCCCGTCAGCCCAATATAAAAATGTTTTTAAAGCCTTTATTAAGAGGTCAGAACGAGGAGAACGGTGCTACCAAAGGTGCCGGTTTGGGGTTGGCAATTTGTAAAGGAATAATCGAGGCACATGGAGGACGGATCTGGATAAAGAAAAAATCCACACCCAGGTACCACAGTCTCATTCACGGTTCCGCTAATAGCCACATCACCGCCAGCAAAGACAGTTCTTGAGGAGTAAGTTGATATGGGAAATATCCTAATTGTTGAAGATGATCCAAATATCCGCAAGCTGGTGCGGGTAAATTTGACAAAACGCGGTTATACCGTCAGCGAAGCCGGGGACAGCCATAAAGCGATAGCCCTATTCCAGGAAGTGCCGGTTGACCTGGTACTTTTGGACCTGGTTCTGCCGGGTCTTTCCGGAGTGGATGTGTGTGCCTGGATTCGGGCACGCTCGGATGTTCCCATTATTATTTTAAGTGCCCGCATGGAAGAAGACCTGAAAGTAGCCGCCCTGGATGCCGGTGCAGATGATTATGTAACAAAACCATTTGGTTCCGAAGAACTACTGGCGCGTGTACGTGCTTTTTTGCGCCGCTCATATGTCGTTGCAAAAAAGGATGACACTAAAATCCAAATTGGCGAGCTCAGTATCAACCTGGAATCCCGGCGTGTTTTTATTGGCGGGAATGATTTGCACTTGACCCGCACCGAGTATTCTCTGCTGGCTGAACTTGCAAACCGCATGGATGCTATTGTTACCCACGATGAGTTGATAACCCAGGTCTGGGGGCACGAATATCGCGGTTCTAACCATTATTTGCATACATATTTCGGACGGTTGCGGAAAAAACTGGGGGATTACGCAGACCTGCTTGAAACCGTGCCCGGCATGGGGTATACCCTGCACTCGAAAAAAATTCTGTAACCTGGCATCATACTGCTGGGTCAGAGACCCCATCGGATTTAAAATTACCAGGTGAGTTGAATAATAACTCACCTGGTTTTGGTTAAAACCCGCTTTATATTTGTTTTCATATCCCCCAAATAATTTGCCATGAGAAACCTTGGAATTGGGTTAACCGCATGAATATACAGGAATTATTCAGACTCTATTAGGGACAACTTCAGCACCGAATGGATAACCTGTTATTGTAGGCGAAAACTATCTCGTGAAAGGAGCCTATACATGCGAAACAAAGGTAATGATGGCCACCGGAAAAATCCATTCCTGGCGAAAATAGTGCCTGATAATGACGGGCATAAACCGTTGCGGAATATCCGAATCCAACCAAACATAGGACTGGAAAGTGAAGTCCGTGATCCGGTTGTGGATATTCTCAACATCAGCCTGGCAAACGAATCGGTTTTATCCCAAAAAACCCGCGGAGCACATTGGAACGTGAGCGGTGCGGGTTTCTTTGAGATGCATATTCTCTTTGATACCCAGTATAAGCAGTTGAACGAAATGGCGAACCAGATAGCAGAACGAGTAAGAATACTGGGTGGAATTGCCATCGCCAGTTTTGAGGAAATCTTATCCCACAGCAAGTTGAAGGAAAAAATATCAGACGTTCCGGATGTTTTACACCTGCTGGCAGACCATGAAAGCATCATCCGCTTCATGCGCGAAGATGTCAGAAAATGCACCGAAGAATATGAGGACGAAGGAACATTCGACCTGCTTGTCAGTCTCATGCGTCTCCATGAAAAGATGGCATGGATGCTCAGGTCGTATATCGAAAATGAACCGGTACTGGTCATTCCAGGTACTGCGTAATCCGAAATGAAGCCCACATCCTATCATGTGGTTACCCAAAAAGCAGAGGGCTGAATGAATGAAAAGGATATCAGACGGGTTGTCGAACAATTCTGCCGTAAAGAAGTACCAGATGAGGGGCAGGTGAAGATTACCCGGGTGCCAAATTACAAAACGGTGTATGTCGAACAGATTGGAGAAATTGGGCGTGCAATTGTTTTTAATGAGTACATTGTTGATGGCATGAGCTATTGGGCAGGGTACAGCGCTCGCAGCGAAACCATCTATATCAGTCATGCCAACCAGGGTTGATTTTGGAACCCTTCCCAGAGCATGTGATATTTACCACTGGTAAGGAAACAAGGATGAACCACCCGTTTTAGAAATTATCAAATAAGGAGAAATATAAATGAGCGACAAACAGTTTGAGAAGAAAGTCGAACAAGATACGGAAAAGGTAAAAAAGGATCTCCATACATTAGTGGGAGACGGAGTCACCCATGTTACCAGGGAATTTGAAAAAATTAAAAGCGATGCAAAAGAGTCCCTGGCTGGTGCGGTTGGATCTGTAAAGAGTGATGTTGGTGATGGATTAACCAGCTATAACACCAGGATGCAGGAATATGCAGACAAAGTGCCTGGAGGCTGGGGAATTAAGGCTGCCCAATATCCCTGGGTTGCGATAACAGTCGGTCTGGGGATTGGATTGTTCCTGGGATTTTTATTAAAACCATCCCGCCGGGCATAGGTTCCTGGAATAATTAATCAAGAGGAAGATGTGTACAACAATATATTCGCAGGCAAGTGGAAGCAAGTACGCGGTGAGGCAAAAGTTTGGTGGGGAAAGCTCACTGATGATGATCTGGAAAAAGTCGATGGCAATTTTGATAAATTTATCGGCTTGCTCCAGGAAAAGTATGGTTACACCCAACAACAAGCCAAAGAAGAATGGGAAAAGAGGACAAAATGACAGATTATAAACAGGTAAGTACTACACAACATGAAGCTGGACAGGAAGCACGCGTTGCCACATTTAAAGCCACACAATTAATCTGGCTGCTGCTCGGAATTCTCGAAGCAGTGCTCGCGCTGCGTTTTGTGTTCAAATTGATCGGAGTAAATCCGGAGAATGCATTCGCATCTTTCCTGTATGGATTTACGGGATTATTTGTGGCTCCATTTGCCAGTTTAACCGGAGCGCCATCAGCAGGCGGTATGGTGTTTGAACTCTCGACACTGATTGCAATGATTGTTTACGCATTGATCGGTTGGGCTTTGGAACGGCTGGTTTATGTGCTCTTCTATCGCCCGCGTGGTCCAGTGAGCGTCAAGCAGACCGTGGTATCAGACCACACTCCCCTGCAGACTCCCAATACTGTGAGTCGTACCACCACCACCGAACGTACCGATTCGAATACTTCGGATCCGCTTTAATTGTAAAGGCATATCGACCACATCCATTTATTGGATAGCCTGGTCAAGCATTATCGAGAAAGGAGCAAGCGTATGAACTTTTATCATTTCATCGTCTGGCTTACAGTCGGCGCAGTTGTTGGCTGGTTTGCCAGTAAGATGGTCAGACTCGAAAACCAGCGGAGTCCAAAAACACCCGTTAAGGTTACCTTATTCGAAGAATCCTGAATACGGAAGGGTTCGATTATCTTAAGAAATTTCCGATGGAAGCCGTACCGGATTGCAAGATAACATTCAGGTTTGTGCTCTTACTGGTGCCGTGCCCCTTCGTTTAATTAAACGAAGGGGCACATAGTAAATGCGGGTTCTTTATGCTTTCAACTGGACGGCACAAAACAGGCAGGTGGATTTTGAAAGTAGCATCATGAGCGAAAATAAGGTTGCATTGAAATTTGCCCAAATTCGGCTGCGGGGAAAACACGGCCTGCAGCGCCTGGATGAACATTCCCACGGCTGGTTGGGGATGATTTTCAGTGCAATTAATCAAACCTTGAATCCAAACACTGCAACAACAGCCGCAGCGATTGCCTACTTTTCACTCCTTTCCCTGTTTCCCATCGTTCTGTTAAGCATCTCCATCGCCAGTTTTAGTCTTGGACCACGGGTAGACCAGCATGTCATCTTGCAAAAGCTGGAATTTATTGCGCCAGCCTTGAGCCAGTTGTTGGGTAATAACATTGATGAAATTATTCATCAATCGTGGACCGGTCACCGGGCTTGCGCTAATTGGTCTGGTCTGGTCTGCCTCTACGGTTTTTTATACGTTCACGCATACGTTGACAGAGATTTGGGACATTAAACGCCGGCGCGCGGTCTGGAAACGCCGTGGACTGGCTGTCTTGTTTGTGGTGGCTCTCGTTGGTCCAGCGCTCTTCCTGGCGTCTTTTTTCAGCAGTATGCTTACCAACCTGAGTACCTGGTTACCTGCCCAAATCATTCAATTATGGGGCGGCATCAGCTTTTTCGTGGCAATATTTCTTGATATTGCATTATTCATGCTGCTGTATATAATGCTTCCCCACGGAACAGCAACCTGGCGCGAAATTTTACCAGGCGCAATTGGCGCAGGTTTGCTATGGGAAGTTGCCAAGAAGGCGTTCCTGTTTTTTATCACGTCCTATTTCTCGATTTCAAACCTGGTGTACGGCTCTGTGACAGCCATAATTGCATTCCTGCTCTGGGCGTATGTTAGTGGTCTCATATTCTTATTTGGAGCGTTCTTGAGCGTTAAGGTTTACCAATATAAACATAAACCAACTGAGGGTACAGTCCCACCCAAGGTTTAATTTTTCTCTGACCGCAGGGAAATTACAAATAATATTTTTCGATTAGGGAAACATCTGATGAAACCGATCCAACAAAGTAACCAACAATCAGCAAAGATGCGCTCGATGCGAGTCAAGTTGATTTTCAATCCAATTGCAGGGGCAGCCAGACCGAAACCCATTGCTCTGGTGGATGTGATCCATGAGATGCAAACCTGGAATCTTGTGCCAGAAGCCTACCTGATCGAACCCGGTTGTGATCTTCCGGGAGTGATTCGGGACGCCCTTGCCCAGGGGTTTCGAATGTTCGTGGTATGCGGAGGTGACGGGACAATTGAAGCTGTTGCCAGAACCCTGGCAGGAACCAATGCGACCCTGGGTATCATCCCAATCGGCACACAGAATAACACGGCTTTAAGCCTGAACATTCCATCCGAAATACCGGATGCCATTGCAATCCTGCGTAATGGCAAACGTGTCAAGGTGGACGTTGGCATGGTGACCTGTGGCAAAATTACCACACCTTTCCTTGAAGCCTGTTCGGTTGGGTTGGTTTCAGCACTTTTCCCATCTGTAGATGATATTCAGCACGGCGAACTGGGAAAGGTTGGGGATTTCCTGTCAGCGCTAGCCAGTTCTCCTCCAGCCAAAATTACCCTGGTGTTGGATGATGGTCAGAAGATTCAAAATCTGGGGCATATCGTATTGGTTTCCAATATGCCATTTATCGGCTTCCATTACCAGGTAAGCGCTGCGGCTTCATATAAAGACGGTTTGTTGGACGTATTATTTTTTGCTGATCTTTCCAAACTGGACCTGCTGTTATATGTATTTCAGGGAGTTGGCGTGGGTAAACCGGAAGATCCTCGAATCCAGCATTTTAAAGTACGCAAGGTGTCTATTGAAACCCACCCGTCCATGCCTGTCATGGCAGATGGGATCCCCCTGGGAAAAGGACGAGCGAGTATCGAGGTGCGCCATCGCGCCCTTTCGATAATGGTTGGAAATGCCAGATCAAAATGACACGCAATAGGTTTAAATCCGCGAGAGTATAAAGATGATGCAGCACTTACCCAAAGAAAAATCCAACAAGACCATGGAGTAGCATAACCTTATGGGTGAGCCAGCATCAACGGATATCCCGGCTCATCATTTTAACGGTCAGCCTGGGTATCTTTATCGCCATTCTCCCGCCTTACCTGCGGGCTGCATTTTGGTTTGGGTTACTTTCCCATAAAATCCTGGCATTCATGCTTTTATTTCTCTGCCTGCTTTCGGTTTCCCTGGTCTGGTCAGCTGGTCAGCGTCTGGATGCATGGGTATTCTTGATATTTAATTTTCGGGGGTCATCGCGACCCCTCTGGCTGGATCGGGTTATGACCGGCTTTACCCAGATTGGCAGTGCAATAACTGCCCTGGGAATTGCATTGCTCTTGTTTGTATTCAACCTGCGACGATTGTCATACGAATTTATCCTGGGCACATTGTCATTATGGATGGTGGTCGAGTTGGCAAAGTTTCTCATCTACCGATCACGGCCATTTATCCGTCTGACACAGGCGCGGATAGTTGGCAATCGGGCAATCGGGCGGTCTTTTCCAAGCGGCCATACCAGCCAGGTATTCTTCATGGCAACACTGACAGCCCAATATTTTCATGTAAACATATGGATAGCAGTCTTGTTATACCTGGTTGCGTTCCTGGTTGGCGTAACCCGGATGTACGTTGGGGCGCATTATCCTCGCGATGTACTTGCAGGGGCAATTTTAGGCAGTGCCTGGGGGATATTATTGGTGCTGATCGATGAATATTTTCTGATTGGATCTGGGTAAAAACGACTGAAACAAGATTTTTATTTTCGGCAAATGTGGATGCGGTGTACCCTCATCGTAAGAGGTCATAAACGCCAATAATTTGTATAGATATTATTCAGGTTGTGTTAGGGACATCGTCAGCCGCTTTCGATTAGGATAGAGAGGTAAGAAAAGTAAAACACAAACTATCGATAGGAGAAAATCAAAATGAATATCATTATTTACCTGGTTGTTGCAGCCGTAATTGGATGGGTTGCTTCCGTGATCATGAAAGATCGCGCAAACATATTGATCAATATCATCGTTGCGGTTGTCGGCGCTTTCCTGGCTGGCTGGTTCATCAGTCCGTTGCTCGGAGTTGGAACCATCAACGATGCAATAACACTTCCGACCATGCTGGTTACCTTGCTGGGTGCCATTATCCTGATCGGGATTGTTCACCTGCTCCGCCGCAGGTTGTAATTCAACCCATTCTCTTGGGAATACGGGGGTGCTTCCAGCACCCCCTGCCATTTCAAGGTTAACAAGCAACCTGGTTAGGTGAATGAAAACTTCTGGTGGTGTAAGCATACAACTTATATCGGGCGGAACTATTTACGACGGTTTTAATCAGTTATTAGTCTTATATGGGAAAGAGCTTCAAATGGATACTATTACTGTTGATCAAAGTAAACCGGTTACTGCCCAAAAACTTTCATTCACTACCGTTATCCATTCCGTAAAGAATGGTTTGGAATCAGTCAAGCATTTTTTTACACTTTCTGAAGAGGAGCGGGCTGCAGCAGGTATCCGTGGTAAGGGGAATCCCTCTTCGTTTCAAGACCGCTAGGTCAAAATAACCTATGACCAAACAGTGTCATGGGTTATTCAAAATCTTTCGATATGTAAATAAAAGGAGAAATAACATGTTGTGGACAATTATTGTAATTCTACTGGTCTTGTGGTTACTGGGCTTTTTCGGCAGGAATATCAGCCCCAACTTCCCAAAAACCGGAAATTGGATTCACATTCTTATCGTTCTGGCGGTAATTCTCATTATCTTGAACTTGCTCGGGGTAATTTAATTCCCCAGGTATGAGAATTCAGAACATTTTTGTTAGTGTTTTAAGGACGTTTTGAATTGGGAACGATACAATCTGACACCCGGCGAAGAACCGGGTCGGTCAGATTGTGAAATAAATTACTATCAACCAAGGAATGGGAACAACGGCAAGCGTAAAGAGCACCTTTGTTCTCTATTTGGAATAAAGTATATCGCTATATATTTTTTGAATAACAGACAAGGTAACCATGTGAGGAATATTCAATGAAAACCTGTGAAGATTTAATGACTTCAAATCCTGTTTGCTGTCTGGCGACTGATACTGTAAAAAGTGTTGCTGAAATCATGAAGCGAGAAAATATTGGACCAATGCCGGTGATTGATGGCGAACAAACCCGAAAATTGATCGGGGTTATTACGGATCGCGATCTGGCTTTGAAAGTTGTTGGCGAAGGGCGTGATGCCGCATCCACAAAGGTGGAAGCAGTGATGACCCGCAAGGTCGTAACCTGTCGGGCAGATGACAGCATGCAGAGAGCCCTGGATGCAATGGCTGAGAATCAATTGCGGCGCGTAATCATTGTTGATCAAGAAAATAAAGTTCTGGGGATTATCTCCCAGGCTGATGTGGCTACCCGCGTGGATCAGCCTGAAAAGACCGCAGAAATGGTGAAAGAGATTTCGCAATCCAACACTAATTAAAGAGAAATTTAAGCTAATGAACCAATATTAATTAATTGGATAAATTTATCGGAAGAAAAAAGATAAGTGCTCTCCAGGTTTTTTAGATTCTACGTGTGGTTATAAGAGAGATGCGAGTTGGGTCAGCAACAATAAAAGTAAAAATGTCTGTGAAAATAATAATAATGTGGATGACAAAATGAAAGCGAACACAAGTATCTCTGTTAAGGAAATAAACCAGGAACCTGTGAACAGGACGAGAAAAGCAACCCTGCTGCATTCAAAAACCCCAACCAGGATGAAAGCCAGGGTAGATGCAACTAAGAGTAATACTTTCAAAAATTCTCTGGAGGAATCCGAAGCCCGCTATCGCAGGCTGTTTGAAACTGCAAAAGATGGCATCTTGATTCTGGATGCCACCACAGGGCAAATTACTGATGTCAATCCATTTTTGATCGAATTATTGGGATATACCCATGAAGAATTTTTAGAGAAGAAACTGTGGGAAATCGGACCTTTTATAGATATTGTCGCAAGCCAAGAGGCATTCGAGGAATTACGGCAAAAGAAATATATTCGTTACGAAGAATTACCCCTGGAAACGAAAAGGGGGAACGTAAAGATGTGGAATTTGTATCCAATGTTTATGGGGTTAATGGCAAGAGAGTGATTCAGTGCAACATTCGGGATATATCAGATAGGAAACGAGCGAAAGAAAAATTACATAAAGCCAACCAGGAATTATCGGTATTGGTGAGCTAACTGAAAAACCGAGAACATGAAATGTTGTTGGTCAACCAGATGAATGATCTTCTTCAAACCTGTAAGACCAAAGAGGAAGCCTATCAGGTTATTTCTCTGGCACTCGGGGAATTATTTACTGGTCAAAGTGGAGGGCTGGCAATCCTGCATAATTCTGGTAATTTCCTGGAGACATTTCACAACCTGGGGAAACGAACCGATATTAGCACCTGCATTTTCGTTGAACGATTGCTGGGGAATGCGGCGCGGCAAGCCGCATGAGGTAACCGATCTTCAATCTGATATTATTTGCAGCCATTTTACCAGCGCTCCAAGAACTGGTTATTTGTGCCTTCCGCTGGTAGTTCAAGGGGAAACATTAGGGCTTATTTTATCTCGAGACATCCTGTTGGACTCGATCCAGAACATGCAATCCGATGGCATCAGCTGGCAGTTACTGCCAGCGAAGGAATCAAGTTTCATTATCCAATCTAAAAATTCGTGAAACTATGCATGAACAGGCTACACACGATCCATTAACTGGTCTTTTCAATCGGCGCTACCTGGATGTAACCCTGCCGCGTGAATTGAGCCACGCACGGCGTAAAAAATGAAAATGTTTGTATCGCAATGATTGACATTGACCACTTCAAACACTTTAATGATATCTACGGTCATGATGTTGGTGATTTGGTTTTAAGAGAATTGTCTCGTGTTTTTAGCGAAAATATCCGGCAAAGCGATATCGCCTGTCGATATGGAGGAGAGGAATTTTTACTGGCATTATTTGATTTAACATTGGTTGAATGCCGAAATACATCTCGAAAAGATATTTGCTCTCATAAAAGAAATGCAAATTCGATATGAAGGTAAATTGCTTCGAACGATAACCCTATCTGCAGGAATTGTCGAAACATCTGAGAAAGACTATACAGTTGAAGAACTTATAAAAGCAGCCGACCAGGCCATGTATGCTGCAAAACACGCTGGTCGCAATTGCATCATTACATTATCAAAATCCTGGAAACAATCATGTTGAAACTGGTCTTGATTTCCCTGAAATTGAGCATCAAGTAATTTGGCTTAGAAGGAGCATTGACATTGGCGGACAGGTTTATAAGGAACTGATTCATATTGATGTAGAAAAAGGATCATTGATTTTAAACGAGTACGCACTAAACGATTTTATAGTGAATAAGGAGATTCGGAATGGAAGACAAGAAAAACAAAGAAGGTAAAGAAAAAATCGTTCGAAAATCAAAAGGGCAGCGGAAAAACATCCGCAGGATCAAGCAGGCGGCGCGGAAAGAAGCCATTCCAGTGAACCCAAGTAAATAGCGGAAAGGTATTGGGATTATGACCGTGCAAAATAAGGATACTCACAAAGAGGGCGCAAATATAAAAGAAGTTGGTTTGTGGATCGACCACCGCAAAGCCGTCATTGTATCCATTGTCAATAAAAGCGTAGTGGCACAAGAAATCAAATCGGACGTCGGGGATGCGGGTCGGGGATCAGGTGATAAACGAACCAGCAATTCCAATGATACGCATGGGTCAACCGCAGAAGATATGCGGGATCGTAAATTTGGCAATTCGCTTGACCGCTATTATGACGAGGTAATTACCCACATCAACGACGCAGAATCAATCTGGATTTTTGGACCTGGTGAAGCAAAAGCCGAGTTGGAAAACCGGTTAAGGCGTGCCGGGTTAGGGGCGCGTGTTGTTGGGATTGAGACAGTTGATAAAATGACCACCCGCCAGCTGGCTGTTAAAGTTCAAACCAGGTTTCAAAAGAAATAGGTCAACTGCTTTAGCGAAACAACTTTATTGGTACTCGAGGAGATTGGAATGAAAATATTACTGGTATATCCGGAATTCCCCGACACATTTTGGAGTTTTAAACACGCTTTGAAATTTGTTCGAAAAAAAGCGGGATCCCCTCCCCTGGGTTTGTTGACAGTTGCTGCCATGCTGCCCGCAGCGTGGGAAAAACGATTGATTGATTTAAATGTCACGGAACTCAAAGACGAAGATATCAAATGGGCGGACTATGTTTTCCTGAGCGCCATGATAATCCAACGCAAGTCAGTGCTGCCAATTATTCATCGCTGTAAATCAGCAGGTGTGAAAGATGGTGGCAGGTGGACCCCTCTTCACAATGGAACATGAAAAATTCCCGGATGTGGATTATTTTGTATTAAACGAGGCAGAAATTACGCTTGTCGCCTTTCTTGAAGGACCTGGAGAAGGGACAGGCACAACGAGTTTACACGTCAAAAGAATTTCCCGAATTGCACAACACACCGATACCATTATGGCAATTGGCGGAACTGAAATATTACGAAACCGTAAGCATCCAGTTTTCGCGCGGCTGCCCTTTCAACTGCGATTTTTGTAACATCACATCGTTGCTTGGGCATCTCCCCCGCACAAAAACTGCCCAACAAATCATTGCCGAGTTGGACGCCATTTATGCATTGGGGTGGCGTAAAAATATCTTCTTTGTGGATGATAACTTCATCGGAAATAAGAAGTACATAAAAGCCGAAGTGCTGCCTGCATTAATCGCATGGCGCAAAGGGAAATCCGGAATGGCATTCAGCACAGAACTATCCATAAACCTGGCTGATGATCCGGAACTGCTTAATTTGATGGTACAAGCCGGATTTGATACGGTGTTTGTTGGAATCGAAACACCGAATGAAGACAGCCTGATTGAATGCAGCAAGAACCAAAACCGGGGCCGCGACCTGGTGAAAAGCGTCAAAATTCTCCAGCGTGCCGGCTTGCAGGTTCAGGGTGGATTTATCGTTGGGTTTGACAATGATTCCCCCTCGATTTTCCAGCAGCAAATTGATTTTATTCAGAAAAGCGGCATAGTGACAGCCATGGTTGGGCTGCTGCAAGCGCCCCTGGGAACACATCTTGTATGAAAGAATGAAAAATGAAGGCAGGCTGGTGAAGGAGTTTTCCGGGGATAATGCTGACGGCTCGACCAATATCATTCCCAAGATGGGTATTGAATCGCTGCATGAAGGCTACCGCAGGATATTGAGCCGAATTTATGCCCCCAAATATTATTACGAACGGGTAAAAACGTTTCTCCGGGAATATCACCCACCCAGGGTCAGGTCTCATGCCGAACCGCAGCACCTCTTGGCTCTCTGGCGTTCCATGTACCATCTTGGCATTCGCGGTGTCGAACGAATCGAGTATTGGCGTCTATTCTTCTGGACACTCTTCACTCGTCCCCGCCTGTTTCCCCTGGCAATCACATTCTCCATCGTTGGATATCATTTTCGCCAGGTGGCTGATTTGCATGTAAGTTAATGGAACTGTGCAATTAAATTATCAATGGAGAGTTTTATTATAAGGATGACTATTTTTCTGCAATTCAGGCATGTCGTGCAGCACATAATCATCATTCAGGATAAATATGCAGGATAAACCCACTATCCAATCTAGTCCCTGGTCTGTCCGCCGGGTTGTAACGATAACACTCACGCTGGTTGTTATCGTTATCGGTTTTTGGATGCTATACCGGTTTTATAATGTGCTATTTATTTTATTATCCGCCATCGTGATAGGTACCGTAATTCGACCGATTGTTGCCTGGCTAAATCGGCGCGGGATTTCACAAATCCTTGGGGTAATTATCGTTTATTTCCTGCTCCTGGCGTTTGTCACTGGATTTATCCTGTTGTTGTTTCCCCTGGTTTTCGACCAGGCGTCATCCATCATGAAAGGAATTCCAAATTATTATCAAAGTTTCCAGACCTGGGTGAGCAATTCGACTAATCCATTATTGGATTATCTCAATCAATTCCTCCCTAACGAAATTCCAGGATTAAAACCTGTGTTGCAGACTGCCCCAGAGATCCTGGAATCCGCTGAACAGGCATTAAGTTATGTGGCAACTGTTACCCAGGTTGTGTTTATCGCAATTGTTACCCTGCTTCTCGCATTCCACTGGACTCTGGATGGACCTCGCATCATTCAATCCTTGTTACCTATGCTCCCAAAACAAAAACGGGAAGGTATATCCGACCTGATTGCTGCAATCGAATCAAAAATCGGCTACTTTATTGCCGGACAGGCTGTCCTGTGCCTGGTGATTGGCGCTTTGGCGTTAATTGCTTACCTGATTATTGGATTGCCCAATGCACTTGTTCTCGCGCTGATTGCAGGAGTGCTTGAAGCAGTACCAATGGTCGGCCCAGCCCTGGGTGCCATTCCTGCCGGAGTGATTGCATTTTCCGTCTCACCAACCAAGTTGATCTGGGTGATTGTTGCCACTGTAATCATCCAGCTTTTGGAAAACAATTTATTGGTACCGCGTATCATGCGCAAAGCGGTCGGGGTTAATCCGTTCGTTTCCCTGTTGTCAATTTTTGCGTTTAGTACATTGTTTGGTATTGCAGGTGCATTGATGGCAATTCCCATTGCAGCAATAATTCAGCTCATCCTGCAACGATTCCTCTTTCACCCGGAAGAGATCGGAAACAGAAGAATCAACCGGTCGTGATATCGTCAGCCGTCTGCGGTACGAGGGAAAAGACCTCGTTCAGGATTTACAAAAGCAAGCCCGCTTGAAAAAAGGCGGTTCAGCCTACAAAGTGAAAGAAATCGATAGGGTGATGGATGAAATTGAAGGTATTGCCACCGATTTGAATGCCCTGCTGGATCAAATACCTTCACCAGGTAAAAAATGAATAAGAACCTGATCAAAATTGGCATTGCTGTTTTAACTACCTTACTTGCTCTGGCAGTGTTGTGGCAGTTCAGGCTGATTGTCGCTTATATATTGATTTCATTAATGCTTGCCGCAACCATCCGTCCCATTTTCAGGCGGCTTGAAGGACGAAGAATCCTGGTAAAGATAGCCTGGATACTTTTATACTGTTGTAGTATTAGGTGGAATGGGTTATTTTCTATTTATAGTTATTGGTGCTGCATCTTCACAACTTCAGGTTCTTGGAGAAAGTGTATCCGTACAGGATAATTGGATTTTACCTCTTTGGTCAGGCAGTGCATTCCAAAAGACTGTTTTGTCCATTCTCCCCCCACCAAGCGTACTTTTCCAGGCAATCATTGGCAATGAAGGAGAACTGGTTATTCCCGCCCTGCTCGGGATTGCCCAGGGCATAGGGGGTTTGATTGCTGCGATTGCCATTATTCTTATCCTGAGTATCTATTGGGGTATTGACCAGGTCCATTTTGAAAGACTCTGGTTATCCTTAATGCCCTCTGACCAGCGCAAAAGCGTACGCAGTATCTGGCGGATTATAGAACCAGAGATTGGCAGCTATATTCGTGGTCAGTTTATTCATAGTCTCTTGATTGGCCTGGTGTTGTGCCTTGGCTATTGGCTGCTGGGTTCGCCTTATTCGGTAATCCTGGCACTGATTGGCGCATTGTTCTGCTTGATCCCCGTGGTTGGTGCGGCATTGGCTATCATTCCACCATTACTGGTTGGGATGATGATTAGTGTTCAGCATAGTCTGTTTATGGCGTTATTTACCATTGTGATTCTGGTTTCATTCATTATTTTAGTTAAACCACGACTCGTCAACCGCAGGTGGGAAAATCCCATTCTGACGGTTATCTTTCTGATTGCCCTTGCAGACGCATTTGGAATTTTCGGAATTCTGATTGCACCGCCATTGTCAATCATTTGTCAAATTTTATGGAGCAGCCTGGTGAGTCACCCGGTTGAAGCCAGCACAGGCACCCAGATAACAGACCTTAAAGAGCGCCTGGCAACCTTGAGAGAAACCATCAATATTATGGAAGGTCCGCACCTGCCTTTGGTGACTAGCAGCGTGGAACGTATTGCCTCCCTAATAGATTCCGCAGAACCCCTGATTAATGCAGCCACGCCTGCCGGCACCCCGGATTCTGAAGTAAAAGAAAGAAATACAGGCGTGCCAGAATAGTATCATATTGGGCATGGGAAGATAGTTTGGAATAACGTACATCGATGTGGGATTTGCTGGATGATAATCGCACCATTTCTGAGCATACCATTGTAGCGATTTATCGTAGAGGTATTAGTAATTTGTAAATAATATAGTTCATCTAGAAACAAAGATGCAATTGAAAAGATTTAGAAGTTATCACCCGATAGGAATATCAATGACCGAATGATTATATATCCCCATTACTATAACTACTCACCAAGTTTTTCCTTACTTTAGCAATTTCCTCTGGTGAAACACCCATCAGTTTCATGCCCAATAATACTCCCCCTATCGCTGATGGCGCTTTCAGTGGAATAAATTTTGCATATGGTGCTTGAGCATTAACCACATTTTCCATTTCATATTGTACAATCGGGCTGCCATTAAAAAAGCTGCCAGAATAAACTACTTCAAAAGGTTTGTCTGAAAGATCAAGCTGACGAATGATGCCCAGTGCCAAGTCACCCAATTCGGTTCCTGCCCATTTCACTAATCCTTGTGCAACCTCATCCCCAGCATTCGCGACATCGAAGATTAATGGGGCGAGTGAGGCACCAATTGGACATTTCCTTAGGGCAATTATTTCAATTAGCTCATCCTCATTTTCAGCACCTACAACAGTAAGGAATGCCTGAAGTCAATTTTGTTTTTGGACCGCGTCTGGACCATGATTTTGTAATCGCATGTAGTGCCTTCATTACAATTTCAACACTACCAGCATATTCACCTAAACTTGAATACCCGGCAACTCTGCCTAGTTTTCCATCTGGAGCAATCCCCCTGGCATTGCAGCTTGTTCCTGCAACTACAGCAACACCCCATCCGTTTGTTGTACCTGCCATCAAAGCAATCAACGAATCATTTACTAGCTCAATGGGGCAATTCAGATTTAACAATTCTATCGATGCGAGCAAACCTGCTTTTTGGGATGGCCAATCGTAACCAGAAACTCCAAAACCTGCCCCAACAATCTGGTCCCGGTCAATACCAGCCAATTCTAATGCTTCGATTAAAGCCTCATTTATAACCGCAGTAAATCCATCTTGACCAACAATATCAGGATTACTGTTGCCGCTTTTCCCCAGTTCCATAATTTTTCCGGAAGAATTGCAAATTAAAGCATGGCTTTTTGTTGCCCCTGCATCAACACCAAGATAATACTTTTTCATTTGCCCACCCTGAATTGAGGGATATATTTTTTATTAATTTCCACAAGCTCATCAAAAAGCGAAGGAATTTTATCCGCATCTGGTCCAAGTGGATGAACAAGTAATGCCTGGCAAATTGCTTGCCTGTCACCTGTAAGCGCAGCCTGAGCAACAAGGATTTCATATGACTTTACAGCAGACAATAACCCAAAAAAGGCAGGTGGTAAAGGTTCTGCAGATAATGGGTGGAAACCTTGTGCATCCACCTTACATTGCATTTCCAAAACCCATTCTTTTGGCCAACTGGCAATCGCCCCATTGTGACAAACATTAACTATATGGTTATTTCCAAGATCGTTGTAATGTGCATTGATTAACTCAGTGGCAACTGTTGAATAAAATGCACCTCCTCGTTTCATCAAGCTTTCGGGAGGTAATACATTTGCAGAATCAGAATAATATGTCAGCAATATTTTCTCAACTTCCATAACTTCTTCAGCACGTGAAGGAGGCCATGATTTCTGCAACGCCAACATTCGCTGGGTGTAATAGTAATATCGTAAATAATTGCTTGGAATCATGCCCAAAATTGCCAGGGTTTCATTATCCCAACGATCTTCAGGAATATACTTGGAATATATTTCGAGTACTTCTGGCCAGATTTCAATTCCGTTATTTTTAAAACCTCGAATCCATGATAAATGATTGAGTCCCAGCAGGTCGACTTCTACTTCATGTAAATCAATTTGGCAGTTACTATGTTTATTTAATAGCTCTACAATTTCTACTTTACTGTTGTAGGGTCCATTACATACACCTGCAATACAAATCTCTGGTGCATGCATTTTTACCGCCTGGGTAATCAAACCAGAAGGATTAGTAAAGTTAAGTAAGATTGCATCTGGTGCACTGGTGCGCATTTCTTCAACTATTGTTAATATTTGCGGGATTGTCCTCAAGGCTTTTGCCAATCCTCCAATGCCAGTTGTTTCTTGCCCAATTAATCCATACTTGTTACCAAGATATTCATCATTACGTCTTGCTTGCATACCTCCAACCCGAATCTGAGTAATCACATACTGGGCATCTTTTATAGAATTCGTGCAAGTCATTCGAAAGAATGACTTCAAAATTTGCATGACGGAAAGATGCCATACGCTGTGCGAAGCTTCCTACAATTTGCAAGCGCTCTACATCAATATCCATTAACCAGAGCTGTGTTAAAGGTAGTACATCTTGTAACTTGCAAAATCCTTCAACTAATTCAGGAGTATATGTTGAACCTCCGCCAATAATAGCAATTTTCATGATTTCCCTTATTCTTAATATCCTTGAATCGATTAGAAATACCCAATTCTTGATTTTTATTATTCAGTTAATAGTCAATAAACCTATGTTTCCTTACCAAATAATCGTTCATACTGTTCAAGAGGTGCATCATTCATTTTCATCAAACGTATCATTTCTGCGATCATCTTTTTTTCAGTCTCTGGATCAAGTATTGGTGAAATCTTGCTGGGGATCTTTCTGTAAATCGAAAAGCAAGGTTCCAAATACGAAAGGATTACTCCATGGATTCCCTTGAATTTTTAATGTTCTACATCCCTTGGTGAACTGAAACGGTTCTGCCAGTTCAAGGCTTTTCAATTCTTCTGTAGTAAAAAGATTTTTCATGTGAGTTGGCATCAGGGTGTACTCAAAAATCGGGGCATTGTCTATCGAATGCGGTGCGCGGATATACACATGATGGCAATCAGTGATATTCACATGACCACCATGAATACCAAACAAGGCAGTATTTCGAACTGGCTTGTCTTCCGTGATCGTTTGCTGAAGTGGTACACCCTGCATATCAGTTGGGATAGTAACCTTAAAATAATCCAGTAGAGTGGCAGGAATATCAATCATCTGAACCAGGGATTGACGCCGTTCGTTTTGACAGTTAGATCGTGGATCCCAAATAAACAATGGAATATGAGCGATTTCATTATAAAAAGGTTGAATACTTTTTGCCCACCAGCCATGTTCTCCTAAGAGAAAACCATGATCGGTGTTTACAATCAGCATAGTATCTTTCCAAAGGTCCAGTTCATCCATAATATCCAGAACTTTTCCAAGGTGTTCATCACACATACTTACTAGTGCAGCATATTCATAGCGGATATGCTTAATCTGTTCAGATGTCTCGCTTACAGGCTGATACCCCGGCCAGTCGAAATGGGGACCTGAGTATTCATGGGCATATAAATCTTTATATTTTTGCTGTGTAAAAAATGGCTCATGGGGGTCAAATGATTTAATTTGGAGAAACCAATTATCCTGCTTGCAATTTTTTTGAATGAACTCTATTCCTAAGCGAAATACCTGCGCTTGTGGATGGTCCTCTACTTTTTTGATATAGCTACGATTTATCCAATCTTGTCGCCAAAAATCTTCACCGGAGTATGCTGTGATACTTTCCGGAATTTCAGGATCCTCCAGACTTCCCTTCCAAAAATCGCCTTCCTGTCCCCGGCATAGTTCCCAACTAGAGTAACGATTATGATACGTACTTCCGCCATCTTCCCAATAATGCAAATGGTCACTAACGAGGTGTGTATAGATTCCATTTTGTTTTAATATTTCGGGCATTGAATCATCAAAAGGCTCAATTGGTCCCCAGCTTCTGTGCAGAAAGTTGTATCTTCCGGTATGAAGCTCACGGCGAGCAGGCATGCATGGTGCACTGCCAATGTAACAATTATCAAAGGTGGTTGATTTGCTTGCAAGTCTTTCAAAATTTGGTGCATGTACCCAATCACAGCCATAGGGAGGCAACAATTCTCTTATTAAGAATCAAACATAACCATAATTGCCTTCATACGACAACTCCTGAATCACTGTACTTGTTCACTTGCCTAGGATTTGACCGCACCACGTGTTAACCCTTCTACAATTTGTTCTTGAAAGAAAATAAACATAATGTACACGGGTATTAGTGAAATTACCACACCTGCAGCAATCAACCCGAAGTCAGGCAAATGTTCTTGTTTTAATGTTGAAATTGCCACTTGAATTGTGCGAAGTTTTCGAGTTTAAAAGAATAAGAGCAAACAGAAACTCATTCCAAATACTCAAAAAAGATAAAATTATCACAGTAGCAATACCAGGACGTGCCAGTGGGAGAATTATATGAACGAGTGTCTCAAGTAGAGTGGCGCCATCTAATCGTGCACTTTCCTCTATTTCTTTGGGAATTTCCCTGAGATTGGTTGCAAGAAGAATCACTGATAATGATAACGATGTTGCAGGATAAAAAATAATTAGTGACCAGGCAGAGTAGAGCAATTTTAAATTTGCCATAGTCAAAAACACTGGTACCATCATTGCAAAGGCAGGAATAAGTAACCCCAAACCAAAGATAAGTTCAATAATTGCATTAAAACGGCTTTCAATGCGGGCTATCGCATAAGCAGCCGGAAAAGCAAGAAGAAGAATTATGGCTTCAGACCCGAAAACAGTGATTATGGTTGAAACTAATGCTTTTTGTAGATTCGCTCTTTTAATTGCCAATAAAAAATTATCCAAGTTCATAGAATCGGGAAATCCAAGTGGAGATGCATATATCATTGCATTATCTTTAAAGGATGAAATGATTAGGAAATAAATCGGTACCAATATGAATATTGCATAGATTAACGCACCGAAATATCCTCCTATCACAACCCCTTCTCTATTCCGCCATAATTTGTTAATACTACTTCGTTTCATTACATCACCCTCAATTTAAATAAGACCGCCTGGTAATTCTTCTAATTATTGCGATCATGACCATTCCAAGTGAAAAAGCAAAAACCGCAATTGCCTGGCTATACCCTAACTTTTGGGAGGAAAAGGCTTGTTGAAATAAGTAGTAACCCAAGGTCATAGAGTGAAAGCCCGGTCCCCCTTTAGTTAAAAGCAAAACTATCTGTGCAGAACCAATTAATATCCACAACGTTCGAAGCATCATTAGAACTCCGAAGGTATCAATAGATAATGGAAAAGCAATTCTCCAAATAATCTGCCAATAAGATGCACCATCAATTCGTGCGGCTTCATACAAGTTTCTCGGGATTCCAGATAGCGTTGCAAAGAAAAGCATTGTTTGGAAACCTATTGCAGTCCACACGTCGGTTAAGATAACCGCACCTAGTGCGGTAGATGGATCAGCCAGCCAGTGTCTGGTTAATGCCCCCAGACCCACTAACTCAAGGGTTGAATTAATTATTCCATGAGGCATATAGATACCCATGAACATTAATGTGACACCTGCAGCAGACATCATCACTGGAGAAAAGAAGATAATTCGAAAAAGCCGATGGCCGGGAAGTCGTAAAGACAGAAAAAAACCAAAAATGAACGCAGGAATAATTACAATCGGCATCCCTACAATCCAATGAATGGCAGTATTGGTCAGAGCTTCAATAAACCGAGGATCATCCAGCAATAAGCGTTGATAATTTGCAAGACCAACAAACACTTGAGGACTGAGCATACCATTCCATTGAAGTGTACTAACATAAAACATGTTAATAATTGGCCATAACATCAAACCAAAGAACCATGCTAATGCAGGTAATACCATTATAAAAAAGGTGAAATTATCGCGAATACGACGATTACTAATCATCGTGTTCTCCATCGATTGGATGTAAAGAGTAAAAAAAGGACATTGGCTATTGAGTAAATAAGAAAAATAATGAAAATGATGAGTATCGGAAAAACCATTTCAATAAAAATGGTATAAGGTAAGTTGCTAGAGGATCAAGCACCACTGCATCCTTTTCACAAACTTACCTTATACGAATTCAAAACTATTGACCAGTATAAGCCTGGTCTAATGCTTCCAGAATTTCTACGGAAGTGCTTTCAGGTAATAGGGTCAAAGGACCAACATTCTGCCAGAGAATTGGTCGAACTTCACCTGGCACAACGGAACCAACTGGGGGTGTAATTGTTGTTTTCTCACCAAGTCCAAGCGAATCCAAAAGCAGTGGGCTGATTTTGCTGGCATCTGGCGCCATTCCTTTTAACGGTGCAATAGTGGAAGTTTCTTCAACAAATTTGTTGACTACTTCTTTACTTATGAAGAATTTTACAAACTCTTCAACTGCATCCATTTTTGTAGCGCCATTACGAGTGATCCATATTCCTTTGGAAATGAATGCACCAAAGATATTGGGAGTCTCCACAAATAAATCAGCAGGCATGGGGAACCCGTCAAGGACAATCGAATCTACAATTTCTGCTGGTGCACTTGAAAAACTCCAAGAGCCAAGATGAACCATGGCTACTTCACCAGCGAAGAAACTCTCGGTGACCATTAACTCATCCAATCCGGCACTTTCGTCGGCAAATACTCCTGCATCTCTCAGTTGTACGAATAACTCAACTGCTGCTACACCAGCAGGATCGGTTGACCATCCACCTTGACTGTATAACTCTTTAGTCTTATCCCAACCATTCAAACTGACAGAGATAAGTCCTAACATCTGCATTGCACCTTCACCACCATACAACGCAAATGGTTGGTAACCTGCTGCACGAATTTTTTCTGAAGCAGTCACGAGTTCATCAATTGTCTTCGGAATGCCAACTCCCGCTTCCTCAAAAATTGCACTGTTATACCATACTGGCCAGACAAATCCCTCATATGGAAATGCCACTACCTGGTCAGCAATCGTCCAGTTTGATAGGGCAGCGTCCACAAACTGGTCTTTTAATCCCCATTCCTCCGTTAACCCATCGACCGGAACTGTTAGACCATTGGCTGTCCATTCACGACTATTGGACATTAAATTGTGGAAAATTATGTCGGGTTCTTCACCTGCCATGAATGCAGTTTCAACACGAACAGGAATATCTTCATCGGTAAAAGTTTCTTCCTCGATGAGAATATTCGGATGTGTTGCCATAAATTCTGAGAGTACAGCAGCCATGGTTGGGCCTTTGGGGTCTGCAGCGCTATAGTTATGAACAATCTTTAATGTTACAACTTCTGCTACAGGCGCTTCAGTTTCAACTACTTCCTCAACCACAGGTTCTGCGGTCTGCACTACCTCATCAACTACCGGTTCTTGTGTGGCAGGTTTTGCAGTTGAACATGCACTTAGTAATAGTGTCAAAACCATTACCAAAGTAACAAACAGCGAAATTCTCTTATACATGATATACTCCTTTAAACTCAATTTTAAATTTGGGTTGCTTTGGTTTAGATCGCTGCGCAAAGCGATCTAAACTTTAAGGGGATAGTATCGAAATTTCGTTTCGCATTTCCTCCTTCCAAAATCAAGGATATTAACTTGCTTTACATCCACAAGATTGGCGGATAACAACCTTGGTGGTAATAGTGTTTGAGGTAGTTTGACCAGTTTTAATAAACTGGTTTAGCGATTCCACTGCTTTACGCCCCAGTTCATCCAATGGAACATGTACAGTGGTTAATGATGGGTTGAGCCTTGTAGCCACATAATCGTCATCAAATCCAACAACAGCAATGTCTTCCGGGATCTTCAACCCGGCATCTTCAATTGCCTTATATACGCCAACTGCAGATTCATCATCTCCAGTGAATATTGCGTCAGGACGGATTCCATCGGTGAACCACTTCTTCGCTGCTGCCTCTGCGGTTTCTTTATCAAAACCGCCGTAGCTAATCAAATCTGGGCAAATCTCTATACCGTGCTCTTCCAATGCTGTCCGATATCCTATTTCACGGCGAGATGAATCTTGTTCAGTTTCTGGTCCACGCAGGTAACCAATCCGACGACAGTTGTGTTTAAGAATCAGGTGCTTAATCAATTTATATGAACTGGTGACATTCTCAGCTACCACATATGGCAGAGATATACCTTCAGGTGGAATTCGGAACATTAAAACAACTGGAAATTTGGTTTGAACATAACCTAGGAGTACATCATTGGAAATTCCAGGATCAGCAACAATTGTCAATCCATCAGTATTATGGTCTCCTAGCACATGATAGATTTCATCTGCAGGCGGTTGTGTTGTAATTAATAAGTTGTAACCTAATTCTCTTGTTTTTTGGTCAATACCTCTCAGGAGTGGTCCTAGATAAGAGCCTTTTAGATTATTAACAACCAATCCAAGCGTATTCGTCCGGCGGCTTGCCAGCCCCCTGGCACTGCTTTGGGGTTTAAAGTTAAGTTTTTCAATTGCTCGATGGACCTTTTTTGCAGTCTTCTCCGAATAATAGCCGCTTTCATTGATTACTCTACTTACTGTAGAAATGGATACACCAACCATTTGAGCCACATCATCAATTGTGGCTCGTTCAAGTTTGACAGAAGAAATTTTTTTATTATTCATAAATAATTGTGGAAGCGTTTTCCGAAAGCGTTTCCACAATTATAGACATTTTAATTGTTAAAGTCAATAAGGAGAATCCAGACTTATGAAGTGTTGCGCAGTTTATTTTCCTCTTTACCCTTTTACTTTACGCTGAATTTCTCCTTATGAAGTGACACGGTGCAATAACTCGTAGGAGTAAATTTTCTATCAAGATGGGAAATTTCGCATTTCGACCTACACATTAATTATTTCAATTAGTTTTGGAAACATATGCCTAAATAACGAACAGCATTATTAATACTCTAACGAATACTATGACCAAACAAAACCCTTTGATACAATATCTCAAATGATAACGAATTCACCTTATAGCCTACCCGGTTTCCTGGTAATGGCCAAACCGCGGGGAGCAATTTGTAATCTGGAATGCAAGTATTGTTTTTATCTTGACAAGAAAGCGCTTTATCCAGATAGTAATCACATGATGAGCGATGAGGTGTTGAGCTCATTCACCAAACAATACATTGAAGCACAGAGAATTTCCGAAGTTACTTTTGCATGGCAGGGTGGGGAACCAGCACTAATGGGTATCGAATTCTTCGAACGTGCGTTGTACTATCAGAAAAAATACTGCCCACCTGGAATGAAGGTTTTTAATGCACTTCAGACAAATGGAACGAGATTAACCGATGAATGGTGCCGATTTCTTAAGAAAAACAATTTTCTGGTTGGCATCAGCCTGGATGGACCGCGTGAATTGCACGATGCAAATAGAATTGACAAAAATGGGGCATCAACCTTTGAAAAAGTAATGGATGGGGTTGCATTATTAAAAAAACACCAGGTTGATTTCAATATATTAACCTGTATAAGTGCTAGCAATGTTATGCATCCGTTGGATGTATATCGTTTTCTTAGAGATGAGGTGGAAACACAATTTATCCAATTTATTCCAATTGTTGAGCGATTGAAAAATTATTCGAATGAAAATGAAGACTTTGTGAACAAACAATCAATCACTGGAATGCAATATGGCAATTTCTTAATTACGATTTTCGACGAATGGATTAAACAGGATGTTGGGAATGTGTTTGTACAAATCTTCGATGTTGCTCTCGGAGTATGGTATGGGCACTCTGCGAGTTTTTGCGTTTTCGCAGAAACATGCGGTACTGCCCTGGCTCTGGAACATAATGGGGATCTATACTCGTGTGACCATTTTGTTGACAATGAATTTCTTTTAGGGAATATCCAGAATGTAAACATGCTTGAGTTGGGCGGAAGTAAACAACAAATCCTCTTTGGTCAGAATAAGCGTGAACGCTTGCACAAGCGCTGCAAGGAGTGTGAGGTCAGGTTCATATGCAATGGCGGTTGCCCTAAAGATCGCATTCTTGAGTTTACTGATGGTGAACCTGCATTAAACTATCTTTGCGATGGTTACAAAACCTTTTTTACACATATTGATGAACCTATGAAGAAAATGGCCGATTTATTATGCCAAAGAAGACCTCCGGCTGATATCATGCTGGGTTGAAAAATTGATTTCATTTGCTGGCCAAACATTTACCCGTCAAATGACACATACATTGATTTTGAGGATATTACTGTGAAAAATTGGATAAAGACAATTGGGATTAATAGAACAGAGCAGGTTATGTCATCGCGCGGTTCATGGCAGGTTCAATCAGAACGGTAAATAGCGGAAGGAAAATGAGGAGAAAATGTCACTATATAACGAAATTATGGAACAACCTGTTAGGGTGTACGAGCATTACTGGATACACAACGCTTCACGGTTGAACGCATTGCAGAAGAGATTCGAAACAGGGATATCCGCTATGTATTCCTGGCTGCCCGAGGAACTTCTGATAATGCCGGTAGGTATGCCAACTACCTGTTTGGCGCAATGAACAGCCTGCCTCTCGCCCTGGCAACTCCTTCGCTATTTACATATTACAAAAAACCTCCCAGGTTACAAAATGCCCTTGTTATAGGCATTTCACAATCCGGTCAATCACCGGATATTATCAGTGTTCTGGAAGAAGGCAGGAAACAGGGTTGTCTCACAATTGCCATCACCAACGAATCAGATTCCCCTTTGGCAGGCGTTGCCAGTTTCGTACTTGATATCCAGGCTGGTGTTGAGAAAGCAGTAGCTGCTACCAAAACCTACACTTCGGAATTAATGGCAATTGCCATGATTTCATCTGCTCTGAAAGGTAATGAATCAAATTGGATAGAATTAGCCAGAGTGGTAGGATGGATGCAAGAGGTTTTATCACTGGACAACTCCTCTCAACTATAGCTCAGAAGTACAAGCATATCGATCAGACAGTTGTCTTGGGGCGCGGTTACAACTATTGCACAGCCTTTGAATGGGCTTTAAATTAAAGGAACTGACCTATGTTATTTCTGAACCATATTCCTTTGCAGATTTTCAGCACGGTCCGATAGCAATGGTGGAAAAGGGGTTTCCTGTCATGGTTGTTAACCCGATCGGGGCTGTGTCTGCTTCTTAGTTGGAGTTGATTAAAAATTAATAAATGATTTTGAGGCAGGTCTAGTCATAATTTCAAATGATCCATTATCTCTTTCAATCGCCCAATCTCCAATATCCATTCCGACTGAGACACCTGAATGGCTCTCGCCATTAATTAGTATCATTCCTGCGCAATTGTTTGCATATCACCTGACTATCGCAAAAGGATATAACACAGAGCAGCCTCGCAGAATCCAAAAAGTAACCGAAACCAGTTAATTTATTATGGTCAATCCGCTTCTCAAAACCAAGTTGTTTATTCCGCAAATTCACAGGGATATTGTTAAACGCCCCCGGTTAACGGAATTTCTGAATAATGGGCTGCATTATCCATTGATTTTGCTGTCCTCTCAGGCTGGATCTGGCAAGTCAACCTGCCTGGCAGAATGGGTAGAACAACTTTCCATTCCTGTAGCCTGGGTTTCACTGGAAAGACAGCGATAACGATCATTCCATCTTCATACGGTACCTGGTTGCTGCCCTGCAGAATATCGTACCCGATTGTGAAAAGGCTCTTCTGGAAGGTTTGAATTCTGATGAATATTTTTCATTGGAATATTGCATGGCTTCCCTGATCAATGACCTGATCGATTTTAAAGCTGATTTTGTTTTGATTCTGGATGATTTTCATGTCATTCAATCCAATCCTATCCAGCAGGCTGTTACATATCTGGTTGAACACATGCCGCACCAGATGCACCTGGTGATTTCCACCCGCATGGATCCACGCCTGCCCATCACACGTTTTCGAGCCCGCAACCAGGTGTTGGAATTGCGGATGGATCAACTTCGTTTTGCTGAAGTCGAAACCGAAGCGTATCTGAACCAGACCATGGGGCTTGAGCTTTCAAAAGATAAGTCCGGTATTCTGCAAGCACGAACCGAAGGCTGGATTGCCAGCCTGCAAATGGCAGCATTATCCTTAAAAAGCAGTTCGGATAGTAAGAAATTCATCATGGATTTTTCAGGCAGCAATCGCTATATCATGGATTACCTGTTGGAAGAAGTCATTAACCAGCAGTCTCCATCCGTTCAAAATTTCCTGTTACAAACCTGTATCTTGGAACGATTGAATAAATCATTGTGCAATGCCGTCACCCAGGCAAGGTCGGTGTTCGATGAATTGAACGGTAATGATGACACCCGGTCAGGTTCACTTCCATCCAAGGCATCAGGACAGGAGGTGTTGGAACACCTGGAACGCTCAAATCTATTTATTATTCCATTGGAAGAAGAAAGGCAGTGGTATCGCTATCATCATCTCTTTGCCAGCCTGCTGCGCGCCAGGTTGGCTCATGTAGCGGATTACCCAATTCATATGCTTCACCTGCACGCTCCGAATGGTATGAGCGAAATGGATACCCTGAAGAATCCATTCACCATGCTCTGGCAGCCAAAGATTTTACACGCGCAGCCCGATTGGTGGAAAGCATTGCACAGGGGTTATGGCTTAAGGGTGAGTATTTCCGGTTGATGGAGTGGATAAAAGCTTTGCCGGAAGAATTGATGCTGAATAATGCCTGGCTGTGTGTTTGGAATGCCTGGTCACTCACCCAGACTGGATTATTGAAAGATGCGGGCACCTGGATAGATGCTGCAGAACGGGCACAGAAAAAATTAATTTCCGACCCTGACTTTGCCATCGCCAATCCCCAGGAAATAAACAATCTAAAACTTGAAATTACTACCTTACAGGGCATTAATTGCTGGACTTGCCCACGATTATGAAAGGGCAATCCACCTGGCATCCTGGATTTTGGATAATCCACCCGAAAGCATGTCCAGGTCTTATCAGGTTTCCCGGTGCCAGATCTGCATGGACTACAGTCTCCATGTATTTTGCATCGGGTGAACTAAACAAGGCTGAACAGGCCTGCCTGGAGACAATCCAATTATCGCAAGAAATCGGTTTCACGCTTCGCTATCTACACGCAGTAAATAAACTGGCATATGTATATCAAACCACCGGGCAGCTTCACCGTTCGTACCTGTTACTTTTCTGAAATACTTGATAACCTGAAAAAGCAGGGATATTCCCGGCAACTCACAATGGATATTCTGCGTTGTCGAATTATTGACCTGCTTTACGAGTGGAATCGACTGGAAGAAGCCCAACATCTGGCTTTACAAAATCTCACGCAAGAAAACGCCACCCAACTGCCATATATCACGGTGGATATTTACAATCAACGAGCACGCTCATATCTGTTGGAAGGTAATTTTGCAAGCGCTCAAAAGGAACTTGATAAGGCAGATGCATTAACACGCCAGGCATATATCTGGCCAGGTTTAACCTGGCAGACTAGAGACACTTCAGGTAATGCTTTGGTTGAAGACCGGAGATACCCAGTGTGCAAAAACCTGGGCTGAGAATAAGTTGTATGTCGATGAAAACCCTCTGCCTTTCACGATTGAATCTCAGCAGATTTCACTGCGCCCGCATACTGCTTATGCTCGGTGACATGGAAGAAGCCAATAAGCTGCTCACCCGATTGGAAGATGCTGCTGTAGCAGGCAACCGAGCCGGCAGCCTGGTAAAGATACGCTGTATCCAAGCAATTACCTTGCATTCATCGAGGAAAACCCCTGAAGCCGTCAAACTATTGGAAAAGACACTTGCTCAAGCAGAACCAGAAGCATTTATTCGCAGCTTTAGCGATGAGGGACCGATGGTTGCTGAACTATTGTCTTTAATAATCCAGGCGGGTTCATCACCTCAAGAGGTGTATGCCCGCCAAATCCTGTCAGCATTTGAGCAAAACGTACCCTCCAGCCAGGCAGGGATAAGTGAATTCATACCAGGTTCTCGAACCAAGCCAGTTACATCATTACCTTCTGGCAGGCTAGTCGAACCATTAACCCGTCGCGAACAGGAAGTGCTTTACTGCATGGCAGAAGGTCTATCAAACCGTGAGACAGCAAGGCGCTTATCCATTGAAACCAGTACTGTCAAAAGACATATTAACAATATATTCTCCAAATTAGATGCAGAAAATCGTGTGCAGGCATTAAAATATCGCCAAAATCCAACATCTTCTATAAGAATTTCCTGTAATTTCGCCCAATAAATTGCTTCACTGATAAAAAATACACCCAAAATTACATCCATGGGTGCATGAATCTGCACCCATGCAATTCGTAAACTACCAAGTAGAAAGCATTTCGAAGGGAGATGGTAGATATGAAAAGTTATCTGGAATTAACACTGGGAATGGAAAAAGTAGTTTGTATATTTCCTGTTACCCGATCTCTCTGTACAAACAACGAGCTTGCCTGCACTACTCCTCCTGCGATCCTCTTTTGGAATGCCTGGAAGACTCTGCCTTCAACAAGCCAGATTACTCCTAACTTATTCAATCGGAAAGAAACAACATACCATGAACACTAATGATATACAGTTCGAACCCAGTTCAACTTACGTTATCAGATTAAAAGGTATTCTTTCCGAGCAATGGGTGGATTGGTTCGAAGGAATGCAAATCCAATATGAACTTATCTGGAAATACCCTGCTTACAGGCGAAATACCCGACCAGGCTGCAATGTATGGTCTTTTGAATAAAGTGCGGGATGTTGGATTGACATTATTATCAATCACAAAAATCGAAAATTAAATTTCATAATTCAAAAGGAGAATTTTCAATGAAACGATTTTTAGTTGCTTACATGAGCTATTCCGGCTCAACCAGGGATGTTGCCCAAACCATGGGAAACGAATTATCTATGCGCGGTTTTCAGGTGGATGTACTTCCCATATCTGAGATAACGGACTTATCTACTTACGATTGCATTATTGCAGGTGGATTGTTGTTTCGGTTTGGCTGGCATCCAGTTATTATTCAGTTTCTAAAGAATCACCTGGAAGAATTACGGAAGAAAAAAGTCGCCTTGTTCGTAACCGGTTTACGCTTTATCAAAACGTCCGATTGTGATCAGGCTGCCTTCCCGGTATTCGTAGACCCCTCCATCGTTGCAATTCATTCCAGTTCAAACAAAAAAAACATCCTGGATAGTTACACAACCATGAACGGGTATTTAGCGCAGGCATTGCCAACGATTGAAAAAATCAAACCCGTGGGTTTAGGATTTTTCGCTGGTAAACTTGATATGAAAACCCTCAACCTGCCTGAAAAGTTTGATCTTGTTCCTGTTGATGGTATTAACAGGAATTAAGCCTGGGGATAAACGAAATTGGGAATCAATAAAAACCTGGGTAAATAGCTTGAATTCACTTACCGAATAAATAATTTTGGAGCACTTGATGAAGGTATTAATCTCTCCGCAAATTCGCTGCCAGCGTCACCAACCGGACCTGCCTATGTGGCAGGAGCCGCACTGCGAGCCGGACATTCTGTTGAAATTTTCGAATGCCTGTTTGCCCAGGATTTTTCAGCCGAACTCAAGGCGCATATATTCAGGTTTCATCCGGACGTGGTCGGGATATCCATCCGGCTGGTGCACGGCTACATTCTCGATCCATCTGCTCTCTATAATACCCGCCACCTCGATCTTCGCCCCAGTCTTATGCAGGTGGTTCAGGCAATTAAGGAGATTTCCACCGCACCAATCATCCTGGGCGGACCAGGGTTCAATTACTATGGAAGCGATTGGCTGGAATACCTTGACCTGGAGTATGGTATCCGGGGTGAGGCAGATTTTACTTTTCCACTTTTCCTGGATTGCTTGGAACGTGGGGGAGATCTTGATTCTGTCCCAGGAATGATTATCCGTCGTAATGGGAGTATCCAAAAAAACAAGCGCGAACAGGGTGATGAATCTAGATGAGACCGCTTTTCCGGCTTATGAGCTGTTTGACCTTGAACAATACCAGGAGCATGAATCTCTCCCGGGATTCTCACAAAGCGGGGCTGCGCTTTTCGCTGTACGTATTGCCCATACCAATCCCTCGAAGGGAAACAATATCGGCTCAAATCTGCAGGTCGCATAGTTGCAGAAATTGATCACATTTTTAAATTGGCTAAACCGAAAATGGTCATGTTTTGTGAAAACAATTTCAATGTTCCCGGCCAACATGCAAAAAGTATCTGCCAGGAAATAATTGAAAAGAAAATGGGTATCCGCTGGGGTTCGGGTGACCTTCGTCCAATGGGTATCACCACAGCTTTCTGCGACCTGATGAAAAATTCAGGCTGCGATTACGTCAATCTCTCCATCGAAAGCGGGAGTGATTTGATGCTCAAACGGATGCAGCGTGGATACACTGTTGTCAGACATATGTAAATCGCTTGAGAACCTTGGAAAGGCAGGAATTCCATTTGGAGCGTCGCTGATGATTGGATCCCCAGGTGAAACTCCAGAAACCATTCATGAAACCCTGGAATTAATTGACCAATATGAAATTCCCCTTGGAACCTGGATAACTATTGGTGTCTGCTTATGGACACCACTCCAGCAAATCCTGGATGAAGCAATACAAGCAGGGCAGCTTACGGATAACCGGATGCTCTTTAAAGGTGCAAATTACCTTTCCCCCCAATTACCGCGACCGTATATGGATGACCTGATCCAAACTCTCCGGTCAAAAAAAGGCTTCAGTGTACAAGTTAATCAACCGTATGCGGGGTATCAATGGTCAATACAGATATCCAGCAATTTGAAATAGAAAGAGGAATTGAATGAACCAGAATGAAAATCTGATAACCGAGTCAGCATCCCAACCCTTACCAAGGGTGTTTCCAACCAAAGAATCAAACCTGTCAAAGATTCTATCCGACCCGCAATACCGAAAGGTGTTCCATGCCCGGCTCAAAAAGTATAATCCGCTGATTGCGGGTTTATACCGAGTGGGTATATTGCCTCTGTTCGGTATCAGCCGCTCCGTGATGCTGCTTATCACCAGGGGCAGAAAAAGTGGAAAATTACGCTTTACACCGATCGGGTATTTCCCAATCAATGGCATCAATTCATGTATTTTCTGCCTGGGGAAAGAGTACCGGTTGGTATAAAAACATGATGGCTAACCCGGAACAGGTTTGGATTCAAATTGGTTTTCATCGGCGACCTGTTCACCCTTATGTATTACAGGACAAAGGGGAGATATTAACCACCCTGGAACAATTCATCACCGATCCCCAAAACAGGCTGGCTACTTGTTTGGTTGGGACCCGCAACATGACCGGTTGGAAAACGCAGATTTCACACCTATTATCGAAAAGGTATTAATTGTGCGATTCGAATAAATTACTGGCTGTTATTATTTCAACATAAAAATAGCCAACCTTTTGGCAGGGTAAACCGTATTAATACTATGAGATCTCATGCAAACGGACAAGTCCATGGATGAAATGCAAGCAATACAGCGACTGAAGAAAGGTGATATCAGCGGGTTGGAACATTTAATTACCCGTTACCAGGATAGTGCGGTGCGTACAGCGTTTCTGATCACACAAGATGTTGCCCTGGCAGAGGATGTTGTGCAGGATACATTTCTGCGTATATACCAGCGCATACATCAATTCGATGCAAGCCGTTCCATAAAACCGTATTTACTGCGGAGTGTTGCGCATGCCGCCCTGGATGCTGCCGAAAAATCGGCCCGGCATGTACAACTCAGCGAAGAGGAAGAACCTGTGCTGCTGGATAGTCTTTTACTCAAAGCATCAACCACTGAAGACCAGGTTGAGTATGCCAGTCTGAAACAGGAAATCTTCTCTGCCCTGGGTAAACTCAAACCCCGCGAACGGAAGGCGATCATCGAACGCTACTACCTGGAAATGAGCGAGAAAGAGATGGCAGCCGAACATGAAGTTGCACCAGGTACGGTTAAATGGCTATTGAATTCCGCTCGTCAGCACCTGCGATCTTTCATCAGGATGGAGGGTGATAAATATGAATAAACGGAATCCCGCCCAAGTGTTTGATGAAATTGCCCAACAGCAGATTCGGAAGGATATCAACCTTTCTTCACGCATTCTACAGAGTGTAAGAAAGGAAAATAGAAAAATCATGAAATCCAGATTTGTAATTGCAGGAGTTTGTGTAATTGCGCTCGTAGTCGTGCTTTTATTTACGGTTCCAGGCGTTGCCACTGCCATGAAGCGTTTGTTGGGGTACGTTCCCAACATTGGAATTGTCGAAGACAGCACTCCAATGCGCATTTTGAAAGAACCTGTCCAATACAGCCATGGGGATACCACCATCACCGTTATGCAGGGTGTATCCGACACGCTGCATACCACACTTGTTTACCAGGCAGAAAACATACCTGCTTCACCTGCTGCCACCGAAGTCGAAATCTCGCAAATGTGTCATCAGCAGCCTGAATTGCTCTTACCGGATGGCAGCCGGTTACAGGGGCAAGCTGAAACAGGTAATTACTGGATCAGCGGATTTAACCGGCGGGTGGTTTACCCGGCGCTGCCTGAAAATGTTTATTCTATAAAACTGGTATTTGCCTGCCTGGAACAGACCGCCATTTCTCCTGATACACAAGGTTGGGAGATTGTGCTGGATTTTGTGGATGCCCCAGCCGATATGGCAGTGTACCCATTGGTGGAATTTCCCACTCCCACTCCATTACCCACAGCAAGCGGAACAGAAGATCCAACTTTACAGGAACCGGCAGCGGATAATTACCAATCCGATGTGAACCTGGTTGTGGAACAATACCTTCAAACCGATGAAAACCTGGTGTTATTTGGAACAATGGATTCCAAATCAGGTCAAGCCCGAATTGAGTTGCTTGATAGCAGCGCTATACATCTAACCGACTCAAGTGGAAAAGACATTCCGCTGATGGAAGATCACAGCCTTGCCAACCCGGATAATAAAAAATACAGCAATACATCCATCCAGTGGGCGTATGTTACTGCCGGTGATATTGCACCTGGTCCGGCAACCTTGACGGTGGATTCGGTCTGGATCTTTCTTAATGAGGAAGTTCAATTCACATTTGATCCGGGTGAAAATCCCCAGCCAGACCAGGAATGGATACTGAACCAAACTGTGCTGGTTGCTGACCGCGAAATCGTAATTCAAAGTGTCCGAATGAATTCCAAAGGTGACGGACTATCCTTTAACATCAATGTGCCCGAAGATGTAGTGGGCATGAACGTGATGGATTTGGAACATCAGTTGACCCCCGGTGGAGGTGGTCAGGGGTCATATGGCTTTACCTACCAGGATGGATTCCCGTCCGGCAAGATTTAACGTGGTTATCACGAGCATCTCACTGAACATAACCGGACCCTGGCAAACCATCCTTGACCTGCCTGCTGTCGGAGTAAGTGACGGAGCTGAAGAATCAACAGACATTTGTTTGACACACGCAACCTGGAAAGCAGCAGTTGCCAACCCGATGCCGCTTCCGGACGACCTGGATGGATTGTTGATGACTGCCAACCCCCTGGCACCTGATTATTATTACCACATTATGACGGTCAACCTGGATGGCTCCAATGAGCAAATCATTGCCGAATCGGATGGCGGTGAATTATCTCCTGACAGCAGTAAAATGATTTATAACAGCGATACCGGGTTGCAGATGATGGACATGGAAACAAAGGCCATTACAATGGTTTCGGGTACCGCCATGAATGACCGCGGTCCACTGTGGTCACCCGACGGAACAAAGATTGCCTTCACGCGAGGTCCAGCATCCGGGTTGATTGGAGCACCAGGACCGTACAGCATCATTGTTTCCAATCCGGATGGTTCCAACCAGGTAGCCCTGGTATCAAACACTGATGCCAACTTCGCCCAAGCCTGGCTGCCCGATGGGGAAACCCTGCTCTACACGGTTGCAAGTCCCGAAGGTGCATCTGTTCGCAAGATTAAACATTAATACCGGCAGCATTGAATGGTTATTCAACACCAATTACATCCATAGCAGCATAGCCGTCTCACCAGATGGCAAACGGGTCGCCTACGAAGCGATGGCTCCGGGTGACCAATATGCAATTTTTGTTGCCGATCTCGATGGCAGCAATGCCCGGATGGTGTCAAATACCAGTCCAATCGTGACAACCATACCCCGGTGGAGCCCGGATGGGAACTGGCTGATTGTAAGCGTTCACGATGAGACCTTATCAGAAACTTCTGTATTGGCGCTCATTCAAGTGGACACCTGCCAGGTTGTGCCCCTGACGAACATAAAAGGTTACGTCACAACCTGGAATTCAGCACGATAAATCTTGAGACACAAAAAAGAGGAGGTTTTCACCTCCTCTTTTTATTGGTTGATCAAAATAATTTTACAAATAGATGCTTGCTTTATTGCTTATTCTTCCTTCTTTTTTAACTTAACCAATAATAATGGAATAAGCGTTAACAAAACCATTCCGGCTGCAACCTGGAATATGATGGGTGTGGGAATTATTCCAGCTTTACCGTTAATGATGGAAGGGATTCCATAAGTTTTCGCCAGCCATCCTCCCAATAACGGTCCGGGAATCATGGTCAGGGCGACATTGAATAAAATATAATACCCGGCAAACTGTCCGCGTTTATCTTCCGGGAACAGGTCTTTCGTCCAGGTTTGCATGGCTACCACCCAGGAGGTATATGGAGCCAGCCAGAGAACACTGCTCAAAATAATGAATGGCAGTTCTCTTGCGAACGAAAAAAGCACCAGTCCCAGGCATTCGCAAATAACCGCAGCCAGGGCAACCGGTCGCCTGCCAACCCGGTCTACCAGCAGACCAATCGGGTAAGCCAAAAGGATACCCCCAACGAGAATTGTTGCAGCCAGTACGATGGATGAATTTAAGATACTCAAGCTTAAGATAATGCTGCATGTAAATCAGCAGGTATGGGAAGAAAACATTGAAAGCCACCATGAATAATGTCAGCGATATCAGCAACAAAAACAAGTTGCGGTTGGCGGTCAATGCTTTCCAACTGAAAGTCTCTGCAATTTGAGCCCAATATTTCCCTTTCGGTTCTTCTGTGGCTGGTGGATCAACCAGTCTTGGTGCAACCAATACTCCGAGCAAAGTTACCAGGCCGCCTAATGCATAAAAGAATGTAAAGTAACCAAAAGCCTGGATAATGAAACCTGCCCCACCATAAACAATCAGGTAAGAGACCCAGGTCATGATTTGCATCGAACCAATCAACCTGCCGCGGTTCTCCATGGTGGTATTGTCGGTAACATAGGCATTTAATGCCGCATCCGATGCAGTGGCACCAAAAAAGGACATCAGGCTGTCAAATAGAATCGCCATGAAAACCCCAAGCGCAACCGATTGGAAATAGGCAGCAACGGGATAAATGGCAGTCATAATGCCCCAAAAAACAAACCCAAAAACGATATACGGGCGGCGCTTTCCCCACTTCGAACGGGTTCTGTCGCTCAATGTGCCCATTGTGATGGCTGTCACTGTTGATACAACTGCAGTGATTGCCACCATGAGAGAGACTGCCTGTGGATTCGGGGAAATGTGATTAAAAAGAAATGTATTAAAGAATTGGTTTTCTACAGCCCAAGCCAGTTGACCCGCCAGGGCGAGCAACAATAAGAATGTAACAGTTTTACGAGGAAGAGTTGCAACCGGTGACTTTTCGGGAGTGGGGTTATTCATGGCATTCCTTTCCAAACCTGATGGGATGATGTTGGTACTTAGTAACACGGAGCGAGAATGTAATCAATTCATAATATTTATGTAAACGATTACATTTTAGCAAAAAATTTTTTCTGTGTCAATGGGGTATTTCTGTCAATTTAGCGGGATATTCACCTCTAAAACTTTTTACGACCTATTGACGAAACCGATTTCCTGAGTATAATGTAATCGTTTGCAGTGTTTATGCAGGAATAAATGAGGACAATCATGACCGATTTCGATCCAAAATCGGATAAACCCAAGAATCCCACCATTCTGGATGTTGCCCGCCTGGCAGGTGTATCCACTGCCACAGTTTCCAGGGTGCTTTCGGATTATGGTTCGATAAATGAAGTCACCCGCAGTCGGGTAAATGCGGCTGTCCGGGAATTGAAATATCAAAAAAACCGGAATGCAAGCAATCTCAGGAAAAATAAGATTTCGAAGATTGGTGTTGTCATAACAGATATCCAAAATCCATTTTTTGGAACAGTAGTCCGGGGTATCGAAAAAGTGACTGTGGAGTGGGACTATACCATCATCCTGGGAAATTCTGACGAAAATCCAGACCAGGAAAAAAAACTCATTACCATGCTTCTGGAAGAAGGGGTTGCCGGTATTATCCTGGTACCCACCAACGCGGATTGCAAACCATATACAGCCTTATTCAGTTCCAATACCCCCTGCGTGGTAATTGATCGAAGAATAAAAAATTGCCAGGTGGACAGCGTAACAGTTAACGGGTATGCCGGGTCAGTTGCAGCCATCGAACATTTACTCCAAAAAGGCCACCAGCGCATCGCCTTCATTGGAGGGATGCCGCATTTATCCGTAATGTCTGAACGGGAACAAGGCTATATGGATACGCTCGCCAAACATGGGCTGCCCCTCCTGGATATAGTATGTTAAGCATGGAAATAACCGGCAGGACGGCGGGTATTCCGAAATGAGAAACCTGCTTGCACTGGAAAATCCTCCCACCGCAGTATTGATTGCCAATAACTTGATGACCCTGGGTGGATTAACTGCCATCCACGAATCCCGCATTAGCATTCCGGATGAAATTGCTTTAATCGGGTTCGATGATATGGATTGGGCGCCATCCTTGCAGCCCCCGCTATCGGTGATTTCTCAACCCGCCTTTGGTATGGGTGAAAGAGCAGCCAAATTATTGCTCGAGAGAATTCGCGAACCTGACCTTGCTCCCAGAAAAGTAATCCTGGAAACTGAGCTGATTTTACGAAAATCAAGTTGAGACATTCCCTTTAGACAGGAGAAAATCTTCAGATGAATAATCCATCATGGCTCGATCAGAAAAAACGGATTTTTCAGGGTAAAAACCTGCTGCAAATTGCCATGCCAATGGGAGGGATCGGCACCGGTTGCATTTGCTTAAACGGTGTGGGTGGTTTGCAGGATTTTTCAATCCGTCATTCCCCCACTTTATCTGCCATGCCCGACAGGCATATGCCGTTAGACTCAGGCTTCGCTGTACTTCATCTTCCGGAAAACAAGGATACCCGCCTGGTTGAAGGTCCTTTCCCGCCCGAGAAAATTTATAACCTTGGCTTGAAATCACAGGGATACAATGGCGGAGGCTGCGAAGGTCTGCCCCGTTTTAGAAATTGTTCTTTTGAAGGTGCTTTTCCGTTTGGTCAGGTGAAATTTATCGGACCCCGAATTTTCCCTGGAAGTGGAAATTACCGGTTTCAACCCTTTCATTCCATTGGATGACGTAAATTCCGGTATCCCCTGTGCAATCCTGGAATATACTTTGCATAATCCAGGCAGCCAATCCGTTGCCTACCAATTCTCCTATCACCTTTCCCATCTGGCACAAAAAAATGCAGAAATTGCTGCCCGAAGTGCCCCCCTGCCCGGGTTGGGAGTGTCATATTGGAATGAAACCCCCAGCTGATTCTCCTGCCCATGCCAGTGCAACCCTTGGAATTTTAGCCGGTGACCCGATCATCAAAGCCCGTTGGATGCGCGGCGGTTGGTTTGACCCGATTTCTGCTTTATGGCGCGAGCTTTCAACCGGCAAGTTCCAGCCCACCGGAGAACTTCCAGCCGATAACCGACCAGCCTATAACGGCGGTTCAGTTCTTGTAAAGGGTGAACTCGCTCCGGGTGCCAGGATTACCTACCCGGTTGTGATAACCTGGTATTTCCCCAATATCGGCGAAACCAATCCCAAATCCTGCTGTGAGGCAGATAAAGAAAAACCACAACCCGTCTGGCATCCCTTTTACAGTACAAAATGGAAGGATGCCACAGATGTATTATTCTATGTCCGTGACAGGTACGAATATTTAAAAACGCAGACTCTGAATTTTCAGAAAGCACTCTTCTCTTCTTCCCTTCCGATTTCTGTGCTGGATGCTGTCTCCGCCAATCTTGCAATCATCAAGTCACCCACGGTAATCCGCTACGAAAATGGTGATATGTGGTGTTGGGAAGGTTGTTTTTGCGACAAAGGCTGCTGCCCCGGGAGTTGTACCCACGTCTTGAATTATGCCCAATCCATTCCTCACCTGTTCCCCTCACTGGAAAGAACCTTGCGGCATGCTGAACTGGAAAAATCAATGGACGAACGCGGCCATGTCACTTTCCGGGCTGCCCTGCCAGGACTGCCAACCTCCCATGATTTTCACGCCGCTGCTGACGGTCAATTGGGCGGGATAATGAAGTTGTACCGGGATTGGCAGATTTGCGGTGACCGGGAATGGCTTAAGAGGATGTATCCGCTTGCCAGGCAAAGTATGAGATTTTGCATAGCGCAATGGGATCCCCGTCACGTGGGATTAACCGAAGAACCACATCACAACACCTATGATATTGAGTTTTGGGGTCCAGATGGATTATGTTCCAGCATGTACCTGGGGGCACTTAAAGCCATGATTGAGCTTGCCCATGACTCTGATAATCATTCAGATGCAGCGGAGTTCGAAAGTCTGCTGCAAGCAGGAATAAATAATATTGAGCAGCGTCTTTTCAATGGTGAATATTATCAACAAGAGATAATGGTAAATCAGCTTAATGATAATAGCTTTGCCCAAAAAATTGCCGCCCTCCAGGAGGATATGAGCGAGGAAGCGGTTTTACTGAAAACCGAAGGTCCAAAATACCAGGTGGGTACCGGGTGTCTTTCGGATGGCGTCTTTGGTGCCTGGTTGGCAAAAGCCTGCGGTTTGGAAAGCCCGCAAAACCAGGATTCCATCCGCAGCCATCTCGCCGCGGTTTATAAACACAACTTTAAATCCTCACTCTGGTCACACGCCAATCCACAACGTCCGGGGTACGCATTGGGAGATGAATCCGGACTGCTTTTGTGCACCTGGCCAAAAGGAAACAAACCAACCCTGCCATTTGTGTATTCGGACGAGGTTTGGACCGGAATAGAATACCAGGTTGCCTCCCACATGATCAGCCTGGGAATGGTGGAGGAGGGACTGGCTATTGTTGAATCAGTCCGTTCCAGGTATGACGGGCGAACCCGAAATCCGTGGAATGAGTATGAGTGCGGCTCTTTTTATGCCCGTGCCATGGCAAGTTTCGGATTGCTTATTGCCCTGTCAGGATTTCGATATTCTGCAGCAACCCATTCGCTTTACATATCTCCCGCAATCGAGCAGGATATCTTCACCTGCTTCTTTTCCACTGCCAGTGGTTGGGGAGTATTTACATTGACAGAACAAAACCTGATAGTTGAATTAGCATTCGGCGAACTATTCATCGAGAATTTATTCGTAACTATCCACGGACAGACTATCTCTATTCATCCTGAAGTTCACGTTCATGCCGGAGAGAAAACGACCATCGATTTACATGGAGGGAATTCATGAATCATCAAAATTTAAAAACCGCCTACCTGGTAGCCAGTGGTGATTTACGGCATTCTGCCAACGAGATGTGCTGGCCGGCGCAGGAAGAAATGGAATCGCAAATTTGTGCCGCCTTTGCAAGACTTGGAATGGATGTGGTTCGTGCCCATCCTTATAATCCTGTTGAAAAGCATGGCTTTATCTCTTCCCAGCGCATGGGAATGGATATCTTCCAGAATATCCCGGACGAGTCACCGGTGATTGTGGCAGAGGCAGTCTGGCAGTACAGTTATCATGTCCTGGCAGGGCTGCGCGATCACCATGGTCCAATTCTAACCGTAGCCAACTGGTCAGGGCAATGGTCAGGCCTGGTTGGGATGCTGAACATAAACGGCTGCCTGGCGAAAATGGGTGTAAAGTACAGCACCATCTGGAGCGAAAATTTTGATGATACCTTTTTTATTGAAGGTATAAAGAGCTGGATTGCAACAGGTGAAATCATCCATGATAGCAGTCATATCCAGGAATTTTCTTCTGAAATGCTTTCAGACTCGGAACTGGAAGTTGGCACTCGCCTGGCTAAACAACTGCGAAAGAAAAAAGCAATTATGGGCATCTTCGATGAGGGTTGCATGGGAATGTACAACGCCATCGTTGAGGATGAACTCTTAAATGCCTGCGGCATTTACAAAGAACGCCTGTCCCAATCTGCGCTGCTGGCAGAAATGAAAAAAGTCAACGTGAACGAAGCGCAGGCTGTAAAAGAATGGCTGGAAGAACGGGGGATGCAGTTCAAATTCGGGAAGGATCCCGCCACAGAACTAACGGAGAACCAGGTTCTGGAACAGTTAAAAATGTATATTGCGGCAGTTCGGATTTCGGATGCTTTCCAATGTGACACGATTGGCATTCAGTATCAGCAGGGTCTGAAAGATATGGCTCCAGCATCTGACCTGGCGGAAGGTTTGCTAAACAATCCCGAACGCCCGCCAGTCTATCACGCTGTTTCTGGCGAGGAATTATACGCAGGGCTTGCCTTACCACATTTTAATGAAGTGGATGAGTGTGCCGGTATTGATGCCCTGGTAACCAACCGGGTCTGGAAGGAATTGGGTTTCGACCCCTCCACAACGCTGCATGATATTCGCTGGGGCAGGCATTATCGCGGAGATGGAATAGATGATTTTGTGTGGGTCTTTGAAATTTCAGGGGCAGCGCCAGCATCACACTTTATTAACGGATATGCTGGTGCAATCAGTGAACGCCAGCCGCCAATGTATTTTCCTCTTGGTGGGGGAACACTGAAAGGCACCAGTAAACCCGGAGAAATTGTCTGGAGCCGGGTATATGTAATGGATGGCAGGCTGCACGCAGACATCGGTCGCGGCAAAGCAGTCCGGCTGCCAGACCACGAAGTGCATGACAGGTGGCAATCTACGACAGAACAGTGGCCTATGATGAACGCAGTTCTTTATGGAGTCAGCCGCGATCAATTGATGGCACGCCATAAAGCCAATCACATCCAGGTGGCTTATGCGCCTGATGCTGTAAACGCTGACAAGGCACTGGCCATCAAGGCCGCCATGTTAAATGAAATGGGAGTTTGTGTTCACTTTTGTGGTAAGTTTAGAACAAAATAGTGACTGGGTAATTGTGAATATTAAGTAAACAGATTTTCCAGCCAGCGGATACCCAATTTTCGGATAATAAGGATGTTTATCCGCTATTAAGACCCGGACAACAAAGCCTCGACTTGCTCCATAGTTCCCTTCCATGGACCTGGCACTTCCTGTTTTAACGAAGTAACTGCACCTGCCCAAAGGCAGGCGGTTTCAGGGCTGCCCGTCAGGCGCCTGGTAATATAGGTGGAAAAACAAGTGTCTCCCCTTCCAGTTCTGCCAGCCAGGGAACGCGATGTAAATGGCGCATTATAAAACTGACCCTCAGCAAATACCGTCACCCCAGAAGTTTGGGTCAACACAATTTCTTTCGGACCGAGTGCATGCAGTTGAATCGCCGCTTCATGCAGATCTGTTTTTCCTGTCAGGTATTCTGCTTCTGCCTTATCGACTTTGAGATATGTAATGCATTTCAGACCTTCGATCAAATCCGCCCAGGGCTGAAAAATCAGGTTATCTCCGACCGGCACCCTCACAAATCCTTGAATGTCCATTGCTACTGGAGCCCGCCTGGATATAGCCTGCAAGAGCGCTAAATCCACTTCACCTGCAAACAGCGGTGAAAGCATAATCACATTAGTTTTCAGGTCTGGGATCTCTTCCAGTAGAAATTTACCGCCAAAACCGATCGGTTTACAGATGCGGGTTTCCATGTTGGACGATTGATAATAATTGGCAATCCCTGAAGTACCGGCTGCCTGGGTGGCATATACTGCAACACCTTCAGCCTTCAGGTCTTCCAATCGAAAAAAATCATCCGGATGCAGCCGGGTGATTACTGCAACGCTTGCACCAAGCCTTTTGACTACAATGCTGCCGTAATAAACACCACCCCCGGATGCTATTTCTTCAATCCCATCAACGATTAATTTGTCTTTGGCAAAATTGCCAATCATGACGATATCAAAATCAGTCATGCTTGTTCTCAGCCGGTAAAACCTGGATACATCCTTCTGCAAATCCGACGGTTACCTGCTCACCTTCCGGGAAGAGCTCCATGGCATACGGATCCGTTTCCACCCCGGTAATCAACTGCCCGCTCACCTCGACATCATATTCAATCACATCGCCAAGATACACCGCCCTGCGAATGATACCTTTGAACAACTCTCCAGATTTCTTTACCCGAATCATTTCGGGACGGACAATTAACACCACTGATTCTTGGGCTGCAAATTCACGCTGCACATTACTGAGGGTGATTACTTCACCCAATGATTTCACAATTAATTTGCTGGCATTTTGTTCCTGAACTACTCCCGGAACAAAATTTGCCCGACCAATGAAATTTGCAACAAACCGGCTGGTGGGAAAACGATACATCTCAACCGGTGTGCCTATCTGTTCGATGATACCCATGTTCATCACCACAATCCTGTCAGATAGTGTCATGGCTTCGATCTGATCGTGGGTTACGTAAACGCTGGTGATGTTCATCTCTTTTTGAATACGCCGTATCTCTGTCCGCATTTCTTCCCGCAGTTTGGCGTCCAGGTTCGAAAGCGGTTCATCCATCAATAAAACCTTGGGTTCCATGATTAAAGCCCGGGCAAGCGCCACACGCTGCTGCTGCCCACCAGAAAGCTGTATCGGAGAACGGTGTCCGTATCCTTCCAGGTGCACCAGGTCCAGTACTTTATTGACCCGCTCGGTAATAACGGATTTTGCCAGTCGTTTAACATTCAATCCATAGGCAATATTTTCAAATACAGTCAAGTGCGGGAAGATGGCATAACTTTGAAACACCATGGACATATCCCGTTTATGGGGAGGCAGGGCGTTAATTTCCTGTCCATCCAGGGTAATCTTGCCTGACGTGGGGAACTCAAAACCTGCAATCATTCTCAGGGTGGTTGTTTTCCCGCACCCACTGGGTCCAAGCAAGGTGACCAGTTCACCCTTCTTGATTTCCAGGTTGACATTGTGAACCGCAGTCACTTCGCTTACTCCACCGCGTGGAGGAAAAACTTTTGTAATATTTTCTAGAGACAGGTACATTGGTTTACCTCAATTTTTGAATTAAAATCCCTGGCTCATATCCACCGAGCCCCTGCCTTTAAACAACCGGTTAATGAGCAGATTAAGTACTAATATGGCAATCATGACAAAGATGATAATGACCGTTGAATAGGCTGCCGCGATACTGACACCGCCTTGTTCCCATTCACTTAAAATGGAGGCGGTTACGATTCTCCACTTGGCACTGACCAGGAAAATAATCGCCGAAAGACTGGTCATATGCCTGGTGAAGCTGAAAATCAAGCCGGCAAAGAGAGCCGGTAAAATGAGCGGCAGGGTGACTTTGCGGAAGGTATATTGCGCATCGGCACCCAAAATATTGGAAGCCTCTTCGATGGATGGATCAATTTGCTGCAAAGCAGCAATTCCGGAGCGGACTGAAGCCGGTACACTGCGCACGATGAATGCAGCCATAATGATGTAAGCCCCGCCGACCATCGCAAACGGAATCTCTGTAAATGAAAGCGCACACGGGATGGCAAGCGCAAGTACCCCGAGCCCAATCCGGATACCTCGCATTTTTGTATTTTGGAGAAGAAGCACACCTGCAAATATGAGTGCGATTGCCAGGAGAGAAGGGGTTGGCTGGATGAGTACTTTGATATGGTCCGAAACCTGGAAGATGGCGTTACTCCAAAACCCTCTTTCCAGGGAACGGCTGTAATCAGCGATCGGTTTGGCAATGATTGCAGCCCAATTGGTAGACATCACGTAAACCCCCAATAGTCCCGCAGCCAGTGGTTTGGTGAATTTTCTCTGGGTGATCATGATAATTACCGCAATCACCAGGTAAGTTCCACCCAGGGCAAAAAACATCATGCGCGGTTCCAGTTTCGTTAACACTACACCGACCGCAGTTCCAACGATTAGAATAATGATTCTTTCTGCCCCTTTTTTACCGACAACCTGTGCATAAAACAGCGCCAGTACAGCATAGATACCGATTGCCAGTGCCAGCGGGGGTTTGTTGAATGCCATCACAAATCCAATACCCAGAATGGTTCCTGGAACCGCCCCGCCAAGGTTGGAAGTAAAATCCAGAACATCTTTGCCGGTAAATTTTTTCCTCACCACCAGCCAGGCAACAATCATCCCCAATAAGGCAGCAAACGGGGTTGCCACAGCACTCAAAAAAGTCGTGTCAAGGATTGCTTCAACCCCGCGGGTAACTGTCATGGTCCAATGTTTTAGGGTTGGGGTAAAGTCTACTCCCCAGGCAGTGCTGAATGAGCCATAAATAATGGTGGCATATAAAAGGATGATAAAGGCAATGATGAGGTAGGCAGTGATATTCACAACCCAGCGGATGACAGGATCCTTTTCAAGAACCTGGGAACCGGCTGGTTTTCCCGTGACCGAAATATATGACCTGCGGTTTACGTAATATCGCTGCACCAGGAAAATGACCAGCGTGGGAATGATAAGAACCAGTGACAGAGCAGATGCTTTCTGATAGTTATACTCTCCAATCACTGCCATGAAGATTTGGGCAGATAAAACTGTCTTATTTCCAGCGATGAAAAGCGGATTTCCCAGGTCTGCCAAAGACTCAACAAACAGGAGTAAAAACGAACCGGCAATTCCGGGAACCAGCAGCGGCAGTGTCACCGTGCGGAATAAGTGAAATCGCCCTGCTCCAAGGCTGGCAGCGGCTTCCTCAATGGCAGGGTTCAACCTTTCCAGCATGGCTTTAAGAATTAAGTATGATACCGAGAAAAAAGTGATGGTTTGGACGATAACCAATCCATCCAGACCATAGACATCATTCATGCCCTGCACAAATTGGATTCCAAGCAGTTTGCGGGTGATTAAACCATTCCGCCCAAACAGCAGGATCATACTCAATGCGAGGGCAAAAGGTGGTGAAACCGTAGGAATTAGCGCCAGCCAGTGCACAACTTTTTTACCTGGAATATTGCAGCGCACAATGGCATATGCAAAAATGAAACCAATCAATGTTCCTGCAGAAGCCGTCAGGACTCCCATTAACATCGTGTCAGTAAATGCCCGGCGGAGTGCGGGACCATAGTATCCATCAAAATAACGGGCAAAGTAGGTGACATCAAATAAGCCTTCTTTTGAAATAAACCCACCTGCAATTGAGCGGTACAAAGGAAAAATTACAAATACAAACACAAAAATGCCAGATAGCAGCAGACTCATGAAGAGAACCGGGTCTCTGCCGATGAGGGAAAATTCGCGAATTCGTCTGGTGATATTGGAGATTTTTGGCGCGGGAGAATCTGGACTTGATGAAGTGGTCTGCATAATCCTCCAGGAATAAATTCTGGGCGGCATATGCCGCCCAGAATTGGAAAACCAGAATTATTGTTTTAGATTTTCTGCGTTGGCAATTTCATTGGTGAATTTGTCAACGATGGCTGTTTTGTTCTCACCAGACCAGATGAAGTCATAATCGATTAAGTTTGCTTCCAGCAATTCAGGGTGTGAGAGTTCAACACCATTGACTGTGGGAGCCTGGTAGGCGTGGTATTTTGGACCCAATGCCTGACCTTCGGCAGAGATTGCCCAGTCAAACCACAGTTTGGCAGCCTGGACGTTCTTGGCACCTTTCAGGATAGCCTGACCGCCAATTTCATAACCAGTTCCCTCAGCGGGGAAGGTAAGTTCGAGCGGGCAGCTGTTGTTCTCGATCTCATTCACGATATCGTGAGAGAATACGATTGCAACTGCGGCTTCACCCTGGCAGACAAACTTGGCAGGTGCAGCACCACTTTTCGTGAAGGAAGCCATTTGACCTGCATATTTCTGGATATATTCCCAACCGGCTTCTTCCCCACGCATCTGGAGAATGGTGGAAAGTGCGGTGTAGGATGTGCCGGAGGTTGATGGATGCGCAACCATTACCTGCCCGGTGAACTCGGGTTTCAACAAATCATCCCAGGATGTGGGGGCTTTGGCATCCGGATGGGCTGCCAGCCACTCGGTGTTCGTGGCAAAACCAAGCGTACCAACATATACACCCACCCACTGGTTGTCAACATCTTTCATCAATTTGGGATCGCGAATGTTGACATAGTTCGGGGAATCATAGGCTTCGAGCAAGCCCTTGACCCTTGGCAGAGACGAAACTATCAATCGGCCCGCCCCACCAGATATCAAAGGTTGGAGCATCTTTCTCGGCAACAATACGTGCCAGGGCTTCACCCGATGACATACGCACATAGTTCACGGTGATGCCATATAACGCTTCGAATTCCTGTTTCATCCCCTGGCACCATTCTTCTTGCGGCGTGCAAAGTACATTGAGTTCGGTGTCGGTAATGACAACAGGCGCTTCGGTTGCCACCGGTTCGTCTGTTACCACAGGGGCTTCAGTAGCCACAGGGGCTTCCGTAACAACAGGAGCCTGTGTTTCCACTGGCTTTGGTCCACAGGCAGATAAAACGAATACTGCCAGTAAGACCATGACGAAAGCAATACTGATTCTCTTCGACATTTTTCTCCTCCTAGAGATTTCGAGCGGATTCTTGTTTACCTTTTGGATTTATTATTCCCCGATTGGGGAATATTGTTTTTACATTATAGCAACTTTTACTGTATAAGAATCAAGTAACATGTTAACAAATTTTCTGTGATGTTTGTTAAAAAGAAATATTATGAAAAATGAGGGTTGATGGAAATTGCTACGATGTTCGCAGTCCCTGTATGACCCGTAATGGTATTGCTTTTGGCACAATTCAGGCTGTGCTGGAAATATTTATTTAGAAATTATATTTCCCTCATGAGATCAATCTTTCCAGTGCTTCTCTGGATTGCTGCCGGATATCATCGTGCAGACTATTCCCATGCGAGTCCATGGTCACCACCACGGGAAAATTCTCAACCTCAATCACCCACATTGCTTCAGGTATTCCGAACGCAAGTTTATACACATTGATCACTCTCTTCACACACCGGGCAATCAAAGCAGCCGCACCTCCAATGGCATGGAAGTAGACAGCCGGCAGCTCCTGGCAAGCCAACAGTGTCTTTTGCCCCATACCCCCTTTCCCAATCACACCTTTGAGGTTGAAATACCGCATCACATCACCCTGGTACATTTCTTCCCGGATACTGGTCGTGGGACCTGCTGCAACAAACCGATATTGCTTGGTTTCAACTCCGGTTACAACCGGACCGCAATGATAGATGATTCCACCCGCAAGTATGGGTTGAATCTCCTGATAAATTTGCTGGTCATCCTGTGTTGCAGGTTGGATGGGATTAATAAACGTTTCTATTAACCATTTATGAACTGCATCCCTGCCGGTAATCATCACGCCGGATAATAAAACAGAGTCCCCCACGTGCAAGTCCCTGATCACATCATCAGAAAGGGGTATGGTAAGTTCTCTTGCCCTACCATTTTTCGCTCTATTCATAGATGACACTGTCTTTTTCAACAATCATTCTGCGACGGCGATATGCCCAGCACATATACGAGACGGAAACAAAATAAGATGCCGGCACCCGGTAGGTGGATGTAATGTTTGTACCCAAAACAGTGGATTTTCCTCCAAATCCCATCGGTCCGATTCCCAATTCATTGGCATCTTTCGTAATTCGCTCTTCCAATTCTTGGAGTTGGGGGTTGCTGTTCACCGCTTCCAAATCTCGCAGGAATACTTCTTTTGAAGCAGCATACGATGTCTCCCGGTCACCTCCAATGGCGATCCCCAGGAAACCCGGTGCGCAGCCTTCCCCCTGTGCTTGAAAAACGGCATCCAGGGCAGCTTTTCGCACACCTTCCAGGTCGCGGGCTGCATTTAATTGGATGTCCGGCAGGGAATACTGTGTCCCAACATTTTCGCATCCTCCCCCCTTTAAAACCAGGTCAATAATTAATGGACCCTCTTCGTACTGGGTAAAGTGGATACTTGGGTAATAATCATCACCGGTATTATCCCCCGTGTTATTGCCAGTGGCAGGGTCTACCGCATTTGGTCGTAAATAGCCTTGCCCAGTTGCCAGAACCACAGCCTGAAGGATTTGCTTTTTTAATTCCACAGCCTGCATTTCCATTGGATAACGCACATAGAAAATCGGGGTGCCGGTATCCTGGCAGATAGGGGTGGAATTTTTTCGGGCGAGTTCCACATTGGCAAGGATGGTTTCGATGGCACTTTTGGCAGCGGAACCGGAATCTTCTTTTTCCAGTGCATTCCGCAACCGTTTTTCTACGGCTGCAGGTAAGTCGGTGGAAGTCAGCCGGATGAGTTCAAGGATGTCCTGGATGTGGTTGTTAGGCATGCATCCTCGCATCATAGGGCACTCATTCGGTTTTCAGGCTGAATTATTTGGGTTGGCAAATTCAGAGCAACCCGATCAACACCGCTAACTACGGCTGCCCTATTGAAAATGGAAGACATGCTGTACTCCAAAACAATTAAAGAAATGGTAATCAATACTAATGCAATATTACCATCTATCCCGAACCCAAAAATCCTTATCCCTGCCCGCCTGCCTGCTCCACCCGCTCTTTCATCAGTTTGCGCAGGGCATTCACTTCGGCAGGCAGGAAGTACATCACCACCAGCAGAAGCACAATCCCCAAAATCCATCCAACGGTGGTTATGGTCAGGAGTGCTTTTTGCAGTGAGGCCCCAACAGCAATTAACCCCGCCACCAGCGGTGCCAGGGCTGAACCGAGTGTCTCGGCTACACCAATAATGGCATGTGCTGTTGAGCGAATTTCTGGTTCTACAATATCCTGGATGGTGGATACGGCATTTGGCCATTCGAATGACCAGAAAAACGCGCCAATGGTTTGCAGGGCAAAAAACAATCCAAAATTGATGGTTGTTACCCGCAATGCCGTTGTAAAAAACAGGGTCAACATGGTCATCCCGCCAACTGCCACAATCATGCGTCCTCGTGGAGTTGCGTTTAAACGCCCAGTCACCCAATGCTCCTGCAACATACGTTCCGCCAGCCACCACCAGGGCGAACACACCCATTACCATGGTCGTATTGGCAGGGGTTAATTGACCTTCCGTTTCCAGGTAGCGAAAGTACCAGGCATTGATTGCATTAAACGGGAAGACATAGATAAACTGCTGCACAAACAGGGTCACAATCACCGGTCTTTTGAGCAATGCCCCCACAGCCTTCCAGCTGAATTTACCTGTCGCAACCTTTGCCTGCCCGGCTTGTTCAGGTTCAGAATTTCCACGTGGAATATCCTTTAATGTTAACAGCATTACCAGTGCCCAGATTACTCCCAGGCTGCCGGTGATATAAAATATTCCCCGCCAGCCTATAGTATCTCGAAATGCTGTTGCCAGCCCCATCCCCAATATGCCCCCCATAACCGCTGTCAGTTGCAAAATGCTGATTATCTTGCCGCGCCTGGTGGGAGGAAAGTAATCTGATACCAGGCTGTACACACCTGGATAAGAAGCATCGTCCACACCGGTGGAAGCACGTGTCGCCAAAAAGGTTCCAAAATTGGGTGCAATGGCACTCAACCAGGTGGTAGCACCCCAGATGAATGCTGCCAATGCCAGGATTTTAGGTCTGGCATAACCGATCGAACAGGTAGCCCCACAACGGGAAAAAGATACCACCCACCAGGAGCGCACCGGTGAAAATAAACCCCATCTGCGCTTCGTTTATCTTGAATGTCTCCATGATGGGCGTGGTTAACGGACCGATTAACAATTTGTCCGTCTGGTGCAAGAGCATGAAAGTGAACAGGGTAAAAACCAGCCAGGTTCGCCGTCTGCGGGTAACTTTTTCCTGAATCTCAATTTGGGATTTGTCAGTGGATGTCATGGTTATCTTGACCTCGATTTAAATTCTTATATTCAGCCCAATCGCAATTATTTACATAAATCTGGATTATTTGAAAATACCGGTGACTTTTTCTTTTACTAATGTAACGATAGCTTCATTCCGAATTCTGGACCAAAGCTGTGTATTGGTCACCGGTATGTTTGGCTGCACCTCCCGCAGGACCATTTTGATGGCACCTTCTGGACAATTGGATACGCACAAACCACAGCCAATACATTGCTCATCATGGAATGTTGGATTGCCATTCGATGAAGTAATGGCTTCCACCGGGCAAACTTCCACGCAGACACCGCATTCTGTACATTTTTCTTCTATCCAATAAGCCATGTATCGTGAGGCTGAGTTTACATTGCGCACGCCTGCTTTAAAACTTTTTATTGCCGGGCAGCAATCCGGGCAGCAATTGCATAACGCTTTCAAATGTCCCTGGCAATTATCCACGTTATGAATGAGCCGGTGTTCTTCTGCATTCCGCAGGATGCGAATGGCTTCCTCTGCTTCAATTTTGCGAGCCAGGTTGGTTTCAATCAAAGTCTGGGCGAGTTCATTAAACGTAAAACAAGTCTCCCTGGGATATTCGCATTCTCCTCCTCCCCGGTTCTCCCTGGCAAGGCGGCAATAACATTCTGAGATACCAATCAAGGGCTCTTTGCTGACCATCTGCGAAATCACGTCAATTGGCAGCACCTGGCGCGGGTCAGGAATCTCCACTCCCACCGATATTACTTGCGTTTGTGCCTGACCAGTTAATGTTGCTTCCACGGGCAGGACGCGGAAATAGGGCGTTTTGGTAGGAAGTTTGGCTGTCATTGCTGCCATGCTTTCCCAAAATTCACCATAAGCTGCACCCAATTCCGTACCTTTCTTTCGGCGTACCTGCTGCTCCAGGGTAAAGGACACAAAGGCACGTTCGTACACCCTGCCCTTAATCCCGATATCATGACTGATTACAAATCCTTCTTCATGCAGGCGGGTCAGGCATTGCTGATAAACTTCATCAGTAAAACCCTTCTGAATGGCTTTCTTGCGAAATTGTTGGGGTGTAAGCGAACCGATTTGCGGCAGGACAAAAAATAGCTTTAAATCGTCATCGTTCAATGTTTCGTTGATTGCCCACTCCAGCCTGTCGCGCTTGGGTGCCCTGCCTGTTTGTACGGAAAAGTATTCAATATATTTATCGATATAGTTTTTTCCTGCCATCGCTCCCTCACTTCTGATGTTAACGAAAATGTATAGCAACCGGATTTTAGTAATTTGGAAAAGGTGAAAATATGGGCAGTCGGTAAACGGGTAAACTGTTTTTATCTGGCAATTGGAATCAAGGATGAATTTCCTAATGCCAATCCCATCTTCGAAAAATATGACCAAAAAAATGTAGAAAATTTGCCTGAAATCTGATAATGATTGTATAGGAAATGGAAATAATAGGAAAGTTAAAATACACCATTTGAGAATTAATCTGATCTGGAAATAATCCTGAATGCAGATGTTCTTCATCTATATATTGTCAAAGGAATATTCGCTTGCCGTCAGACATCGTTCTTTATGGTATACTGAATTGTCTAGTTGAATTAAGAATATGTTTTCAACGAGCCAGGGATTTCCCTGGTTTTATTATGTATAAAAGCCGCTCTTGATCATTTAATGGTGGAACCGCATTGCGGGGCGAGGGAGCGGGCGCGAAAAGCAGCATTCTTTCGCGCAAACAGCAACACCATTAAAGGATTTTTTGTGAATTTTAATAATTTTGCATTCCACCCGCAGATTAATGCGGGAATATCGACGGCTGGTTACAACACCCCAACCCCCATTCAAACCCAGACCATCCCCGCCATTCTTGGTGGAAAAGATGTATTGGGACTGGCACAAACCGGTACCGGTAAAACGGCTGCCTTCGTGCTGCCCATGTTACAGCACTTGATGAAAGGTGCACGCGGTAATCTGCGAGCGCTCATCATTTCCCCTACCCGCGAACTGGCTGAACAAACCCATGTTGCCATTACCCAGCTCGGACGGCAAACCGGTTTACGCAGCCTGACGGTGTATGGCGGAGTAGGTGCACAACCCCAGATCAAGGGACTGCGCAAAGGCGTGGATATTGTGGTTGCCTGCCCTGGTCGCCTGTTGGACTTAAAAGAACAGCGAGCCATCAATTTAAACAATATCGAAATCCTGGTTCTGGATGAAGCCGACCACATGTTTGACATGGGCTTTTTACCATCCATCCGGCGCATCATCGCTGCCTTGCCGAAAAAACGCCAGACACTCCTGTTTTCCGCCACCATGCCGGCAGAAATTCGCAAACTGGCAACCGAAATGCTGGTCAACCCGGTTACCGTGGAAATCAGCATTACCAAACCGCTTGAAACCATCAGCCATGTCATTTACCCGGTGGAACAACTCCAAAAACAGGATATGCTGCTGCATCTCCTGCGGGATAGCGGAGCAGGTCAGGTTCTGGTTTTTACCCGCACCAAGCACCGTGCCAAAAAACTGGCTTTCCAGTTAATGCATGCCGGGCTGTCAGCCACCTCACTGCAGGGAAATCTTTCCCAGTCGCAGCGTCAAACCGCCATGGATGCTTTCCGCAGCGGACGCGTGAAAATTATGGTGGCAACCGATATCGCCGCCCGCGGCATTGATGTGTCCCAGGTAACGCACGTCATCAACTATGATGTTCCTGATACCGCCGATGCCTACACCCACCGCACCGGTCGTACCGGGCGCATGGACCACCTGGGTACCGCCCTTTCGCTGGTAACCCAGGAGGATATGCCCATGGTGAAAACCATCGAACGCCTGATGGGGCAAACCCTGGAACGCCGCAGGGTCAGCGGGTATGAGGTTAACCTGAATCATTTCACCCAGCCTGCCCAACCAAAACAGGCAACCCCGCGTTCATGGACCAATCACAGCCGCTCCCGGTCTTTCGCCGGAAACCGCTAATAACCTGAAGATTAATCTAAAACGACCCCGTTTAAAACGGGGTCGTTTTTATATCCATAGAATGAAGCCAGCACATTTGGGGTATTTGAAACTTGTAGTAGCGAAACTCTATCCCTCTCCCTCCGCAGGTGAAATTTCCACAGCGTTGGTGCCAAAGCAGCCCTCTTCACTGACAAGCGCAACACCTCCCCCGGTTAATGGATGGTCAGAATCAATTAAATCAAATAATACCGATTCCCCCACCGATGCAGTGATGTGATTGGCGCGGATTTGTAAAGAGAGGGAATAGGCTGTTCCTTCCTGCCACGGAAAACTTGCTTCACCCAATACCTGTTCATCATTCAGCATTTTTATCAGCCGGATCTTATGCCCTTTACATAATAGCAGGGCGTAATATCTGCGCAGCCCCTGCACATAGGCTGCAATACCCCCGGATTTCATCATGTAGGGAGTGATATCCACGGTAACCTGATAATCTGTCCATTCCCGGCAGCCGATTCCGAGGAAACCTCTGCCTGTATCCTGGATCGGTCGAAAGGATTCTACCGGCCAGTCATCCCAATGGTCCACCGCATTAATCCATGCCCTTCGCCACATGGTCCCTTTCCCGTCGGGTTTTTTCAAGACGGTTTGGGGTGAACCATGCCAGGTAAGCGAATCCAGGTAAACGGTGCCATCTGCCTTTTGATCGCTGGATAACTCGAAACCAATTTCGGCAATCGGTGCACCCAGGGTATCCGGTACCTGCCAGGTGGTTACCTCCGCTGAACCGGGTACCAGGATTTTTTCAGGTCCGTAAAGAGTATCCAGGCAATCCCCATCCCCATACATGGAAACAAACAACCTGCACGCAACAGGGTTACCATTTTTCTCATCAGCGGCTATAGTTGCCGTAACAATTTGCCCGGAATAGAGGGCAGGTGAAGCCATTAATCGATAGCCGGGCATATTGATTGCTTCAGGCAGAATAAAGGTGGGGGTGGAAATTCTCACTTTTGAATCGCCGCTTAATTCTTTACAGGTTATTGCCAGGCTGCGCTTGCCCTTGATACTATGCCCTTCCACATTTCGCATGATGGGAGCAACCCCGGTTTCCGGAAGAACCTCAACCCGAAAACCCTGAACCGAGCCGGGTAATTCAAAATGAAATCGTGCGCCGTCTTTCGGGGAGGAGGTTTTCATTCCAGCAAGGGATTCCTGGATATTTACCAACCTAAAGGTCTCTGCAACTGCATCCGTTATGCAGCGACCTCCGTCTGCCGTGGATAAATACAACCTGTCCGCCATTGGACCTCTCCAGTCGGGTCCGGTATCAATTCCCCGCAATCCATTTTTGATTCCCAGGATGCAGCCAACATTGCCGGAATTGCAGTCCGTATCCCAGCCAGCCGTATTCACAATCATCAGCGATTTCTGGAAGTCATCCTGCCCATACAGCAATGCCAGGTGAATCAGCGCATGATTGGGAACCATGTGACAATTGCCCGGGTATTTGTCATACCCATAGTGTTTCACAATTTTTTCCCTGGTGGCATGCCAGTCGTTTTCCTGGGTTCTCCACTCCCGCAAATCCTGGATCAGGCGGAAAATTGTTGAAGTGCTGGGAATGAGCGAAACAGCAGTATCCAATAGTTTCTCGAGGTCGCTCTCTACAAACGCCAGCGATTCCATGGCAGCAATCACCTGTGCGCCATAAATTGCCTCTCCGTCATGGCTGACGCTGGCTGCCCGCCTGGCAAAATCCGCTGCCCGCTCCGGGTCACCCGGGCAAATCATTGCCCAGCCATCGATGAAAATCTGGCTTCCGATTTGGTCGGAAACTATTTTGCCATTCATTTCGCAGGAACCACTCATCGGTGCTGGAATTCCATTTTTAAGACGCAGGTAGGCGGTATGTTCGGTAGAGTTGCCCATCCCTCCCCACCATAAAATGGAGCGATTCTCAACCAGGTAATTCAACCAGGTTTGACCGATTTGCTCGGGTGTCAGGGCAATGGTATTGTCATTATCGGGAAAGGCACGCGGGAAGGTAAAAGTCCCGGCGATATCATCATCAGTAACAATCAGGGGTAGTCCCAATTTATCATGGACATAATAATCGACTTCCCCCAGGGTGCTCACAATGCGTTCGTATGTCCAGCCCTCAAATGGGCGTCCAAGATAAACACCGATTAACTTCCCCAACACACCCGCATACACCCGTTCAATATAATCACCAGGGGTATTCATAATGTCTCCAATCAATATCTAACATGCCCGACTTTAATGCATGAGGAGAAGTTCAATATTTTCGAATTGTGAAGATTACTTCGTTTGATAGGATACTCTACATTATTTCTAGATTATATGATTTCCAATGCATCCTTACCGGGAAGATCGGGAAACGGCGCAGTCGGTAAGGTTTGGTACCAGATAGGCAACGGAAGCAATATCATCCTGAAGTGGCAGATAGCGCAAGTCTTTCCTCCATCCCAAAGCCTGGATGGTTACCTTCAACTCAGTTTGAAAGCGAATCGGGTCAACAATATGCCAGCGGTACATTCCAAAACGCATCTGGGATTGGTAGCGTCCATCCGGTCGGATTACCTGGGGTAAACCCGAGTACGGGGTAGTGAATTCGTTGTACCCGAGAAATTCCTTCCCCTTGGGAGAATTGGGAATGCTTGCGTCAAAATTATAGGAACCACAGAAATAATCTTCCGTCCCGGTCCCGCAAATGGTGGGAAACTCGCGGTCGTCATCCATGTAAAACTTTATTTCCCCTTCTCCCCACCACCAGGTATTATGGCTGCCCCATGCCATATACGTTCCAACATATTGTCCCTGCCCTTTCACACCATCCAGAATGGTGTACACCTGGGCATACGGGAGTGGATTTGCTCTCCTGAACTGGGCATGAAAATAAGCCGAATCCTCCGGAACCGGAGTCAGGGCGTAGGTTACCTGGTAGTACAACAGAATCTCGGTATCCGCGATATTGGTAAGGGTGATTTTACAGCGTTTGCGGAATGGCATTTGCCAGTAGGAATTAAATGCTGAGCCCGGGTTCACACACACCGCCAGCGAACTTATTTGGGCGTAACGGTTCCACCCGCACGCAAAAAAATCTCCCACCGGGCATTCCACAGCCGGCGTTTCAGAGTCATCCCAATAGATGCGCAGGATGCTGTGACGCCAAACCCCGGTGACAGTCATCCAAATGTGCTGAACAACCCCGGGTCCTGTTATATCAGCCAGGACTCGTTCTTCGCCCGCTGCAATGTTGATGGAAGGGGAAATTTTCCACCCCTGCCCCAGGTCGCGGGCTGCCAATGCTCCCGTTCCTTCAAGCGCCATCCCCCCTGACCGGGTTCTCCACTGAAATTTTCCGGGCTGATGGAACGGGTTTTTGCATCCGATAACCGGAATAGGTTACCCAGGTTATTATCCATTCCGTTAAATTTACTCATTTAAAAGCCGCCTGCGCTCGGGAATCAGTCCCAGTACTTTATTCCAGCTTTTGATGAACATGCTTCTAAATAAAAGCACCGGACCAAAATCATTGAATTCTTCTATCGCCAGACCATCTTCCAGGTAACCCCGTTTGAAATCGGGGATTTTCTCCATCAATTCATCCACAACTTTCTGTGGAACCGGGTTGAACAAGCGGTAAACGACCGGCGGGTCAAGTTCGAGCAGCTTATCAGCAGTTCCTTCCCAGTTAATCGTACAACATACTTTTCCACCAACCATTTCGGTAAAGTGATGCAATCCACGGGCTCCTCCGGCAACGAAAACACCCGGATATCCGCGTTCTTCCATGATCTGGTACAGCTTTCGGGCAACAGCCAGACCCGCCTGCCAGAGCACATCCGGAGATATTTGAATCCCCTGTTCCTGGACAACATTTTTAAAATGGTCATCATAGATTCCGGCGATGTGCGAGATATACAATGCCGGGGTTTTTCCATGTTTTCTGCTGGCTCGCTGATATGTTTCACATAAAACTATTGCCTGGCTTATGCCGAATATCTCGGTGGCATTGAGCGGAATATTTTTCCCGACCAGGTATTCCATCGCCACCAACCCGGCATGCGTGGTTGGTATTTTGCAGCACACGTTGGGAGAGAGTTTATGGTTTTCCAGTGACTCACGGATGATAACATCCGGGTCTTCCTCGTGGATGGGGTCACCCTGGAGAGAGACGAACCCCTGATGTCCGTTGCGTTCTCGTATAAAGCGGCAGGAATTTCTCACAGGTGGGTAATGCCAGCCGGCGCTGAAACTCTGCGATGGCTGCACCATCTTCAGCCACCTCGCGCAGCGTTTGATCCAGAACTGCCAGTGCGTAAGCCCCTTCGGTTGGGTGATCGAGCATTTTTTGTGTAAAGGATGGATTATTCGTGCAGCCAGTTGCGCCATTCGCAATCGCCAAATCCGTTTGTTCACGGGTTGGATTATTGATCCAAAATTCCGTAGGGGTTTGTTCAGCAACTCGTAAAAGGTAACTTTTTTGATTCATGATGATTTCTCCTTCCGTTCCAATCCAACAACATTGTTAGTAATAAGTGAAGCCTTATCCTGCTGCTTTCACGTGGTTATGTGTTCAATCAAAAAGGCAGACCAATCTTTCACCTGGCTGCTGGGGAGTACCGCTTGCATAGCCCGCAGTGCAAAGGGAGAAGTACACACAACGCTGCAAATCCCAGCATCCGCAGCATATTGAGCAATTTTTCTGGCGATGACCATGCCAGGATTCGGGTCAAGCTCAAGGCATAACCCCTCCGGGTACGCCGCCGGACGATAGAGCGGTCTGCCTGGAAATGAAACCTGCTGGAACCCCAACTGTGCCAGTACAGTACCGGAATCATCGCTGCTGTAAATGATTTAACTCACTATATGATGGAACTAAAAAGACCGGTTCTGCAGGTATGGACAGTCGACCTGATAACGAATCAATTCGCGCCAGAACTGCTTCATGCAGGCTCACCACCGGTGCAGGAACGAGAACTCCCAACTCTTGTGGATAAACCTGGTTGAGCAGGTATGTACTTGACGGGGAGAGTGTAATCACAGTGGCAGGTTGGAGATGGGTTATCTCTTGAGCGATTTTCTGTGCTATTTCCATTGTCGCAGACTGGCAGCCATACTGCCATAATTCCCAACCGGTATACGAATATTCCGATATGCTGATATTGGTATACCCCAGCAAGTTAAGCAGGTGCAAACTGGCAGTCACAGAAGCCGGGTCAAGTGCAAGTTGGGCAGCATCTACCATCACCAGGATTCCACCTGGCTTCATATCGTCCTGATACCGGTTTTTTACATCGGCAAGTGCAGATTGAACATCTCCATACGGATTCCCATGCAGGGATATTTTATCCAGCATACCTTGTAATTGCGGACTGATGTAGTCATTTTCCAAAATTTCATGTCTCGCCCAGCGGATAAGCGGTGTGACATCCACTGGTGCATCAAGGTACACACAATTTGACATACAGGATTTGCAATGAATGCAATGCGCAAATGCCTGCCAGGCATCCGCCCCTGGTTGGAAGTTTCCCCGGGAGAGTTCCCAGGCAAGGGTTGCCAGCCGGGATGGGTAGGCGGACAGGTTTTGTGCGCTTTCAACCACCGGGCAGGCGGAAACACACTGGTCATGGCATAGTCCACATGTGGTGGCAATGGTTTGTAAATTCGGGGTGAGTGTACTCATGGCAGTCCCAAAACCTTTGGATTGAGAATATTGTCCGGGTCAATCGCCTGTTTCAAGGAACATAGCAGGTCCCAGCCTGCCTGTCCATGTTCTTCCTTCATCCAGGCTTGTTTTGCCCGTCCAATTCCATGATGATGGGAAATGCTGCCACCCGCTGCCAGGCAGGCTTGCATTGCCGCTTCCAAACACTTCTGGTAAAGCAATATGCCAGCCTCAGGTGTATCCTCTTTTGCCCGGGCATAGAATATTACGTAAACCGAGCCCTGGGTTGGGTAAACATGGGAAAAGTGACAATGAACATGCATGCACAGGGGTTCCAATGCCTGCCGCATTGACCGCCAGACAGCCTCCAGGCAATCCCAGGGTGCGGCAACTTCCAACGCATCTGCCACACCGCCAGGCAGCTGGTTAGTTCGCAGCATACCAGAAGTGTCAAAGCGATACCGGTACCAGTTCAGGGCTGCTTCATCGCTTCTTGCCACAGCCTGGTGTTGGAGACAGATGGTGTTGGTGCATTTCATTTGCCAATCCACATATTCCCGGCTGCCTTCAAAACCAAGAAATAAAAGGGAATGCCCGGTTGGGTATCCAAACCTTTCAATCCTGGCAGCGCTTTCGGCATGATCATATAGTCTGACCAGGGCAGGCTGGGCATCGGTATGCATGATTTCCCGAATGGCTTCCAACCCCTGGGATGTTTCAGGAAAAGTGTAAACAGACCATTTGCGTACCTCTGGCAATGTCCAGATACGGAAAATTGCACGGGTGATAATGCCAAATGCACCTTCAGAACCCACGAATAACTGGCTCAAATTTGGTCCGGCTGACCTGCGCGGCATTGCCCCGGTATCCAGAATTTGTCCGTTGGGCAAGACTGCCTGTAAACCAACCAGCATGTCGTCCATCTTTCCATAGCGACCGGAAAAAATACCTGTGGACGCAGTTGCCACCAAACCACCGACACACGCTGAGTTCATCGATTGGGGAAAATGTCCATAGGTATACCCCTGGGCATTTAAAAATTCTTCAAGGTGGCTGCCAATGACACCTGCTCCAACGGTCACAGATTGATTGGTTGCATTAATTTCAATGGTATTCAATCGCCGCAAATCCAGGATAACCGAACCTGCCAGGCTGGTTCCACCGACTATTCCTGACCCTCCCCCGTAAGGCACAATGACCTGCTTTTCCTGCCTGGCAATTTGGACTACCTGTCCAATTTCCTCGGCGCTTGCCCGGCCAGACAACTGCTATGGGCATATAACTCCAGTCACCCATTTGCTCCCTCTTAAGCTCAACCGGCCAGGTACCCCGCGTGTATGCGATGCGGTGACTCTGTTGGGTGGATACATGCTCCCTCCCGACCACCTTTGCAACCTGCTCAATAAATGGTGTTATGGGAGTTTCATCAATTGTTGCCATTATTATTTCCTGTGTTCTCGATATTGTGTAATGAATTAAATCCCTTGATCCAAAAATCAAAGGTTTTTACATTTCAGAGGAGTTTATCCGTAAATCATGGAAAACCATGACCGCCGCACCATAAATCCCGGATTGATCACCCAGGGCTGCCTGAACAATTTCAACCTGCCGAATGCGGGGTGGAAAAGCCCGGGTGCGCACCACCTCTATCGCAGGCTCAAGCAGGAATTTCCCAGCCTGGGCAATGCCTCCGCCAACGATAATCCGACTTGGCGAAACAATATCAGCCAGGCTGACCAATCCCAGTCCCAGGGCATGACCCGCCCTCCGGAAAACTTCAATTGCGGTCATGTCACCCAGTTCGGCTGCCTCAAATATTATTCGGGGAGTTATCAATGCAGGATCATTTTTCGCCAGATCCAGGATGCGGTTGCCTGGGTGTGTTAACAACCAACTCCCTGGCAGTGGTGATAATACCGTCCCTGGCTGCGAATGTCTCCAGGCAGCCATGATTTCCACAACCTTCGCAAATGCGAGGGCTGGTCTCATCGATTATGATGTGCCCTACTCCCCCAGCCCAACCCATTCCGCCGGTAAAATACTTGCCGCCAACCATAATTCCAGCCCCGATTCCGGTTGAGACGGTCACATACGCCAGATCATGAATACCCTGACCTGCACCGTAATACGCTTCTCCCAGGGTTGGCGTGGGTGTATCGAGAGAAAAGTAGTAATTGAGCGGGTATTCAGCCGTTAATCGGGCTTTCAGGTCATACCCCAGCCATTCTCGATTGAGATGGGCGGTCGCAGTGACCACGCCATCCGCCGTAAGAAAGGCAGCCATGGAGATGCCAATCCCATCCAGTTCTTCCGCTTTCACGCCGCTTTCTGTACACAGAGTGCGGATCGTGTTTAGTATCTGCAAGATGACTGTTTCTGGACTGGCTTTTGCCAGGGTGCTTTCAACACAGTCAGCCAGGAGTTTACCCTCGCGGGTAATAATTCCGCCCTTGATATTGGTCCCCCCAACATCCAATGCCAGGGCGATATTTCGCTCGGAAGCCGGTTTATTAACCATCTCAGCTTCTCCTTAGGCTTTCAATGGGTGAAGGCTGGTCAAATCCAGGAAACGGTCGACATCCGACAGGGTCAGGTAACCACAGACAATTTGCTGCAAGGCAGCAGTTGCTGCTGCGGAGGCATAAGCAGCAGCCTCTTCCAGGTTTTTTCCCTGGTTGAGTGAATAAAGCAGACCCGCCAGGAAGGAATCACCCGCGCCAGCCGTGCTTACCCAATGGTTAACCTGCGTCTTCACCTGGAAAGGCGGGGATTGTGTCGAGTAAACGTATGCCCCATTGGGACCATCCGTAATGATGAGCAATTCCAGCCCCTGTTTATGCAGCAGTTCAAAATTCGCAGGTACCGTGGATAGGGAAAAACCTCCAGGGTTGGAAAAACTGGTCTGATATTCTGATGCATTCACCTTTATGACCTTAACCCCATTGGCAGCAGCACTTTGAAGCACATCCCCATTGCAGTCCAGGCATATCGTGATATTCGAAATGGGTTTAACTCTGCGCACGATATCTGCGTAAAAATGAGACGGTAAACCTGTTGACAGGCTTCCTGTCAACACAAGATAGGATGCTTCCCCAATATGCGCGAGAACCTTCTGGGAGAGCCGGTCTCCATCTTCAACTTGCAACCTGGTTTCCAGAATCGAGCATGACGGTGGTTTGCATCTCGTCAAGTGAGATAATGGTGGATGAACGGCGAGTCTCCTGGTCAACCCATACCATATCGCATGGGATGTCCTCGCGGGTCAATTCATCAACAATATAGCGAACCGGTATGCCCGCCCACAATTCCGAGATTCAATACCCGTCCACCAAGTGCATGGAATGCCCTGGAAAAATTGATCCCTTTGCCCCCGGCAGTGTGAAAAACTTTTTCCGTGCGATTAACCGCACCTGCCAACAAACCAGGCACGACATAATATGAATCGAGCGCTGCATTTGATGAAACAGCAATCACATCATATGGTTGCTGTTTCATCCCTTGAGATTGGCTCACTCCATTCCCTCCAGGAGGCGTGAGTAAATGATGGCAGTGGCATTAAATTCAATCCGTTCCAGAAGGTCATACGCATCTGCCAGGGTGGGTGCAGCAACGAGTACCCCATGGTATGGATAAAAAACAGCATGTCCATTTTTGCGAAAACTTTGTTCATCTTTTCGGAAAATGGAAGCAATCTCTTCTCCAAAAGCCGGGCTGTCCACTGCAAATTCCCGGGAAATGACCGGGATGGGACCGTACTTCTTCATGGCATCCAGAAATGGCGGCATGGGTGCAGTCCTGCAGGAAAAGATGGTCGCCATTTTCGGGTGGGCATGGATAACCGCACCAACATAATCGAATTCCTGGTACATCTTCAAATGGGTAGGCCAGCTCCTGCTCAATTCACCCTTACCATCCAAAATGGTTCCGTTTCCATTTACCAAAAGCAAGTCATCTGCATGCATCCGCAAGCGATTATTTTTCGCATTATTGGTAGGTGTAAGGTAAAAAGTATCTGCAGAGGCGCGGGCGCTGAAATTGCTGCCAGCGGCGTTTGTCAGATAGCGGTCATAAACCAGCTTGCAGACATCCAGAACTTCTTCGCGTGTAAAAGTATTCATTAGTTTCACCTGTTAAGTAGGATTGTTTCATTAAATGGAATGCAGGAATTTCGTTGAACGAGCTGGATGTCAAGAACCACTTTACGGGGTTCATCGCTGCAACAGCCCTGGATACGTTCGATTAAAAAGTTTACTGCCTGGCAGCCGGCATCATACTTGGGTTGGGATACGGTTGTCAGTGGTGGTTCACTATAGGATGCCAGGATAATGTCATCCACACCGGTGATGCTCACATTTTCCGGTATCTGATAACCCAGTTCACGCAGGGCGCGCATGGCACCAATCGCCATGGCATCATTGGCAGAGAAAATGGCACTAAATGGCAGTTTGCTTTCGACCAACGCCTGGATTGCCATCTTTCCACCGCTGACCCGGTTGTCTCCTCTTGGCATCAATTCCTTATGGGTTACCAGTCCGGCTGTTTTCATCGCCTGCTGATATCCTTTTACCCGCAGCCCGCTGGGAGTGTCCGGGGAAGCTGGTTGAATGCAGGCAATCTCCCGATGCCCAAGTTCGATCAGGTGTTGGGTTGCCATGAGACCTGCCTGGAAATTATCGATCTGAAAGGAGTCCACGAACAAACCGGGCAGCTCACGATAAAAAATCACAACCGGGATACCGCTTTTTATCACCGGACGGATTTGTTCAACCTGGGTCGGTAGTGGCAATAAAGATGATGCCGTCAACCCGTTTGGATTGCAGCAGGTTCAGGTAAACCAGTTCCCGCTCCAGTGATGCATTGGAATTGCACAGAATTACACTGTACCCTGCATCAAAGCCAGCGTCTTCCACCCCCTTTGCCAGTTCAGCGAAGAATGGATTGGAGCTGTCCGGGACGATCAGACCAATCATCTGGGTGCGTTTTTGGCGCAGGTTGCGGGCAACTGCATTGGGGGAATAACCCAACTGTTGAATGGCATCCAGTACCCGCTCGGTTAACTCGGGACTTACCCACCTGGTTTTATTGACAACGTAAGAAACCGTTGCCACAGAAACATCTGCTTTTTTTGCAATATCCTTAATTGTGATTGCCATTCATCGCCTTTTGAAGTTTTTATACGGGTAATTTGGAAATGAATTCTGGTACCGTTGATGTGGGGCATAAAATACTTTCAATCCACATGGTGATTCTCCGCGTATTTGCGAATGTCTCAACTTCCTCTGGCAATTCTGCCGCCAGGGTACAATCGCGAAACAGGATGGGTTCAAATCCACGGAACACAGCATCAGCCAGGGTGAAAAACATGCAGCAATCTGCTACAAACCCGGCACAAAGCAGATAATGCGCACCAAGGTTTCGAAGCAGGCTGTCCAGTCGGGTTTCATAAAAACCGCTATAGGTGTGCTTTCGGATGAAATAATCACCTGGTTGGGGAGCAATCTGGGGCGGAATAGTCAATTGAATTGGCTCTCCATAGTCAAACTCCATCGGGTTGACATCCAGCTCACGAAAATCAACAGTCGGGTCAAAACCCAAACTTTCGACCAGCCGGGAACCAAAAGTGGACTGTTTGATTTCGATACGCGGGCTGCTGTTGGATACATAAACAACAGGTAGAGCTAACTTTCGAGACGCTGCTATCAGGGGTGCAATGTTTTCATCTACAATCCGTTCCCATTCCCTGTTCCAACGTGAATTAACCAGGTCGTTGGCTTCTGGTTTTTCTGCAGCATGATAGACATCCACCAGGAGCAAGGCGGTTTGGGATAAATCAAATTCCTGGGTTTTAAACGTTGAACCCAATGGACTGTCACCAGGGTAAAAGCGGTTGTAACGAACTGGAAGATTAATGGATTTCATCGTGTTTTCTCCAATCAAAATTTACGCTTTGATTGCACCAGCAGTAATGCCCTTAATGACATACCTCTGAAGCAAGGCAAAAGCAATGACCGCCGGAATAATGGTAATTACCATACCGGCTGCTACACCTGGTTCATTTGAGGTAAAGACTCCTTCCAGCAGGCTGATCCCAACCGGTAATGTGCGTGAAGCAGTTGTGCCGGTCAACACCAATGCCAGGATATACTCGCTCCAGGCGGATAGGATATGAAAAGTTGCCATGGTCGCCAGGGCAGGTTGGGACAATGGTATCATGACATTCCAGAACACCCCCCACATGCCGGCGCCATCCAGGATGGCAGCCTCCTCAAATTCCTTGGGAATGGTTTCCATGAATGCCCGCAAAAAGAACGTGTTCCAGGGGATGCCCACCGCAGCATAAATCACTGCCAGTCCCAGCAAGTTGTTATAAATACCCAGAGTTCGGGTAAAAATCGCGAGCGGAATAAGCAGAATCGAATGCGGGATGAGAAATCCAAACAAGACATATGCCCAAACCCAGCCTTTGAACCGGAAATTAAAGCGGGAAAGCGCAAAAGCCGAAGTTGCAGACAGAAAGAGCACCATAACAACAGACAGGAGAGTAACCAATATGCTGTTAAGGAAATACACTCCCATCTTGGCATAAACCCAGGCATCTTCATAATTCGACCATTTCAGTACTTTTGAAAGACCAAAGGGATCTGCATACAACTCGGGGGTGGATTTCAGGGAAGTGATGATAATCCATATCAATGGGAAAATGCAAATCAAACCCCAAAACAATAGCCCGGTGTGAAGGGGACTCTCCCTCAGCCACCGCTGCCAGGAACGCCGGAGGGGGGCTTGGAATGATGCCCGGGTTATCGTAGAGGTTCTTAATGATTGCTTTTGTTTCGACCCTGTCTACTGTCATGTGAAGTTCTCCAATTCACCAGGTTCAACTACTTAATTCGGGTTTACGTCCAAACTTCCAAATAAGAATCGTTGCCATAATACCCAGCAAGAAGGATAATGCAGCAGCAGCGCTGCCATATCCCCAAATCTTTTTCTCCCAAAGCAAGTAAAGCGAATAAGAGATCAGCGTTTCACTCAGGTGCAGGGGACCACCTTTGGTCATCAGCAGCGGATATATGAATGACCCGAGGGCACCTTGCGCAGATAAGAATCATGGCATACACATAAACCCCGCGCATATTTGGGATGGTGATAAAGAAAAATTGCTGCCATTGGTTGGCGCCATCGATGGCGGAGGCTTCGTAATATTCATCTGGAATTCCAACCAGCGCTGCCAGGAAAATGACCATATAAAAACCGATCCCTACCCAGGCTGCCGGGAAGCTGGTTGACCATTGAACAATTCCATCTCCACTTAACCATGGACGTACTAAGTTTTCCAGCCCAAGTCCAACAAGCAGGTTGTTAAGCAGTCCATATCTATTTCCAGAGAAAATAAAACGCCAGAGCAACGCCAATGTTGTCGGTCGGTAAAATGACCGGGATGTAGAACAGGAAACGGTAAAAGCTAACCCCATGGCGCAGGCGGCTGAGCACATAAGCCAGCATCAGGGCGATGGGAAGTTGAAATACCCAGTTGAGTATCAGCAAGCGCAGGTTATTACCCAGAGCGTTATAAATAAATGGGTCTTGAAGAATGTTCTTGAAATTTTCAAAACCAACGAATGGCGCCGCGCTTACAGGACCACCCTGCCAATCCAGCAGGCTGTAATACAACGACAGCAGGCTGGGATAAAGCATAAAGAGGGTGTAGGCACCGACACCTGGTAATAAAAATAAAAGGATGCCAAGTTTACTTCCGTAATGAGAAGACAACCGTTTCCTGGACACTTCCAACTGCTACCTCCTGCGGGGATTGGCGGTGCTGGCAGCCGGAGTATATCCGGCTGCCAGTATTGTACATCAAATCATCTAGGAGAGCTTGATGCGTACTATTTATACTGCGACATTTCAGTTACGAAGGCAGCCATGGCTTCGTCAACACTCTTGCCAGCAAGCAAGGTCTGCAGTCCAGACCAGCAATCATCCCAGCCGCGTTGCTGCATGGCTTTGGTGTCTGGCAGGGAATAGGCGACTTTGGCCTGATCTTTGGCACCCAGGAAGCTCAGCAACAATGGATCAACACCTTCCAATCTTAGCCAGGTCGACTTTGACACCCATTGGGGATTGGGTCAACAGGATCCACTGTTTGGCGCCTTCTTCGCTGAACCAGAATTTCAGGAAATTGATGGCCGCATCCAATTTGGCTTTATCATTGGCAACCGCGGCTGCGACCGCAATAGCTGTTGTCTTTCTTCATCTCAACGGTTGTTCCACGTGGTCCTGCTTCGGGTAAGGCAGGAACTTGACATTGTCGCGTCAGGTCTGCTGCCGCACCTTCGCTGCGGATTTCATTATTGAGCGTCCAGGCGCCATTCAGGTAGAAAGCGGTTTCTTCGGCTACAAACAGCGCCACAGACTGCTGCCAGGTGAGTTCGATTTCGTTGTCAGGCACCCATTTGTTGTCAACAAAGGTCTTCATGAGGTTAAAGGCTTCCTTGATTTGGGGAGCATCGAACTCATTGTTAGCCAGGGCTTCCAGACCGCCCTCCTGGCTGGCAATGATGTTATGCCATTGATGCGAACCACCGACAACCCAGGAGGTGGGTAATTTGCCGCTTTGCTTTGACCTTATCGCAGACATCCATGAAGCTCATCCCAGGTGGTGGGGATATCGCTCACGCCGGCTTTTTCCAGGATGCGGGTGTTCCAGATCGTTGGCATTGGCGAAAATTCACCGCACATACCCCAGACTATGTCGCCCGTTTTCCATAAGGTGTCTGTGATGATGATGTCTTTCCAGGCGGCATCTTCCTCGATATAGGGTGTCAAGTCAAGCAGATAACCCGCATCCCACATTTCCGGGCCAGGCCCGTGGATGATCTCCGGGCAGTCGCCGGCAGCGCAGTCAGCAGTGATTTTCTTGTAGGATTCCTGCTGTCAGGATTGAGGATATTCTCGATGGTGATATCAGGATATTTGGCTTGGAATTCTTTGTACAGCCATTCCATACCCTTGAAATGGGCATCGGTATCCTTGCGTCCAGTGGTTCTGATAGCGAAGAACCACTTTTTCAGCTTCCACTACTGGTACTTCTGTCACAGGTACTTCTGTCACGGGTACTTCTACCGGAGCTTCTGTTCCAGCAACTTCGGTAGCTTTCGGCGCACACCCCGCCAGAGCGGCTGCGCCAACCGTGGTTCCGATCAGCTTTAACATGTCACGCCGACTGATGGGACGGTTGCCAAAACGCTTAATTCCATTCTTTTCCATTTCCATTCTCCTTAGACACGTGTTTTCTCGTGATTGAGTAAACTTTTGATTTTGTGCAATGGATCAATGTTGCCTCGAATGTTTCCAGCAGCGGATAATTGTCTTCTTTCGTTTATCCCTTCCTCATAAGCAACCTCCTCATTTGACCAGCAACTGACAGCTTGTTAGAAGCATTCCGGTCTTGTAACTAATCGTTCGTTTCAATTGGTATCCATACTTTGTAATAAGGTGAGCGCACAGAGTGGATACGACCTGCTCCACTCGGGGTTCCGCCCACTTGAGCCAATGGTGTAAAAATCAATGTTTCCTTCTTGTTCTCGGGAGTGCTTCCCCTCGCTTCCAATCGGTCAGAAGCACGGATAATAAAGGATTGAGCCAGGTCTGAGTAATGTGAACCTTCGCCAGGTGAACACGAACTGTGTGATTCCAGGCGTCATTCAGGCAAAAGACCTGCGGACCGTAGCTTATTGCCGCCAGGTCCGGAAATAAAATGTGGCTTCCCAGGGATTCTCCAGAATGCAGAACCAGGGTGAAGGGCAGTTTGACCTCCAGGCAATCCCCTGCCTGCCATTCGCGCACGATGACGGCATACCCTTTTTCGACAGTAACAGGAATTTTGTCCCCGTTTATGTGTAAAGTAGGTGATTGTGTCCATTCGGGGATGCGCACCCGCAGCGAGGGGATAAGAATTTTCGCATCTGCGGATGGATCAAACGTAACAGTAAAAATTTGATGGTCTGTTGTGGTCTTAAGCGTGGTCTTCAATGAAACCGGTCGCTGATTAACCTCAACTATTTGCCTCCCCTGCTGTGAACAGGTTGATCCACAAGCCGGCATCATCATTGGTGTAAATGGTCTTTAGAATTTCATAGAATGCCCGCGGGCCATGATGCGAACAGCAGGCATCAAAAACTGACCCGGCCCGGTTTTGCAAACCACGCAGGTAGCAAAAACCACCGTTATCGGTCTGATTGAAATACAACTGGTTCAGGAGAATCCGCTCAGCCAGATGCATGTATTGCGCTTCACCTGTCAGGCGCCATAATTGGAGGTTCAAACGCAGCCAATCCGCATCTGCACAAGTTTCGTTTTCCTCCGGTCGGAAGTAATAGAAACCAATTCCGCCTGTCACCCACAGCAGTTCCTCAGTGATGTATTTTTGCATCTGGATAACCGGCTCGAGGTAACTTTCTTCTGCTGTCAATTCATACAGATCGAGCAGCCCGCGGGCCGTAGTCAACTGGCAGTGTACCTGTCCGGCACACGGTGTCCGCCGACCATTGCCAGCCACTTCATCGGAATATCGAATGCCTAGGAAAACCACGGAAGTTTCTGCCATATGCCGGGAAAACGCCAGGAACCTGGCTTCACCGGTCAACCTGGCCAATCCAACCATGCCTTCCATTGCGTTTGAATAGCACTCGTACATGCACTCTGCTGTGTCAGGATAATGCTTAACGTAATAGTCGCCCAGTTTTACCGCACTGGCTAAAACCTGCGGATCGGGGTTCACCTGATAGTATTCGAGCAAACCCACCAGTCCCCTGCCCATCCCAAACCATTCCTGGAAATCATGCGGGTCAGTATAGGCTCCAAAACTACCATCCGCTTTTTGGAACTGGATCAGTTCCCCAACGACCTGTGCCACTCCGTAATCCTGGCGGGTGTACTGGCTGAGCAATCCCATGGTTGCCACCCAGCGCCCCATGTAATCGGCACCCCAATGCCAGAATTCATCCGGATGGGTAAATTCCATGCGCATTTCGTCGTTGTTCAGTTCCTGAAGATGACGGATGGATCGCCGGATGCGGGTATCAAGTTCATCATGCAGGGATATTTTGGATGGGTCAGACAATCTCATACTCGTAAATCCTCAGTTTTAAACTGTAAGCGTGCAGCATCTGGATCGTATAAAAATGCATAACGGTCCGGGGAACGAACAAAGGATTGCCATAATGGATTTCACAGCATCTGGCGGAGAAACGGAGTTTCGTCAAGGCTGGTGAGAACACCGCATTGGTGGCAAGTACGGATATGCCGGGTTGGGGTTGATGCATCTCCTGGCCATTTCGTTCGGTCAGATAATACGCCGCGCCCTTCATACTGTCGATAGGGTCATAATTGTGGACTGAGTCAAGTGAGTACAGACCAGCCATTAAGCCCGGTTCGCGTGATGGATTGATCAAGATATGTGCATATCCTGGGGGGATCGTAATCGATTGACCGGCAATCATTTTATAAAGCACGCAATCATCCAACAGGTGATGCTCAGGCGCGGCACGGCGCTGCATCAGCAGATACAGGTTTCCATAGAAATGGGTATAGACTTCCGGATAGCCAGTCTTGCTGCCGGGTATGCTCGAGTGATAATGTCCATGGGTTTTTATATATTCATCACCAATTAACCCGGGTGGGAGCAAAACCAGCCCGAAAGTCAGGTTATGTTGTTTAAAGAGGTCATTGAATGCTTTTGAATCACTCAGGGTGTACGTAAAGTAAATATCGCCAGCAGGGGAGGATTTACCTGCGGTTCTGCAACACTGCAGCCAGATCGCCGTATCCGCGTCCCTGTCGTTTGAATGTCATTCCTTCAGTTACGATGTCCATGCTTTTCGTATCAAAAACCAGGGGGAAACCTGCGATATGAGAGAGGTCAATTTTCAATGCGCTGCTCCTATGGGCTGCTTCAACAGGTGAGCCTGATTTTCCTCACGCATACTGGATTGGCAGGCGAGGGTTTCTCGAACATCTGCTTCATCGAAGACTTACCAGCATGTAAATAAATATCCCATTCGGCTGTGGCATTTTCCGCCAGAACGGAGCAGGTTCCTTTATTTATCGCCAGGTCCAACCTGTCAGGGTACCCGCTGCAGGGTTCCAAACCAAGATTGTAATATCCAGGTCCATCCACCGGCCAGCCGCCCAGGTTTATCGACAGCCCAACATACGGGATGTCTTTCGTGGAAAATGTAAATGCGGCATAGTGACCATCGGAAGGATCATAGCAAGGCACACCAACCTTGTGCAAGAGAGGTGGTGTATAGTTTTTCGCAAAAACCGGTTTTTGACTCCAACACCAGGCTGAGGTCCACTTCTTCACCTGCTTTATCGTGGGTTATCGGCCAGTCATGTTCCGTGCCCGATTTCTCCCATGCGGTTATCTTCGACCAGTCCACCCGTACCCGCGTTCCCGGCGGCAGCAAAATCCGCATGCCCGGCTGAGGAGCAAATAATGGATGTGCGGACCAGAGGTACTTCAGCGCAAACGGGGTGGGATTTTTCATTCGGTAATGAAATCGAATTGCGCCATTCGGAGTGAAGGAAATGGTCTTCGAAAAACTGTAGGCAAGCCGGACGCCGTGAGCATGCACATGCAGGGCATCATTTTGAAAGTCATAAGTCCAGGGTAATGACCACAACTCCCCATGGTCTGGGATTTCGTGCCATCCCAGGGATGTCTGGATAAATACAGGGACCAATGGTTGGAAAACATTCGTCAAACCACTGGCGTCATATTCCGCATATCTGGCTGCATATTGAGCCGGGCGAAGCGGTTTGCGAGGATTGGCCGCCAAAAGCTCGGCCCCCGCCAACGGATGGAACTGATCTTTCCGCCAAGTTCCGGGATGATTTCACATTCCCAGTCACCATCAGACAGGCAGATAAAGGTCATTCCAAGCCGGATGGTAGTACTCCACTTCATCGTGAAATCCCTATAATGAGGAAAAAATCTGGATATTTACTCATCTAATCGTTTATCTAATCGTTTAGATGACATTATTATAGAGAGTTTCTTTTTCATTGTCAAGTAGGTTAATGTCAGATTAATTGTTCAAGCACGCAAATAATCAAAACCTAAGGTTTTTCGGGTAGATTCCCGGCATATTGCAAAACGTTGTAAGCCAGGCGGGATGCAACCGGGTCCTGTGCTATTTTTTCAAAGGCGCGGTACTGGCAGAACAACAGCCTCCCCTTCCCATAGCTGATGAGTTCGATGTCACTTAACCACAGCATCGCCAGGGGTGCCCGGCGGGGTTGGGTGTTACAAAAAGATCCGGCAAGTACCTCTCCGCCCAATTCATGCAGTACATACTTGGGCATGATTTCGGTATACGGCTCGAGTGCCAGACCACCTGCCTTCAATCCGCTGAATAAATCAGATTGCGGAATCCAATGGTAGCTACCCATCCAGCTGCCAATACCTAAACGAATCTTCAAGTCCAATCCATGCCGATGGAAGGCATCCAGTGCAAGCTGGTCATCAATACGAAATGCACCAATTACGCCTGTTCCACCTTCTGCTACCGCATCCAACAACGTGTCCCACTCCTTGCCTGTTACGGTTCTTGGAATTGCAGCCAGGTGAATAACATTTTCAGTCGGTGTAGACAGCGCTGGTTCCAAAAGCGGGACCATGGATGGTGCCTGTCCATAAGATTGCACACGGTAAGGCAGATGCTCCAATCTACAGGCTTCACACCCAGAATTGTCTTTTCCGTTTCTGCAATACAAACCTGCCCGTCCATCAGTTGAACTTTGACAGATACCGTTCCTTCATCCTTCACGGAAACTTGCAGGTTTTCAAGCGGCTGGATACCCATCTGAAGATAAATTTCAGCCTTCCGCAATGTAGTCTCCTGACCTGAAGGACCGGTTGCAGTCACCAGCAGTTGGCAGGCATTAGCGGGTATATTTCGATTGAGCAAAGTAAGTTCGAATTCAATCGTCTCACCTGGAGTACCAGAAGTTTTTCCGGGCACTAAAATAATGACATTGGGTTGGTTAAGCCGCTTGGAGGCATAATATGCCAGTTTGGGATTTCGCCACAAATCGACTATCCCGGCATGAAATTCATAGGACACATCGTTATATTGGGTAATCACAAAACCAGAGATTCTCGGATTTACCAGCAAAGCCTCTATTTGCTGTGTATTGCCAACGACTTGCAAACGCTGTGCTTCCAGGTACATGTTCCGCACCGAGCCAAACACTTTATCCAGGCGGCGTTCTTTATAACCAAGGTGCAGTTCATCGCGCAGCAGGGTAAATTGCCTGGCATCCAGCAGATTGTTTCTGCCTTCAAAACCTGCAACTGTTTCATCCAGATCTGACATGCCGCCATATCCCAGTTCAGACACAAATATCTGACCATTGTAGGTGCGGCATTCGCGGTCAAATTCATCCATAACCGCAGGTGAACCCAACTGCTCTTCAGCCAGAACCTGGGAGGATTGGTTTGTCCCCAGGTTTTTCAACCAGTGATAAATGACGCGTGGCAAGGGTGAACCCAAATAAACATGGATATCTTCAATATGTTCCTGGTTGTTTTGGTATGCAGGTAAATAGGTGACACGGTCAATCCAACCAAAATCCTGGTCAATTGCCAATGAGCCGCCAGAATTATCCACAATTACCCGCGAAGGGATCAATTGTGCGAGCCCAACGTACCAATATTTCCCCATTGAATGCACTGGCAGGCGGGTTTTCATTGTAAATTCCCCAGATAACCACCGAAGGATGGTTGCGGTCACGTTCGATTAATGCCTGGGTTTCCCGTTTCCCATGTTCCATCATCCTGGGCTGTCCCTGATCCATCCGAGGTTTGTCTCGGCATAAACCATCATGCCCATTTTGTCCGCAAGGTCGAGAAATCCGGGTGCTGGGTGGCTGCAAATGCGTACGGATCAAGTTGAAACCAGCCTCTTTTGCAAGGGTGATTTCCTTGACCATCATTTCATGGGTGGGATGCGTAATCAGGTTGATAGGAAAATTGGGTTGAAGCAATACCCCGCGGATATACACCTGCTCGCCGTTCAGAAAGAATTGACCGTTGTGAACAGTAAAATCGCGCATACCGAAAGTACTGGAAATGGTATCTTCTTTGCCTTCCTGGTCAATACGTTGTTTCCATGCGATACAGATTGGGATGCTCACAGCTCCATGCCTGGGGTTTGGGCAGATGAATTGTGTACTGGAAATGGGTTTCACCAGGTAGAACTGAAACCGGATTTTGTTGTTCAAAAACCACCACGCCTTCAGGATCAAACACCCGCATGAGCGCTTTTGCCTGGTGGGGCAGACCGGTTCGGTTATTCAGGCACAACTCGAGATTGACAGATTCTGTTCGCAGGTTCGGATCAATCGCCATACTCTGGCAGGCAATTTTTGGTACAGCCACCAGGTTGACATGCCCCCACAATCCACCATAGACGTAATACCAGCTATGCTTGGAAAGCGGAAGTTGAAACAGGTTCATTCCATCCACGTCCACCTTCAGGGACGAAGAGGCTACCCGTACTACCATCTGGCACTCATTTCCAGGTTTACCAAGGAAGTAATGTCAAACCAGAATGGTGTATACCCGCCCTCATGGCTGCCTGCAAACTTTCCATCAACCCAAACCTGGCAGTGGTAAATTGCCCCTTCGAAGTGAATCAGGATGGCTTTCCCGTCCCATTCAGCAGGAACCGTGAAGTTAGTGCGATAAAACGCAACACCTTCTTCATCCGGATAAGAAATATTCCAAATCCCGGGTACCTCAACAGGTAGTGCTTGTTTGCCTGGATAACCCGATCCAGTCCAGTTTTCTTTGCGCCTTCATTTTCCTTGTCAAAAGCAATCTGCCAGGTTCCACCCAATTCCACACATGTTCTCGAAGTGATATCCATTTCTTTATTCCTTGTAGATTAGATTGGCATTTCTATAAACACTGGTACAACTGTTCGCGTACTCGGTGAGGTTAATGGTTAAATACAAAGATCATATCCTGATCGAACAGGGATGCGTGAAGGTCAGCATTCAGGATTGGCTCGCAGTCTTGATAGCCTGCAAATCCGGTTCTTTTTGGCGATTCGATAACAAATTCCAACAGCATGGCAGACTGCTTTCCTGGTATTCACGAAGAAATACCTTCATAAAAATGTGTACCTGATTACACTTTTAATCCGCCAGTAAGGGTTAGTACCTGTAAATGACTATTAACAATATTAAATTTAACCAGAGAATTGCTTTGAAGTTTTCGACCAAAAATCATGGATGAATTCAAACCCGCATTGCCCGCTGGTAAGCACGGGTACACCAAATTCCTTGATTGGATCTGGGTAGGAAAGCAGAAATACAGTCATGGACAGTTGTGCCAGAACGACACACCCCACCTATTCAGATGCAATCCTGTGCCGAATGGCATCTGCCAGCTGCTGATTATGACCTGCGACATCCCCTTTAGCCAGGGAGTGCCAGGCTTCTTCAACGGTTAATCCGGAGAATGTTACGGTCCTGCCCAACTCACACTGCGGTTTCCTGCAGCAATGCCTGGGTGCTGGCTACGGTCGGTCCATGGGTTGCAACTGCCAGTACCCGTCCACCATTCATCACTGCCCGTTCCATCATCGGCCGGTCGATTTGAAAGACCGGAACCCCGGAAGGCTCAAGTGCCTTGCTGACCTCGCGGTAAGCCCGGTTCATGGTTGAGCAGGTAATCAGCACTGCGTCAACCTGAGCCAGATCCACCAGGTCATTGGCATAACGGATGAAAGCCTGGATATTGGATGCGGGAGGGACAGGCTCCCCGGCTGCATGGGCCTGCATGAAGTTGATCTGAACTGCCTCATTTCCGACATTAACCAGGTGTACTCCGGGCAAAAACATCCCGCCAAAATAATTCGACCATAGGGTTATCCAGGAAGAACCATTCAATAATCCCAGGCGTTTGCCAGCCAGATGCGGGTCTGCAGCCGGGGTTGGATCAGTATGTGCCACACCTGTAACCTGCAGGTAATCGGAAAATAACTGCATGACCTGTTCCGGGTTCATTTTGTTATCCCTTTCCGCTTGCGGGCAATCACTTTCCGGGCTGCAATGGCTATATCCTCCGCGGTCATGCCATGATGCACAAACAGCTCTTTGATACCGCCGCTATCCACCCACCGGTCGCGTACACCAATGCGCTCCAGCGGAACAGGGTACGTTTCTCCAAGCACCTCTCCAACCGCGGCACCAAAACCACCCAGGATGGAGGCATTTTCCGCCGTTACCGCACAACCGGTACGGCTGGCGGAATCAGCGATCAGTTCACTGTCAATTGGCTTGATGGAAGCCAGGTGAATGACTTCTGCATCGATTGATTCTTTCTCAAGCAGTTTGGCTGCTTCCAAACAAAAACTGGTCATGATTCCTGTTCCAAACAAGGACACATCTTTCCCAGGCTTAAGAATAACCCCTTTGCCCCATTCAAAACGGTGGTCCGGTCCAAAAAGCACAGGCAGGGTATAGCGGGTGACCCGGAAATAGACCGGGCCTTCAACTTCGATCGCGGCTCGCATGATGGCACGCAGGTCAGCATTATCACCCGGGTCAGCCACGCGCATGTTTGGCAGCGAGCGCATCACGGCGATATCTTCAATGCAGTTATGCGAACTGCCGGCACGACTGGTTGGCAGCCCAACATAGGAACCCGGGATTTTCACATTTAGTCTTGGGTAACAGATGGATATTGCGATTTGATCGAGTGCCCGCCGGGCAGCAAATACGGCGAAGGTTGAAGGGAATGGAATAAATCCGGTCAATGCCAGCCCGGCAGCGATACCAAACAGGTTCTGCTCGGCAATGCCAACCTGGATGAAACGCTCCGGAAAGGCTTTCTTGAAGTACTGGGCTTTGGAAGATGTATGCAAATCAGCATCCAGCACAATCATTTGGGGATAACTGTGTCCCAACTCCACCAGCGCTTGCCCGAAAGCATCCCGCATTTCCATGGGTTTGTCGTTTCCTTTTCCATCTGCAGCTTTATTCTCCGCCATAGAAAGCCTCCTTTTCAGCGCTGGCAACCCACTTGCTGTAGCCTTCTTCCGGATAGCCATAGCGCCGCGAGAGTTCACGGAGCATTTTATCTGCAGTTTGCGAATCGGGCGCCTGGGTATGCCATTTGTAATTGAACTCAGCCATTTCCACCCCGCGGCCTTTTACGGTTTGTGCGATGATTACCAAAGGTTTACCACGCGGTTTCACCCAGCGGGCTTGATATAAAGTGTCTGCTATCGACTGGATATCGTGACCATCAATTTCAAACACATCCCAGCCAAATGCTTTCCATTTTTCCACCAGGGGTTCAATGCTCATCTGTTCCCAGACAAATCCTTTTGCCATTACCTTGTTGTAGTCGACGATGGCAATCAGGTTATCGAGATGGTAATGCGCGGCAGACATGGCAGCTTCCCACACATTGCCTTCATTTAATTCACCGTCTCCCATGATGCAGTAAACCCGGGCGCGTGGGTTCTCTTTAAATCGCAAACCCAGGCTGACACCCACCGCCACGGAAAGCCCCATCCCCAGCGGACCTCCTGATGTTTCCAGTCCGCTTGTGCGGGTCATATCCGTGTGCCCTTCGAATCCACCCAGTTCACAATAGCTGTAGATTTTTTCGAGTGGGTAATACCCCCGCAATCCCAGGGCGGCATAAAGGGCAGGTGAACCATGCGCTTTGGAAAGAATCAACCGGTCGCGGCCGTCCCATTTCGGATTGGCTGGATCAACTTGCATGGCTTGAAAGTACAAAACTGCCAGCAGTTCAGCCATGGAAAAAGAACCGCCGATGTGCCCCCAGCGTCCATAGGTGATCATTTCCACGGTTAGGCGGCGTATTTGGTACGCCATCGCTTCTAATTCGGATAGTTTCTCTTGTGTCAGTTGCATCTCAACTTCCCATCTCTTGATTAAATACGCAAACTTATTTTAGCAACTTGTATACATAAAGTCAATATTTTGTATACAATAATACAGTGGGTTGTTTTCTCTATGCTATAATTAACCAGGTATTCCGATATTAAGAATTGAGGGTTTATGGAAAAACCTTCCACCACCTATCAACAACAAGCCTATAATTTTGTCAAAGAAAAAATCATGCACCTGGGTTACAAGCCGGGGGAGTGTATAACCGATTCTCAAATTGCCAGCCTGCTGCAGATAAGCCGGACACCGGTACGCGAGGCTTTTTATCGCCTGGAAAAAGAGGGCTTATTGGTTAATGAAGCCCGCCGGGGATGGAAAATTTACACGCTTTCATTGCAAGATATCAATGACATTTTCGACCTGAAAGAAGTGATCGAGGGCATGGTTGCCCGCAAAGCAGCTGAATGCCAGGATCCAATGCTCAAACAGGAATTGCGGGAAGCATATGCTTTGATGGATACAGCGGCAAAAGCCAATGACGCAGATACCTGGCTCAAAGCGGATTACAACCTGCACGATGTTTTGTATAGAATGTCTGGGAATGAACGGGCACGCCATATCATTACAGATTTGAATGTTCAATGGCACAGGGTGCGAATTGGATTCGTTGCGCTGCAAGGGCGAACCAAACGTTCCGCAGATGAGCACCATTCTTTTATCGATAGCATCCTGTCAGGAGACGGGGAAGCAGCTGAACTGCAAATGAAGGCTCATTTGAATCAGGTGCGCCAGGAACTGGTCCACCTGCTGGTGACCATGGTCTTGCCATTTACGGATGATGGGGTCTAGGCAGATTTGGTGTGGAATTCGGAATAAACCCGTTTCAACGTTTCTGCATGTACTAATTCATCAGAATCCAGTTTTTGTCCGGTCAAAACCGGTTGGTTTACCATACCGTCGATTAAAAGTGACAGCGTTTTCCAGCGGCACATCTGACATGATGGATTTGGCAGGGCTGAGGATGTACCCTCCGCCTTTACCGAGCAGATTGATACAGGCATCCACTTCACGACGCACCTGCTCCACGGTACCCCTGGGCAGCGTGAGTTGATTGCTCACCCCGCCATTCAAACACAAATCACGCCCGTAACGGCGTTTGATATCAACAATATCCATCACTTCCGGTTGGACAGGGTTAAGAATTTGTACTCCCATCTCAATCAAGTCCGGGATCAATTCAGTTACATCGCCATCAGAGTGGATCATCACACTCAGATTCCGATTCCTGGCATGACTGACAATTTTTATCATTGCCGGTTTAACGAATTTTCGCCAGTGTTTTGCGCCGATGATAATGCCGCGTCTGATAGCCCCAGTCATCCCCAAACCGAATTCCATCAAACGGGTACGCTGAAATGCGGTCAATCAGGTTGATGTAGATATCCGTCAGTGTCTCGAACAATTCTTCCACGAATTGTGGAGAAATGACAAAGTCCATCAGGAAATTTTCAAATCCACGCAATGCCCAGCCGCGATCGAATAATCCGTAGGTGATACCACACAGTCTATAGTGCTGGTCATTTTTCTCGAGAAATTCAACAACTCCATTAAAGGTATCGGCTGCTGTCAGGTCAGGGAATGTGTAGCCTTTTAATTCTGGTTCAACCAGCGGATACTTCTCCAGGTGTGGGAATATCCCATCCTTCCAGGTGCTGCCAAAGATATCAACGTATGTTGAATCTGTAACCCATTCTATTTTTGGTTCGAGATTAATAAATGGAAGGTGGTTGGTGATTCTCTGCTCAAATCCGGCATCTGCGTAATAATCTGCCAGGCGCAGCCTGACATCTTCATCAATCATCAAGTGGTAGGGGACGATATCAGACTCTTGAAAAGCAAGCGTTCTCAGAATTCGTTCACGCGGGGATAATTCGGTCATTTTCCAAACCTCAATTTTTGCAGGTATCAGTAACCAATTCACCGTCATCTAAACGATTAGATTGTAGCATGGTAAACCCGTTATACCAAATTACTCTGGATATAAAAACACTTTTCTATAAAGGGTGACATTTATTACCATTCCTACATGACTTTCCTCGTTGAAACCTGACCCCTAAATCACTATGATAAATATATCAGTTGCGCAAATGTTATGAGAATATTCTCAATAGAAAGCAGCCCGCGTGACAACTCCTCATCCGTAATTGTTCCTACCTAATACAAAACTCTGACCACATCGAACGGGATGTTGACCTGTTAATTGAAGGCAACCGCATCACGGCAATCGGGAAGGAACTGATTGCCCCGGAAAACGCGGAAATGCTCGATGGGGAAAATTTTGCGGTCATGCCCGGATTGGTGAATTCGCACACCCATCTCTATCAAAACCTGATGAAAGGGATATCCGCCGGATTACCCCTGGTACCCTGGTGCAACCAGGTATTATTCCCATCCATTGGCTCAATGCGGAAAGTCATTAACAACAATGGATTTCGCCTGCCCTATCTGTGGACGACCCTGGCTTCCATCGAGATGATTAAGGGCGGCATTACCAGCTGCGTCAACATGGACACGATTTTTGCCGAAATCATGAATGCCTGGCAGGATATTGGATTTCGGGGTGTTCTGGCATATACACTTGCCAACAAATGGGTTCCTTCAGAGCTGCGCTCTACTGAAGAAACCATGAAAAAGCAGATGCTCGACTTCATTCAAAATCATCATCACCCGGAGGGACTGACAACGGTATTCGCTGCCCCTTCCACACTTTTCCTGTGTACCGATGATTTTCTGCAATGGGCGGGTGAAGTTGCCCAAAGCAACCGCCTTGGGTTCCAAATTCACATTGCTGAAACAGGTGATGAAGTAAGTGACTTGATAAAAGCCACCGGGCGGACACCCGTGGAACATTTACATCATCTTGGTTTGCTGAAAGAAAATTTAAGTGCGGTCCATTGTGTCCACCTCAGCAGCCATGATTTTGAGCTGTTGGCTGCTTCCGGATCCCAGGTTGTTCATTGTCCCAAAAGTAATATGAAGCTGGCAGATGGTGTCGCCCCAATCGTAAAATTGCGCCGGCTGGGTGTTCCCGTCAGCCTGGCAACCGATGGTTGTGCTTCCAATGACCTGCTGGATATGTGGGAGGAGATGCGGGCAGCCATTATGCTGGCACGTGTTTCCACCAGTGATGCAAATGCAATGCTTCCGCAAGATGTATTTCGCATGGCAACCATGGATGCCGCCCAGGTTGCCCACCTGGATGCCGGTGAACTTATCCCCGGAAAACTTGCCGATATTGCCATGATTGATCTGCAAGCAGCCCATTTGCAGCCATTTCACAATCAAGACATATTGAATATGCTCGTTTTTTGCGCCAAATCCAGTGACGTTCGCCACACGATTATCAATGGAGAAATCGTCATGCGGGATCGCCGCATCACCAAAATAGATGAAACCTCCATCCTTAATGAAATTGCGGCACTGGATGAAGAATTGATAAAACATCGCCAGGAATTTCTTTACAGTCCAACCTAACAGGAGATAACGCGTGAGTTCAATGATCGCCTACTACCCCGGCAAAACGCTGTTCCACCGACTTGATCCGCGTGCCAAAATTATTTTCATGGTTATTGTCAGCACTGCCATTTTTTTGGTGAAAGATATCTCTGTCGCCCTGGTTGTCTTTGCCATTATGGTTATGCTGTGGTTCATCGCCCGGCTGCCCTTCAGTGTGCTGAGAAGTTTCATGAAAGTGCTGCTGCCCATCGTCGGATTTCTCATCCTGGTCCAGGCAGTTTTTTATCCTGGTGAAACACCCCTCATCAAACCCCTGATCCCTATCGGTAAAGGCTATGGACAAATCACCCTGGAGGGCATCCTGTTCTCCATTTTGCTAGCTTTGCGCCTGATGGCGATGATTATCATGCTGCCACTGGTTAGTTTTACCACCCCCGTTCAAAACTTTGCGCTTGGCATGGTAAAAATGGGGCTGCCCTACACCCTGGCATACACCATGACGACCGCACTCAACCTGGTACCCATTCTGCAAGTTGAGACCGGAGTGATTGTGGACGCCCAGCGCTTGCGGGCAATGCAGTCTTTTGAAAAAGGTAAATTGCTGGACAAGTTACGAGCCTATCCAGCCCTGGTGACACCGCTCGTCATTGGATCCATGCGCCGGGCGCAACTGATGGCGGTCGCAATGGATTCACGTGCTTTTGGCGCAACCAAGAACAGAACCTACCTGGAAGACATAACTTTGCGCACCTCTGACTGGCTATTCATTGCTGCCACGATTGTCTTTACCATCGGAATCGTTCTCACTTCGATATTCTTATGAACCTTCGCAACAGGAGTATTCCCATCAAACCACCTGCCATTGAATTCCAAGATGTATCCTATCGTTACCCGCGCAGTACACGCTGGGTAATAACCCACCTCAATTTCAAAATTAATGAGGGCGAATTTGTCGCCATTATGGGTGAGAATGGTGCCGGGAAAAGCACCCTGTGCCAGATGATGAACGGAATCATTCCCAACAGTATTGGCGGACGCCTGGTTGGTCAGGTGCTGGTACAAGGGCTGAATACGAAGGAAACCGGCATCTCCGTGCTGGCTACAAAAGTCGGCATCGTTCTGGAAGACCCGGAAACGCAACTATTTACCACCTCCGTCAAGAGCGAAGTCGCATTCGGTCCGGAAAATCTCAGCCTGCCGCCCGAGGAAATTGAGGAGCGTGTCCGCTGGGCGCTGGATGTAGTGCGCTTGCAGGGTTACGAAGAACGCCTGCCAACTTCACTTTCAGGCGGGCAGAAACAGCGCCTGGCAATTGCTGCCAATATTGTCATGCGACCCGACGTTCTTGTACTTGACGAAGCCACCTCCCAATTGGACCCGGTTGGTGTGGAGGAAGTGTTATCCGTCGTTCGCGAACTCAATCAAAAATACGGCATGACAATCCTCATGGCGACCGATGCATCCGAAATGATTGCCAGGCTGATGGACCGCGTTATTGTTCTCAATAATGGTCAAATCGAAGCGGATGGCACCCCCCGCCAGATATTTTCCAATGTTAACCTGTTTAAAAAACTGATGATCCGGGCTCCCCAAGTATCCCAGCTTGCAGCCAAACTGCAGGATGAACAGATTATCCTGCCGCACTTCCCGATAACGGTGGATGAAGCAAAAGAGGATGTTCAGGAAATTCTTAAGAACAACCCGGTCACCTACTTTGAGGAACCAGAGCCTGAAGTAAAAACCTCAGACCAGCCTGCCATCCAGGTTGAAAACCTCGATTTCATCTATCAGCCTTTGAACGTCCACGCAGTCAAAGGGGTTAGTTTTGAAATTTGCCAGGGCGAGTTTGTTGCCTTGATTGGTCAAAATGGTTCTGGCAAAACCATCCGTCTTGAAAAATTTGCTGGGTTTGCTCCGTCCAACCAGCGGTAAAGTGATTGTTGCAGGTCAGGATACGAAGACCACCCCTGTGGCTGCCATGGCAAAACATGTCGGGTTTGTGCTTCAAAACCCCGATCAGCAGCTGTTTGCTTCCACGGTGGAAGAAGAAGTGGGATATGGTCCCAAAAACCTGGGGTTATCCAAAGAAATTGTTGAAGAGCGAATTGTAAGTTCATTAAAACTGGTCGGGCTCGAAGATAAACGACAGGAATTTCCTCCGGCTTTACCCAAAGGTGACCGAGCAAAAGTTGTCATCGCCAGTGCGCTGGCTCTTGACCCCGAAATTATTATCCTGGATGAGCCGACCACCGGGCAGGATTACAAGGGCTGCCATCAAATCATGCAGATCGCCCAGGCATTGCATGCCCAGGGACGCACCGTGGTATTTGTCACTCACCACATGGCGCTGGTTGCAGAATACGCCAAACGGGTTATCGTGATGAGCGGTGGAAAAGTCTTGTTGGATGATGTTACCGATGCAGTATTTTCCAAACCGGAAGTAGTCAGGCAGGCTTATATCATCCCACCGCAAATCACCGAACTTGGACGTGCCCTGCCTCGCGAACTGGGTTTGCCCCACACTCCACTCAAAGTTAAAACAATGTGCGATGCCATTCTACAAAGCATCACCACCAATCAAGATGGTCAATTCGAACCAGAAGGAATAAGTCATGGATGAAATACTAGCAAAACTTCAAGCCATATGCGGACAGGAACATGTCAGCAACGAACGCGTTGATTTATTGTGCTACCGCCGGGATTGCGGACCAACCCCGGGAGGGATTCCGGGGTATGTTTGCCGCCCGGAATCGACCGATGAGGTTGTTCAGCTCGTCAAACTTGCCAACGAAATAAAGAAGCCCTTGTTTTTATGGGGTCGGGCAACCACATTTGTCGACAGCGGGGTGATGAATGGCTGCATCGTTCTGGCACTTGACCTGATGAATAATTTCACCATTGATCTCGAAAACCAGGTCGTTTATGCCGAAACCGGAACTGTCTGGCATGCCATCGATGGTGAATTAAAAAAACTGGGTTGGGAACTGGCTGCACCAGGTGGTGGCGGCATGTTCTCAGCCAGCGTGGGTGGCACAATTGCTTACAATGCTGTCCCCCATGGCATGACTGAGTACGGTATGACAGGCGACCATGTCGTTTCGCTTGAAGTCGTTCTCCCTGACGGTACCATTGTAAATACCGGTTCTGCAGCCAATGATGCCAATGGAAACATTGCCGTTGAACGCGGCGCAAATGGACCAGACCTGGCAGGACTTTTCATTGGTTCCTGCGGCACCCTGGGTGCCATCACCAAAGCAGCCTTGCGAATTCGTCGTATTCCCGAAACAGAGGATTTTCTTTCTACACCTTTAATGAGTTGGATGATGCGGTGGATGCGGTCAGTGCCATGCAGAAACAGGCATCGGCTACCTTCATCATTGGTCTATTCGGTGGACCCATCCCTTCGGGTAAATCGGGCAAGTACAGCCTGCACATCATCATCCGAGATAGTAAAGCCAGAACAGCCGAGCGCAAGCAGGCCGGGCAGGTCATCTGCGAGAGTTTCAATGGTATGCCCCAGGACGCAAATGCCACCCGCCTGTATTGGACGGAGCATATGTATTCCTGGCTGCGCAATGACGGTCCCAGCACATATTATGGAAGCCGCCCCTATTACTGCCCCGAGGTATCGGGTTTTCTCCCCACCCAGGACCTTAAGAAAGCCATTCCGGCACTTAACCAATATATCGCGGATACCCGCCAGGAATGGGATAAACACGGCATGCTGGTAAAGGGGTTTGACGTTTACTTCTCCCGCAACAGCGGATTCTTATGGGTGGATACGCTTTACAACGAAAGTGACCCGCAAGCCCATGCGTATGGTCTGAAAGTACGCCAGGATATTGCCGAAATGATGTACAGCCAGTGGATGTCACCTGGCGGGATTGTGGCAGGCATTGCCCCATATATCATGCCAAAGTTGGGCAGCAGTTACCAGCTCATGCAAACCTTGAAAGATGTCATGGATCCCAACCATATCATAAATCCAGGCGTGCTCATGCTGGCTGGTGACCCCACGTTTGGGAAAATACCAGATCGCGGCAAACCAGAAGGCCTGCATCTGGAAGAGAGCGGCGTTTCAACGTATCAATGCTTACGCTGCGGCTTTTGTCTGGATGTCAGTTGGGTGGGACGCAATTACCAGCTTTGCCCGTCCTATGAATATGGCAGTTTCGAAACCTACTCCGGCAGAGGGCGTGTTGCAACTGCGCGCGCTATCCTGGAGGGTGAGCTGAAGTATGACGAGAGTGTTGCCGAAAGAATATTCAGCTGCACATTATGCGGCTCATGCAGCGAACACTGTTTCAAGTTCATTGACCTGCGCAAAATTTACCAGGGAATGCGCAATGATATGGCGGAACGCGGGCTGACACCTGTCGGGTTAAAACAGGTAGCCGATGATACCTATAAACAAAAGAACCCTTATTCAAAAGACCATGGGGATCGCTTCAGCTGGTTAAAAGATAAATCCCGGATTGATAAAACCGCAAAAACCGCCCTGTTCGTGGGCTGCACACCATCCTATGTCCGCAAATCTGCAGCAACAGAAGCAGTAGCGCTGTTGGATAAAATGGGGATTGACTATACAATTTCTTCTGAGGAATGGTGCTGCGCTCACCCCCTGATGTCGGCTGGTGAAGTGGGAAAAGCAACCGAATTTATGCGGCATAACATTGAAACCTATCAAAAACTTGGTGTTCAACAAATGTTGTTCCTCTGCCCAGGCTGCCAGATGACTTTTACCAACGAACTCCCCGAAGTTTTGGGGGAAGGTTTACCATTCAAAGCCCTCAATATCGTCGAATTAATTGCAGACGAATTAAAACAAGGTCGTATCAGCCTAAAGAGCATGCCTGCCGGTACGGTTTTCACCTATCACGATCCCTGTACTTTGGGGCGACAGCTAAAAATATATGAAGCCCCGCGTGCAATTATTGAAGCCCTGCCAGGTTCTCGCTTTGTTGAGATGCCGCGCAATCAACGAGATTCGTATTGCTGTGGAGCCGGTTCCTATGTTCGTTATGATTTTCCTGAACTGACGGATACTGCCGGTAAAGAGCGCTGGCAGGAAGCAGTTGATACAAAAGCCAAAATACTTCTTACGAGCTGTATTTCCTGCATGACCGAATTCCAACAGGTCAAAAGCCAGACCAAAGACCCAATGGAAGTAGTTGACTTGATCTCGCTGGTAAACAAACAGGTACTTGTCCGGGAAACCGGAAATAATTAACTTCAGTTGCAGAGGAGTGAGAGATGAAAAATAAATCGGGACTTATTACAGCCCACCCGGCAGTAATTGCAGTTTGGGCAGCACTCATGGCAGTGGGTTCCTTATTGCCCGCCTTTCCTATCATTGGAACAGGTGTCACTTTTAACATCTCCAACTGTCTGGTTCCACTGGCAGGTATTTTCTTCGGACCATGGGTGGGAGCCATTGTTGCAGGTGTGGGCGGTTTCATTGGTCAAATGCTGGCACCCCATACCGTCCTATTTGGACCGCTCCAATTCACCATCGCCATGCTGGGTGCCATGGGTGCCGGATCTGGCAATGCAGCGCAAGTGGTGGGCTCCACTGGCTGTCATATTGCTTTTTGGCGGAATCTGGTACCTCCTGCCAAATGGTCGGGCTGCCTGGGCGACCCCTCTGCTTTACATCCTGGGCTTCATATTTATTTTCATCGGCTGGATAATTGGACGCAAAGAAGACCCCTTGCTCTCGAAAAATAAAGGCCGCATGACCCTGGCGCTTCTATGCTGCTCGGGGGCGGGAATTATCGTAACCCAGGCAATGGGTAACCTGTGGGCGATGATTTTCTTCCAACTTCCCCCGGCTATCTGGTATACCGTGCTGGCAATTGCTCCAGTTGAGCGATTCCTGTTTTCGATCGGTGCCATGATTATTGGCACACCCCTGCTTATCGGTCTTCCAAAAATCGGCATCCCCGTCGGACCCATGATTTATTTGAAAGAAGATGAAGAAGGACCCGACGATGTAATCGAACCAGTTAAAGAGGAAAATATTACCTGAGATCCGTTCGGAATTTCGGATGGGAAATGGTAAGAGAACTGGATAAATTGAACACCAACCGGGTGGCAGTACTTGGTGCAGCAGCAATGGACATGATTGTCCAGGTGCAGGAATTTCCTGCACCGGATGGTATCGTCATGGTTGAGCAATACCTGTCTGTTCCCGGCGGCTCGGGTGGAAACGTTGCAGAAGGCATTGCCCGGCTTGGATATTCCGTTCGCTTTCTCGGAATTGTTGGCGATGACGAGAATGGCAGAAAGCTATTGCACTGCTTTTAATACTGCGGGTGTGGACACAGAATACACCCGCATGGTTAAGGATGGTCGAACGGCTGCCTGTTTTATTGCCATCAATAGATGTGGTGAACGGATGATATTCTCGTCTGGGTGGTACTGCCTTATACGGAATGCCCAAGGATGTTACCCCGGATTGGTTTACAGATGTAGGCATTCTTTATATAGCAGACGCATTTCCAGAAGTTGCAATCGCTGCCATTTCCCAGGTTAACCCGGGCACGAAGATTGTGTTCTGTCCGGGTGGACTGATGACTGGGATGGGGTTTAACTGCCATCCTTCCCATTCTAAAACAGCGTTGATGTACTCATCCTTAACAGGGTTGAAGCCGAAACACTCACCCAGGAATCCGATCCCGAAAAAGCCCTCATAAATTTAACCAACCCAGGTCCGCCTGTTGGCATCATTACCCTCGGTCGCCAGGGAGCCTTGCTCTGTGTGAATAACGGGATCTCCCATGTTCCTGCTGTTTCGGTGCAAAATGTTGTGGACACAACCGGTGCAGGTGATGCGTTTTCGGTTGGAATTCTTGCCGGTATGATGGAGAAATTTGACTGGGATAAAACCGTTCAATTGGGTTGTGAAATAGCCGCGCACAAGATACAACATTTTGGTAGCCGAACCGGGCTGCCTAAGCGAGAGATGATAGCGGCATTAAAGCCGTTGGAGAATTAACCGGCATGTCATCTGTGTTAATCGGTCTGGATATCGGAACCTCAAGTGTTAAAGCCTCCGCTTTTGATGCGAAAGGGCATCTGCTCGGCAAGGCTTCATCACCGGTGGAAGTATTCAGCCCGCATCCTGGCTGGGCAGAACAAAGCCCCAACGAATGGTGGAAATCTGCCTGCCAGGTTTTAAGAGAAGTGGTGAAAGAAATCGACCCGCTTCAGATTGCTGCAATTGGACTAAGCGGACAATGCCCGGGGCATGTTCTGATTGATGCGGAACATCAACCTATCGGTCAGGCAATCATCTGGCGTGACCAGCGGGCAACCGAAGAAGCAACCTGGCTGAAGAACAATATCAGCGATTCCCAGGCGATGGAATGGACAGGTTCCGGATATCTCGGAGATGCCACCAGCCCTCCTGCCCGTCTGCTCTGGCTCAATAAACACCGACCCGACCAGGTGGAAAAATCCATCGCCATCATCCAGCCCAAGGATTTTATCGCAGCCAGGTTGACCGGCAAAATACACACCGATATTAACAGCGCTTATTGTCTTGCGCATCCCGATACCGGAAAATATGACCCACAGTATTTTCAGACATTGGGGTTTCCGATAGAGAAAATGCCGGCAGCGCTGAAAGCCACCAGCCTGGCAGGAGAAGTTACTGATGATGCCAGTCGCCAGACGGGTATTCCAACAGGCGTCAAAGTGATAATTGGAACCATCGACGCCTATTGCGATAACCTGGCAGGCGGTGTCATTTATCCCGGTCGGGCAGTGGATGTAGCCGGTACATCTGAAATAGTTTCACTAGCTGTCAGCCGAAAGCTGGATGCCCCCGGGGTTTTCCCTGCCAACCTGGATGAGAGCGGGTATTTCCTGTGTGGTCCGATGCAATCCGGTGGTGACACCTTAAACTGGCTGGCTAATTGCTTTTATCCCGAGTTTGGACGTACAATAAATTATCAGGAGTTGGAAAAAGACGCCCAATCTGTACCGGCCGGAAGTGATGGATTGGTTTTCCTTCCCTATTTGAAATGGAAAGAGCACCCATCTGGGATACTAATGCTCGTGGCGCATTCATCGGGTTAACATTTGCGCACACCCGCCAGCACTGTACCCGCGCAGTCTATGAAAGCATTGGATATGCCATTCGCCACATTCTTGAGATATGCGAAATCGCAGCCGGAATTCGGGCGGAGGAACTGGTTATATGCGGAGGCGGTTCACGAAGTGATTTTTGGAATCAAATGAAGGCAGATATTCTTCAACGGGATGTGACCCCGTCTATGGATAATCAAACCGGATGCCTTGGAGCCGCTATCCTGGCAAGTGTGGGAATTGGTATTTATCGTGACTTGAAAGAAGCCTGCGGGCAAATGATTGAAAAAAAAGGCACCTTATCGGCAGACCCAAAATACAAAGAGGTATACGAAACCGGGTATCAAATGTACAGAAGCTGTTATCCTGCCCTTAAACCTGTCTGGACAAAGATCTCAACAGTAGAAAGCGCCAACAAGCATGTACGCAAGGGACGAAGTTCACATCATGGTACAGGTAGCACGGCTGTATTATGAAAACAACCTCAACCAGGAAGAGATAGCCGAACGCCTGGATATTACCAGGCAAAAAGTTTCCAGGCTGCTGATTGCTGCCCGAACGCAGGGGATTATAAAAACTGTAATAGTTGACCCATTTCCAAAGGATTTGAACCTTGTAGCCGCTTTGAAAGAACGGTTCAATCTGCATGCTGTTGAACTTGTACCAGGGGAAATGCTGGAAGGCAATCAACTGAGAACTGGGATTGGGTTGGCTGCCGTTGAATACCTGCAGCGCATATTCCAGGATAACCAGAACGTTGGCATTGGCTGGGGAAGGTCCCTTTTTGAAACCGTAAACTTGATTCCCAATGGAGTTCAAAAACGAATTCATGTCGTTCCGCTGATTGGAGGAATTGGAGATATTTCACCGTTCTTCCAGGTGAACGAGTTGGCACGGGTGCTTTCGGCTACATTCAAAGGCTCATACCGACATCTCTATGCACCTGCTTTTATAGAAAAAGATGATGTTTTTCAGAATTTCATTAAAACCCCGGAAGTAGTCCAGGTTTCCGAATTCTGGAACAGGCTGGATGTAGCGATTGTAGGCATTGGCCACGTGGAATTTCAGAAAATTTCATCCATGTTCTTTGTGGACCATATCACCCGCAACACACTGGCAAAATTGGAAGAAAAAGGGGCAGTCGGAGATATTTGTGCCCACTTCTTCAATATTCGGGGGAATCAAATATTACCGGAATTGGGTGTAATCGGGATTAATCTCGACCAGTTGAAAACCATCCCCGAAGTGATTGCAATTGCCGGCGGGATGGAGAAAATCAATGCTGTGCTGGGTGCTCTAAGAGGTGGATTTGTAAAAACTCTCATTACAGATACTACCACTGCACGGGCAGTTCTTGCTGAAGATAAAAAAGGAGGTGAGTGACAGAACCACAGATTTCCAAGTAATGATGTATGCAAAAATGCAAAAACAGTACCATGACACCACTAAACAAGTTAAATTATGGAGGAGTTTGTGATGAAAAAGAGTATCTATTTGATTTTATTGATTGCATTGCTGGCTGGCGTTCTCGCAAGCTGTGCAGCAAAACCAGGTGATGCACTGATTACCGTCAAAGGCAAAATCACCAAAACGAATGCATCTGATATCCTATGTACTGGATCAGGCAGCATTTGATGCCAAAGCCGTCGAATTGACCTACAACGACCCCTGGATGGGTGATGGCTTGAAATATAAAGGTATCCTGCTCAAAGACCTGATTGACCTGGTCAAACCCGCAGCAGATGCAACCACAATCAGCTCTGATTGCCACCGATGGAAAAGCCTTTGATATTTCGATTGCTGATGCCCAGAAATATGACATCATGCTCGCCCACTGGGTTGATGGCGCTCTCCTCACCGAAGAAAACGGTGGTCCAGTAAAAGTTGCATATTCAGATGATGCAAAAGCCACTTATGCCGATGAACAATGGGCATGGTGGGTTGTTGGTGTAACCGTAAAGTAAATCTCATCCTGCCTGATGGCTGAATACATGCAAAGGTGGAAGACTGTGGCTTTTTTCCACAAGTCTTCCACCTTGATGGATTTTCTATGCAGCCTTTGGTCGAATTTCAAAACGTAAGCTATCTCTTATGCACGTGCAACTTTACCAGCCATCGAGAATATTAGTTTCTCAATTCAAGCCGGTGAATTTGTTGCATTGATTGGTCCATCGGGTGCTGGAAAATCCACCCTGTGTTATTGCTTTAATGGGTGCATCCCCCAGCTATTTGGAGGTTCCATGTCGGGCAATCTCCAGATAGCCGGTTGTGATCCTTTCAATGACGACATTCCGATTTTAGCCCAGCACGTTGGGCTGGTTGTTCAAAATGCACGAACCCAGTTATTCAATGTCAGCGTTAACTCAGGAAGTGGGCTTTGGCTGCGAAAACCTGGGGCTGCCCCGTTCGCTGATTGTGGAGCGGGTGACTGAAGCTTTGAATTTTGTTGGTCTGTCTGGATTTGAAGACAGGGAACCTGCGGCCTTATCCGGTGGTCAACAGCAGCGCCTGGCTATCGCTTGTGTATTGGCGATGGATCCTGAATTATTGGTATTGGATGAGCCCACATCGGAATTGGACCCGATTGGTGCCGAGCAGGTGATGGAAGTCATCGCCCGCTTAAACCAGGAATTGGGGAAAACAATCGTCCTGGTTACGCATGACATGGATTTTGTGGCACGTATGCCAGCCAGGGTCATGCTGCTCTGTGACCGTCACCTGGTTGAAGACGCCAGTCCGCAAAAAATCTTTTCAAATATGGAACTACTTGCAAGTGCCCGCATCCGGGCTCCCCAAGTATGCGAAGTGGTCCACGGTTTACGTCTCCAAGGTTATACCAATGAACGACGTACCGATCACTTTGGATGCCATGCTGCAATCCCTTCAGGAAATGCATAATGGATGATACTCCCATCATCCAGTGTGAAGATGCCTGTTTTGCTTATCCTAACGGTGTGCAGGCTATCGACCACATCAACCTTGAAATCACCCGGGTGATTACATTGCTTTCGTTGGACAAAATGGAAGCGGGAAAACCACCCTGGTAAAGCACTTCAACGGTTTATTAAAACCAACGCATGGCAGTGTGCGAATTTTTGGCGAAGAAACCAAAAACAAAAAAGTTTCCCAGCTTTCGCGCAAAGTGGGTTATGTTTTCCAAAATCCTGATGATATGTTGTTTTGCACCAGCGTGGCAGAAGAAATCGCTTACGGACCCCGCATGCTGGGATTTGACCACTCCGAGATCAGCCAGAAAGTTGACTGCATCATTGAAGAGCTGGGGTTAGATTGAACTAGCGCGATATCCATCCCTTTGCACTCAGTCTCGGCGACCGCCAACGACTGGCGGTAGCCTGTGTCCTCTCCCTTGACCCTGAAGTGTTTGTGTTTGATGAGCCCACCACCGGTCAGGACTTTTTTGGCAGCCAATCAATCATGAACTTGATTGATGAGCTGCATGAAAAAGGGAAAACAATCATGATTATCACCCATGATATGCCCATTGTGGCTGAACATGCCAGGCGGGTGGTGGTGATGAATAAAGGACAGATTGCCCTGGAAGGAACTCCCGAACAGGTTTTCAGTCAAACTGAAAAGTTGCACAGCCTTTCACTCCGCTCGCCCCAGGTGACCGTTCTGGCACAGAAGCTCGGTCTGGAAGATCAGACTATTTTGCGGGTTTCCGAGATGGTCAACTGGCTGAAGGATGAATATCTATCGCCCGAAAAAGTTCCAATGGAGATCCAGCATGATGAATTTGATTTAAAGTCCCGCAGTTCTCCATTGCAAAAACTGGATGGTCGCACAAAATTGCTATTCCTGGCGGTAGTTTTTATTCTCGTTTTACTGTACTCTCACCCGCTCTACATTACGATTTTACTGGCACTCGTTATGGTAGTCTGGTGGATTGCAAGACTCCCATTCCAGATGATTAAAGATTTACTCAAATTCTTTTTGATGATTGCCCTGATTATCCTGGTTGTTCAGATTTTCTTTTACCCGGGAACTACGCCATTGGTGCGTCTTTCCAACCCACTGCCTGCCATTGGTTTCAGCGGGTTTATTACCCTGGAAGGAATTCTGTTTGGGGTCGCCATGGTTTTAAGGCTGGTTGTCATTATGATTGTTGCCCCATTGATGGTCATGACCACTCCCCTTCCAGAACTGATGCTGGCATTGGTAAAACTAAAGGTGCCTTATCGGTTTGCCTTTATCATGACCACTGCACTCAGCCTGCTGCCTTCCATTCAAAACCGTGCCTTCCATCATTCAACAAGCCCAGCTCTGCCGAGGTATTTCCTATGATTCGGCTGGGAAATTCTTTACCAAGTTGAGAGCATCGGTGGGATTGTTGATACCGCTCATCCTGGGAACCTTCCGCGATTCTCAGACACTCGAAGTTGCCATGAATTCAAGAGCTTTTGGTGCTCCCGTAAAGAGAACCTTCCTGTTGGAAAGCCATCTCACCACCCTCGATTATTTTATTGTTGCCTTTGCATCCATCCTGTTGACAGGCGGGATTCTTCTTCGTGGTTTTGGGATATGGTATTTACTAATTGACAAAGGAGACAAGATGACAAACGCAGATCAAACCCAATCCGAGCAGCCTGCCCCACAGATGCCAGTTCGCACTTATAAAGCCAGGGGACGCATTTTTGGTATGTCAATCGCTGTTATGTCCATCTGGGCAGCATTGTATATTGTTGCCAGCGCCATACCTGCCTTGCCAATTCCAGGAATGGCAGGCATGATCACGGTAAACGCAATCATGACCGCCATCTCCGGGATGATTCTTGGTCCTGCAGCAGCGATTGCAAACGCAGCAGGCGGTATTGTCTCCATGATTTTATTTCCTTACGGATTTTCAGCAGGTCCGCTTGGCTTTTTGACGGTTACCATGGGTGGCCTGGTTGCAGGATTACTATTCGCCAACAAGTGGATACCGGCAGCCATCCTGGAGTTGGTCATCATCGGTTCCTGGTTCGTAAACCCGCAATCCTGGCAAACTGGAATGTGGCTGGTTCCCCTTCCGTATTCAGCCGTGGCACTACTGGTAATTGTGGTCAAACCGCTGCGCGATTGGGTTCGGAAAAGCATCCTTACCCAACACAAAGTCTGGATGTGGCCGGCAGTGTTCTTGATGTGCACCGTGGGACATGCAGCCGAATTTCTGACTACCAATACCATGGTCAACTGGATGTTCAACCTGTCCTGGCAATATTGGGTACCCACCCTGCCTTATTGGATCATGGTTGATACCGTCATCATTCTTGCTTCCACCATTGTGGGGGTTGGCGTGTTAATCGGCTTGAAAAAAGCCCGCCTGCCTCATTTTGCAGACACACTTGAAAAATGAATCTTATTTGACCGTGTTTATGGTTGCTTGTGCGGGCTTGCGCTTGGTGATGGTCTCGGAGGTCCCTCCGAATTTCTGACACCTGAACAAATCCAGGCTGAATACGGCTGGATAGACCATTTTGTACCATGCGCCTGCCTGGCACCCGCATCACATTATGCAGCCGGGTCAAATTACGGATGATACCGGGCAGGTGCTGGCCATCGCCCATGCATACACCCAGGATGGTGTGCTCACTGCGGATGCCGTTGCCCGCCACCTTTTGTTATGGGCTGAGCAGGCTGGGGAAACCTTGCCGGTAATTATTGGTCCCAGCACCCGACAGGCTTTGGAAAAACTCAAACAGGGAATTTCTCCCCGTATTACAGGCGAAAAAGGCACCACAAATGGCGCTGCCTACCGTGCTGTCGTCGTCGGATTGGTGAACCATGCTCAGCCTGACCGACTTCTCGAACAGGTCGTTGAAGCCTGTCTGCCAACGCATGGTACAACAGTTGCCATTTCCGGCGCAGCCGCGGTGGGTTTTGCTGTTGCGGCAGCCATGCTGGAAAAGAATACGCTTAGCGATATCTTTGACGCTGCCTGCCTGGGTGCCAGGCTGGGACGGGAGCAAGGGGTATGGCATTGGGGTACTCCCCTTGAAAAGCGCATAGAACTGGCAGTTTTATTGGTAAATAAGTCAGGCAGTCCTGAATCTGCAATGGCTGATTTATATAATTATGTTGGGGTTGACATGCTGGTAGCAGAATCAGTTGCCGCGGCGTTCGGGGTGATTAAACTGGCAGATGGGGATCCGATGAAAGCCATCCAGTACGGAGCCAATATCGGCGGTGATACGGATACCATCGCCGCCATCGCAGGAGCAGTTTGTGGAGCATATCGGGGTATTTCCACCCTGGATAAAGGCATGATTACCCGGCTTGAGGAAGTAAACCATTTGGATTTGGAGTTGGAAGCAACTCGCTTAATGCAAATCATCCAATCCAGGAAGACATAACATGAGCAAAGATATTCTGGTTGGTTTTAATATTCATCCCCGTTGGATTGACGGGACCAGTCTGCATGATTTTATCAGTCCATTGCGACCAGTCCGGGTTGAGTGCGCTTGAATTCGAACTGGACCAGCACCTGGATAGATGGGAAGAATTTGAACCGTTGATGGAAGCAACGGTAGAGGAAGGATTGGAATTAAGTTTTCACGCCCCGTATCGCCTGCCTTACACACTGGTAGGGTATTCAACCACAAACCGTGCTTCCATCGAGAACATGTACCGCCCCATGCTGAAAATTGCAGAAAAATGGGCAATTCAAACCGGAAAACCACGGGTGGCAGTCTTTCATGCTGCAACTGCCCCAGCCCGCACAGTTCAGATTCACTCGCTGCTGATACAGTTGCCTTTTTAAAGTGGGTCTGCGAGGAGTTTACCCATATTCGGGTTGCCCTGGAAAACAATAATCCCATTTCCAAAAATATTGTCAAACTGGGAATTGCCCATACAGATGTCATACACCTGGTGAATTCAATCAATCACCCGCACCTGGGAATATGCTGGGATATGGGTCATGACGCGGTCTCGAAAACGCCTGTTGAACTTACTCCAGAATGGTTGTCCAAAGTGATTCATGTGCATATTCATGACGTCGATGAAAACGGGCTGGATCATTACCCGCTGGTGTTGGGGAATATTCCCTACCAGGATTGGTTGACCCAGTTAAAACAGGCAGGTATGCAGGGTATTGTGGTACTCGAGTTAAAAGGCGAGCGGATGAAAAACTGGACATTGGAGCGCGTCATGGCTGCACTGACGGACAGTTTTTCCGCAATTTCACAGGAGGTAGCATGAGTGTGAACATCCAGGCAAATGATTTGGCTGGTAACGGCTCAATTAAAACAGTCCGTGCGAAAAAGCGCCGGAATGCTGAAACCATTGCTGCCTATCTTTACCTGCTGCCCAGCCTTTTGATATTTGTGGTTTTCACTTTTTTTCCGGCAATTTTCTCCGTGGTGGTCAGCCTCTTTCGCTGGAATTTGCCCATGCAGCCCCAATTCAACGGTTTCGAAAACTATATTTACCTGTTTTCGGACGCAATTGAGGCACCCATTTTCTGGAAGTCCATTTTTAACACATTCTACTTTGCGCTGGGAGTTCCGATTAACCTGGTAATTTCATTGATGATTGCCATGCTGCTCAATCGAAAAATCAGCGGGGTGGGTATTTTCCGCACCACCTTTTTCCTGCCAACTATCACCTCGATGGCTGCAGTTTCAGTAGTCTGGTTGTGGCTGTTTCACCCTGCCCAATACGGTCTTTTTAACAGCATTCTGATTCAACTTGGATTGCCAATCCAAAGCTGGCTGCGTGACCCATTGCTGTCTATGCCTTGCCTGATTGTTTTAGGCATCTGGTCGGGTATGGGCTATAACATCATCATTTTTCTCGCCGGGCTGCAGTCCATTCCCCGCACATATTATGAAGCAGCCAAAATCGATGGTGCCAATCGACCGGCACTATTCCGTCATATCACCTGGCCATTGTTGGGACCAACGCTCTTTTACGTACTTTCGGTGGGTATGATTAATTCATTGAAAGCCTTCACTGAAATCGATGTGATGACCCAGGGCGGACCACTCAATTCGACCACGACCATGGCATATTACCTCTACCAAAATGCTTTCCAATTCTTCCAGATGGGAAAGGCATCCGCGATTGCCGTCCTGCTGTTTATGATGTTGTTCCTGCTGACATGGATACAATTCCGCTTTATAGATCGGAAGGTGCATTATGAATGACACCTTGTCCATGGCTGCCACCCCCCGCCGAAGAACACCGATTACCTGGCGGCGTATTCAAACTTTCCTGCTGGATATCCTCTGGTATATCGTCATCATTCTGCTGGCTTTCGCAGTCATGCTGCCATTTATCTGGATGATTGTCACTTCTCTTAAAGGTCAAACCGAGGTATTTGCCTATCCCCCCACCTGGATACCCAAAGACCCGCAATGGCAAAATTATGTCACCATGTGGAAAGAAGCACCCTTTGCGGTGTTATTTCCTGAACAGCACGATCGTCGCATTGGCTGTCACAGTGGGTCAGGTCACATCCTGTATCCTGGCTGCGTTTGCATTTGCCAGGATGGAATTCAAAGGCAAGAATTTGATGTTCATGATTTTTTTGAGCACCACCATGATTTCCAGCCAGGTGACCCTGGTGCCCACCTACCTCATCATGGATGCATTGAACTGGATCGACCATTACCAGGCATTGATTGTCCCCTTCCTGGCAAACGCCTTTGGTGTGTTCATGATTTGGCAGGCATTTCGAGCCATTCCAAAAGAACTCGAAGAAGCAGCAAAACTGGATGGTTGCGGACGTTTTCGCTTTTTAATCCAGATTCTTTTGCCTTTGTGCAAACCCATATTGGCCTCCCAGGCCCTGTTCGCATTCATGGGCAACTGGAATTCGTACCAGTGGCCATTAATCATAACCAACAGCGATTCGATGCGAACCCTCCAGATTGGGTTGCGCTATTTTGTAAGCGGTGAAGGCGGTACCAAATGGGGAGTATATATGGCGGCAGCCATCCTGGTTTCGGTACCGGTGATTATCATTTACTTCCTGGTGCAAAAAACTTTTGTCGAAAGCATGGCAAGCTCAGGTTTTAAAGATATCTAATTTTGAAAACCTCATATAGGACTGGATTTGTAAAATTAGAACAGGCTGTTTTACATGAAAGGCAGGGTAAAAATGAAAAGAAATCGTTGGATACTCATACTGGTAGTGATGGTTTTGATATTATCCGCTTGTGGCGGTAAACAAAAAGACGAAAAAGGCGGCGGTGGCAGTATTGATGCCGATGGAAATATTACGCTCGATTTTTGGTACGCGCTTGGCGGTGACAGCGGTAAAGCAGTCGAAGAACTGGTCCGCCGATTTAACGAATCCGCATCTGAACGATTAAAGTTGTCGGCACTTATCAAGGGGATTACACGACCGCCATGGCAAAGGTGTACAGTGCCATTACTGGCAACACGCTGCCCAACGTTGCCCAACTGGGTGCTGCTCCGTTATTGGGTAGCAGCGGTGCAATAATTCCGATAAAAGACTTTACCACTGGTGATGCTACTTTTGATCTGTCAAAAATCCACCCCGCTTTTCTGCAATACAACACCGCAGCCGGTGAATTGTGGAGTTGGCCATTTAATAATTCCGTTCCCATCCTGCTCTACAACAAGGACCTGTTCACAGCCGCCGGTCTTGACCCGGATAATCCACCCCAAAATACGGAAGAACTTCTGGCAGCGGCACAAGCGCTAACCATATCAACGGATGCAAGTGGCAACCCCTCCCAATGGGGTCTCAATGCCCGTGATGATTTACCTGGTTTTTAAGCACTTTCTTTTTGGAGAATGGGGCAAGTATTGTCAGCGAAGATGAATTTGTCATGCTTTATAACAGCCCGGAAGCAGTAGAAATGCTGCAAATGTGGGCAGATTGGGTCAATAAATATAAAATCATGCCCCCGAACCAGCATCAGGAAGCATTGTCGGACTTCCTTTCGGGTAAGTTGGGTATGTTGATGAGCTCGACTTCGGTTGTGAGCAGCATTCAGAACGATGCTGCGTTTACCGTTGGCAGTACCATGTTCCCTGCAGTAGGCACGGTACGGAAAGTACCCCTTGGCGGTGGCAGCCTGGTTATCTTCAAACATGAGGATGAACGGATTAAGGCTGCTTCGTGGGAATTCGTCAAGTTTATGATTTCTGAAGAGAGTTCAATTTATCTCACCTCCAAATCCGGTTACATTCCCATTTATCAGGATGCAATCAGCTGGCCGGAAATTCAAGAAATCATCACGGAAAATCCATTGCGTCAGGCTGCAATTGAATTATTGCCATACGCCGTCGCGATTCCAGTCTTCTCCGCACTTGGGAACAGCGACCTGGCTTTACGCAAAGCTGTAGAACAGGTGGAACTGGGAACCATGACCCCGCAACAGGCACTGGATGATGCCAAAACTTCGGTAGACCATGCCATTAAAACCCAGTTTCAAGTAACGCCATGACTTCGGTTTGGTTGTAAACTGACTGCATGCAAGACTATAACAACATTACCTGCCCGTTTTGCAGCCTGCATTGTACCGATCTTCATTTGCAACTGAATGGAGATCGGTTCGTACAGGTTATCCCAGCCTGCAAACTGGCACAGGTGAAATACCAACAAAACCTCTCCAATTTGCGGACTTCTACCGATCAGATTTTGACCTCAGCAATTATTTCGATAACACAAGGCTGGCTCAAATCTGCTTTGCAGCCTGTGATGGTACTGTGCGGGGACCTGCACCAGGAAGCAGTGGCAGGTGCGATTTAGTTTGCCAGGGTAAATCATGCAGTCCTGGTTTGTGATGAAGATTTTACGGGAAACTGGCTTAGCCTGGCGATGAAGCAGACCGGATATTTATCTGCCACGCTGGGTGAGATTAAGCAGGTTGTTGACCAACTGGTTATCTGCGGGCAGGGTGTGGCTGACAGTCTGCCACGCTTGTCGGATTTTATTGGAGATGAACTCCTCACCCATGCAGTTTTACTCCCTTCGAAAAATACTCTTAATACCATCCAATCATTGCGGTTAAAAAATTCACCTGAATCTCCAGCACTTGCAGGGTCTATTCAGAAAATTCAAGATGCAGTCTGTGGGATGGTGCTTTTCGATAAGGATTGGTTGGAAAATGACCAGCAATCGGTCCTTGAGCTGTTGTCATGGCTGGCTGACCTCAATGGTGAGAAAATCTGGTATGCTGCCTATGTACCCCCTTCTCCCAATAGCATCGGTGTAGTGGAAAAGTTGTTAAGTATGACTGGTCGCCCCGGCAGCATCAGGTTCAGCCAATCAGGCGTTCAATACTCCTCCCGCATCAACCGGCTCGAATGGCTGGTAGAGCACAACCAGATGGATACCTGTTTTATCCTGGGTACCCCGCAAAATTTTCCAAAGGAAATTTATTCCTATCTTGAGAAAATTATACCAACTTGATCAGTCCTGAACCTCCTGACTGGAAACCGAAGTCCTGGTTGAATGTAGCCCGGGCAGGTATAGATTGCCAGGGAAGCTTTATGCGATTGGATGGTGTTGTTCATAAACTGGAACCGGTAATTCAAAGTCACCGACCAACCTGTGAAGAAGTATTGCTGGTACTTTCTGGGGGAGCAGCGGTCATGATTGTCATTCGTGGTGCTGAGGTTTACAACCCTGCCCAGGGTTATGAACCCCAGTTTTGTGATATCTGGATAGAAGGCGATCGGATTATTGCCCCTCCGGATGAACCTGCCATCGCACAGGTCATTGATGGGCGAGGTAAAATCATTGCCCCGGCAGGCGTGGAAATCCATACCCACGTGGCGGGATATCCGCTCAATGCTGCCCGACGGTTCCTGTTTCAGAAGACTACATCTTCAGATTCATTGATCCCCAGTCCTGCAGATGCTGCAAAACGCTATCTGCAATTGGGGTACACTACAGTTTTTGATGCTGCCAGTTCGCCCCTGTTCGCACGATCAACCCTGGATGATTTACAGCAGATGAATGGACTTGACCGGGGTACATTCACCCTGCTGGGGGATAATAAACTCCTGCTCAAACGCCCTTGCTTATGGTAATGATATTGAGGTGTTGGACACATTGTCATGGCTTCTTACCGTCTCGGGCGGATACGCTGTCAAGCTGGTTAACCCGGGTGGTGGTCTGGCATGGAAAACCAACCGCTCTGCTCCAGGGTTGGATGACCCGGTCGGAATTGGAACCATCACCCAGCGGGACATCATCTGCAAACTGGCTGAACTGGTAAATAAAATTGGACTCCCCCATCCGGTACATATCCATGCAGGTAGCCTGGGTGTGCCGGGAAACTTTACCCGTTTTTGTGATACGGTCAAAGCACTGGAAGGGCTGCGTGCCCATATGTGTCACATCCAGTTTTTTTCCTATGGAATGGATAAAACTGGCGGATACACCTCGGCAGCCAGACAGGTTGCAAAATGTCTCGAAGCCTGTCCGCAAATCACCTGTGATGTCGGACAAATCCTGTTTGGAGATGCGATGGCAGTTACCGCGGATACCGCCGCCTTGAGCGGACTCCAGCGCAGTATGCAGACTGCCCTGGATAAGCCGGCAGGTTGAAGGGGAAGGCGGTAATAATGTTCTTCCTTTGCGTTACACCTCGAATGATCCAACCAGTGCAGTCCAATGGGCTGCAGGCTTGGAACTGCTGCTCAGTTTTCCTGACCCAAGCCGAATGTTTTTAACCACTGACCATCCCAATGGGGCACCTTTCGATGCTTACCCCCAGATAATCGCCTGGCTGATGAGTTATCCTGCCCGCCAGGAGGCGTTAAAAAAATGCACCCAGACGCAACCCGAAAATCCGGGTTGGCAGGTCTTGGGCGTGAGTATTCCCTGGGTGAAATCTTCACGATGACCAGTTATGGACCCGCCCGGGCACTTGGTTTGAAGGATCGGGGTCACCTGGAACCAGGCAGCCTGGCGGACTTGCGCTGCTATACAAAACAGGATGACATGATAACCATGTTTCCAAAACCCTGCCTGGGTCATGCGCCAGGGACAAATTGTTATCCAGGATGGCAAACCAGTTATCACACAACCTGGTAACCTTCTGATTATCCGACCAGAATTTGATAAATCCCGGCTATCTTCGATAAAAACCAACCTGGCAGAATTTGTTTCGATACCTTTTGAAAAATTTGCCCTGGGAAATGACGGTTTGCCTGAAGCGCTGGAGGTGCCATGTACATCAACAATGTCTTGATCGAAGATACATTCGCAGAAGCATTTCCAATGGCGTACAGCAGGGTTGTGATTACAGCAGATACCAGCCGCCTGGCACTCCAGGCAGCCCAGGCAGCTGCAGGGCTGGCAATTTCCATCATCGGCTGTAACTGCGAATTTGGATTGGGTGAAATCATTGTCACCTGACCAGACACCAGATGGACGTCCCGGTCAGGCATTGTTCCTGTTCAGCTATTCTGCACAAAAACTGGAAGAACAGCTATTCTTGCGAATTGGTCAGGCAATCCTGCCATCTGCAACTTCTGCCTGTTTTAACGGTTTGGAATCCCAAGTCACCTGCAAAATTGGCGGTAAACTGCGCTATTTTGGAGACGGTTATCAATCCAGCAAATTGTTGAATGGCAAACGCTACTGGCGCATACCAGTCGCTGATGGCGAGTTTTTGGTGGAAGAAGCCTTTGGGATTGGCGAGGGTGTCGGAGGTGGTAATCTCATCATCCTGGGATGCGATCGGGCCACCACACTTGCTGCTGCAGAAGCATCCGCCCAGGCAGTCCGCGAAACCCCTGGAGCGATTGCTCCATTTCCTGGAGGTGTCTGCCGCAGTCCCAGTAAACCCGGGTCCCGTTATTCGAATGTGCGCGCTTCTACAAATGAAGCGTTTTGCCCCACCTTGCGCAGCCGGGTCGACACGCAAATGACTGGGGATATTCAGGCAGCCTACGAAATAGTGATTGATGGAATTAATGAAACTTGTGTTGCTGCTGCAATGGCATCTGCCATCCGGGCAGCCTGTCTGCCTGGAATTATCCGGATAACGGCGGGTAATTATGGTGGCAAATTTGGACCATACCATCTTTACCTTCACAAGTTATTGGAAGATAAATAAACTATGCGCATAATTTTGGAGCGTAATCGCAACACACACCTTCCGCTCGATCTGGGTAAACATCCAACCGGTTGAATTACTGGCTTTATCAACGCGGGATATCCAAAAATTTCCCATTCAAAATTGCCGATCGGACTGCGGTTATTGCTGAGTGCTTCACGGTGCGTCGGAATTCTTCTGTACCGGATGAGCTTATTTTGTGTGGTGTTACAGCCAATCTTAATAATGTCGGTCAGGGAATGCTGGGTGGCAGGTTGACAATCGAAGGTGATGTTGGTCCTTACACCGGCCACAAAATGACAGCCGGGCTGATAGAAATACATGGTAATGCGGGTGATTGCCTGGGTTTGGAGCTCGCGGGCGGTGAGATTCGGGTTGCAGGGAATGCTGGTGACTGGACTGGTGCGGCTGCAGCGGGTAAAACTACTGGCATGACCGGCGGAACAATCCTGGTTCATGGGAATACCGGGATTGAAACCGGTGCATACATGCGGCGCGGGTTGATTGGTGTTGGAGGCAATTGTGGTTCTTCCCTGGGTGCACGCATGCGGGCAGGTACAATACTATGCATGGGAAATGCCGGCAGTCAGCCCGGGATTGGAATGAAACGCGGCAGCCTGGTGATTGACCACATTCAGGATTTACTCCCTGGCTTTCGTCATTCAGGAAAAGCCGAGACAGGCTGGCTGACTTTTATATCTAAATTGGTTGAAATCGTTAGACTTTCCGATTCCTGCCAGTTGGTGGAAAAAAACACCAGAGCGATATTCCGGAGACCATCTGGAATCTGGAAAAGGAGAAATTCTTACTTATGCAAAATCTGAATGACACCGCCTGGAAATTTCTATTTACCAGCATTGATAAATTACCTCTACAGGAATATCGCCTGATAACCATGCCCTGTGGAACCCGGGTGATGGATGCTGGGATAAATATCCCGGGCAGCCTGGCAGGTGGGATATTGATGGCAGAAGTTGGAATGGCATCCCTGGCACCTGTTGAGATGAAGGAGCAAAGCCTGGCGAATGTAATCCAGTCCATGGATTTGGGTTGATTCTCGATCAACCGCTTTATGCCTGTTACCTCAGCCAGGCAGCCCACTGGTCTGTCAAAATTGGTGATTTTCGTGCCATGGGTTCCGGTCCAGCCTGCTTGTTAAATAGTGAATTGCAGATAGGTGAAGCCTTTGGATATCACGACACATCCCGGTTTGCAGTATTGGTGCTGGAAACCCGCATGCTGCCGGATGACGAAGTTTGTATTGCACTGGCAAAATCTTGTGGTGTAAGCCCTGAATGCCTGGCATTGTTGATTGCACCTACATCCAGCCTGGCAGGTTCTGCCCAGATTGCAGCCCGCTCAATCGAAACAGGGCTGCATAAACTGCACCATCTTGGATTTGACTTGAGACAGGTAAAGCATGGCAAAGGTGCCTGCCCGGTCGCAGTTCCCACCGGGGATGATTTCACTTCACTGGGAACAACCAATGATTGCATGCTGTTTGCATCACAGGTCTGGCTGGATATTGAACACGTATCAGATGAACAACTGGCAGAATTGGTGATGAAAATCCCCGCAAGCACCAGTCCCAGTTATGGTCAACCATTTCTGGAAATTCTGAAAAAAGCCGGTGATTTCTATACGATTGACTCTGGCTTGTTTGCACCGGCTGAAGTAACCCTGGTTAATTTGAACTCGGGTAATTCTTTCCATAGTGGGGCTGTGGATATCGAACGATGGAAGCGGGTTATGCATGGCTGACCGAAAGCAGGCATACAAAGTTGCCATCCTGGGTTCGCAGCAATCCTGGCATTGCCAGGTACTGCAAACCGCCTTTTCCCTGCGAGGGATAGAAGTTGTCTATACAGACCCCACCCTGCTGCATGCCAGCCTTGGCAACCATGCTTCCGTTGGGTCAGGGGGACTAAACCTGACAGAATTTGACTTATTGCTGGTCAGGGAAGTTCCAGGTGGTTCACTTGAACAGGTAATTTTCCGCATGGATGCATTGCATCAATTGGAAAACAGCGGTGTTCGGGTCATCAATACCCCATATGCCATCGAGAAAATGGTAGACAAGTATTACACCCTATCCTTGTTACAGGATGCCGGCTTGAAGGTACCGGACACTTTCGTATGCGAAAATTATTCGCAGGCTGTAACTGCCTTTGGAGAACTCGGCGGTGATGTGGTTCTCAAACCCCTGTTCGGCAGCCGGGGTGTTGGAATGGTACGCCTGACTGACCCGGAAATTGCGGGTCGAACCTTTAAAGCCTTGCAATTGTCAGGATTTGTTTATTACCTGCAGCAATTCATTCCGCATGACAACCGTGATTTACGGGTCATGGTGGTTGGACAGGATTGCATTGCAGCCATGGAGCGCGAGGCCGATGGCTGGAAGACTAACATTGCCAATGGCGGCAAGCCGCTCCCTGCAAATATTGACCTGGAAATTCAATCGATTTGTCTGAAAGCAGCCAGTACCCTTGGGGCTCACTATTGCGGGGTTGACCTGCTGCACAGCGAAACCGGGGAACTCTATCTTCTGGAAGTGAACAGCATGCCAGCCTGGCAGGGTTTACAACAGGTTACATCAGTGGACATCGCCGGACAGGTTGTCGATTATTGCTTATCCTTAACTGGATTCAGATTAATTCCCCACAACCTATGAGTGAAAATGCATAAACCTAAAGTATTGCTGGTTGGAATCTCCACTCGTGCGCTTGCCCAATCTGCAGTTGCAGCTGGATACCCGGTTATCAGCCTGGATTTCTTTGGGGATAGTGACCAGCCTGTTCAAGCAGAGACTTACTCCCTGGTGCGCGATTTTAACCAGCCTCCGAGTTTGAAAAATCTGGCAATTGCTGCCAGGTCACTGGTTGATAATGCAGACAGGGTGGTAATTGAAGCCGGTTTGGAGAACGAGCCAGAGATGTTTTCCATTTGCTCACCGGAAAAACGCTGGTTTAACTCACAAGATACCGTAGCAGGAGTTCGTGACCTGCGCAGGCTGGGACGCAATACTGCATGAGACTGGAATGGAGCTGCCCGAAATCTTCCGCCCTGGCGAGTAAACTCCCCACAAGTGGACATTACCTGGTAAAGGATGGTGCACACAGCGGCGGCATGGGGGTAAAGGTGTGGGATGAAATTTCAAAACTGGCGGAAGGTGAAATCCTGGAAAGTTTTGTGGACGGAATTCTGGCATCCGCCTGTTTCCTGGCAGATGGAAGCCATGCGCTGCTGCTGGGTATTACCCGTCAATATTCCGGGGTGAAAGAACTCGGTGCCCCACCGTTTGCCTGGTGTGGGAATACCACACCTTTCGGAGATGATAACCTTCAGCAAATAATCAGGCAAACTATCGATTGCCTGGCAGCATCTTTTGGGTTGATTGGCTTGAACGGAATTGATTTCATTATCAAAAACGAAACCTGTACCCTGCTCGAAATCAACCCTCGTCCGCCAGCGTCTTTTGAGTTGTTCGAACGGCTGCTGGGGGTCAATGCCTTTCAGCTCCACCTGGATGCCTGCCAGGGAATTCTGCCCGCTGCACTGCCCGAACCATCACCAGGCACAACCTGGGGTAAGGGAATTTTGTATGCATCCAACAACATCCGGGTGGGTGACACCCGGTCCTGGTCGAACAGGCAAATTGTGGATGTTCCCTACCCGGGAGAAGATATCCCAACCGGCGCACCCATCTGCACCATCCTCAGCCAGGCAGAAACAGGGGAAATGTGCTGGCAGTCCATCCTGGAAAAAGCGAAATTCCTCAAATCCGAAATGGAAAACCTGAAAACTTAACCAGCCTGCATCGTGTGTCCGATTTCTTTCTGGACAGGTTCTTCAGATACAAGAGCATACAAAAATCCGCGTTCCAAATAACAAAGGATTGAACTGTCCAACTGACCAGTACCAGACTCTCCCTGCGATGGGGGAGTTTCTTTTTAGCAGGTTGTATTATTACATCAGAAATTGATTGTTCAGGAGGTCGCCATGTTTATTATTGCTGTAATTCTTTTTGTTCTGCTATCCATCGGTATATTGCCTTCGGCTGTTGCATATCTTTTCTCCCCCGAAGAACTGGATGCCATGGGTGTATCCATTAAAGTAACTTGCCTGTTTCAATCGATTACTCATCATGAGACTATTTACAATCACCACCGAAATTTCTCACTTCAAATCCTGTCCAGTTGACCAGTACCGAACTCCCCCATCTACGGGGGAGTTTTTCATCCTGGCAGTATATGATGACAACAATTGTTCTTCAGGTTGAAACGGAGGGATTCATGGAAATAAAAACCGCACAACAGGATATGCAGTCCGCCTATCTGCGTGGTTCTGTGGGTCAGGCAGTCTCTGGCATCATCTGGCTTACATCAGCAGGTTTGGGAACATGGGTCAGTCAGCGTTATGCGATCATCGTCCTGGTTCTGGCGGGAATGTTCATCTACCCGCTTACGAAACTAACCCTGAAATTGTTGGGACATCCAAAAAATCTTCCAAACGTGTATCCCTTCAATCAATTGGCGATGCTGGTGGCTTTTATTGTTCCGTTAAATCTCCCGCTTATTGGCGCTGCAACACTGGCAAACATCAACTGGTTCTTTCCCGCCTTTATGCTGATTGTGGGAACCCATTACCTGCCATTCATATTCCTGTATGGCATGGGGGAATTTGGCATCCTGGCGGCGCTCCTGATTGGCGGCGGTGTGGTATTCGGATGGCTGTTACCAGATTCTTTCATTTTGGGAGGCTGGTACACCGGAATCATTTTAGTTTTGTTTGCCCTTTTTGAAATTGTTCAAATCCGTAAAAAATCCAAATAATTGTAGAGGTGATCATATGAATTCCAACACAGCAAAAACAACACCCTGGTTAGTATTATTCTCACGTCCATTACTATTTCTTGGAATGCAGGCGTTATTCGCCTTGCTCATGTTCCTGCTCGGATCATCCAATGCCTGGGTTTCCGGTGCAGCCTGGTGGCCGATCACTGTTGCCCTGGCGGATGCAGCGGCATTATTTTTGATGGTCAGGGTTTTCAAAGCAGAGCAAAAGCGCTATTGGGATATCTTCCGAATTGATCGAAAACACATCTGGCGGGATTTGTTATACCTGTTAGGGATAACCATCCTGTCAGCACCAGTTTCTTACCTGCCCAATATCTGGCTGGGACAGGCACTATTTGGCAGCCCGGAAGCCACATTGGAGTTGTTCGTTCGTCCGATTACCATTTTGGGCTGTCTATATCATGATGGTGATATTCCCCATCTTCCAAGGATTGACCGAACTGCCAACCTATTTCGCTTATGTTATGCCGCGTTTTGAATCCCAGGGATTGAAAAAATGGCTGGCATTGTCCCTTCCAGCCTTGATGCTGGGATTACAGCACATTGCAGCACCATTGCTGTTTGACATGGATTTTATTCTCTGGCGTGGATTGATGTTTATCCCATTTGCTTTCCTGGTAGGGTTGGCATTCCGCTGGCGTCCCCAATTGCTGCCGTATTTTGTCGTCGTACATATCATCATGAATATGTCTTTTGCTGCCATGTTTCTCAGCGCGGCTTACTAAAGGAATGCATTATGAAAATCGCAGGCTGCTATGGTGTGTTTGTTGGTGTTCTGATGCTTGCCCAATGGATATTTTTCCTTGCGACCGGTCAGGTTCCTGAAATCCAAACCGAACCATACCGTATTTCTCTTCATCTTGCTGCCGAATTGATAACTGCTGCAGGATTAATCATCTCAGGCGTTGCCCTTCTAAAGAATACCAGTTGGAGCAGGAAAGCATTCTTATTCTTTGATGGAATGCTGGTGTATTCCGTAATTGCCAGTCCCGGTTATTTTGCTCAACTGGGACAATGGGTTTTGGTGGGCATGTTTGCTTTGCTGTTGTTATTGGCAATCGTTTGTGCACTTCTGGTTGCTGGCAAAATCAAATCGTGAATCAGGTATATCGGAGGAGAAAAAATGGCAGCAGGCTTACAAACTTCTGATACTCATTCCAAACAAAAAAGGATATTGACCACAACTTGCATCATCCTCGGAATGGTGGCTTTTTTTGTGGCATTTATCCTGTTGGATAATGCTTATTATAAATTTTCGGCTGCCAGGTTTCCAACGGTTGGAAATTCCACTGGGACTAGCAACATTATGGGGTGTTGTCTCCCGGGCTCATCTTCTGATATTTATGATCCCCCTGGTTATTTGGCGGCCGTGCCTTTTGGGATTTCAATTTGGGAAGATGAGGCAGCATTGGAAGATGTTGTTGATCATGCTTTTCGCCAATTGTGGAATCATTGCTGCATACTTGTGGTTGACTCACAGTTCCACACCCTACAGTAATAACCAATGGTTAATAACTGAAGTTTTCACTGTACCATTAGTGGAAGAAACATTCTGGCGTGGAGTTGTTTTTGCCATTTTGCTGTTTGTCTGGCAAAAGGTGCTTTCCAGGAATTCCAGCATTCGCCTGGTTGTCTGGCTCTCCGGTTTGGCATTTGGATTGATGCATGTAAAAACATTGTGGCAGGGGTACCAATTTCTTTTGTTGCTTTGCAATCCCTGAATGCCGTCATATGGGGGGTTGTGTATGGTTATGCCCGGGCAAAGACGGAAAGCATTTACCCCTCGATTATTTTGCATGCTGCCATGAACATTAATCGTTATTCTATTCTGACCATTTCCTCCTCCAGTCTGGTCATTATCATTTATTCATCCTGACCACTTGACCAGTCCAATAACTCCCCCAGCGATGGGGGAGTTTTTGGTTCCAATTGACTATGATAAGAGAAATTCACAAGAGGAGAAAGTCCCCATGAAAAAAATCGTCTTCCTTAGCATTATCATGGTCATCCTGCTCGGAGCATGTTCACCATCAACCATTTTTTCACGGACAGTCCGTGGTTCTGGTGTTGTTGGCAGTGAAGTTCGTTCGGTTAGCGATTTTACCTCTATAGGCGTGGTGGGGTCTGCAAACGTCAGTATTGTTTTTGGAGAAACCGAATTGGTTGCCATTACCACCGATGAAAACCTGCTGCCCTATATCAAAACAGAGGTACGTTCAGGCAAATTAATAATCCACAACCAGGAAAATACCAGAGTCAGTTTTCCCCTTGGCATTCACATCAAGGTGACGATGAAAACCTTAACCTCCGCCACCCTGGATGGCTCAGGTGATATTTCCATCGCTGATATCCACACAGATGCGCTGGGGGTCAATCTACTCGGCTCAGGCAGTATCAAGGTATCCGGGATTGCGAAAACACTTTCAGGCCAATCTGAATGGCTCCGGGGATATCTATGCCCGTGATTTACAGGCAGACTCAACGGAAGTTTTCCTGAATGGTTCTGGAAACATCATGGTCAACCCCCGGATTAGCTTGCTTGCCTGCATCAATGGTTCCGGGAATGTCAACTACGTCAACCTTCCAGCCAGTATCGAAAAAAATGTAACCGGTTCTGGTGTTGTTCTGGCGCTGCCATAATACATACATTCAGTACATATGCTATGAATTCCATGAAAACAATTTCGGTAATTTCTTTCATCCTCCTCCTCTGTACAGCAGCGATAACCCGGTTATCGCTGCTCCATTTCCCGCTGATGAAATAGATTTTCCTCTGCTTGACTCTGCGATTACCGCCCAGATGACCAAACATGGTTTACCGGGTGCAGCACTGGCTGTAATTAAGGATGGCGAAATCATCTATCAAAAAGGATACGGAACGGAAGGAAGAAATCCGATGACGACCCAGACCAAAATGTTCATCGGTTCTCAAAGCAAATCTTTCACCGCATTGATGATTGCCCAATTGGAGGAACAGGGTATGCTCGATTTGAATAACCCTGTCCAAGCATATATATCCCTGGTTCAGGGTGGCAGATGAAAAGGCATCGGCAGAGATCACGCTCAATCATTTATTGCACCACACCAGTGGGTTGTCAGAAGCCGGATATGGAATTGTTCTTCCACCTGAAACTACACTCGAGGAAGCCGTGCGATCGCTTTCCCAGGCAGAACTTACCGCGCCTGTTGGCATGGAATTTCAATACTTTAACCTGGGTTATGATGTTCTGGCATATATCATTGAAGTGGTTACCGGGCAAAGTTATGCTGAAAACCTCCAGGAAAAGGTCTTGGTACCACTTGGGATGACTCATACAACTGCCGATCAGAATGAATTGGAAGATGTTTCTCAAGGATATTCCCGGTTATTCGGTTTTGCCATACCCAGGAAACAAATCGTGCGCAAATATGGGATCGGGGCTGGTTATATCGTCTCTACTGCTGAGGATATGGCGTTCTATGCAATCGCAATGATGAACGATGGAGCAGGGTTGATAAATCCTGAAACAGCCAGGCAAATATTTACCCCGGGATTGGGTGATTACGGCATGGGCTGGCATATCACACCCAGATGGCGAAAAAATCTATCATGGTGGAGCAAATGAGAACCTTCCGCACCGATGTTAACATCTATCCCAGGCGTAACCTTGCATTCGTATTGTTGGTTAATGAAGGTCATCTGGTTGACCATTTTATTTCAACCACCCAGCTAACCAATACAGTGGAATCGATTGTTCTTGGCTATCCACCCCTTCCAGTCTCGCAGGGCTGGTCGGTGCGTTGGATGGGATGGGGATTGGGCATTTTGGTCTTCGGATTGGTGGTACTTCACACCCGCAACTTCTACACACTTTTTAAGCAAGGAAAGAAGCATTTCGAGGAGCAATCGATTTCAAAAAAAATACTGGCTGCCTGGATAAGTATCCTTATACCAACTGTCATATTAATTATTGTATTTAGCCAGATACAGAATTTCTTTGGCAAATCGCTTTAACCTGCTTACAAACCTGGCACTGTTCAGTAAATCATTACCGGATATTTTTATCTTGATGCTGATTGGAATTCTCCCAGATTACATTCAGGGGATCATTAAAAGTCATCTGGATATTGACCCCCTCCAAAGTTCCGCTTCAAGCGTCTATTGATTAGTATCAACATTCAGAACAAATCCGAAAGCCTATCCAATTGACCAGTACCATAACTCCCCCGCTGGTGGGGGAGTTTTCTATTGGGGAAATTTATACTGAAACCAGAAATGATCCAAAAGTGTAGATGACTTAACCAAAGGAGAATAAATGAACGAAAATCTTGCAAATAACAGTTTTGAACATCAAAAAGAACATCGAGTAACTCGCGGTGGCAGGGAGTGGATTTGGGCAACTGTGCTCATCCTGTTAGGACTGATTTTTTTAGGGCAGAATTAAAAATCATTACCTTTGTTGACTGGCCGGCATTGTTCATCCTTCTCCCCGCCATGGGTCTTATTTGGAAAAGCGGTGAACCTGGTTAAAAATGCGGAGGGTCGCTTTACCAGGCAGGCTCGAAGTGCGGCTATGTTTGGAATGCTGCTGGTACTGGTGACAGGCATCCTGCTGTTCAATTTGAATTGGACAATTCTGGGACCGGTGCTACTCATGCTGGCTGGCGCAGGTATCCTGGTTAACGCCATTCTGCCCGAGTAACATTCCATGACTTCAAAGCCCCCGCCCAACCACTTCGAATAAAGGATATTCATGTCTTATTGCTGTTGGCTTTGTGTGGAGTTGTGATTTACACCCTTTTAAATGGTCAATACGGTTTTCATCGGGATGAATTGGATATCATCATGAATGCCCGCCGGTTGGATTGGGGGTATGTCGCTTATCCTCCTTTGCTGCCATTTATGGCTCGCCTTGGTCTGGAATTATTTGGCACCTCGCTGCGTGGATTGCGGTTCTTTTCAGCCGCCGCCCAGGGGATTGTTGTGCTATTGGTCGGATTGATGGCACGCGATATGGGTGGCAAACGGAGCACGCAAATAATGGCTGCCATTGCAGTGTTCATCGCGCCGGTAGCGCTCATGTCTGGCACCCTCATCCAGTACATGGCATTCGATTACCTCTGGTGGGTAGTGGTGGCATTTTTCGTCGTCCGCCTGCTCACCACCCAAAATCCCCGATATTGGCTGGGGATTGGGGCTGCTGTCGGGTTTGGATTGATGACCAAATACACCATTGCCTTCTGGGTGGCTGGTCTGGGGATTGCAGTCCTCACCACTTCAATGCGAAAGTATCTTGGCTCAAAATGGTTATGGCTGGGTATTGCACTTTCCTTGCTCATCTGCATGCCTAATTTCATCTGGCAGATTTAGCACGATTTTATCGCCCTGGACTTTTTGAAGTCTATACATGCCCGGGATATACAATGGGGTCGTACCGATGACTTTCTGTCGGAACAACTATTTACTACCACGAATCCTTTTACCCTGCCCATTTGGATCATTGGACTAGGAGCCTTGCTTTTTTCCTCTACCATGAAGCAATACCGCTCCCTGGCCTGGATGTTCCTGGTTACTTTTATCCTATTCCTTGTAACCGAGGTCGGGCGTATTACACCGGACCTGCATATGTTGTTCTACTGGTGGCCGGTCTGGTTTGGCTCAAGAATTGGTTGATTGGAAAATCCGAAAAAATTAACCGGATCGGAACCAGCCTGCTGTGGGGATTGTTGTCACTTGGAGCAATAATCGGGTTGGTCTTGATAAAACCAATCGCCCCGATTAACTCCCCTCTCTGGAAAATTACATCCGATATTAATGGTGAAGTAAATGAAATGATTGGCTGGCAGGATTTAACTGTCCAGGTAGCTGGAATTTATCAATCAATACCAGAAAATGAGAAGCCGCATACAGTGATTCTGGCTGCCAACTACGGAGAAGCCGGAGCATTGGAAATGTATGGCGGCAAATATGGTTTACCGACTGTCATCAGTGGATCCAACAGCATGTGGGCTCGCGGTTACGGAGAAGTGGAACCGCAAACCGTTATCGTGGTTGGCTTTGAAAAAGATTATGCCGGCAAATATTTCAAAGAATGTGATTTAGTTGATAATGTGAAAAATCAATATGGTGTAAAGAATGAGGAAACAACGTATCACACTGGTTTGTATATCTGCAGGCAGCCCCGATACCCATGGAAGGATATGTGGTCCTCCATGCAATGGTTTCAATAACCTGTCCACTTGACCAGGTACCGACCTCCCCCTGGGTAGGGGGAGGTCTCGCGGAGTTTCATTTATGATTGTTACATGTAATGCTACAATTAATCGCAGGAGAACATCCAATTGCCAAAGCCAATCTCCGTACTTCTGGTTCTTCTCTTTCTCTTTAACTGCCTGCCAGCCTGTTTCTGAACAAAATATCACACCCACACAACTCACATTCACCTACTGGGGATCTGAGATGGAGAAAACTGCCATCGAAGAGATGATCACTGCTTTTGAAAGCCAAAATCCGGATATTGATGTTGTTGGGATTTATTTACCCTATGAAGACTACCTGGCACGTATCACCTCCATGATGCAGCAGGGAGAAACTCCAGATGTAGGTTATTTTCCTGGTTTACAGGCACAGCTTTGGGCACAGGAAGGCAAAATCCTCAATTTAACCGAACTGGTGGAAACAGACCCAATGTTTTCATCCGCGCTTCCAGAGACACGTTATTATTATGGAGACGGAAAAATAGCGGGATTGAACACAGCCGTAGAAGTTGCCTTGTTGTTTTACAACAAGGATTTATTTGACGAAGCCGGGCTTGCTTACCCGCCATCCGATCCTGCCATGGCCTGGACATGGACACAATTTGTAGAGTCTGCCCGCAAATTGACCGTTGATGTAAATGGCAAACATCCGGATGAGACGGGATTTGACCCGGAAAAAATTGTGACCTATGGAACCGCCTTTGATAAAACCTATGAAGGTTGGACCTTTTATCCGTTTATCTTCAGTAATGGCGGGCAGGTTGTAAACGAGGACGGTACCAGGTTATTACTGGATTCTCCCGAGGCTGCACAAGCCATTCAATCCATGGCAGACTTGATGTGGGTGGAGCATGTAACGCCAACCCCTGCCCAGGATAGCAACCTGCCTGGATACATTACCCTGCTTCAGACTGGAAATCTTGCCATGCACATTTCGGGTCAGTGGAGCTTACTGGATTACGCTTCAGTTACTGATTTGAATTTTGGTGTGGCTGTGCTTCCAAAGTTCAAGACGCCGGTTACGGTAGTCCTCGGGTCTCCAACGGTTATCTTTGCAGAAACAAAGCAGAAGGATGCTGCCATCCGATTCTACAAATTCCATAACAATCCTGAAGCGGTTGACTTGTTCGCACGCGGCTTATGGATGCCCCTGCAGGAAGCCTATTACACCGACCGGAAAAAATGGCACTCTGGCTTGGATAATCCCACCCATCCGGTGGAGACACATCCGGTATTTACGAATTATGTTATTGATTATTCCATACCTCTTCCTTCTTATTATCTGCGGAACTATGCGGAAGTACTGGATAAAGCCATCCGTCCGGCTATGGAAAAAATCTGGAATAATCAATCAAGTGCTGCTGATGCACTGGCACAGGCTGTTAAGGATGCTGCTCCCTTAATGCAAGGTCGCTGGGATAAATAATCCACGGATATCTATGGCATTCTTCCATCAACTTCAATTTGGATTTTTACGTTCCACCCGAGCTCGCCTGTTGCTCCTGGTGTTGTTTCTGGTTATACCCGCCCTTGGAGTGCAGCTTTTCGGAGCTTGGGTGGAGCTGCGCCAAAACATAGATGAGCAAGAATCAGAAAGCCTGCGCCTGCTGAACCATGCCCAAAATGACTTTTCGTTACTGATGAATGACACCCACGCTGCATTCACTGAATTAGTTCGGGTGAATGACATGCGCAGCTCAGATAATTCACCCAAATGTTTACTGCCCTGCGCTTTGCCTATGAGCGCCTTGCTCCGAATGTGACCAATATTGGGTTGGCTGATGCCGGGGGAAATATCTATTGTGCCATCAATCCTGTCCAGGGAAATGCCAATATTTCCAATCATTCTGATTTTCAGACTTCATTGAAAATACTGGATATTGCCCTTGGCGTGTATACCCCAAGCCAGACCAGTGGTTCGCCCTATATAGAAATAGCCTATCCAGTTCTTTCATTCAACGGTGATGTGCAAACTGTGATTTTTGCCACACTTGGGACTGAATGGTTGGAAAATGGGAGAGCGAAATTGCATTACCAGAAAATGCAACCATTTCTCTGTTTTCCCCAACGGGAGAAGTTCTTTATCGAAGGTTGAACTCACAGCCAATTCCCACAGAAGGTCTCAATTTTAACCAGTTAATTGGTATTCCACGGAGCTAATCAACACCACAACAGCAAAGGGAACAGATTTTGATGGTGTGAGCCGCCTTCACTCTGTCATTCCCCTGTCTTTGAACGGACAGAATGGTGCATTTTTACACTTGGGTTATCCAATAGATGGATTTTACAAAAAAGTTTACTCCCGACTGGGTTGGCAATTGGGTCTGATGGCAATTTTGGCTGTCGTTGTGCTTGGCATTGCCTGGTGGGTGAGTGAGAGATTGTTTCTGCAGCCGTTAAATAACCTGCTGGGAGTGGTAAAACGCGTCCAAAAGGAGACCTGGGTGCCCGGGTTTCCAGGCTGAAGGGATTGGGGGAATTAAGTGTTCTGGCACAATCTTTTGACCAGATGGCTGATGCCTTACAGCAACGCGAAGCGGACCGGAAATTGCTTGAGGAGCGTTTTTGGGCTGCCTTCGAAAGTTCCGCCATCGGGATGGGGTTACTTTCCCTGGATGGTCGGATTTTCGGCAGCCAACCAGGCGATAAGCCAGATGTCTGGTTATTCGGAAGAAGAACTATTGCAGCGTTTCGACCACCAGAATGTTTTTCCCGACGATAAAGATAAAGGGATAGAATTAGTTAAAGAAATGCTGGAAGGCAAAAGAAGATATTTGAATGTGGAAAAAAGGTATGTTCGCAAGAATGAGGAAGTATTTTGGACCCGCCTGACACTTTCCTTAATGCATGATACCTCAGGCAACCCGGAATATTTTGTCGCATTGATCGAAGATATCGATGAAGAAAAACGGCAAACCGCCGCGCTTTCAAAATCGGAATCCCGTTTCAAAGCCATGTTTGAAACATCAGCAGTTGGAATTGGAATTCTAGGTTTGGACAGAAAATTGATGGATGCCAATCCAGCTATGTGCAATATTTTGGGGTATACCGTTGAAGAATTGGTTGGACGTTCACCCGCATCCCTGACATACCCCGAAGAATTTTGCGCGTTCTACCAGCTATTTTGAAGAATTGGTTTCCGGTAAGCGTCCCGATTATTTTGATGAACGCCGATATGTTCGCAAGAATGGGGAGGTATTTTGGGCACGAATTACCATGAGCATTGTGCGGGGTGCTGATGGAAAACCATTGTATATCGTCGGTATGATTTTGGATATTAATGAAGAACGGATTGCCCTGGCAAAATTACAGGAATCCGAAGCACGTTTCAAATCCATGTATGAAAACGCCCCCATCGAAATCAGCCTGATTGCTCCCAATCGACAAATCCTGGGCGTTAACCCTGCCTTGGTGCGGATGGCAGGGCGCAGCGAAGCAGATTTAATTGCCATAGGTTCGCAGGGGATTGCTTATCCTGAAGATGAAAATATTGGCCGCGATGAATTTATCGAGATTATGCAAGGCAAACGTGAGGCGTTTCAGGTTGAGAAAAGATATGTACATAAAGACGGTCGTGTGCAATGGATGCGCCAGAGTATTTCAGCAGTTCGTAATTCAGATGGCAAACTGATGTATTTCGTGGCAATTGCGGAAGATATCGACCAGCAAAAGCGGGCTGTTGAAGAATTACGCGAATCCGAAGAGCGGTTTAAGGCCATGTATGAGAACAAGACTGTTGGTATTGCCGTCATGAGCCTGGATCGCCGCATAGTACAGGTGTCAACCAGGCTGCTGCGCAGACTGACGGGTATACAGTGGTGAGGAACTTATCCAATATAAATCCGTACACTGTCTGGCATTTCGAAGAAGACAGATCCATCGACGCAGCCATTATTAGAAGAGCCGCGAGCAAAATCCCAGCGACCAATATAAGATCGAGAAGCGTTACGTTCGCAAGGATGGGATTGTTTTCTGGGGAAAGGTAACTATTTTTCTGTCGTTCGTAGTGCAGAAGGCAAACCGGTCTATACTATTGGCATTGATCGAAGACATCACCGAAGAGAAGAAGTTCTGCCGAAAAATTAGCCGAGCCAGGAAACCAAACACCGGCAATGCTCGAAAAGCGCATTGCCGAACGCACCGAGGAGTTGAACACTGCCAACGAGCGCTACGCGAAAAAGCCGCCCAGGATGCCGTCACTGCCGAGCGCACCCGCCTGGCGCGTGACCTGCATGATGCCGTAACCCAGACGCTTTTCTCCACCACCTTGATTGCTGATGTGCTGCCCGAAATCTGGGAGATGAACCAGACGAGGCAAACGCCGCCTGGAGGAATTCGCCTGCTCACGCGCGGCGCGCTGGCCGAAATGCGCACCCTGCTGGTAGAGCTGCGTCCCAACGCCCTGGTGGAAGTGCCGCTGCCACCCTTCTGCGCCAGCTGACCGAAGCAATGATTGGCCGCTCGCGCATCACTATCCAGCTCAGCGCTGAAGGCGAGCGAAAGCTGCCGGCCGATGTGCAGGTGGGTCTGTACCGCATCGCCCAGGAAGCTTGAATAATGTTGTCAAACATGCCAAAGCCAGCGAGGCTGTATCACCTTGCGCCTGGGGGATACCGTCCGCCTGACCGTGGCCGACAATGGCACGGGCTTTGACCCATCCACTGTCACCGCTGACCACTTGGGCCTAAAAATCATGCGCGAACGCGCCGAGGCGATCGGTGCCAGACTCACCATCTACAGCGAACCCGGCGAAGGAACGCAGATTACGGTCATTTGGCAGGAGCTAAACGTGGAGACAACCATGAGTGACCTGACAAAATCCGAATCATGCTCGTTGATGACCATGCTGTTGTGCGTTCCGGCTTGGGTGCCTTCCTCAGTGTCAATCCCGATCTGGAACTGGTCGGGGAAGCCGAAAACGGCGAACAGGCCGTTGTCCGCGCTGGTTGCTACAAACCAGATGTGATCCTAATGGATTTGATGATGCCCGTCATGGACGGCGTCGCTGCCACACAGGCGATCAAGAAGCAGCATCCCGCCATCCAAATCGTCGCACTGACCAGTTTTCAGGAAGATGAACTGGTGCAGAACGCGCTGAAGGCGGGGCTGTCGGCTACTTGATGAAGAATGTCACTGCCCGCGAGCTGGCGGCTGCGATCAAGCTCGCCAAAGACGGCAAGATGACCCTCTCCCCGGAGGCGGCGCAGGCGCTGGTGCGCGCCACCCAGCAGGCGCAGGAAACAGAACCCTAACCGAGCGCGAGCATGAAGTGCTTGAAATTGATGGTTGAAGGGCTGAACAACGCTGAAATCGCCGAGCGGCTGGTTGTCAGCCTTTCAACGGTCAAGTACCATATCAGCAACATCTTGATGAAACTTGGGGTGGATAACCGGGTTGCGGCGGTAACTACAGCCATTCAAAAGAAATTAGTGTGAGGTTATATGTAGTCATTTCGGAAACATAATCCTGTCCACATGACCAGTGCCAGTCTCACCCAATGGCGGGGGAAAATACAACCGCCGGGAATTAAACTGGAATGGAAAGTGAGACAAGGTATGTTTCAAAACATGAAATTAAATTATGGTGCCATTTACCCTGAAGACAATCAGGGTGATGCACGGCTTACTCGAGCATACTACCATAACCTGGCGCTCAACCATTTTAACCATGCCCGTTGGCAGGCTACTCTTAAGGCATTATTCCACTTTTTTATGCATCGTTATTCAGGTTTGCTTGACCTTAATGATCTGTGTGACCAGCAAATCTGCTGCCGTCATTATGCCGGTCTTCAACCGGTTAACCTCGGTCAGATTTGTGGAACCATGGGAAGGGTAAAGGATTTTGACAATCACTTTTTACCTCTGACCGATCGCATTCGTGACCGCTGGGTAAATGTGGCAATCACCCGAATGCAGAATATTCCATTGGAACCAGTTGCGTTGATAAAGATAGATCAGTGTTATTTTGTGCAGGACGGACATCATCGCATCTCTGTTGCCAATGCATTGGGTGAACGGGCAATCGATGCTGAAGTTATTGAAATGGAACTTACCGATTCGCTTTCCTGGCTGGAAAAAATCAAGAAAAACCAGTTATTATCGAATCGGGAGGGGTGACCTTATGAAAACAAACATGCGTAAATACCATGGTGAAATCGACGGAATTAAGATTCGCAGATTTCTGCAAGAAGTTTATTTAAAAAACCAGAGGCATGAATTTAGCTGGCCATTGTACCGATGGGATTACTGGCGCTGGCATATCAATGAGAATTTATTCCACTTCAACTTGGAGGCTGCAATTTTTATTTGGGAAACTCTGAGCGGTCAAATGGTTGCCGTTCTCAACCCGGATAATCCTGGGGAAGCATTCCTTCAGATAGATCCAGAATTTCATTCAGCTGAGTTGGAAGTTGAGATGATGAGTGTTGCTGAAACCCAGTATGCGCTCAATCAACAGAATGGCAGCCAAAAACTGACTATCTGGTCACCCGGTGAAAACACATTGCGCCAGGATATCCTGCAGCGGCGCGGGTATTTTCGTCAAAATTTCCTGGAGTACCAGCGGCGGCGCGAGATGAGTCAACCAATTGTTCAGGTGTCCATTCCTGCAGGGTATTCCATTCGCAGCCTGGGAGACGATAATGAACTGCCTGCTCGCAGCTGGTTATCCTGGAAGGCATTTCATCCCAATGAACCTGACAGCAAGTATGAAGGCTGGGAATGGTATCTCAATGTCCAAAAAGCTCCGCTTTACCGCTCCGATTTAGACCTGGTTGCAGTTGCACCGGATGGGGAATTGGCTGCATTCTGCACCATCTGGTATGACCCGGAATCCCAAACCGCTGGATTTGAACCAGTAGGCACCCATCCTGCCCACCAGCGTCTTGGTCTAGGCAAAGCCTTAATGACGGAAGGATTATTGCGTGTTAAACAGTTGGGAGCAACCCTGGCAACTGTAAATTCATACTCCGAGGCAGCAGGTGCTTTGTACTCCTCAATGGGATTCACCGCTTATGACCTGAGTGAAATCTGGGAGAAACAGTGGTGAGGTCGAACAGAGTAATCCTGCTTGATGCATAAATACTTAAGAAGAGGAATTATCCATGAGAAATTGGATCCGAAAATATCAATTACTTTCGTACTTTTTCATAACGTACCTAATCATGTTTGGAGCATACTTTGGTTTTATATTCACACACCCAGGTGAACCAAATCGAGCCTATTCACTGGTATGGTTTTTGGGAGCCTTCAGCCCGACCATTGGAGCGATTATTGTCTCCTGGGTCATCGGAGGGTTTGCGGAAGTCAAGCATCTGTTGTCTGGTTTTACCCGATGGAAAGTCAATTTTTTCTGGTATCTGGCTGCAGCATTTCTATTTCTCGGTCCATTTGCCATTGCCATAGGATATGGATTATTGGGTAATCCAGTTACCGGTCTTCAAGAAGGGATAACCATTCCCATGCTGTTGAGTCAGGTGTTTTTCCAGGTTTTCTCTGGACCAGTATCAGAAGAGGCTGGCTGGAGGGGATTCGCTTTGCCCCGCTTGCAAGCCCGTTACAGCGCATTGGTTTCCAGCTTAATTCTCGGCGTTATCTGGACTTGCTGGCACATCCCCCTGTTTTTCCTGACCGGTGCCACACAAATGACCATACCTTTTCCCATCTATTTAGTTCTCGTGGTCACACAGACCATCTATTCCACCTGGCTTTATAACAATACAAAGGGCAGTTTGATTATCACGACCCTGGCGCATTTCTCATTCAACCTCAACGGAACCCTGGTAACCGGTTTGATCAGCCTGATGCCAGCCATGGTCTTCTACATGACTGCTGGTCCAAGTCTCTTTGTCATTTCCATGGCGGTGATTTTCATCTTTGGTCCAAAACTATTCTCAAAGAAACCGTTAAGCGAAATGCCTTTCCAAAAAATTGTGAACAAAACTTAATTTGCACATTGCCATATTGATAACAAAACTCGGGATAATTACCTTTCCATCCCGAGTTTTTTCTTTTACATTTATCCTAATTTGAGTTTGCCAAATGTAATCAATCAACCATCATGCTTCTTCTTTACTCACTGCTGCTGATTTTCGCGTTCCGATTTTCGATGAGATTGGAAAGAATCGGTAAAATTTCCAGCGCATCCCCCACCACACCCAGGTCAGCAATTTTGAGGATTGCCGCTTCGGGGTCCTTGTTGATTGCAATTACAGTTTTTGAAGAACTCATCCCCACGATGTGTTGGATTGCACCGCTGATACCGGCTGCAATATAGAGTTCAGGTCCAACGGTTGTTCCGGATTGTCCAACCTGCAGGGTATGCGGGATCCAACCTTGCTCTACGATGGCACGTGTGCCCGCCATCACCCCGCCTAATTGACCAGCCAATTGACGCAGCATTTCCAGGTTGGCAGATTTTTGAAATCCCCGCCCACCCGAAACAATCACTTTGGCATCTTCGATACTCACTGCATTTCCGCTATCCAGGTAGTTCTTTTCTATAACACGGGTGCGGATGGCTGCCCGGTTGAGCGTTACAGGAAAATTCTCAACTTCTACATCCGTATTTTGATCCCGGACCTGAACATTGAAAACATTCGGACGCACTGTGGCGGTTTGCGGGCGGTTGTATGGTGTGATGATGGAAGCCATGATGTTACCCCCAAAAGCCGGGCGGGTTTGCACCAGCTGCTTCTCATCATCAATTTCCAACCCGGTGCAGTCTGCGGTTAACCCCAATTTCAAGCGGGCTGCCACCCGTGGTGCAAAATCACGACCATGCGGAGTGGCGCCATACAGAACCACTGCTGGTTTTTTGGAAGAAATTACAGCACACATGACGCTGGTAAATCCGTCCGTGGAATAGGTATCCAGCAATTCATGCTGGCAGCAGATAATGTGGTCAGCACCATGACGGCTCAACACCTGCAAATCGAAGGGATTTTCACTGCCAATCACCACAGCCACAAGTTCCTCACCCAGCCTGTCTGCCAGGTAGCGTCCCTTGCCGAGTAGCTCCAGCGCAACTTTTTTGGGCTTTTTTGCCTCTCCTTCGCCTTCCAATTCAATCCAGACAAACACCCCTTTGTATTGGGCAAGTTCTTCCGGTGATGCTTGTTTGCGTTCGATGGAAAGCGCTTTAAACCGGCAGACATTCACACACGCACCGCATAAGGTACACAGTTCGTTGGTCTTTAAGAGGTCATCTTCAAAGCTCAATGCCCCAAATGGGCAGTTTTTGATGCAAATTTTACAGGCGGTGCAGCGTTCATGGTCAATAATCAGCATATCTATCCTCGTTTAAGCAGGTTCAATGGGAATCCTGTACAAATCGGTTCTCGACCAGATAAGCATATATTTCTTTGGCGGCTTCTTCAGGCTCCACATTCTGGATGACCCGGCAACACTTCTTTTCCGGTGGTGGGAATATTTTTACAACCTGGGTAAATGAACCTTTTAAACCCAGTTCTTCTTCCGGGATATTTAAATTCGTGGCATCAATTATCCGAATCGGTTTCTTCCTGGAGAGAATGATGTTTTGAAATGAAGGTGCCCGTCGTACCATTTCGCCCTTGCTGATGGTTACCAGGGCAGGGAAGGCTGCTTCGAGAACTTCATATCCCTGTTCCACTTCCTGTTTCACACGCACCTGTTTCTTATTTGGGCTTAGTGACACTTCAATTCCATAGGTGATTTGCGGTAAACCCAAGATTTCTGCAATTTCAGGTCCCACCTGGGCGGTATCCCCATCGATAGCCTGTTTCCCTACCAATATCAGGTCAAAATCTGGAACTGCAAATCGAATGGCTTCTGCCAGGGTTCGGGCTGTTGCCCAGGTATCTGCACCTGCAAATTTCCGGTCAGTAACCAGGATCGCCTGGTCTGCACCCAGTTCCAGGCTGCGCAATAAAACGTCCTTCGCCTGGGGAGGCCCCATGGTAATGGCAATAATCTGCACATCTTCGTTAGCCTGCGCCATCCTGACCGCATGGTCCAGCGCATATTCGCAAAAAGGATTAAGGATGGACTTACACCCTTCGCGTATCAGGGTTCCGGTAACCGGGTCCACCTGAACCTTCGTCACTTCTGGAACTTGTTTGACACAAACAACGATTTTCATTGGGATACCTCAACCGGGAAAATATCATTGGGATTGAATAATCCCTGGGGATCAATTGCATCCTTGATATTTTTCATCTGGCGGATTTGATCCGGTGAATACATCAATTGCATAAACTTGCCTTTCATCTTGCCAATCCCATGTTCCGCAGAAACAGCCCCGCCCAGTTCGACTGCCCGCCTGGCAAAAATGGCATACAACTCCAACCCTTTTTCCAATTCGGTTAATATCCTTGGGGAAAATATTCACATGGATATGGTTGTTGCCAATGTGACCAAAAGCAGCCCACTCCAGTCCCAAATCTTCGCAATGGCTTTTGTATAAATTCCACATTTCCACCAGGTGTTCATCAGGTACAGCCATATCCGTACCCAGTTTATGCAGCCTGGGATTTTCTTTTTTTCGTTCCGCCACGATACTGTTAATGGTTTCAGGTACCAGGTGACGGAAAACTTTAAACCTGTCCACCTCGCGGCTTTCATACCCTGCCCACGAGTTGGAAAGACTGGCACCAACCCCGGCAATGGTTTCTTCCAGCACGCTGTAATCCAGTTCATCTGACACGGGGATTAAACTCATCTCGAAGAAGATGGCTGAACGGGCATTCTCCGGAATGGGTGGCATTCCAACGGTTGCCAGTTCTGTTTTTTGCAGGTTTCGCAGCACTTGCAGTGCATTTTCGGAATAAAATTCCAGGAAATCCAACTGCAAGCGTTTTTCTGACCGTAATGCTTCGGTCAATTGAATGGATTGCTCATCCGAATCCAGGAACTGGATGATGGATACCTTATCCTCTCTCTTCAGCAATGCCACATCCACCCGGGTGACAACCCCCAGTACCCCTTCTGAACCAATAAACAAATCAATCAGGTCCATTTGGGACGCAGTATAAAACCCGGTGGCACTCTTGGTCTTGGGGATGGGATAATCCGGAATGGAAAATGAACGGGTATTTCCCTGCGAGTCACAGATGATGAATTTCCCGGCAGGAGAGGCAAAGTATTTGCCGCGCGGAATATCCAGGTATTCACCATCTGCCAGAAAAACCCGCAGCCCGCGTACCCATGCCCTGGTAGGTCCATAACGATACGTTCTTGCTCCGGAGGCGTTCGTGACAACCGACCCTCCCAGCGAAGCACTCATCTCTGTCGGGTCTGGTGGATAAAAATATCCGTCTGGATCATCCTTGAAACGTGCCAGTTCATTTTTAACCTGCGTGTCTTCACTTTGCTCAAGCACGGGAAATTGTTTTAACTTGAGCATGTTGTCCAGGCTTTTCAGGCTGATACTTGTCTGAGCCCGCACCCGCCATTCTTCGGCAAATGGGTCGTAGTAGACTGCTTCAACTGCATCCAGGAATTCCAGGGACACCAGTGCACCTTCTTGTGGGACACTTCCGCCCACCAACCCGGTGCGGGCACCTGCAATCGTAATCCGCACCTGCTTGTGATGCATTTCCCGAATGACCGCAGCCAACTCTGCTTCACTTTTGGGAAAGAAGAGATATTCGAAAGGTTTGCAGGATAGTTTCGACTCATCGGAAAGGTAAACCGGGTATTCGGTTTTTATTTTTTCAAAACCCTTGATGCACTTGACCTGGTTGATATCCACATATGCTGCCGGTTTCGATACGATTTCATGCATGATTATTCAGACTCCATCCCGAAGCATTATCCACACTAAAAGTCCCAAGTAATTACAAACTATTCCCGGCTTTATACAGGCCATTTCTTCCTGTATCGCCCGCAGGTGGGCTATTCCCTGGCTGGCTGCGGTATCAGCATCCGGCTGCGCTAAAAATTCTCCCGACACAAATCCTTTATAGCCGCTGGAATGCAAACTCGACAGGATGGATTTGAAATCCAGATGCCCAGCTCCCGGATACCAGCGGTTTAAATCGGCAACATGAAAATGGAAGATCCGTTTACCGCACAAATGAATGCTCTCTTCGATATTCGGTTCTTCAATGTTCATATGAAAAGTATCCAGCAAAAGTCCAAAATTCTCCGCACCTACTTGTTCAATCAGCTTGAGTCCCTGTGAAACGGTATTGATCAGGGTGGTTTCATAGCGGTTATCGGTTCAAGTGCCAGGCGAACCCCATGCGGTTTTGCAGCCTGGCTGCATTCCTGCAAGGCTTCGCACAACCAGTCCATCGCCTGTGGTGGATTCCACGCCGGGTTTGACAATTCCCCGAATCAGCCCAATGATGATGACTGCCTTGAAGCGTGATGCAACCGGAATATGACTCTTGATGCGCTCAATGGCTGACTGCCGGATAGCCGGGTCTGGATCCGTAAACGACAATCCCTCTTCATCCCAGGCTTGCCCAGTACCAATGGCTGGTACTCTCAGTCCAAATTTCTGGGTCAATGCAGCCAGGGCATCCAGGTCAACCAGGTTAGGGTCACGGATTGCCAGCTCCACCCCCTGGTAACCCAGGGCAGCAATTTTGGATAAATTCGATTCCAACGAACCAGACAGTGTTGCTGCCTGGAATTGGGTCTGCTGGGTGGACAGAACGATCGAGAGATTCATGACATGTTCCTGTTCAAGGGATGCCTGTTACCTTGGGGTTTCAGGCATCCCCGGGCTTTCAAACTTTAAGCAACGTAAGTGATTTTGCATTCCGAGCGGTCAGTTTGCAGCTTGATGATGTTTTCAGGCAGTTCATCCAGGCTGACTTTCTTGGTGCTCATGATGGTCATATCCATGCCATCTGCCATGCATTCGATCACCCGCGGAGAAAGTGCCATGCCCTGAATGACCCTGGGCACCAATGATGCTTGCCCGCCTCACCTGCAAGACTTCACCGGTCACAGGCATTTTGGCTTCTGCCCGGGCAGTCACAACCACCCTGCTGTTGAGGGTTCGGCCTTCCCAAATCACCCGTTCGATACCGGGATAGACCACTTCTGGTAAGCCGGTGGCTTCCATGAACAGGTCGGCTCCCATCCCATCCGTGATTTCCAGAACCCGGTCAGCAAAATTTTCTTTCATGGGATTGATATGATAATCAGCACCCAGTTTCAGCGCCATCTTTGCCCGGTTTTCCTGGGTTTCGGAGATAATCACTTTGGATGCGCCAGCCCGTTTGAGAATGGCGCAGGCAGCCATTCCGACCGGACCACCGCCTAAAATCACCACCCGGTCACCCGGTCGGATGCCCCCGCCGCGTTCGATGACCGCATTGTATGCCACGCAGGTTGGTTCGACCAGGCTGCCGGCAATGAAAATATCATCTTTCTTGTAATTCGTGCGCAGCGGATCCAGGCTCCAGATCGTCCTGGCAGGCACCACCATGTATTTGGTATATGCACCATTGACATTGAAGCCAATTTCATCCAGGCGTTCGCAGTGGTTGGGCTAGCCATCCGCACAAGGTTTGCATTGACCGCACCACAGCATTTCTTCGGTTGTAACCGGTTCGCCGCCCTTGAAGGGCTTGTTGGTGCGTTTGTCGAAGGCCTTCTTGCCGGCTTCCACCACCACACCTGAGAACTCATGTCCCAGGATGCTGGGAAAACCGGTCAGTCCAGGATAAAAGATATAGCCATCTTTGTCTGCCTGCGCCATATGAACATCCGAGCCGCAAATTCCGCAGGCTTTGACCTCCATCAAAACTTCATCTTCGCCCGGGAGTGGGGATGTCATATTCGCGGAATCTCCAACCGGGGATTGCGCCAAACCTGGCTGCCCAGATAGGTTTGCGCCTTCAATATCCTTTGCACCCAAGCTTAAATCCTGGTTTGGGATCCCAATCGGCGACCAGGGTTACACCTTGCATTTTTCCTTTCATAATCATTTCTCCTTCTTAATTTGCAGCACGATATTTAAACTTCTGTACCCTGGCCGATCGGGGAATACCATAAACAGGTTTCCAGCCCTGGCTGAGCGGTTCACGCAGGTAGGGTTCCATATCCTTTTCTGTCCGCAGGGTGACTTCTTCCACCGGAGGTACTTTTCCAGCCGGGAAAGCTTCCAGGACATCATCATGCCATAGGGTCAGGTATTTCAAGATGGCAGCCATGGGGCGTTTGGCTTTCTGGGCAGCACCGGATTTGGCTTTACCCACCACACCTTCCGGGGTGGCTGCGATTTCGATGGCAAAATGACCTTCTCCTTCTGACCAGCGGCTGGGACGTCCAAACGGATCGACCGATTTATCAAAATGCCCTTCCGGCAGGTAACTCTTGCCTTCGGTATCCACTGCATAATTCATATCCACCATTTCAGGATGCAGCAGCAGGCTGAAGGAAGTTTCTGATTCATCCGCATGCACAAAATTGGTGTCCATCTGTCCACCGCGATCGCTGGTGCGGAAGAATTCGCGCACCCCGCGGTGCCAGTCGATCACCCGGAAAATGCCCGGCAGCTGGTAGCGCTTCTGGAATTCCTGCACGGCTGATTCAAGCATCCACAATTGACCGTGGTTGTTGACGATCAACTGCTTGCGGAATCCATCATTCCACAATCCCAGCATGACATCAATCATCATCTCCCGCACCACATGCTCGCGCACGATCACCGTACCGGGCATGCCCAGGTGATGATAAGGATGTCCGCCGTAGTTCAGCGGAGGTAATGCCAGGTTGACCGGAGCGCCGCGTTTGGCGGTAAAGCGCCGCACACCTTCGCAAATGGCACTGACATACAGCGTATCTGCTGCGCTGGGCAGGTGCTGTCCCGTGCAGTTCGGTGCAGCCAACCGGGATGAAGACAATATCATTTTTCTTGCGGTTCTCTTCCACCTGCCAGCGGGTGGTGGTTTGGATGTAGGAGCCGGTTTTGCCCCATTCCACCGGTGATGGAATGCCATAATCTGCCAGGATGGCATCGATCTGCTCATCACTGGCATCCCAGACTTCTTTTTTCATCCGTCCGACAGCATTATCTTCAAAGAAGAGGTCGGGTTGGTCTGTCGTGGCAGATAACCTTTGGGATTTTTTTGTCTGTCATATTTCTCCTCCTTCAATTGGCTAAACATAGTATAAATCGGTAATCCGATTTATCAGTTAATTTCGAATTCTACAATCTTGACCGGTCGGTTTTCATGGAACGATTTCCAGGCAGCATGCCCCAGCACAACAGCCATCACGGCCATCATGCCAGTGGTCGGAGTCGGTTTATCATCCCTGACACACTGCCAGGAATTGGCGTACTTCATCCACATAGCAGGGGGCAAAACGCTGCATGAAGAAATGGCGGGATCGTGGCAGAATGGAAGCCTTCAGGATTTCCTTTAATGACGGTGTGTTCGACTTCGTTATCTGCCATGGCCACGCCGTTCAGAGCAGAAGACTTCCAGGCGCTGATCATAGCCATAGACTGCCTGGCGGCTGTTATCGATCGCGCCCATGGTACCATTTGCAAATTTCAAGGTCACGACGGCCGTGTCCACGTCGCCAAATGTCATTCAACTCTGGGTCAATCAGCACATCACCAATGGCATAGACTTCTTCCACCTCACCGATCTGGAAGCGCGCCATGTCAAAATCATGAATGGTCATATCCAGGAACATATCCACCCGATACCTTCAAGAATTCCATTGCATGGCAATCCGGGTCGCGGTTGGTGATGCTTAAGATGCAGGACGCCCAATTCACCGGACTGAACAATTTCGCGGACCCGCTGGAAGCTCTTGTCAAAGCGGCGGTTGAAACCGACCTGCAGCTTGACCCTGCTTTTTCCACCGCTTCCAGGGCTTCATCAATCTTCCCAGATCCAACGCCAATGGTTTCTCGCAAAAGATGTGCTTGCCGGCTTTGGCTGCATCCTTGATGATCATGGCATGGGTGTCGTGCTGGTGGCGATCAGCACTGCTTCAATATCCTTATCCGCCAGCAATTCATGATAATCCTGCACAACCCGCTGGATGCCCAATTTCATCTGCCACTGCTTGGGCAACTTCCAGGCGGATATCGCAAATTGCCACCAGATTGGCTTCCGGGATCATGCGTACCAGGTTGCGCGACATGCACACTCCCCATCCGCCCGGTACCAATCACTGCAATATTAATTTTTCTGTTCATATGTTCCTTCACTTCCTTTCAGATTCGATCAGTGAAAGACACAAGATGTGAGATATTTATGGTTTCATCACAATCTTCATGGCACTCTTGGGATCATGTGCCAGGGTCTTCATATCCAACCCAAGGTCATCAAAGGCACTCAATACCTTCTTCCAAGTGAAATCACTTTGGTGAAGAAAGGTCTCATATTCAAGCGGTTTTCCTGGAAGATGCGGATGGAAGGCACCATGGTGTTCTGACCGAGGTACAAACCCAGGATTTTGGTGGCCCAGCGGGTAATTTCATTGGGAACGACAGTTGCAGTGATGCTCGAATCCATGCCGAAGGGCAGCACTTTGCCGCCCGGGGTGACACACTTCAATGCCTGTTCCAGACCGTTGCCGGTTGCTTCGATCACGATATCTGCTTTGCGCCCGTAGGTGAAATCAGTGATTTTCTCGACGACATCCACTTCATTGGGATTCCAGACGGTCAGTCCGCATTGTTTGGCAACACTGATCCGGAAAGGATCGATCTCGGTCACTGCCACTTTGGCAGCGATGTTTTTGGCAAACTGGGCGAACAGATAACCGATCGGACCAAAACCGATGATCAATGACGTAGTCATACGGCAGCATCAGCAGGGTATTCATACCATTGACCACGGTTGCCAGGGTTTCCACCTGGGTGCCCAGAATATCATCGATTTCATCCGGCAGGACAAAGCATTGTTTTTCCGGAACAAGGCAGTATTCCGCATAACCGCCATCGCGCATCACACCCAAGGCACTGGTCTTGATATCCACACACTGGCTGGTCAGACCCATGCGGCAGAAATCAGCAAAAACCGCAGCGGATATTGTTATCCACTGCCACCCGGTCGCCAATTTTGACATGATGAACATGGGTGCCAATCTCGACCACCTCTCCACAAAACTCATGACCCAGAACGGTATTCGGTTTGAAATGGTGTTTGCCTTCCACGATCTTGACATCCCTGCCGCAAATACCCACCGCATTGAATTTTGATCACGACATCATCCGGTTCCTTCACATGCGGAATCGGCACGTTCTTCCAACACCAGTTTGCCAACATCTTTAAAAACAAGTGCTTTCATTTTTTCCATTTTCCTTCTCCTTTCTGTTCATTTGCACACGTGTGCATAATTGGTTAAATTTAATCATCACTTTCGACTTTAATTTTTCCTGGTTCCTATCGCTGAATTCGTGCTGAACCTCCTCTGGCAAATGCCTTCACCTGTTCCAGGGTTGCCATGCTGGTATCCCCCGGAAAAGTGGTCAGCAATGCGCCATGTGCCCAGCCCAAATTCACGGCTTCCTGTTCCGGTTTTCCGTTTAACAAGCCATAGAATAATCCAGAGGCAAAGCCATCTCCCCCGCCCACCCGGTCATAAACATCCAATTCACAGGTTGGAGATTGGAAAGTCTTGCCATCAATCCATGCGACTGCACCCCAGCTGTGATGGTTTGTGGAGTGAACTTCCCGCAAAGTGGTTGCAACAACTTTAATTTGCGGATACGCCTTCACCACCTGGTCAATCATTTCAAAAAAAGTGCTGGGATCAAGTTTTGAAGTTGAAGCCACCTGGGGTCCGGCAATCCCCAGACCCATTTGTAAATCTTCTTCATTTCCAACCAGCACATCCACATTTTCCATGATGCGCTTGATGACTGCCTGGGCATGTTCCTGCCCACCCCAGATATTCCATAATTTTGCCCGATAATTCAGATCAAAGGAAATCACTGCGCCAGCCGATTTGGCTGCCTGCATGCCTTCAATGATCAGTTCACCGGTGGTTTGTGAGAGAGCAGCAAAAATACCGCCACTATGAAACCAGCGCACCCCGCCTGCAAAAATTTCCGTCCAATCAAAATCACCCGGTTTTAACTGGGCAGCGGCTTCATTCGAACGATTGTAAAAAACCACCGGCGGACGCACACCGAAACCCCGGTCACTGTAAACGGTTGCCATATTGGGACCATTAACCCCATTATGCTTGAAATGTTGGTAAAAAGGTTTTACTCCCATGGCTTTTACCCGTTCTGCAATCAGATCACCAATGGGGTAATCCACCATGGCGCTGACAATTCCGGTCTTCATCCGAAAGCAATCTGACAGGTTGGCGGAACAATTAAATTCTCCACCACTGACATGGATTTGACATTGGGTTGCCTTCCTGAAAGGGATGATACCCGGATCAAGGCGGTGCACCAGTGCCCCAAGGAAACAAAATCCAATGCGCCTTCATGTTTTATATTCAGTCCATATTGCTTCATGGCTAACCTTTCTCTTACTTCGTCCATTTCGTATGAAAAACACCTTCCCGGTCAATTCGGCGGTAGGTATGTGCACCAAAATAATCCCGTTGAGCCTGGGTAAGGTTGGCTGGCAAGCGCTCGCTGCGATAGGCATCAAAATAGCTCAACGAGGCACTCAATGCAGGAACTGGAATACCCATTCCAATGGCAGTTTGCACCACAAGACGCCAGTCTGCCTGCCGCGTCTCCACTGCCTGAGTAAAATATTCATCGAGCATCAGGTTGACCAGGTTGGGATCCCGCTGATAGGCGGCCATGATATCTCCCAGCAGGTCGGCGCGGATGATACAGCCTGCCCGCCAAATTTTGGCAATTTCTCCCAAATTGAGATCGTATTGATATTCTTGCGATGCAAGTTTAAGCATTCCCAACCCCTGTGCATACGAGGTAATCTTGCTGGCATACAGCGCATTTTGAGCTGCTTGAATAAATTTGCCGCGGTCACCCGTAATATTCCGGTTTGGGACCATGAAGAACTTGCGAAGCAGCCACCCGTTCTGTCTTTAAGGCGGAAATGATCCGTCCCTGCAGCCCGGCATTAATGGTTGGGATGGGTGCGCCAATATCCAGCGCATTTTGACTGGCCCATTTTCCCGTTCCTTTTTGTTGGGCTTCATCCAGGATGACATCCACCATGGGAAGGTGGGTGTCCGGGTCAAAATTATTAAAGATATCCGCTGTGATTTCAATCAGGAAGGATTTGAGAACCCCTCGGTTCCATTCGGAAAATACTTCATGCAATTCTTTGGCAGTCAATCCCAGACCACGCTGCAAAATATCATAGATTTCAGCAATTAACTGCATATCGCCATATTCGATGCCGTTGTGCACCATTTTGACATAATGCCCGGCACCGCGTGGACCCATATACTCCACACAAGGTTGTCCATCTTCCGCTTTGGCTGCAATTGCATAGAAGATGGGGCTGAGCGCATCCCAGGCTGCTCGCTGCCCGCCCGGCATGATGGAGGGACCCCATTTGGCGCCTTCTTCACCACCTGAAACACCTGCCCCCATGAAATTAATTCCGTCGGCTTCCAATTCTTTGCTGCGCCGTTCGGTATCCAGGAAGAATGAATTCCCACCATCGATGAGAATATCGCCTGTTTCCAGGTGAGGTTTAAGATGGGCAATTGCGCTGTCCACCGGGCTGCCTGCCGGCACCATCAACAGGATGCGGCGCGGTTTTTCAAGTGCTGCCATCAATGCATCCGGACTGTCCACCCCGATAATGGCTTTGTTTTTGCCTTCATCTTCTAAAAATGCCTGGGTTTTTGCCATATCCAGGTCATAACCCGCTACCGGAAAACCATTCCGTTCCATATTGAGTGCCAGATTTTGCCCCATCACCCCAAGACCAACAATCCCGATTTTATATTTCATATTTTCACCTTTGCAATTCAGGTTTATTTTTTTATCCGGTAAAGCATTTCGCCAGCCCGGGGTACCACCAGGATGCCTTTATCTTCCATCCCCATCCAGTCTTCAGGATGGAGAGTGTTCGGATCCAGGTAACCAAGCCCAATTTGTTCGCATCGTTCTTGAGAGATTCCAGTTGCCAGTGTAACATCTATGCGCAGTTTTTCAACCGCAGTTTCTGCGTCATAAGTTCCCATCCCCGCAAATGGGTGGAATGTGCCAGCACTCCATGGGGGTATTTCTTGAACATGTCCCATTGTTTGAGGAAGTAATCACGGCAATGATATCCAATTTCGTCCAGAATTTTTCCATGGGTATAACTGACCTCGGTGATATGGGGAGCATAAATAATCACCTCGCCGCCATCCGCCACAACCGGTTCCATTTTGTACATGCCCTTGGCTGCCGTCCAGATATCATCATACAGGGTTGGCATAACGGATATTACCCGTTTGATAGGGTTTATCTACATATACAACATGTTTTTTGGCAGATAATGCTGCAGCCGCTTCCCAGGATTCACCCGGGTCGCCATAATACATTCCAGCCAACCCTTCATGGGTAACCACCAGGCTGAAGCAGGTGACCGGTTTCTGGATAAATGCTGCAGCCCGGTCAATTACCGCCCGAACCGGGGTATAACCCGAGCCGATAATCTTGTAATTGGTGATGACTGCTCCCAGCCAGTGCGTAAAATTGATGATTTCAGGTCCGGCAATTCCCGGAAATAAATATTTATTCCCGCCCGAAAATCCCACCACCTCATGCGGAAAGACAGGTCCGCAAATTATCAGGTGATCATAAGCATTGATCAGTTTGTTCAAACTGACCGGCACTTCGGTTGCCATCATGCCTTTGGTGATTTTTGCGATTTCTCCTGCCGGGATGATGCCGATTTGGGTAAAGGTTTCGGGATTACTCCATTCGTGGTTGTAAATGTGACTGGTACCCGCCTTGCCTGCCTGCACCGTCCTTCCAATCAGTTTACCGAGCTGTGCATCGGTCATCGGTTGGTGCGTGCCCAGGGCAACCAGGTAATCCACGGTTTTGACCCGACCTGCAAGGTATTTTTCGAACAGGGTAAACATCAACGGCATGGGCATGGTGCGGGTGCTATCCGGAATCAAAATCAGCACCCGCTTGCCATCCAGGTGAATGGAATCCAACGCTTCTTCAACAATTTTGCTGGTTTCTTCTTCAGTTAGAAAACGGTCACAAAAACCTGATCCAATCAACATGTTTTATACTCCGCTGAATGCTGAAAAACCGCCATCCACAGGCACGACGATGCCGGTGACAAACGCAGACTGGGGGGAAACCAGCCACAATACAGCGCCAAGGAGGTCATCCGGTGAGCCAAAACGCATCATCGGGGTATGTGCGATGATGGTCTGACCGCGCTTGGTTAATTCTCCCGTATCTTTATCGGTAAGCAGGAAACGGTTTTGATCGGTCAGGAAAAATCCCGGGGCTAATGCGTTCACCCGGATTTCTGCTGCATATTCCTGTGCCATGTGTACCGCCAGCCACTGGGTAAAATTACTCACCCCTGCCTTGGCAGCCGAGTAAGCCGGTATGCGGGTCAGCGGGCGAAACGCATTCATGGATGAGATGTTCAAAATAATGCCTTGCTTTTGCTGAGCCATGATTTTTCCAAAAACCTGGCAGGGCAGAATGGTCCCCAGCAGATTCAAATCGAATACCCAGCGGATTGCATCTGCCGGCAAATCAAAAAAGGATGTTTCTGCGGAAGTTGTAGCCTGGGGTTTGTTACCACCGGCACCATTGATGAGAATATCCACCCGACCAAACAGGTCAAGAATTTTTTGGGCAGTTTCTGCAATGCTGTTTTTCTCCAGCACGTTACAACCCAGACCCACCGCCTTATATCCGTTTGCCTGAATTTCTGATGCCAGGCTTTCTGCAGCAGTCTGGTTGATATCCAAAATAACCACCTGGGCACCATTCTGCAGCCAGCGCTTTGCAGATGCTGGCGCAAAGAATGCCTGCGCCGCCAGTTACAACTGCGATTTTTCCTGAAAGGTCGTATGTATTTTGGAATTTTTTCTCAACCATGGCATCCTCTTCCTTTACACAAAACTGATTTCTCAGGGATTACTAAAAGGCTGCAAATGACGCATAAAATGCAGTTCAAGATTCTCGGCGTATGGCTCAGCATTTGTCCTCAGCAGCTGCATCATCCGGTCGTAAAATCGCTTATCGCCGTCTGCTGACCGTTCTTTTAGTACCGAACCAAAAGTGACATGCAGGATTTCACGGGCATCAAATTGATTTAATAACCCCTGCCAATCCGTGACAGTTTCTGGGAGGGGTGCCCGATCAAGCCGGGCGGAGACGTGATAACTGACTTTATCTTTTTCATAACATCCGCGGGCAAAGCGGTATATCTCCCGGAAGAAATCCTCATCCAGCGCTGCAATCGTATGCAACGCTTCCAGGTAACTGGTTCCCGCCGTTTTTAAGTGCACAAGACCCCGCGTCTGTCGCATGGCTGCCGGATAAATACTGAACTTGTCTGAACCCGAATGCAGGCTCAATTTGTATGGTCCAAAATGCCTGGCGATAGCAGCGTGACCGGCGATATCCGTCTCAAATGCAGCCACATCCCCGATATAGTCCACCCCTTTTTCAAAATCACCAATGTAACGCGGTGCAAGGCTGACCCATTGCACACCCAGTCGTTTGAGTTCGCTGGCTATGTAGGCATGTTCCGCATGCGTGGTGGGCTGCTCAGTTTCATCCACCGAAACTTCCATTTCAAACGGACGTCCATTGGCAGTATCAACCAGATAACGGTACATGGAATTGACATGCCGGATGGCAGGTCCATATTTTGCGATTGCTTTGTATAAAGTCGTTTCGTTAAATACCAGAGTTTCAAATTTTCAATGGTCAAAGTTTTATTCAGTAATCCCGTGGCTTTTGGCTGCATTCCAACCGGCAGTTTCTCCACCAATTCATTCAGGTCATCCAGGCTGCAGGCTTCTGCGCGGTTATCGACATAAGCACCCGGGTCAATGGTATAAAATGTAAAACCCACTGCCATGCAGGCATCAATATCTGCGGTTGTTTTCAGGTGGTCTGCATCTGCCCCAAATCCATCCTGCCAGTTTTCCTGAAAAATACCCCAGGTGGCATCATCCATTACCTGTTGAGGGGTTCGTCCGGTGCGTTCCATTTCCCGCATGGATTGCTGGGCAAATATCGGAGCACGAAACTGCCGGTCTTGCGGACAGCCCGCACATGACCTGGAGTAGCCAGACCCAGGCGGTCACCCAAACCAGCGGAAGTGCGCAAACCCAGCAGGCGGGGCTGAAGCCAGGGAAGCAGCGTGCGTAATCCCGCTGCATTTACGGAATTTAGAGGAGCAACCAGCAGCATTTTATTTCCAACCAGGCTTTTATCGCCCTCAAATGCAGAAATCCTTGCATCACTTGCATCCAGCATGAGCACCAGTTTCAGAACTTCATTTTCGCGGCTCAATCCCAGTTCAATGCCAGCATGAAAAGTGAGCGATTGCGGCAGAAAATGCAGGTTTGTTTTTGAAAGTAAATCTGACTCTGAGTGCATGGTTGATCCTGTTTCTTTAATCCTGTAATAATGCCGTCGAATTTCGCACGAGCAGTTTGCCTTTGAGGACTTTCACTTTTTGTACTTCTGTTGATTTCCCATTATTGGGGTTAAGCAAGTCCAACAACATCTGGGCGGCTTCTCGACCGATGGACCGTTTGGGTTGATCAAGAGTTGTCAGCGAAGGGTTTGTAAAAGCCGAAAATTTAATGTTATCAAATCCTGTCACAGACAAATCATCGGGAACTCTCATCCCCAACTGACTGCAGCCTTTTAACACACCCATGGCAAGCATATCGTTGAAACAAACCAGTGCAGTGGGTTTTGCTGCAAGCGTTGAAAAATATTGCATGCTTTCGAACCCAAGATCAGGTTCTCCCCCGGCTACATGATGGATATGCGACACAGGCACCGATAAACCGGCATTTTCCATCTCGGTTTGAAAGCCGGATAACCGATCCTGGGTTGTTCGTCCGGAGAGAGAATTCCCCAAATAAGCAATGCGCTTATGTCCCAAATCAATCAAGTGACGGGTAACCTGGCGGCTGCCGTCAACATCATCATGATAAATGGAAAAATGAAAACTTTCCGCAGCCTGGTGATTGACCGCCACAATCGGAAAACCGTACGCCAGTAACTGCCGTCCCTGTTCAGCGCTGAAAGATGAAGAACAAATAATCACCCCATCCGTGCGCTGCTCCATCATTGTTTGAACAATTTTTCGCTCGCGGATCACGTCATGCTGCGAAGCAGCAATAAACAGGCTGTACCCGCCTTCCTGGGCGCATTCTTCAATTCCATACAGGATTTCCCCAAAAAATGGGTCAGCAATGCTGTTGACAATCACACCCAAAACCAGAGAGCGGTTGGTTTTCAGACTGCGAGCAGCCGCACTGGGTTGGTATCCCATTTCCTGTGCAACCCGCCGGATACGTTCCGAGGTTTCCGCAGAAATGATGGTATTTCCCCGTAACGCCCGTGAGACGGTGGAGTGTGAGACACCAATTCGTTTTGCTATATCTTTAATCGTAGTCGCCATGGAAAAATTTTCAGTCTGCACACGTGTGCATAAACTATTTCTAGTTTACATAGATTGGAAGAAAATGTCAATACTTTTACGCAAGAATACTTGCATATATCGATTATTTGTCGTAAGATATACAAATGAAAGTAAATTTTCATATTTTGTAATTTTGTAAGTTTCACCCAAACAAGCCACAGGAGGACCCTTGAAACCCAATATCGAAGCCATTTTTTTGGATGTTGGCAATACGCTGCGTATTGTTGTTGAAGACCCGGAGTTCCAGGCTCAGGCAAGAGAACAACTGATGACACTGGTGGATGCCAAGGAGTCCCCCGACGTGTTTTTTGCTGAATTGGATGCCCGCTGGAAAGCGTACCGAAAACAATCGAAACAATCCCTGCTTGAGGCTTCTGAGCAGGAATTATGGACACAATGGCTGCTTCCCGCACTACCCTGCCGAAAAAATTGCCCCCATTTCCGGCAAATTAACCCGCCTGTGGCGGGACCATGACGGCCTGCGTGTTCCCCGCGTCGATGCGAAAGAAACCATTATTGAGCTTCATCGCCGTGGATATTTACTGGGCATCATCGCCAACACCATCACCGAGACCGAAATCCCGGATTGGATGGAAACGGATGGTGTCACCCGTTATTTTTCCACTGTAATTCTTTCTTCAAAAGTCAGGGTCCGCAAACCAGATCCTGCAGATTTACTGGTTGGCAGCCCGACTGATTGGTGTCAAGCCTGAAAAATGCGCTTATGTTGGTGATAATCCTGTTCGGGATGTTGAAGGAACCCGTGCTGCAGGTTTCGGAATGATGATCCTTTTCGAAGAACCCGCCACACTGGCAAAAGAACCCCCCACTGCAGAATACAAACCGGATCATGCCATCAGAAACACGTGAACTGCTGGATATTTTTCCATCCCGGATATGAAACGGGCAGGATTTCGCCATCAATTGGTATAAAAGGTAAAGTTTCATGAACAATGAAATCGAAGCAATCTTTCTGGATATCGGCAATACACTGCGCATGTTAACCAAAAATGAATCCCACCAGTCACAAGCCCGGCGGAAAATTGCAGAGCTGGTTGGCACAGATGAAGACCCGGATGCCTTTTGCCAGAAACTGGATCAGCGCTACAAGGTTTATCGCAAGTGGGCATTTGAAAATATGAAAGAAGCCCCGGAATCAGAACTGTGGACAACCTGGCTGACTCCAGAATTTCCCAAGGAAAAAATAGCCCCGCTTGGGGTCGAACTTACCTACCAGTATCGGCAATCCATGGGTTTGCGGGTGGTGGTGGAAAATGGCAAAGAAGTGGTCATCGAGCTGCACAAACGCGGGTACACGCTTGGCATTATCAGTAATGTCATCACCTCGCAGGAAATTCCGGATTGGATGGATGCGGATGGGTTTACACCGTACTTTAAATCCGTGGTGCTCTCATCAGTCCTTGGCTGTCGTAAACCTGACCCGGTGATTTATCTTGAAGCTGCCAGGCGGGCTGAAGTGGAACCCGCACAGCTGTGTGTATGTGGGAGATAATCTCAAAAGAGATGTAACAGGTACCCGTGCTGCCGGTTTTGGCATGGTGATTATTATGATTAGTCCTGAAGAACTATCGCAAGAGGTAATCACGGAAGAAAACATCCCGGATGCCATCATCCATACCTTCAACGAATTATTGGATTTATTCCCTGGTGTCCCTGTTGTTAATATCGAAAACATTCGCCACCCGACTCCTCACGCACACCATGGGTGAACAATAATGGAAACCAAACCAATCTCCCACGGAGGTTTGCCACTCGCTGCTGCGGTCAGAAAGGCTTACAGTGAAGGTCAGACCGACTACGCCCTGGAACCGCTGGTCCGGGTTGATGCAGAAGGCAAACCCCTGGGTTTGATCCGGGAAGGCGATGCTGTCATTTTTTGCTGCCGGCGTGGTGAGCGCGAGATTGAACTGACCGAAGCATTTACGGATCCGGAATTCTCTCATTTCGACCGCCCGCTGATTAAAGACCTCAATTTTGTCATTCTGACGCTTTATCACGATAAATTTATCAACCTGCCGGTTGCTTTTGCACCTTCCAAATTGAAAGATACCCTGGGAGAAGTGGTCAGCCAGGCTGGGCTTCGCCAGCTGCGTTGTTCAGAATCCGAAAAGTTTGCCCACATTACATTTTTCTTGAATGGCGGGAACAATACACCTTTTCCCGGGGAAGAGCATGTGCGCATCCCATCACCCAGGGGAATCCCTTTTGACCAGGTACCGGAATTAAGCCTGTCCCAGGTTTCCGAAGAAGTCATTCAGGGCATTCAAACGGATTTTCCCCTGATAGTCACCAATTTCGCAAACGGAGATGTCATCGGGCATACCGCCAATTCGGAAGCGAAAATTAAATGTGCAGAATATGTAGACTTCCACCTTGGGAAAGTCCTCCAGGCAGCCATTGAAAATGATTATGTCATTGCCATCACCGCGGACCATGGCAACCTGGAAGTGATGCTGACTGAAGATGGTAAACCGCACGTTGCCCATACCACTAACCCGGTCCCGTTCATCTTGATTGACCCCCGTTCCCAATCTCCGTTGAAACCAGCCAATGGCAGTCTGCAGGATATTGCTCCGACCATTTTGCAGGTCATGGGTTTACCAACCCCGTCGACCATGCAGGGAACCAGCCTGGTTTCGGGACATTCCTGGGGAACCGATCGGCGCGTAATCCTTATTATTTTAGATGGCTGGGGAATTGGCAAAGCGGATGCAACCAACCCCATTTTCCTCGCCAACACTCCGGTTTGGGATGAATTGCAGCAGAAATTTCCCCCATCAGAATTGATGGCATCCGGTGAAGCGGTCGGACTGCAAGCCGGCAAAGCGGGCAACTCGGAAGCCGGTCACATGAATATTGGCGCGGGGCATGTTGTCCTGCAGGATGATGTCCGGCTTGACCAGGCGATGACGGATGGAACATTTTTTACAAATGAAACATTTCTGCAGGCGATGGATGGTGTCATTGCCCGGAAATCCAGCCTGCATTTGATTGGACTTCTGACCGAAAAAAGTTCCCATGGTTCCATTGATTATCCCCTGGCGCTGATGAAAATGGCGAGGCAGAAAGGTCTGCAGGATGTATACCTGCACCTCATCTTTGATGGTCGCAGCACCGAACCCGGTAGTGCGCCAGCCTTACTCGAAAAACTGGAAGAATTGATTTCGGATATCGGGGTTGGGCAAATCGTATCTGGCGTTGGCAGAGGGATTGCGCTTGACCGGGATGGAAACTATAACAAAATAAAACGGGCGTATGAAGCCTTTGTTTTGGGTGTCGGACAAAATTATTCCTGACAAGGCACAAAATGGATACAAATTCAGTCCTGCAGAATCCGCACAGGTTTTCCGAAGTCCTCTTTGAGAGGATGGTTCAGGTTAACCCGGGGTTGGAAGCGCTGGAATTATATGAATTTCGGTACGCATTGGACAATATCACTCCGGAACAGGGGTGGGCTTCCGTTCAGACTGAATCAAAGGATGTCATCCAGAATCAGATCAGCCAAAAAGAATTCTTTACAAATATCCAGCTTAAAGCCAGTGAAGAATAATCATATCGTGCTGGACGAATCAATTTTGCACCTGACCCAGGTTTTATGTACAGGGATTGTGACCGGGTTATACCCCGTGGATTGGGTCAAGAGCCTTTTTTACTTTGACATCCGGGGATTTATCTTCTTTGTCCGCACCAATTATTTCAACCAGAATATTCTGGACCATTTTGGCGGGTCTCCCTATCTCCAGTTTGAACCTGCCCAGAACCGCTTTGATTCACACCAGGAAATTGGATATAAAGAAATTAAAGCCGCCAACCAGGCAATTGACCAGGCATTTATTAATACCATCTTGCAGTTGATTGAGGTGCGAGGGCACACCCATTCTCCTGACTCTGGTTGGTCCATCGGCAGCAGGAAAGACGGAAATTGTCGAGCGCTTGCGCAGTGCACTTGCCCAGGAAAGTAAAAATTCCACCAGCATAGAAATGGATAATTTCTTGAAAGACCGGGAGTATCGGGATGGAAAAGCCATGGGGCTGGAAGTCATCCATTTTGAACTTTTCAAAGAAAGTATGACAAGATATTCTTCAGGGACAAAAAATATCCATCCCCAGGTATGACTTCTACCAGGCAACTTCGAGTCACGATTTGGAAAGCCATTTGCGTCCCGGGAGGAGCCCGTTGGAAATTGAGCCGGCAGACATCATCCTGTTGGAAGGCAATTTCCCATTTCACCTGCCGGAAATCGCCCACCTGGCAGGCATAAAAATCGTTTATCTTACGGACGATCCCATCCGGTTAAAACGGAAATGGAAACGAGATATCGATTACCGTAAAAAATATGATCCGGTCTACCTGTGCAACCGCTATTTTCGAACCCAATTCCTGCGCGCCGCCGAGGTCTATCTTCCATTAATGGAAGTAAGTGACGTGGTGGTGGATACTACGGCAGCCGCACTCTGGGTGAAACCGGAAATCGCAGCCAGATTGAAACAAGCCAACTATTCGCAAGTAACTGGCAATTAACGACAGGGAATATCATGTTCGATACCTTCTTTCGAAAGCAAACCATATCTGCCCAGACCAAAATTGTCATGCTCATTTTGGATGGTCTGGGTGGATTACCGCAGAACCCGGGTGGAAAGACCGAACTGGAAACTGCCGTCAAGCCCAACCTGGATGCCCTGGCTGCGCAATCAGCACTTGGATTAACCCTTCCGATCGGACCTGGTATTTCAACCGGCAGCGGACCCGGGCACCTGGCAATCTTCGGGTATGACCCACTGGAGAATGAAATCGGCCGAGGTGTTTTGGAAGCCCTTGGAGTGGATTTTGAATTGGGACCCGATGATGTGGCAGCCAGGGGGAATTTTTGCACCCTGGATGAAAATGGCATCCTCACCGACCGGCGCGCCGGGCGGCTGCCAACCGAAGTGAGTACCCAACTGGTGGAATTATTGCGAACCATCAAAATTGAAGGCGTTGAAATCTTCATTGAGCCGGTGAAAGAACACCGCTTTGCGTTAATACTGCGCGCGCCTGGAATGGGTGCAGCATTATCTGAAACCGACCCATTGAAAACAGGAATGGCTCCCCTTAAGGTAAACGCACTTGATGCAAATTCAAAAATCACAGCCCAAATTTGTAACGAATTTTCTTCGGCAGGCAAAGAAACTATTGGCAGATAAAACTCCTGCCAATATGATCCTGTTGCGAGGGTTTTCAAAGTTTCCAACCGTCCCTTCTTATTCTGAAATATTTAAGCTGCATGCGGCTGCCATTGCGGTCAATGGCATGTATCGCGGTGTCGCCAGGTTGGCAGGGATGGATGTATTGGAGGTTGGCGGAACAACCCTGGCAGATGAATTCCAAACGCTCGGAAAAATACTGGCAGGATTATGATTTCTTCTACCTCCATTATAAGAAAACGGACACCTGCGGTGAAAATGGTGACTTTGAAGGCAAAGTGAAGGCAATCGAGGAATTTGATGCCCTATCTACCCCGCTTGATGGCACTGCAGCCGGATGTGGTTATTGTGGGCGGTGACCATTCCTCCCCAGCCGTGATGAAATCCCATAGCTGGCATCCCGTTCCGTTGCTTTTGTATGCAAAATATGTGCGCGCGGATGGTATTGCCGAATTTGGCGAACGGGCATGCCCAAAAGGCAGCCTGGGAATACTCCCGGCAAAGCACGTCATGCCGCTTGCGTTGGCAAATGCCGGCAGGGTTGCCAAATATGGCGCGTAAACAGGATTAAACAAAGAGGTTTTTTCATGGTTGAAATCAAACATTTATCACCCGCAGGTATTTTCAGAAAATTTATTTGAAAAAATGGGCAAATCAATCCAGGTATAGCAGAACTGGAATTATATGAATTCCGCTATGCGTTGGAAAACATGGTCCCCGAGAAAGGCTGGCAAGCCGTTACCCTGGCATCCAGGGAAGATATTGAAAAGCTGGTAACCTCCAGTCTTTTCTACAACAGCATCCAAATGAAGCCCAAGGCAGGGAATCGGCTTGTCATGGATGATAAAATCCTGCGCCTGAACCATATGCTTTTTGTCGGCCTGGTGACCGGTGATTACCCAGTCGATTGGATTTGCACACATTTTTATTTTGATATTCGTGGATTTTACTTTCTCCATCGCACAAATTACTACACAGAAAAAGCCATCCACCCTGGGGGGAAAACCATATGGCGTTTTGAACAAAAACAAAAGCAATTTGAAACGGCTCAATCGATCGGGTACAAGGCGATTAAAGAAGCCAATGCTGAAGTAGATCAATGCTTCATTGATTCAACCTTGCAACTGGTCGAGCAAATGGAGACGCCCATTTTAATTGCCATTGCCGGGCAAACGGCTGCAGGAAAGACGGAGATTGTCGCCCGCCTGATGACTGAATTTGAGCAATCCGGCAGAAAAGTTAACACCATCGAGATGGATCATTTCCTGACAGACAGGGATTATCGTGAAGCGCATGGGATCGATTCGCTGGGAAAAGAAGCCCTTCATTACGAAATATTCATACAATGCCTGAGGGATATCTGCCAGGGTAAAACCATTACCACCCCGCGATATGATTTCATCCAGGCAACCTCCAGCCACACCCTGCAAGGCGAGCTGAAAATGGCTGTACACCGATGCAGATTGAACCGGCGGATATTATCTTCATTGAAGGTAATTTTCCGTTCCTGCTGCCGGAGGTTGCTCACCTCATTGGTATCAAAGTAGTTTACTTGACCGATGATGCCATCCGCATGAAACGCAAGTGGAAACGGGACATGGATTACCGCAAAAAATATGAACTGATGTATTTTCTCAATCGCTATTTCCGGGAACAGTTTCTCATGGCAGAAAGCGCATATATCCCACAGATGGAAATATGTGACATGTTGGTGGATACAACGGATGCCGCCATTTGGGTAACTCCAGCCATTAAAGAGAGTTTGAAAACCCTATAAAAGTGAGAAAACTTAATATTTTGCAAATTATGAAATTAATCTTGCAATAATGTATTATTTGCCGTATACTATTTCAAATGTAAGTAATATTTCATAATGCTGAATATTGTTAGTCCCCATGACCAGTCAGTTGAATACTGAGGTGCTATGAATAACAATCATAAATCTCCCGAAAATCTTGATTTCAGCCTGGTAATCAGCGAACACTTTAACGACCTAACCAAAAGCGAAAAACGCATTGCCAATTTTTTACGCAAGAACCAGGAAGAATCCGCTTTTCTTCCAGCGGGAGAAATTGCCAAACGATTAGATCTCAGTGAAGCAACCCTGGTGCGGTTTGCCCGAACGCTTGGGTTTCATCAGTTATCCTGCAATGCGTGCCGTATTGCAGGAAAATTTTCGCCGCAGGGTGACCCATTCATCCAGGCTGCGCGGCAGGCTGGATGATTTGCGTGAAGCCGGGGACATTTTTGAACGACTGACGGTTACCGAAATTGATTACCTCACCCAGGCGCTCGAATCCATCGACCGTGAGGAAATGAAAAAAGCCGTCAAGATGATCCAGGCACATAAACGGATTTTTGTCTTCGGGCTTGGTCCATCCATTTCATTGGTCGATTTGTTGGAGATACGCCTGCGCCGATTTGGAAAAGACATCGTTCCGCTGAAAAGCTCCGGGCGTGAAGTACTGGAATCCTGTTTAATGATGGACTCAGACTGACCTGGTGTTCGTGATTTGCTTTTTTGACCAAAATCCCGCCTTGAAACTGATCCTGGATTACAGAAAAAAGTCGGCTGCAAAATCATCATGCTGACCGATACCCTGGATGCCATCTTCAAAGACACGGTGGATGTCATCCTGGCGGCAAGACGTGGTCCAATAGGCGAATTCCACTCCCTGGTAGTGCCCATGACCGTTATCAATGCTTTGCTTCTTTCCCTGGCTGGTGAAGAGCAGGAAAAGATCATGTCACTCCTGGATAAATTGGATTACCTGCGTGAGCAGTTGAACACTTTTAACGCCAATGTTGACTAGCAGTAGAATTGTCTCTTTGCAAAATTTCCCCGAATTTCCTGCTCAACCAGGAATTTGAATTGAACGATTTATCCACCTGCTACAGAGTTTCAAAACGCATTCGAAGAGGAGAAAACAGATGGCAGTAGTTTCAAATGATGTATCAGCCTCTCAGACCTGGATGCCAGGCTGCGCCGCTTTTTGCGCTGGCTGACAAGACCGCATGTTATCCTGTCGTTGATCATGTTGCTGGTAATGTTCTACATGGTCATTATTCCCTTTACCGGATGGTCATGACCACAATCACCGTTGCAGAAATTGACCTGCGGGCCATTAAGGATGCTGAAATCGGCGATTTCACCCTGTATCACTGGATAAGAATGTTAGCCGGCAAAATCGCCAAGATCATGACGTATGAGCCATTGATGCATTCTTTGACAATATCCTTGGGCGCAACAATGCTGGCATTGACCATCGGCGGCTTGATGGCATGGATGGTTGTCCGCACGGATATGCCGGGCAGAGAAATCGTCCATATACTGGCAACCATCCCTTACATTATGCCTTCCTGGACGATTGCCATGGCATGGACGGTCTTGTTTAAAAACCGGACATCGGGAGGAACCCCGGGTTGCTGGAATTTATTACCGGCACAGCCCCACCAGACTGGCTGGCATATGGACCATTCCCGATCATAATCAGCAGCGGGTTGCATTACTACACCTTCTTTTTCCTGTTTGTATCTGCTGCGTTGCTTTCCATTGATTCATCACTGGAAGAAGCGGGGAACTGGCTGGCGCCGGCCGCTGGCGCATCATGCGCAAAATCACCTTTCCCCTGGTAATCCCGGCCATTGCATCCGGATTTATCATGACATTTTCCAAGACCATGGGGACTTTTGGCGGTCCGAACGTTCTGGGTGTTCCAGTCCGATATTACACACTTTCCACCATGCTGCGCTCAAATACTGGAATTGGGAATTATGGAGATGGCATTTGTGCTTGCCATTGTCTTGATTCTATTTGCCATGACAACGGTGATGCTCAATCAAAAATTGGTGGGCACCAGGAAAAGTTATGAAACCATCGGCGGGCAGGGGTTTCATGGCACAAAAGGTGAAACTGCGCAACTGGAAAGGTCTTGTTAACCTTTTTCGTGGTTATTTTCGAGTTCATTATCGCCGTTTTACCCCTGGCATTGTTGATTTACAGCACCCTGATGCTTCGAACCGGAGATTACAGCCTGAGCAATTTCACCCTGGCGCACTGGATCGGGCAAAGCGATATAACCATAAACAGTGGAGAGCCGGGGGTTCTGCTCAATCCCAGGATTTGGAAGGGTGCCTGGAACTCGATCAAATTATCCTTATTCACCGCCTTTTTCACTGCCATTTTTGGGGTCATCCTGGGATATGCAATCGTCAAAGGGCGCGGCACCGTCTTTCCAAAATAGTTGAACAGCTGGCCTTTATCCCATACGTAATCCCTGGCATTGCGTTTGGTGCAGTTTATATTTCCATGTTTACCAAACCGTTTGGTCCAATCCCGGCTTTATATGGCACATTTGCACTTGCTGGTGGTGGTATCAGTCGCCAAACATATTCCCTACTCATCAAGAAGCGGTGTTTCTGCCATGCTGCAGGTGGGCAAAGAATTGGAAGAAGCAGCAGCCATAGCGGGAGCAAGTCCCTGGCATCGGTTTAAACGCATTATTTTCCCGCTGACCAGTACCGGTTTTGTTTCGGGATTTTTACTCACGTTTATCACCACCATGCGTGAATTATCCCTGATCATTCTGCTGGTCACACCTTCCACCGCTGTGCTGGCAAGTATGACAATGCGATATATCGAAAACGGAAATGAACAACAAGCAAATGCGGTCATTATCATTTTGATTATCTTGGTTTTGATCGGCAACTTTATCATCAGCCGCTTCCGCGGTGGCAGCCTTAAAAAAGGGCTGGGAATGTAGGGAGAGGAAAACATGGAAACCCCAATCATTATTAAAAATCTCACAAAAAAATTTGGCGACGTTGTCGCTGTAAATAACGTCAGCCTGACAATTGAACCAGGAACATTTCTGACCCTGCTTGGTCCTTCCGGATGCGGAAAAACAACCTTGTTGCGCTGCATTTCCGGATTGGAAGACCCCAATGAAGGCGAAATTTATATTGGTGAAAAACTGGTCTATTCACACGAAACAAGGAATTTCACTGGCCCCCGGTCAAGCGCGATCTTGGCCTGGTTTTCCAAAACTATGCCTTGTGGCCGCACATGAATGTCTATAAAAACATGACATTTGCACTCGAGATTCAAAAACTATCCAAGGAGGAGATGGATAAGCGGGTGAAGGAATCCCTGGCAGAAGTACAGATGAGCGGGTATGAAGACCGCTACCCGCGCGAGATGAGTGGTGGGCAGCAGCAGCGTATTGCCCTGGCACGCATGCTGGCATACCGTCCCAAGGTCTTCCTGATGGATGAACCGCTTTCCAATCTGGATGCCCGCTTGCGGATGGACATGCGTACCGAGTTGAAACGGCTGCACCATGTTTCCGGCGCGACCACGGTTTATGTCACCCACGACCAGATCGAAGCCATGACCATGTCAACCAATATTGCGGTCATGAAAGAAGGCGTCATCCAGCAAATGGATACACCGGATAAGGTGTACCACTTCCCTGCCAATTTGTTTGTGGCGGATTTCATTGGCAATCCCAAAGTCAACCTGATGCCCGGCTGGGTTTCCGGTAAAAATGTGGTTGATATTGGCAAATTCAATGTGCCGGTAAAAACATATAACCAAACCGGGGATGTCGTGGTCGGCATTCGACCCGAAGATATCACCGTCAGCGTACGACCGGATAATAAAGGTGTTGAATTTCAGGCGTATTCCGTTTTGCCATCTGGAGCGGATACCACCATCATTGCCCGTAAAGGGGATACGGAACTGACCGTCAAAGAGATGGGCGTCAGTAAAATCCAGATGGATCAAAAAATCTGGTTGAATTTCAATGAAGATGCGATCAACCTGTACGACAAAGGAACGGGTAATCTGGTTACCGAATAGTCGTACTTATTGAATTAACCTTCACCAGACTTGGTTAACTTCACGGTAAAGGAGGTAAAAGGAAATTATTCAGGTTTTCATTACCATCAAGTATTGAGATATTTCAATCTAGTCAAGGAGGAAGTAAATGAAAGGTTTATTTAGAATTGCAGCAATGATCATCGTGATCAGCATGCTGGTAGCCTGTGCAAGCCCCGGCAGCACCAGCCACAGAAGCCCCTGTAGCAACCGATGCCGTGCAACGCAGCTCCGTGACTCCGCCACAGGAAGAGTGGCTGAAAGCCAACCTGCTTGGCACCTATGATACCGGCGTACAGGATTGGGCAGCAATTGAAGCAGCCGCAATCAAAGAAGGCACCGTTCTTGTTTATGCCAATACTTCCAAAGTTGAAAAAGCCGCTGAAGCCTTCATGGAAATGTATCCTGGCATCAAAGTCGAAGCATTTGACCTGGGTGGTGATGATGTTCTTCTCAAAACAGTGGAAGAACAAAAAGCAGAAGCCTTTACCGGTGATGTCTGGTTCAGCAGCGGTGGTGCAGAACTTGTCGGTACTGTCATGCCGAAAAATTATGTCTGGCGCTTTGTGCCCGACAGCACTGCAGCAGTCACACCCGAAGAATACACCCAGCCATTATTGATGAGCCGCTTTGGAACAAGCGTCTTTGCCTATAACTCCGAATTAAATGACACCTGCCCGATCACCAATATCTGGGAACTTACCAATCCGGAATGGAAGGGCAAATTCTTCATCGAAGATCCAATGAATGATGCTTCAACCCTCAGCAAGTTAATCACCATTGCAGCCCACCCGGATGAAATGAAAGCAGCCTATGTTGCACTATACGGTTCTGAACCCGTTTTGGATGCCGATACCCCGGATGCCGGTTGGTTGTGGCTCAAACGCTTCGCCCAGAATGGTCCCATTCCAGAACCAGGTGGAGATGAAGTGGATTCCGCTTTTGCCACCCCTGGCATGACCGACAGCTATATGGCATTGACCTCCTACTCCAACATGGCAGACGTGTTGGAAGGAAACCTGGCATTTGAGCCCTGCTGGGGTCTTGCACCCACGCTTGGTGTCCAGAGCCAGAGCTACGTGGGCATTATCAACCAGGCACCCCACCCCAATGCTGCCAAACTGTGGATTAAATTCGTAACCAGTCCAGAAGGCAGAGACCCATGGGCGAAATTTGGTACCTACTTCCCAGATTCCACTTATGAGGTTCCAGAAGGTCAGAAAACATTGGATGAAATTTTCACCATGACCTGGTTCATCTCAGAACAGTATGCATACGATCACATGATCGAAGCCCGTGACTTTTACTTATTAAACCTGGGTGACTAGTACCTTATCCAGGCAGTGTTTGTAACAAAATTCAGGCACGGGTCTATCCAGATCCGTGCCTGAACAACTGGCAAGTATTATATTTACTCTTAATGTTATTTGAATAGCAGGTGAATTATGGTTCAGGGGTATCGGTATGATGCTTAAAGCAGTTTTCTTTGACATGGGTGGTACGCTGGACACCTTCCAGTTTGACCGGGAGCATCGTCTTGCCAATGTATACCGGATTCGGGAATGCCTTTTACAGGCAGGTATTCCCGTCAATATCACAGATGAAAAGCTTTCGGATTTAATTTCGCATGGTGTTTCCGCGTATTTGCACTGGAATATGGTCACAAATATTGAATTAAAACCGGAAGAAATCTGGTCAAAATATTTCCTTAAAGGCCTCAAGGTCTCGCAGGAAGCACTAGCCCCCATTGCAGAAGAATTGGCTTTTCAGTACGAAACCCAACTCTATATCCGTAAAATGCGGGCCGAAGTACCCCAGGTTCTCGAGAAAATTCGAGGCATGGGATTCATCATTGGCTGTATCAGTAACACCCAGAGCACCAGGCAGGTTCCTTTCAGTTTGAAAGAATATGGCATTATTAATTATTTTAATCCCATCGTTTTATCTTCAATTTATGGTCGCCGAAAACCCGACCCATCCATTTTTTATTACGCAGCACGCCTGGCAGGTGTGCCTACCAGCAGTTGCGCTTATGTAGGCGATAAAATCAACCGGGACATTTTGGGAGCCCGCCGGTCAGGGTTTCGACTGGCTGTCCAAATTAAACATGAATTCGATAATGGCGAGAAGGATGAAGGTGCAACTCCAGATGCTGTTATTCAAAACCTGGCAGAACTTATCCCCATCCTTGAGCAGGAACTTGAAAAAGATAAGTTTATCTGTACCCGGAAAGACCACAAGATAAAAGCGCTTTTTTTTGATGCCGGCGATATCCTTTATCACCGTCCGCAAAGAGACCTGAACCTGAACAAATTCCTGTCTGGAAAGCAACTGAACTTGCATCCGGATTTTGATAAAGAAAGAATCCGCCTGAAGGACCTGGCATTTTCAGGAAAAATCCAACGTCATGCATATTATGAGGAAGTGCTCCGTTTATATGGGTTGGAAACTCCGGATGACATAAAGGAAGGTATTGCAGCCATGAGTTTGGATGACAATACCGTGGAAATTTTCGATGGCGTTCCAGCCACAATTAATGCCTTGAAAGAGAAAGGTTTTATCCTGGGGATTATCACCGACACCGCCATGACCTTTACAAAGAAACTGGACTGGTTCGACCAGTATGGTTTTGGCAGGGTGTGGGACACCGTAATCAGTTCGAAGGAAATTGGCGTTCGGAAACCTTCTCCGGATATGTACGAAAAAGCCATCAAGCAAACGGGGGTATGTGCCAGTGAAGCGGTTTTTATTGGTCATAAAAAAACTGAGTTGGATGGTGCCCGGGCAATTGGCTTAAAAACAATAGCCTTCAATAGTGAAAAAGACGCGGTTGCAGATATTTACATCCAGGATTTCTGCGATTTGTTAAAAGTGCCGTTGCTGGAAATTTAGTAATTAAATCTGGAATTGGAACAATATGAATTCATCCATTCAAGCCATCTGTTTTGATGTTGGTGGCACATTGCGGGCAACCCGGAAAAATATGGGTGCCAATCTGGGCTACATTCAAAAACTGCAATCTTTCGTTGGTGCCACTGGCAGCCCCGAAGAGTATTTGAGATTGCTCCGGTCCCGCGAAAAGGAATACCGCCATTGGTGCACAAAAACAATGGTGGAGCTTTCAGAAGCCGATTTATGGTCAAAATTCATGCTGCCGGATTTTCCTTCCGAGTATATCCGCGAAAACGCGGTTACGCTGAACCAGATGTGGCGGGATACACGTAATAAGACTCTTTTGCCAGATGCGGTTCATACCATTCAGACATTGGCACAGCGTGGTTATACCCTGGCAATTATCAGCAATACCACTTCATCCATTGAAGCACCGCAACTACTGCAGGAAAATGGAATTTCCGACCTTTTTTCCAGTGTCATTCTTTCCTCTACGTTCGGCAGGCGTAAACCTCACCCGTCCTTGTTTTTGGCATCAGCCCGGGAGATAGGAGTAATGCCGGAAAATTGCGCCTATGTCGGGGATACCCTATCGCGCGACCTTGTGGGAGCGCGGCAATCCGGTTTTGGTGGTGTGGTGATTATTAATATTCTTGGTTACCAGGTGGATGAGTTTGACCCGGATGATGAACCATTAAAAGATACCATTACTGTCATGAAACCGGATTTTAAAATCAAAAAGCTGGGGGAATTACTGGACATCTTTCCGGATCGGAATACAGCCCAAAATCCCGCACCAGCACCTGTTTCGCAGCCTGAATATCTTTATGATGCTGCCTTATCCACCATGTGGGGAGTTGACCAAAATATTCCCTTCAATGAGACATTTACCTCTGCCCGAAAAATTGGTTTTTCCAGGTTTGAGTTAAATCATAAAGTATCCCCCGCCCTGTTCAAGCAATGGGATACCAATCGTTTTTATATTGCGACAGTGCACGACCCCTGCCCGGCTGAATACACTTACGAAGAGATGAAACAACGTGACTTTATGATATCCAGCCTGGATGAAACACGGCGATTAAAAAGTATTGATTTGATTAAGCATACAATTGAATTGGCATGCAAATTGGGTGCAAAATCAGTGGTCATCCATCCCGGTACGATGATGTGTGACCGGTCGCGTGACAGCCAATTGCGCAAATTATTTCAAAATGGGCAACGTCATACCACTGCATATGAAACACTCCTGAATGAAATAATCATCGACCGTGCCCGGTGGGTTGCTCCATATTTAGAAACAGTTGTAAAAAGCCTGGAAGGAATAATTGGTTTTGCAAAGGAAACCGGGGTTTCTTTGGGACTGGAAAACAGGTACCGGTATTACGATTTACCGCTTCCGGATGAAATGGAGCAATTGTTGGATTTATGCAAGGAAGATTGGTTCGGTTTTCAATATGATGTAGGTCACGCCCAGACTCTCGATGTCATGGGGTTGGTAAACCATGATGAATGGCTGAATCGTTTCAGCACCCGGATGATAGGAGTTCACCTGCATGATGTGATTGGTATCACCGACCATCAGGTACCAGGCACAGGCGATGTAGACTTTCGAAGGATTGCGAAATTCATTCCGGAATATGCACTCAAAACCTTCGAAATTGGTCCGCAAGCCAGCCTGGAAGAGCTTGCTGGTGGGTTAGAATACCTGGTAGCATGTGGCTGCATCGAAAAAATTTAATACCGCAGCCAGAAATCGAGATAAGGTTAATTTGTAAATTGAAGGGTAAGAATACGTTTTGGAAACAAGCATAAAAGCCATTCTCTTTGATATTGGCGGCACCCTGGTTGAAAAACAAAACCATGGGTTTCGGGACATGTCCGTAATCGCGGAGATGACCCGATTCCTGGGCAACCCATGTACTGCTGAAGAACTGATCGAAAAGATAATCTCTGGCGAAAACAGGTATAAAACCTGGAGAAAACAAACATTTATTGAATTGTCACCCCGCGAGCGATGGGTAAAGTTTCTATTACCCGAATTTCCAGCGGATTTTATCGAACAGCATGCAAATCAGTTACAGAACTGGTGGAGTGAATCCCGGGGAAAACGCTGGGTGACCCCAAAAACCATTCAAACACTGCAAGAATTATCCGCCCGTGGATACATTCTGGGAACCGTGAGCCACACCTCTCCAAAATACCTGCAGGAAGCAGGTATCACAGATTTATTCCGGACAAACCTGCACGCAGCCACATACGGCAGGCGTAAACCTCATCCATCCATCTTCCTGGCTGCCGCAAGGTATTGCGGCGTGCTTGCACAGGAATGTGCTTATGTCGGCGACCGCCCTTCACGGGATATTGTTGGCTCGCGGGAAGCCGGTATCAGAACTGTTATCCTGCTGAAACACCAGGTTCCACTTGTTGATGATGATCCATGTCCCATGCACGCTGACCTGACTATTCAGGATATCAGCGAATTGCTGGATATTTTTCCAAAGAAAACAACTCCCCAACCCGGGAGACGTCTACCGGTGGAAGCAGCCATCCTGTATGATGCAGCCTTGTCCACCATGGCTTGGGCAAAAGATAAAGCAACCGCAGAAGTATTTTTCAGTATGGGACGAGAATTGGGTTTTGCCCGCTTTGAAGCTTAACCATCAAATTCCACCTGATGTACTGGAATCCATTGACCTGGATCGGTTTCATATTGGCACACTGCATGACCCCTGCCCGGCAGTAATTCCAAACAAGCAATTGGAAAAAGAAGACCGGGTGATAACATCATTGAATGAAGATTACCGTAAGTTCGGAGTGGATACAGTAAAGTACACTATTGAAAAGGCATACCAATTGGGTGCCAGGTCAGTTGTGATTCATCCGGGTCGGATTGCAGGTGATCATACCATGGATAATCAATTGCGCGATTTATACAGGCGGGGATTAAAAGGTTCCACTGAATATGAAACCTTGCGTTATTCCGTAATTGCCGATCGCAAGGAACGCAGCCGACCGCACATGGAAGCCCTGTTGAAAAGCCTTCCGGAAATAATCGATTTTGCCAGGGATACCGGTTTATCCTTGGGGTTTGAAAACCGTTTTCACTATTATGAATTGCCGGTTTTTGATGAAATGGAAATAATCCTCGATACCTATCAGCAGCCCTGGGTGGGTTGGCAATTGGACGTGGGGCACCTGCAAGTACATGAAGAGTTAGGGTTAATGTCATTTCAGCAGTGGCTCGATCGGTTTGGAAATCGGATCATCGGGGTTCACCTTCATGATGTCATTGGGATTGTGGACCATCGCAGCCCGGGTACCGGCGAAGTGGATTTTTCGCGGATTGCACGCTATCTTCCAGACCATGCCCAGCGGACACTCGAAGTGGATAGTTCTCTCACCTTCAAAGAGATACATTCCGGCATGGCGGCTCTCGCAGAAGCCGGGTGTGTTACTAGAATTTAGATTATGTTCAGGAGAAAATAATCATGTTAAAAATCTTCAAAAAACGCCGAAACGTATTTATCAGCAGGATACATGAGCAGGCATCCGTGACACTGGAAGGGATGGATGTTCTTATCCAGTACCTAACCAAGCCTGACCATTCCCTTGCAGACCAGTTGACAGCCAAGGAAAAAGAAGCAGATGAAGCCCGCCGAATCCTGATTGACGAGCTGAACCGCACTTTTATCACACCCTTTGACCGGGAAGATATTTTTGCCCTGTCGCGTGCCATCGATGACGTTCTGGATTATGCCTATAGCACAATGACCGAAATCGTCATATTTAAGGTAAAACCAACCGATTACATGGTCCAAATAGGCACTTTGCTGCGGGATGCCACATTTGAAATCCTTAAGGCTGTCGAGTGTCTGCAAGACCATCCCGGAGTGGCTGCAGAACATGCCCATCGCGCCAAGAAACTGGAAAACCAGGTTGAAGGAATTTACCGTGAAGCCCTGGCGGAACTATTCAAAGATACAGATAACGTGAAGGGTGTTGTAAAAGCCATGAAACTCCGCGAAGTTTACAGGCATCTGAGCAATGCTGCCGACCGTGGGGATGAAGCCGCAAACGTTCTCGCAGATATCGTTGTGAAAACAACCTAGAGCCTGAAACATGCAGCCTTTGCTAATTCTACTCATCATCCTGGCACTTATATTTGACTTCTTGAACGGTGTTCACGATTCAAGCAATGTTGTCGCCACCATGATTTCATCTCGAGCAATTCGACCCAGGGTGGCACTCGTCATGACTGCAATCGCCGAATTTTCTGGTCCGTTCATTTTTGGAGTGGCTGTAGCCAATACGATAGGACATGAAATCGTTGCTGCCGAATTCCTGAACATTAATGTAATTATTGCAGCCCTTCTCAGTGCTATCGCATGGAATGTTCTCACCTGGCTGTTGGGTATACCCAGTAGTTCGTCTCATGCACTTATCGGGGGAATTATCGGTGCGGTAGTCGTTGGTGCTGGCTTTAAAGAATCATAATGACTGGTGTTTGGAAAGTTCTTATCACACTCTTCGCTTCTCCTCTAATCGGATTTACTGCCGGCTGGATTATTGCCAATATGATATATCTGTTGTCGTGGAAAGCATCTCCACGTGTAAATGGCTTGTTCAAAAAATGCAAATAGTCACTTCATTAGGGTTGGCATTAAGCCACGGCACCAATGATGCGCAAAAGATCAATGGGAATTATTACCCTGGGCTTAGTGATTACCGGATCAGATTAGCATTTTGAAGTACCCAGATGGGTAATCTTAATTTGCGCAACTGCCATAGCTTTGGGAACATCTATTGGTGGTTGGCAATTAATTCGAACCCTGGGTCTAAATTTTATAAAATCCGTCCTGTGCATGGGTTTGCAGCCCAGGCAACATCAGCCATGGTCATCCTGACTGCATCCTTGTTGGGTGGACCTGTCAGCACAACCCAGGTGGTCAGTACATCCATCATGGGTGTTGGAGCAGCCGAAAGAATGAGTAAAGTTCGCTGGGGTGTGGCAGGAGAAATCATGTCTGCCTGGCTTTTTACGATTCCAGCCACAATGCCCTGTCTGGCTGCGTGGCATTTACTGGCTTATATCTGTTGCTATTCCTGCAATTATCAAATTATTTTAGGATTTGTAATGACTGTTTTGTTGTTACTTCTAATTGCTTTAGCAATTGTATTCGATTTTTTAATGGGATTAATGATTCAAGTAATATCGTTGCCACCATGATTTCATCGCGTGCTATTCCTCCCCGGGTTGCCTTGTCATGACCGCCGTGGCGGAATTATTGGTCCATTTATTTTTGGAGTGGCGGTTGCAAATACAATTGGAAATGAAATTGTTCTTCTGAAAACTTGAACATATTGGTTATAATTGCCGCTCTTGATCAGTGCGATTGTCTGGAATATGGTCACCTGGCTTCTCGGTATTCCCAGCAGCTCTTCCCATGGCATCATTGGCGGAATTATTGGCGCAGTGGTCATTGGTGCTGGATTTCAAGCCATCCTGATACAGGTGTAGTGAAAGTTCTGATTGCACTTTTTGTTTCTCCAATTGTCGGTTTTTTGGCAGGATTGGTCATAGCAAATATCATCTTCCTGCTTTCCTGGAAGGCAACACCTCGTGTGAATGTTTGTATTCAAAAAGTTACAAATTATTACATCTTTAGGATTGGCATTAAGCCATGGCACCAATGATGCTCAAAAATCCATGGGAATTATCACCCTGGGGCTATCTAATTACTGGAAGATTTCCAGTTTTATTGTTCCTTTGTGGGTGATTATTCATTGCGCAAGTGCCATTGCACTGGGAACCTCAATTGGAGGTTGGCAATTGATCCGCACATTGGGCTCAAAATTCTATAAAATTCGACCCGTACATGGATTTGCTGCACAAGTAGCATCTGCTGCAGTTATACTTTCTGCATCACTTGTAGGCGGTCCTGTAAGTACCACCCAGGTGGTCAGCACAGCCATCATGGGCGTGGGAGCGGCAGACCGGGTAAATAAAGTGCGCTGGGGTGTGGCTGGCGAAATAATCTCAGCCTGGCTAATCACCATTCCCTCCACTGCCTTGCTGGCTGGCGGCATTTATTGGCTGATTTCTGCTGGCGTTCCGGCAATTATCAAACTATTTTAGAAAGGCAATCATGTCAGACTCATCAAAACAATACGATATCATCTACGCTGGCAATTACACCAAAGACACCATCATAACCCCGGATGGTACACGGTACGTGGATGGCGGTGGAATGAATTATGCCGCCCACGCCGGGCTGCAGTTGGGAATAAAAGCCGCCATTGTCACCTGCCTGGCAAAAGAAGATGAGCATGTTATAGAAAATATTCGCGCTGATGGGATTGATTGTTACCCGGTCTATACCCCCCATTCCACGTTGATGACGCTTGAGTATAAAACGCATGATGTGGATAAACGCAATCTGTATGTGAAAAGTTTAGGTGGAACAATCAAACCCGGGCATTTGAATGGATTGGATGCAAAAGCCATTGTGGTCAGCCCGAGTGTCCGCGGCGAAGTCGAGCCTGTATTTTTTTCATCCATGCGCAAGAGAAATGGTGTACTTCTATCTGCAGATGTGCAGGGTTTTGTGCGTGTTTTGCGCGGCGAATCGCTCGTTTACGAGCCGTGGGATGACATGTCGGAAGTTTTGAAAAACCTGGATATCCTGAAATCTGATGCAGTGGAAGCAGAATACCTGACAGGCGAAGCAGATATTGAAAAGGCTGCCCGCTTTTATGCCGACCTGGGTGCAAAAGAGATTATCCTGACCCATACGGATAGGTGTCCTTATCCACGCTGAGGGAAAGTTCCATCACTTCAAATTTCACTCCCAGTCCATGGCAGGCCGCAGTGGTCGCGGAGACACCTGCGTGGGTTCGTATGTTGCCAAACGTCTCAGCCTGCCTCCTCGTGAAGCGGGAAAATGGGCTGCCGCTGCCACCAGTCTTAAGGTGGAAAAACACGGGGTATTTGATCGCAGCATCAGCGAAGTAGAAGCATTCATCGCAAAGCATTATGTCGATTGAACCAGTAAAACACCAACCCGAAAATCTTTTCCAAAAGATAGAAACCGCCAGGGTTGGTTACCTTCCCCTCTGGCGCAGGGTTATTGATGAATGGAACTCAACTGCGGAAGATGCTGCCTGGTTGACGTACTCTGCAAACTATCTTTTGAATACGGCAGGCGTGCGTTGGGCGATGGATCCATATTCACTCTTCACCCGATTGAAAAGGAACGAACAACCGGATTTTGTCCATGACCTGGCTCCCCTGCAACTGGTAGTCCTCACCCATGCCCATGCCGACCATCTGGATTTGAATGTCATCAGAGCATTAAAACATCTGCCGATAACCTGGGTGGTTCCGGAGTTCATGTTGAAATGGGTGGTGGATGATGCCGGGTTAGCAAAAGAAAAAATCATTCTGCCTGTTCCCGGGCAACCCATTAATTTTGGCAATCTTCTGTTAACCCCATTTGAAGCACTGCATTTTCGAGAATCACATGGGGTGCCTGAAATGGGTTACCTGGTTGAATTTGGTTCCAAACGCTGGCTGTTCCCTGGAGATACCCGCTCTTATGACAGCCACCGCATTCCCGTTTTTGAGAACCTGGATGGCGTCGTTGCGCATCTCTGGCTTGGGAAAGGATGTGCCCTGGAGTTAAATCCTCCTTTGCTGGAAGCGTTTTGCCAGTTTTTTACCAACCTCACACCCCGCCAAATCGTCATTACCCATTTGGAAGAATTGGGCAGAAAAGCGGATGATTTTTGGACGGAGGCTCATTACATTCAGGCATATCGCCGGATAAAGGAACTCTCTCCTTCCATCCAGGTGTCATCTGCCTTTTGTGGGCAAAAAATAAACTTCTAGTGATTCTAAAAACCAGTCAGCAGTTAGAGATTTCTGTTGACTGGTTTTTTCCATGATAAATATTTAACTTTAAACAAACATAGGTACCAAAGCCTGTTTATCACCATCCCAGATACCACGGTCAGTGACTCTGGCTCCTGGTCCCGCAGGCAGTGAGAAAACAGCAAACGGTAAGATGGGACTTTTAGGATCCAAGCCTAAAGTGCCAATTGCCTTTCGGAAGGCCTTTGCCTGGGGAGCCATCACGGAAACCGCTTCCTGTGACATCAACCCTCCAACCGGGAAATGAAGTTTCGCCAGCACATTCCCGTTGCGGACGGCTACCATGCCGCCTTTCATTGCAATAACCGCATTCACGGCAGCGGTCATATCTTCAACATTGGTGCCCAGCACAATCAGATTATGCGAGTCATGCGACAATGTGCTCGCGACTGCACCATCTTTGAGACTGTATGAGCGGATCAATCCCATTGAAGGTTGCCCAGTACCTTTGCCATACCGGTTGAATGCTGCGATCATGGTGTATCCGGTTGTATCGAGTGCTCCCTCTACGATGGGTATTTCGGCTTCCACCAGGTTGGGGAACGGCAAACCAGGCGGCTTGGGCAGCTCTAAAACCCGAATTTTTATTTTTCCATCGCTGATACCGGCAGGAGCATTTATCCTGAAGGACCCTGTTGTCACTGGTGCAACAGGAACACTATCCAGTGCAGGTGCAGGTACGCGCGCTGCGGGTAAAGGCTGGGTAAGTTTCCCGTTTTCCGCCACAATGCGTCCTTCGTGCAACACCATATCCACCTTAAAATCCTTCAACGGGTCTGACACCAGCACTATATCGGCAGCCATTCCCGGTGAGAGTGATCCAATCAGGGCGCCTTCAGCGATACCTGCCTTCGCCAGGCGGGTGGCGTTGTTCAATGTCGCAAACCGGATTGCATCTATTGGGTGAATACCGTTCTTCACCATCAGGCGTAAAACTCCTGCCATTCCTCCCATACCAAGCAGGTCATCCGGCCACATATCGTCTGTGCACATTCCGATGGCATCTTTGAACCTCAACTTGCGGACGGCTTGCAGTAATACCGGCATCATTTGGGGCAGGGTTAAAAAGATATGGGAGCTAATCATGAGATGCATCCCATGGTCTAACCTTAATTTGGACTTCTGGACCATAGGTTTCATGGTCAGCAGGCAAACCCAAGGCAACCATGTAGGCATCCAGGTCACGATATTCCTGCTTTCGTAAAACACTTGTAAAAATAGAGGAGGAGAGTGCACTGAAAATTCGTAACTTGAACACTTGCGCACCAAGCATGCCCACAATGACACCCAGTTTTTGAAGGGGATTGAGCACATTAAAGATTCCACCAAGTACACTGATCATGGGAAAATGCGCATCCCTGGGTAATCCCAATTCCCAGCCGGCTTTGACAATGCCTGTCATAACCGGTTCGCCGCGAATAATCTCTTCGTAGCTCATCAATTCACCCAATTTTCTCCCGCCCAGTTTTGCCATGGCAGAAATCTCAGGTGCCTGGATATCGGCTCCGCTATATTCAGCCGCTCTTTTGGATGGGACACAGGTTGGAATATCAAAAAACAAACGTAAAGGCAAGTCTGCGCTGTTATCCTGCATCATGGCAAATCCATCCACACCCATTACATTCACAATCTCATGTGGATCAGCGAAAATGGTACCGGTTCCGCTGGCAGCCACTACTTCAGCGTATGCCGGAGGCAACACCATGGAGCTTTCGATGTGAACATGCGGGTCAATGAAGGCTGGAATGGCAATTTTGCCGCGGGCATCGACCCTCTGCTTTGCCAGGGGAGATTTGGAAAACATCGAGACGATAAAACCCTTATGAACGGTGATGTTCCCTTCAAGTATCTCACCGGTCAAAACGTTCAGGACGCGTCCGCCTTCAATCACCAGGTCAGCCGGGATATCACCACGCGCCGCACTCAGCAATTCATCATAGTATTGCAGGCGTTTTTGAAGCAAGTTCATAGTTTCCTCCTGTTATATGGATAGACAGACAAAAGGTTCACAGCCTGGAAGGTGGGTGAGAAGGTTCTCACCCACTGACTTACACCGAAATATTGTTAATTTTGGAAAGGTATCTGATGGGTTTAATTAAAGCAATCCAAGGTATCCATCTGGAATAATGATACAACATATCTGCATTTTGTACTTTATGTGGTGAAAACAATCAATAGAACTTGACTATAGTTGATTTTGAACGAATCTCTCCCAACATCCCGAACTGATTACTTAAGACCGGATGATAGGGGAATTTCATTTACAGATTAGTGCCTTATACTTGTAAACAGAGTGTAGCCGCATGTCTGCCACCCAAATACCCATGAAGCCAGCCCCCATCCCTAAACTTGAGACACCCCTCTTCCAGGTTCTGCGCAGAGTGTATGGCTACTTGCGACCTTATTGGAAACATACAGCCGGCGCTTATGCATCGTTGCTTGGCATACTGGCATTAAACACACTTATTCCCCAATTCATCCGCTGGATTATTGACACGGGAATTGATGGCAATCAGCCAGATGTCCTGACCTGGTCAGTCCTGGCACTGGTTGGTCTGACATTGATTAAAGGTGTCTTCAATTACTTTCAGGGTATTTTGAGCGAAACGGCTTCGCAAAATGTTGCCTTCGACATCCGCAATGAAATCCAAAAGAAGCTCACCCAGCTATCGTTTTCATTCCATGACCATTCCGAGACGGGTGAATTACTCTCGCGTGCCGTGCAGGATGTGGAACGGGTTCGCTTTCTGACCGGGCGGGCAACCATCCGCATCCTGGATGGAATATTGATGTTGATAGTCACCTCCATCGTAATGTTGATAATGGATTTCCGGCTGGCATTGTTGATTTTTATCACCATGCCCATTCTGGTTTACCAGGCATTGCATTTTGGCATCAGGTTTCGCCCACTGTCTCTGCAGGTCCAAAAACAACTGGCAGTTTTAACCACAGCAGTGGAACAAAACCTGCGCGGCAGCAAAGTGGTCAAAGCATATGCCCAGGAGCAAGCCGAAATTGACCGTTTTGAACGGGAGAATACCCGCTGGTTTGACCTCTCCAATCGGTCAGCACGCATGCAGGCAATTAATGTACCTTTGTTGTTTTTGATTGCCAACATGGGAACCGTGGCGATTATTCTGTATGGAGGCAACCAGGTTATCCAGGAAAAACTTACCATTGGTGAAGTGATTGCTTTCATCACTTACCTTGGTCAATTGATTGAACCGGTGCGCCGGCTGGGCCTGATCATTCCGGCAGTTGCCATTGCCGGCTCATCTGCTGAACGGATATTTGATATTCTCGATACAGTCTCCGAAGTGAAAGATGAACCGGGCGCAGAACCTTTGAAAAAAATAGCCGGACGGGTGCGTTTTGAAAATGTCTCCTTTAATTATGGAAAACGCAAAGTTCTGCGGGATATCAATTTTGAAATTCAGGCAGGGCAAACAGTGGCATTGCTTGGTTCCACCGGTTCAGGGAAGTCCTCCATCATCAACTTGATTCCCCGTTTTTATGATCCCACAGCCGGCAGATTCTGATTGATGACGTGGATATCCGCCGCGTCACACTCAATTCCCTGCGCAGCCAGATAGGGATTGTTCTGCAGGAGACCACTCTGTTTGCCACCACAATTCGGGAGAATATTGCATTTGGCAGCAAAAATGCAACAGAAGAAGACATCATCCAGGCCGCCAGGGCTGCCCAGGCTCATGATTTTATCATGCAAAATCCGGATGGTTATCAAACCAGGGTTGGCGAACGGGGCGCCACCCTTTCGGGCGGGCAGAAACAGCGCCTGGCAATTGCCAGGGCAATCCTCATGAATCCGCGCATTCTCATCCTGGATGACGCCACCGCATCTGTGGATACTGAAACCGAGCATCTCATCCAACAGGCTTTTGAGCGGCTTATTCAAGGACGCACCACCTTTGTGATTGCCCACCGGCTCAGCACAGTTCGAAATGCAGACCTCATCTTGGTGCTGGATGCCGGGAGGATATCAGCCCAGGGCACCCATGAGAACTCTCTTGAATACATCCCACATCTACCGCACCATTTACAATCAGCAGCTCAAGAAGCAGGAGGTGCAGCCGTGAGTTTTTCAATCGGCCCTGCATCTCCTGGAATGGGACCACGTTCTGCTCTGGACCATTTTGGAAGCACCAGTCAGCAGGGTGGCAAAGTGTACAATCCCAAGGTGGTCAGCCGCATGCTCTGCCTATCTGCGGCCGCATGGTTGGAAAATGACGGTTGCTCTGCTCCTGACCTTGATTGAATCAGGGCTCACTCTGCTTTCACCCTACCTGATAAAAATTGCCATTGACCAATATATTACCCCCAAAGACCAGCAGGGCTTGCTCCAGATTGCCCTGTTGATTGCAGGTACATTCATTGTCCTTGTTCTTCGTCAGTTCCGGCCAACGCTATTTGCTCTCCTGGGTGGGTCAGCGGGTGCTCGCCACCTTGCGCGGCGATTTGTTCCGTCATCTGCAGCGGCTGCAAGTGGGATATCACGACCGTCGCATAATCGGGGTAACCGTTTCACGGGTAATTAACGATGTGGCGGAAATCAACGAACTGCTTTCGCAAGGGGTGATCACCCTTCTGGGTGACCTGGTGGTACTGATCGGCATAATCGTCATCATGATCACGATGAACGCGAAACTGGCATTGTTAACCTTCACCGTTCTGCCATTCATGTTTTTGGCCACCTGGCTATTTTCACGCCAGGCGCGCGCTGCATTTCGTGAAACCCGTTCAAAAGTTGCTGCGGTTGTGGGTGACCTGGCGGAAGATATCAATGGCATGCGGGCCATTCAGGCCTTCACCCAGGAAAAAGCCTCCCAGTACGTTTTGAGCAGGTGAACAGAGAAAACCGCAACGCCTATATCAACGCCATGTCTTTATCGTTTATCTTCTTGCCCGCAATTGAATTCCTGGGCATGCTGGCAACCGTGATTGTGTTGTGGTTTGGCGGTCATTTTGTGCTGCAAGACCAGGTCACCCTGGGTGTGATGGTGGCATTTCCTAACCTATGTTTCGCGTTTCTTCCAGCCCATCCAGGAATTGAGCCGCATGTACACCACCTTTCAATCTGCCATGGCAGGCGGTGAACAGGTCATCAAATTGCTGGATACACCGGTCGAAATCGAAGACCAGCCGAATGCGCCAGGACGTTAGCCGTCCCAAGCGGGAAAATCACATTTTAACATGTTACTTTCCAGTACCGCCCCGACACACCCGTCGTATTGCATGACATTCAACCTGACCATTCAGCCCGGTAAAACCGTTGCCCTGGTCGGACCAACCGGTGCCGGCAAAACAACCATCGCCAACCTGATCAGCCCGCTTTTATGATGTCACGCGAAGGTGCTGTGACCATCGATGGCATGGATATCCGCCAGGTCACCCAGGAATCCTTGCGAAAACAGGTGCGGGTTATCACCCAGGATCCATTTTTATTCTCACGGACAATCGCAGAAAATATCCGCTATGGCGCACCCGACGCAACCGACCAGGAAGTTGAAGCAGGCTGCCCGCCAGGCAAATGCGCATGAATTCATCAACGAAATTACCGGATGGATACCAGACCAGTGTACTGGAAGGCGGGGTGAATGTATCCCAGGGACAGCGCCAATTGATCAGCATTGCGCGCGCCTTGCTCACTGACCCGCGCGTATTGATTCTGGATGAAGCCACTGCCAATATTGACACAGTGACAGAAGCGCTTATTCAAGATGCACTGACCCGCCTGCTGCAAGGACGAACAGCGATCGTGATCGCTCACCGCCTGAGCACGGTACGCAATGCGGACTGGGTGTACGTGCTGGATCAGGGTCGGATCGTTGCGCAGGGTACCCACTCCGAACTGATTGCGCAGAAAGGGCTGTACGCTGACCTGTACGAACGCCAGTTTATGGACGAGTAAGGCAGTTACTTCTTTCGCCAGGCTAGAATGGCACGCGTGTGAACCGGGTAATGGCTGTAGGCATCCAGGCGGATCCTGCGCCGGACACGGGTTTCCGTTGTAAACTGGTCCTCCGGCAGCCCGGCGATGGTTTCGAGCAAGCGTTGGTGAGTTTCGTCAAGCTGCTGTTGAACTTCCAGCAGTGACAGAGCCCGTTTTTTCTCAGTCATTAGCGCATTGAAAGCATCCAAACCACCGTAAGCATCTTTGTAGCGCGGCGGGCGGCTGCCTGCCAGGATGTGCGGCAGGTGTTTCAACGCTTCTTCTTCCCAGGTGGATACGTGCGCCAGGATGTCCTTGACAGACCAGTTGCCTGTCACACCCGGCTCGATGAACTGTGCTTCACTCAGCCCGGCATACGATCTTTGAATGCTGTCCAGGCGGTCTCAATCTTTGCCAAAAGCTGCAGTTTATTCATAATTCACTCCAATGTCTATCCACTCTTCACCAGGAAAAGTATCAAGCGTAATGTAAAGTAAACAACTAATTATCACCAATATCCAGAATTTCGGTTTACGGGTCTTGTGCCGGAAAAGCAGCATCCCGGTCAGTGCCCCAAAGCACCCGCCCAAGTAGGGTTAATCCAACCAGCCAGCGCTCCGGGATGCGCCATTGATGTTTTAAGGCACGATATTTATCCACACCCCACAGGATAAATGTAAGGATGGTGATTATTACAAGGTAATATGCCAGAAGAGTATAATCCCATTGTGATCGCATATTTTACAGGCAAATCTATCCATAAAATTTGTGGAAATACGTGCCACCCATTATTTGCTTGTGGGTATGAGCCCCAGGAAAATCACAAAATATACGGTTATGTGTAATTTCCTGTCCTATTGGACGTTCTGGAGGAGAAATTCAACAAGGCTTTTAAACTGTTCATTGCGTGTATATCCCGAGTTCAATTTTGCAGGTAGGTCTGGAATATACCCGACTTGTTTTTTTATGGCTATCCAGGCTTTTATCTGTTCTGCAATAACCTCTGGATCATTGGAGACAATACCAAGTTTCTCCTTGTTTACAATTTCCGCTGCAATGATGCTGTTCAAGCCAATACCCAGTACCGGTCTTTGCACACCTATATACTCGAATAATTTTGCAGGAATCACTCCTCTTTCCTTTATTCGAGCAGAATCTCCCCAAAGCATCAGTAACAATACATCTGCATTTTTTTGAATTTTGAGCGCATCTTGATAAGAGACTCTCTCGTGAAAAATAAAGTTGGCTTCTACTCCATGCTTTTTGACCAGGCTGGAAATTGCTGAATAATACTTCATGTAAAGATTTACATGCACCTAGTAGTTCTGCTCGGATAACTGTTTAATCGCTATTACCAGGGGTTCAATATCGTGAAATTTTTCATAATATGTTCCCGGAAAAGCAATATTTAAATCATCGCTCGTATCTGGCTCGTGTTTTAATGGGATGAAATCATTGGGGTCAAAACCGTTCCGGGTAACATGAACCGTCTTCCCGAATTTTTTTGATAACACATCTGCCCAATATTCTGAAACGGTTACCATCGCATGGCTGGTGCTTAAGAGTACTTCTTTCCAATGACCGTTCAAAGAACTTCCTAATTTTTCCATAACTGTAATTGGGATTATCCAACCAGAGATCACGCAGTTCTGCAATCCACGGAATATGATACTTTTTATGCAAACGGTCGGCTGCCATTAAGGAGGTTACCGGAGGTGCACTTGCATAAATTACCTGGGGCTTCCAATTCTGGATTAACCCCCGACCTTTATTGATGGCATATGGATACCAGCCGATTGCTTCGTCAGGGAAATTCATAAGGGTCTGGTATAAATTTCCAAACTGTTTAAACAAAATTGCTGGTGGTTTTATATCCTGCCTGCTTTACCCGTTTCTTTCCGCCAAAAAACAGGGAAGGAATGCTGTTAATATCAAACCATTTCGTGCGGATGATGTACAGGTCATCAATTTCCACGGGAAGGGTTGTGGCTGGCTGGAGAAATTCGCGGGTTAGTACTCTTACTTCATGACCATTTTCGACCAGGTATTTTGCCAATTTGCCAACGCGGACTGCTCCAATGGCATTTTCTGGAGGAAAGTGAAAGCTGATAAGTAGAATTTTCATTTATTTATTTTTCGTAAAGGCAAAGCGTGAATAATGATAGAATTTTTATTCAATTCTCATTTTATCCCAGAATTTTAGTATATGGTAAGATAGAAAAATTGAATTCCAAGTTGAAATAGATTCACATTAATGGAAAAAATCCCATCCCCGATGCTGCAATTAACCGAGTTGGAAGTGGATAACACTTCACCTGATCTTCCCCCGTTAAAAAAAGCGGGGGCAGCTACCCGGTGGATGTATTTAAACTTGCCGGCGGAACCGCTTTTGTACAGATTGTTACGTTTCTTGCCTCCCCTATCATTTCGCGCCTGTTTCTACCGGAAGACTTTGGCATTTCAGCAAACTTTACTGCGCTATTCATGATTATCAGCGTTTTTGTCTGTTTGCGCTATGACGCATCCATCATGCTGCCAAAAACAAAAGAAGAAGCAGCCAACCAGTTTGGTCTGGCAATCTTTTCCACAGTCGTGATTACATCGCTGACAATACCCGTCCTGTTTCTCTTAAAGGCGCAATCGTAAACTGGCTGAAAGCACCCGAGTTGCTTGACTTATCTATGGCTGATTTCATTCTCGACATTTTTGGCGGGGATATTTCATTCCTTAATGCCTGGAATTCACGCAGCCGAAAATCTTTAAGGTTGTCCATTGCCCAGGCAATTCGCAGCGCGGCAGAGTATTCCAGCAAAATTGGGGTTGGTCTGCTGGGTTATGCCAGCGGGGGCAGCCTGATTATGACCGGTTTTTTGGACAATACTCAGTACACTGGTTCTCGGATTCCAGGTACTGAAAAAAGTATTTTCATTTTTTCGTTGAGAATATTCGATTTCCAAAAATGTGGGCTGGTGCCAAAAGATATAAAAAATTTCCGCTGTTTAATACCTGGGCTTCCTTATTGGATCAAAGTTCGCAGCAATTACCCATTCTCTTGTTGACTGCATTTTTTACCACAGCCGTAGCCGGGCAGTACAGTATGGGCTACAAAATACTAAGGCTGCCGATTGCGCTTATTGGTGCATCCATTTCCCAGGTTTTTTATCAACGGGCTTCCAAGGCGCATCATGAGCAAAATTTACCCCAGATTGTTAAAAATACCAGCCATCAATTAATCGTATTCGGGTTGTTTCCCATGTTGTTGTTGACAATTTCTGGACGCGAATTGTTTGTGCTTTTCCTGGGAGCACAATGGGCTGATGCGGGCATTTATTCACAAATCCTCAGCATCTGGACCTTCTTCGTGCTCATCAGTGCCCCCATGGCAACCCTTTTCAGTGTATTGGAGAAGAACGAATTCCATCTCATCTTTGCCATCGTCATATTTATTACGCGGGCAATATCCCTGGTAATTGGCGGATTATTAAATAACATTATCCTTGCCATGGTGCTCTATTCGATTACTGGTTCCCTTGGCTATATTTATATGCAATTGAAATTGAATTCTATGGTGGGAATTCCGGTTCGGTATGTCGCCTGGCAGATTTTCCGGAATATATTATTTTCAGTTCCTTTTCTCGGTGTTATTGTTGCTGTCAAACTGTTAACTGATTTGAATATCCTCTATGTGTCAATTACCAGTTTTGTGATTGCATTAGTCTATTATCTTGCCTTGTATTTTTATGATCAAAGTGTGAAGGATATTGTCACAAGCATCCTTACTCAAACAAAGTTACAACAGTTATTTAAGAACTGGAAAAAAGCCGATTAAATCTGTTTTAGCACTCTTTTTTGCCTGAAGGTATGGGATTAATAATCATGCGAAGTGATAGTTTCGTGAAGTTTTTCGAAATAGTAAATGACCCTGAAGTTTTTCAATTTAAGGGAATCAACCTTACAAAATTCTATTATGATAAATTTGTTGCTCGCTTTACCGATTACAAGCAGGCAATGAAAAAACCACTTTCGCAGAGCCGCCTGCTCGGATTGTTCGTGCGGCTCCGGGAAGTTATTCCAGACCTTCTATATGATTGTTTATTTCGGATTACTCAACCGAAAGCCGAGAACGCTCTTTTATGGTGGAGTAAGAGCAATAAACATTAATCATAAACTGTTTGATGTATATAACCCGAAAATACTGGATTCCCTCGGCAAAGAAAACTTTATCATCACGGAGGATTACTTAATAATCCGAACAAACAATATTCTGCCAATGGGTATGAAACGGGCTTAAATATTATCCGCCTCGGAATCGTTGCGATTTTAATTGTATTTCAAGGAAAACAGTTTAAGAATTTTGCAGGTTCAATCTTTACCCACTACCCCGCTTTAGGTTGGACGTCCAGGCAGCTCTATAAATCAGCCCTCTATTTTTATTCTTCTTATAATCCTTAATCGCTGTCTCATCCGAATTATGCGAATTAAGAATATCGTGATGATTTGTCATTACAGCCACCTGCCCTGGATTGCGGCTGCCCGCAGCCTGCATTTGCCGGTGGTGGAATTGATGCATGGATTAATCGTTCCACAACATCCCTCATTATGTGATTTCAAATTTTCCCCAAAATTTTCGAAAAAGCCTTTGCGTGAGCATTTACTGCCTTGTTCATTAGGAGTATTGGGGGAATACTGGAAGAAAATTGTTGACAGCGGAAAACAATTTCATCCAGATGATGTTTTTGTACTCGGATACTTTCACCAGGTCCCGCGACTTGAACGAAATACCGCATCGTCTTGATGGGCGGAAAGTAATATTAGTTACCAGCCAGCCAACTGTTCAAAAAGAAATCCGTGACTATTTATTGTTTTTATCCAATAACCTGGATAAGAACCTTTTTCGGTTGTGCTGAAACCACATCCTGCTGAGAATGGGAATTTTTATCCATCGGTATTTTCAGACGGTGCCATTGAAATTTCTTATAGAAATATCCACGATCTATTTTCGGAATGCGATATGCATATAAGTGTATATTCCACCACATTATATGAAGCCACCCGCTATGGAATTATGCAATTACACCTTGCTGGTTGACAAGTTTCTGGATGTTAAGAATGAAATCATTCAATCAGGTGCAGCATTGCCGCTGCACCAACAGGAAATTCCTTCCTTATACCTCGGTTTCAACCAACGACAATAACATTTTTACGGAATTCGATCCTGAATTGGTATATCGCATTTGGAACAAAAGAACCATCCATAAAACTTGCCTGAAAATTGCTTCAGCCGCATGAGTTTATGACTCTATAGTGGTTTATTGTAAAACTGACACCCACTTAGATTCTAAGTGGGTGTCAGTTTTTGTTGCCATGTAAGCGTTTCTAAAAATTGCATTATCGGTTTTTATAAATTTCCTCTATTGTTGAGCAGACATGTTCTATCTCATTTTTCCGTAGACTCTGAGCAGATGGCAGACTTAATCCATTCTCCGAGATATGCGTAGCAACTGGACATTTATCATTTGTATTGTAAATTGGCTGCTTGTGCACCGGGAAAAACGTCGGTCGTGTATCAATACCGTTTTCGTTCAACAGCATCATTAAACTATCCCTTGAAATGCCAAATACATCCTTATCAAGAACAATTGAATAGAGCCAATACGTATTAAATGCCCATTCGGCTTCAGGTGGAAGCGTGATACCCGGTATTTTCCCGAGCGCTTTTGAATAACTCTGAGCCAGATTTCGCTTGGCGGAGATTAATTCTTCAATTCGTTCCAGTTGTGCAACACCCAATGCGGCTTGCTATTGGTCATCCGATAGTTATATCCCAGGTATGGATGGATGTAGCGCTTCTCAGGCGACATGCCATGATCCGCGTAGAATTTTTGCTTTTTCTGCATATTCCTTATTATTGGTTACAACCATTCCCCCTTCCCCCGTGGTTATCAATTTGTTGCCATAAAAACTGAACACCCCAATATCCCCAATTCCGCCAACTTTTTTGCCCTTGTACAATGCACCATGTGCTTCCGCCGCATCTTCAATGATAAATATATTGTGTTTTTTACATACTTCTACAATGGGATCCATGTCGCAAGGATGCCCGTATAAATGGACCGGGATGATTGCTTTTGTATTCCTGGTTATCTTCTTTTCGATTAGCGCAGGATCCATATTCCAGGTTGATATTTCAGAATCTATAAACACAGGAGTAGCACCGGTATAGAGAACAGCATTAGCAGTTGCAATAAATGTTAGTGTGGGAACAATTACTTCATCACCAGGACCAATTCCCAATACCAGTAAGGCAAGATGCAGCGCTGTTGTGCCATTGGAGGTCGCAACACCATATTCTGTTTCACAAAATTTTGAAAACCCTTCTTCAAATCGTGGAATGAATTTACCTGCTGAAGAAACCCATCCGGTCAGAATGCATTCGCTGACATATTGCAATTCCTTTTCCCCGATGATTGGGGCAGATACGGATAAATGCATGCGTTGGTCAAAGACCACGATATCAACAACATTTTGCTTATCATCCAATAAGGGCAAGATTTTTATCTTGTCATTTAACATTGAGCTGATTTTTTCAGGCGAATCGGCGATGTATCCAACTGTTGGGTCTGGTCGTTTTACTTCATAAATTTTGGTATTAAAGTCCGCTGCCAGCCAATAACGTACCGTCGGATGTCTCCATCCGTGATTAACCCCATAAATGCGTTTGTTTTTGAATCGACAATAAACGCCAGTCCCAGGGCACCCTTGTCAATTGCCTTCAAGGCATCAATTATCATTACATCCTCATGAATACATATTGCATCAATCAATGCCTGGGTTGTTGGGAAAAGATTAAAGGGAATTTGGTTTTTCATTTTTTCTCACTTTATGCATTAAGTATCTGCGTTAAGAATTGTACGTCATTGCCAGTTCATGAATTGTAGAAAAGGAAGTTTCTAATATTACTACTGCTTGCTTATTCTGCTTTACAACTTCCACATCCCAATTCGAATTCTTATTTTCATCTTCCACAAATGAATTCGGTTTTTCCAGGGATAAGTGAAAGGCAAATACATTATTTGAAAGAGTTGTAATCATCTCATCTCGAGAAAAATCCAGTACCTTGGCACTTACAGAAATATGTTCCGTATCAATCAGGCAGCCAAGATGAGGGGAATGGAATTTTGAAAACAACATTTCATAATCTTGGGTGTCACAAAACAATAACTTTCCAATATTTCGATTTGCGCAAATATTGTTCTCAATCAGCAGCTGCACGCCATATTTTTCAGCGAAGGGCAATATGGTGGAGACTGAAAGAAAATACCTCTGCAATGCTTCCTTGTATTCTCTGTCCGAATGAATAAGGGGAAAAAGAAATCCATCAGCATCAGAAGATCTGGGTCATTAACAAATCCAGCATGCACAGAATAGATTTTTGCATTTAAAGTTTTGGCGAGTTCGATCGATTGAATTACATGTGCCACACTTTTTTGCCGGGTATCTTCATCTGGTGATGAGAGATTTAAGACAAATTGTTGTTTTGGCGGTGGAAAATAATTATGGATAGTTAAGTTCAACCCAAACAAGTTGATTTCCTTAATCGAATCTCCGTCCACAAAAACCTTCATGCCCAATTCGATGGAATTTATTCCCAGGTTGGTATATTTGGATATGCGGGATGTAATTGATTTAATTGGATCCAGGCATGCAGTTGAGACAAACAAATTGTTGTTCATAAATCTAGAAAACCTATGCTTTTTTCATCATTCTTTTGGGTAAAAATATACCCCAAATTCGAATAAAGTTTATAGGCTGCAATGTTTTCGTTTTCAACGGATAATCGAATTTGTGATGCGCCTTTCATTTTTGCTGCAAAATGCAAAAAGAACATGAGTGCTTTCGCCAACCCGGAACTTCTGTACTCGCTTAAAATCGCTATCCCCAGGCTTGGAATTAAATAGCCTTCATCCCAGCCTCTTAATAAGCCATATCCAATAACGCTGTCGTCACAAAACACCCCGTAATAAACATCTTTTCCGGAATATGAGCAAATTTCTTCGGTGGTTTTTAAAGTAAAACCATGGGGATGAAAATATTTGTCTGCTTTTTCGGCGATCAATTGCTCCCAAAAAGCGAATAAACCTGCTTCATCGCCCTTTTTAATTCGCGTATCGCAATCGAGTCCAGTTCTATAGTTGAAGAATGGGTCATTGCTGCATTATTCCCAGTTTATATGCTGGAGCATTAATACTGTTTGAGCCGGGATATCCATGGCGGCTGTTTTCCCAATGATGGATTCAATCAGCTCCGGTGCCAATCCAGTTCCAGGTCTCATGATTGCCACTTTCTCGATTGTAATTATTTCACCTTTCTTAATCCCCTCTTTGACCACTATGCTTTTTTGCATGAGTTTTTTATTCGCAAGTTCACTTTGGGTAATCCGTTTAATCCCGTCACCCAGCGCAATTTCAACATTCCGCACTTGTTTTATTAGTTCTGCAAATTCCCTGACATCCAAAGAAGCCTTGTGGTCAGGACCCGGTAATTGCTTGTCCAGTGTGATATGTTTTTCAATCATGCAAGCCCCAACTGCAACAGCCCACGGACTTGCTCCAATACCTTCCGTGTGATCAGAGTATCCAACAGGAATGTCAAAGGCAGTTTTCAGCGTATTAATTACCTTTAAATTTACTTCCTCCAGGGGTGTGGGATATTCGGTTGTGCAATGCAAGGCAATAATTCTTTCAGCACTGGCAGAATTCTTGAGAACATTTATGGCTTTTTCGGTTTCGCCCAGTGTAGCCATTCCTGTAGAAATAATCACAGGTTTTCCGGTCCCTCCAACATAGGCTAAAAATGGTGTGTTGGTATTATCGGTTGAGGCAATTTTGATGGCTTCGATGTCCAGGCGAACCAGGGTATCTACGCTATCTGTATCATAAGGCGTGGATAAAAATATTATTCCAGCTTCATCACAATGCTTTTTAAGGCTGGAAAAATCTTCATACGTCAGTTCCAATCTTTTTAAGCATTTCAAACTGCGAGACCTCACCACCCGCATTTTTTATCTGGTATTTTGCCCTGGGTGTGCTGGTCATTACCAGTTTTTCGGTAACAAAGGTTTGAAATTTCAACACAATCAGCACCAATTTCGACTGCAGAATCGATTAATCGATGAGCCAAGTCTATATTGCCGTTATGGTTTACACCTACTTCGGCAATAATGAAAGTCTTTCCTGGTCTCCAATAAGCTTATTGCCGATCTGAACTTAGATCTATTTTTTATTCTCCTTAATAATAATTTTTCAGTCACTTCAAAATCCAGTTCAGAATCAAGGGTCCAAGCTTCTCTCCTGCGGCATAACTAAACCTGCAAGTTTTTCACCATACATGGAACCAGAAATGATGTTCTCATATTTTGTAATATCAACTGCGCCATTAAGACGATATATCGGAGGCAGCATTTGACGCTGATAATAAATTTTCTCGTTTGCATTTTCTAAAAAGGGAAGAATTATATTGCCATCGAGTTTTTTCATCCAATAGGGATGATGCTCAACAAGAGATACAGACCGCACCGCATCAGCGTCTTCATTTGTTAAAAGTTCCAAACCCATCTCCACATCCCCTGGTTCACGCAAGGGGGAAGTTGGTCGCAGCCATACGATAATGTCTGCCCGTATATTCATATTTGTCTCAATCCAGTTAATTGCATGTGCGCATACCGGCAAGTCGGGTGTATTGTCTTCAGCCAGTGCTTCCGGTCGAAGAAACGGCACATTTGCCCCAAACCCTTTGGCAATCTCTGCAATTTCTTTGTCATCCGTAGAAACGATGAGATGGTCAATACTCTTGGTATTCAAACCACATTCAATTGTCCAGGCTAATAAGGGCTTACCCGCAATAACCCGGATATTTTTTCGAAAAACTGTTTTTGAACCGCCTCGAGCCGGGATAATTCCAATCACAGTTTTATTTGAATTTACCAATTTTCACCACCGATTATGTTATTAAATAGATGATAACGATCCCAATTATGCGAGCATTAATCAATTATGCTTGTATTACATTTTTCCTGCATAATAATTTTCCTTATCAAGGAAGTAAATCCTGGAAGTTCTTCACAGAAAAGAAATAAATAATATGCTTATAAGATTATACCTTTACTAACGACATGGGCGAAAAGGCTCTGAATTTTAAACCCAGAATAATTAATCTTACAGATATCACAGACATTTAAACAATTTGAATGAAAATAAGTCAATAGATTTAGCGATCATTATCATATATCCATTTTTATGGATACAATCAATTATCAAATTCATAATACTCGAAAATAAATTTTAAGGGGTTGCTTATGTTAGCACAGCGATATGTTTATGATGGGGTTTCGCATTTACCACTAACCCAGGTTCAACTATCTGCCAAGAAGCAAATTGAAGAGAAGATATCCCAGGGTGAATATGAATTTGAAACGATAATATGCACCATTTGCGGGGGGAATGATTTTCAACAAATTTCAACAAAAGATCGATATGGCTTATATTATCCAGTTGTTATTTGTAAAAAATGTGGCTTATGTTTTACCAATCCAAGAATGAATCAAAGTTCATACGACCAGTTCTATAACATTGAATACAGGTCTCTTTACAGCAGCAGCGGGGATGCAACAGATTTATTCTTTAAGAACCAATACAAACATGGTCGGAAAATTTGCAGGCTGGTTAGCAGGTATTTACCATCAAGCAGAACGTTGAAAGGACTGATTGTATTAGAAGTTGGATGCGGCGCGGGTGGAATTTTGAAGTATTTTCAGGAACAAGGTAGTTGTATATATGGTGTTGATTTGGGAGAAAAGTATATAGATTATGGAAGAACCAAACACAATCTTAATTTAACTGCAGGAACAATCAAAGACCTTCCGAATAATATTGCCCCCGATCTGGTTATCTATAGCCATGTTCTTGAACATGTACTTGATCCGACAAACGAACTCTCTCAAGTTCGCAGTATTCTAAAAGATGATGGAATATTATATGTTGAGGTGCCAGGAATAAATAATTTGTCAGCGTATGAATTGGATTTTTTGAGATATTTACAAAATGCGCATGTCTTTCATTTTTCACTTTCAAGCCTTACTAACCTATTAAGTCTTAATAATTTCCAACTTGCATGGGGTAATGAGAAGATTAAACTATATTTCGCAAGGAATTAAATATTTCTATAGCAATTCCGACAAATGGAAATTCTTTTACTAAGACCCTTTCTTTACTAAGACGTACAGAGTTTTGTTATTCAAATATTCCTTTACTAATTAGACAAATCTTGAGCTCACCACATGGTTTTCTCATGAGAAAAATAAAGATACTTATCAAATTAATTTTCAAGGTGAGGGAATAAGGCTATTTGAAAATCCAAAACCTAACAAATTCTCTCCGGAAATTATCATAAGGATATCGAAAAAACTATTCCAATGATTCTATCAGTTACTTAAGCCCACATTCCGCTGCTTCATGAACTATCTCACCATTATTTTTGGTCATTATTTCATCGGGCAGCAAGGCATAATCCCCGCCAAAGTATTTATTCAACACAATCCGGAAAGTATTCACGGGCGTTATCGTCCCTGGTAAATCCGAATAATCCTGCCCGGGCAAATAGTAAGCATTCAATATTTTGTTATGGTTTAGCCCGGTCAACTTGCCGTGGTCCCCCTGCAAAATGATGACTGGCGGAACATCCGACTTACGGATAATCGTGCGGATGATATTCAATACTTCCTTTTCGGCATGTTTTAAGGCAGGCACGTAATAAATTTCATTATTGGCATCCATTATGCGCTGGTTTCCAAATTCATCAAACACAAATGGAATATGGGTGGAATAGATATGCGAATAGACAAAAATATTTTCGCCAATATCAGGCAACTTTTTCATAACTTCAAACTGATATGACGATTGCTGATACCACTGTTCTTCTTTTGTCTTTGGCGACCCCGGGTCATCTTTGCTTTGAACGCTGTTTAAATCAATAGCGGACAGCATCCAGGCGGGCAGAATATCCAACGATGTGGGATTAACTTCATATTGTTCTATCACCAGGCGTAAAACCGTTGACCGCATTAAGATGCGCTCAAAAGTATGTAAACCGATCAAATCCTTTTCTTTCAGGGTTTCCTGCAGGTTATAGTAATAATCCGCGTTCTTAATGTCCTGCGCTGGCAAATATCCCCGGAAAGCCACCGTCTTGTACCCCATGCTTTCAAAAATTGCCCTTGCCTGGCTGTTTATCACCAGGTCATTCATGGAGGTTGAAAACGGTTTGTTGGCTTCTTCGTCACTTATCCCAAGCGCATCCACATAATCCATATTTAATATGGATGAGATGGATGCCGTTGTGGTGTAATAATTGGAAAACGCACATTCAGGAACATAAAACCCTATCTCTTTCAGCTCGTTTATGAATGGGCTGTTATCGTAGTTATATTCCGTTAATAAAACATCCGAGCGGGTGTATCCATCCAGAACGATAAAGTAAACATCGGGCAGGTTAGGGTCAGCCTGTACGGTTTCAGCAGCAGATGGTGCGCGGCTGTACATGTTCCTGGCGTAACGAATTTCATAGTTAATAATCGGAATTAATGAAATGATTATCACAACAGAAATGAGGAAATTCATCAGTCGGGTAAATTTTGCAAAAGTGTTGCGAGAGATGATGACTTTTACCATCCCGAAAACAAGCAAACCAACCAATAACGGCAGAAGGTACCGGTGTCGTCCGTACACAAAACCGAGGATTTCCTTCTGGTCTATTATGGAAAAAAGTAGCCCATAGAAAAAAAGAAGGAAAGAAAACATTGCAGCGATGAAGGCGCTTTTGTGAATTTTCCTAATGATGATTAAACTGACCAGGAATATTATTGCGCTGACAATTAATGCAGCCAGCAGTGAGCGAAACGTGGTGGATGCGGTTACCTGCCCGATGTTGGCTGACCATAATAACAGCACAGCGTAGGGACCCATCAGGAACGGGTAGAATGGGATGGTGAGTTTCTTGATTTTTTGCAGCACGATTTCCGCCTTGAATAATAATGCACCTGATTATAAGCCAGATTACCCGGGCAGATAAAATACTACCTTGTAAACTTTGTATCGATAGGTTATATTATTTTTTCAGTTAACTCCTGAACAGAACCAGGCTCCAGTAATATCCCAAACATTGTTTATAATACAACCAATGCATAATCCGTCGATGAAAATTTCTACTCCTTGGCAGCCAGATAAGCACCGGTGGTGCGCAGCATGTATTGCTGGATCTGGCTGGCTGGCTGCACCAGGGAGGGATACCTGTTACTGCTGCATTTTTTTATGACCGGGATGGTCTGCTGCCCGGCTGGCAGGCAAATCACCCTTTCCCAATCATCAGCCTGAATGCCTGGAGTAAAACGGGTGATCCATTTACCAAAGCGTTCAAGGTTATCGCTGGATGGATTCGCTTGATTAAGTTTATGAAGAAAGAGCACTTCAGTGCTGTGCTTACCTTCACCCACGACAGTGATATCCTCGGTTTGCCTGCCGCCTGGATTGCCGGGATTCCGCTTCGTTTTGGTTCCCATCATGGTTCCCCGGACTTTGCACCCTGGAAATTCGTGCTGCATCGCAAAATTATAAACAGCAAAATTGCGTCTGGCCTGGTTGCTGTTTCAGGCTTTACCCGGGATATGGCGATTAATGAAGGCATTAAGCCTGGAAGAATCCGGATTATTAATAACGGGATTTCCTTTCACCCGAGACCTGCGCCAAATCCTGGAACTGTAAGAAATACGTTTCTACCAGATGGAAAGGGTTTGCTGGTTTTAGCGGTTGGGAGATTGGTGCAGCCCAAGGGACATGTGCACTTCGTGGAAGCCGCTGCACAAGTATTAAAATCCATACCCGATGTTAAATTCATCATTGCCGGGGAAGGACCCCTGAGGAAAGAAATTCAGCGGGCAATTGATAAACTGGGTGTTTCTGATAACGTTCTTCTGCTGGGCAACCGGACAGACATTTCTGCGCTGCTGGAAGCCTGTGATGTATTTGTGTTATCCTCATTATATGAAGGGTTGTCGATGGCATTGCTCGAAGCCATGGCTGCCGGTGTGCCGGTGGTGAGCACCGAAATAGCCGGGGTGGCTGATTTAATTGAAGGCGGGGTAACCGGCTTACTGGCTCCTCCCGGGGATTCAAATGCACTGGCAGAAGCATTGTGCACTGTATTGGCGGATAATGAATTACGAACCAGGCTTGCATTGAACGGCAAAACCCTGGTTGAAGAAAAATTTACCTTGGACCATATGGGACAGCAATATCTGGAACTGCTGGGTGCCAGGAATGGCGATAATCTTGCATAAATCCACAATTTTACGCGTTGTCCGGATACTTGCCAGTATTTTTTTGGTTTACTATGCATTCCGAATTATTCAGGAACTGGTTATCCGCTATCAACCCATTTTGGCTGGCAACAACGATTTCCCGGAATCACTGGCGGCTATTGCTGCATTCCTGGTAATCGCATTCGCTATATGTATTTTAAGTATCTGGTTCCCGACCGTAATCCTTAAACTTTCTCCCGTTCGTCAAAAGATGGGGGTTTTGCGCTGGTTGTTGGCAGTGTTGCTGGCAGTTGCCATCAGCTGGTTATTTCTGTACTCCAAGTGGAGTTTTACCCTGAATGGAGCCTGGCTGCGTGCTTTTGTTTATCTGGCCGGTTTTGGTGCAATCGCCTGGCTGCTTACAACCCAGCCCCAGCAAAATTATTCTTTCGAGGGTCTGCTGAAATCGGGGATTATTTTTGGCAGCGTTTTTATTTTTGCTTCCGAGTGTCAAACTGCAGTCAGCTATCCATTCTCATTAAGCTGGTCGGAAGGCAACCGCATTTGGGATTATTCGGTACTGTATGGACGCAGGCTATATGATTATCCGCAAGGATCGCCCATTCCGGCGTATATAGATACTGGGCGGCAAAGCCTGTGGGGTTTGCCATTTTTGCTCCCGAAGGTTTCCATTTTCACAGTTCGCCTGTGGAACGCACTGGTCTTTACCCTTCCGTACTTTCTGCTGGGTCTATTCGCATTTTACAAGACGGGGACAAAAGCCTGGTCCCTGGCTGCTGGCAGGTTTGTGGGTGTTACTGTTTTTACAGCAAGGACCGATTTATTCCCCCCTCGTACTGGTAGCAATTCTGGTGGTTGCCACCCGCCGAATGCCCTGGTGGCTTGGGCTTTTGATTGCCGTTCTGGCAGGATATTATGCCAGCATCTCGCGCACTACCTGGGTTTTTGCTGCCGGCATGTGGACAGCATTAATGGCATTTCTGGAGACTGCACCATACGGAGTTAAGACAACTTCCCAGCGCTGGTTGAGAGCGGTGGTATTGGGTGTCGGTGGAGTATTTGGCGGGTATTTCCTTCCCAAAATCATTTCAGCGTTCCGTGCCGCAAGTACCGGGTTGCCAGCTACCGGAGGGGGGATAACCATTTCGAGAATTTCAGACATGGTCAGCAATCAGCCGTTGTTATGGGATCGGCTTTTTCCAAATTCCACCTATCCGCTCGGCGTAATCCCGGCACTGCTGTTGGCAGTAGGTCCTTTCGTGATTTTAATGGCGATCTTTGCGAAAAGGCTGCCCTGGAAATTGAATCTCTGGCAGCAATTGCTGCTGTTTGGGGAACTGATTGCCTTTCTCACCGTCGGAATTATCGTCAGTGTTAAGATTGGCGGCGGAAGTAATCTTCACAACCTGGATATGTTTCTCATAACGTTGGTGCTTGTGGCTGGGCTGCTTTGGGAGGCAGGGGATGGTCTCTCCATGCTGCATGTGAAAAAGCCCACCTGGATTATGCAGGCACTATTCCTCCTGATGGTGTTTTATCCGGCCACACGTGGAATGCTGAACGCATATCCGATTGAACTCCCCACCGCCCTGGTAACAACCGATGCCATCGAAACCATCCAAAGAGCCGTGGATGAAGCACATCCAGGTGAGATATTATTTATCGACCAGCGCCAATTGCTTACTTTCGGAACAATTCAAAATGTTCCCCTCATCCCGCAATATGAAAAGAAACGCATGATGGATATGGCAATGGGTGACGATGCCAGGTATTTTGAGCCATTTTATGCTGACCTGGCTGCGCATCGTTTTGCACTCATCCTGAGTGAACCCTTGTGGACAAGTTTTCAAGGTGGTGAATATAAATATGGTTTTGGAAATGAAAACGATGCCTGGGTCAAATGGGTTTCCATTCCAGTATTATGCTATTACGAGCCAGCTGAAACGAACATGAAGGTTGGGTTTCAATTACTGGTTCCAAGAACCGGAGCATTCCCTGAGAATATCAGCCAGTATTGCAAGGATATTCCATAACGGACAACAAGGGTAAAAATGTTCGAAAAAATCGAGAATTTTCTGCAAAAATATGAAATCGTAATTTTATTATTGCTGCTCGCTGCCATGCTTTTGGTCAACAGCCAGGGTCTTTCCTGGGGATTGCCCGGGTTATGGAATCCGGATGAAATTTCTCATGTTGTTAACCTGGCATTGGATGGTTTGTTTAAATTTGATCAGACCAACCTGAACTACCCGTCCTTGCCCAAGTATTTCATGCTCACAATTGGGCGAATAACCGATGCGCTTGGATATTCCCGTACAACCTTCTTCATTGTTGTTCGCTTTATTTCCGTGTTTCTTGGGGGCATGCTCTCCTGGCTTGCCTATGTCCTGGTTCGCAGACTCGGCGGAAAACGCCTGACCGCGTTTCTTAGCCCTGTTGATTGTGGCGGCAAATGGTGAAATCGCCTTAAATTCTCATTTTGCGCACAATGATTTATATGTGTCGTTCTTCACCTGTATGGTGGTGTATTTCCTGGTGCGGTTTTACAATTCGCAAAATAAAGGCTGGCTGTATGCTGCCTTTTACGCGACCGGCATGGCAGCCTCGAGCAAATACAATGGGGGGATTATTCTCCTGCTGGTAATCCTGGTCTACTTTTGGGTTGATTGGAAGAACCTGTTAAGCCAGAAACTGCGGGTATTTGAAACACTCTTTGTTGGCGCTGGATTAAGTGTCTTTGGCTACGCTATCGGTACTCCGCAATTGGTCACCTGGGCATCCTATTATATTAAGCGGCTTATCCCCACCCTGGCGGATTATGCAAATTACGACAAGAATCCTGCATCTGTTACAGGTTTGTATAAACAATGGGGAGTATTCCGCACCTCGCTGGGAGATATAACCTATTACCTGTTCATCATCGCCCTGGCTGCATTATTGATACTTACCTTGCTGGCACTCATCAAGCGATATAAAACCACAGACCGCAATTTCTTTGGAATGATGATTCTTGCTGGAGCAATTATCATCCTGGATTTACCCATACTCATATCATTCAATGTGCAAAAACGTTTCTTTCTTCCCATGATTCCGATGTTTGCAGTAATTCTGACATTAATGGCAGAAAGACTGATTACACACCTTAAAACAACCCGGTTTGCCAGATTTGCACCATTGGTTCTCATTATTCCAATTGCTGTTTTCGCCTTTTCAGCCCTGCGCCAGGCAGGCACGATCGTGGCAATAAAAAATGATGCCAGGATTCCAGCAGGTGAATTTATCAATACCCTGCCTGCCGGCTCTTCAATGGAAATTACCCAATATACCCCCAACCTGGTGGATGGCAGATTCGATGCCCAGATGTACCCGCTGTACTTTCTCAAGTATGAGAATGAAGAATTGCCCCAGGAAACCCGCTATGAATACAACACAGGTGAAGTTGGGGTAGAGGTTAGAAAACCGGAATACCTGGTTATTTCGAGTTATATTTACTCACGCTTTAACAATGAATTTACCTGCCAGAAATATCCGGCAGAGTGCGATTTCTTCCAGCGCTTACAGGCTGGTGAAACCAACTATAAACAAATTGGCGAATTTAAATACACCCTGCCCTCCTACCTGCCCAAACTGAACCTGGTCTTTATCAATCCCATCATCCAGGTTTACGAACGGGTAGAGAAAACAAAATAGACTGCAGAGAATGGGTAAATCGATACTATTCGTGAAAAATAATCTCATGAAATTTTCTACCCCAACAATAAATTTTAAGAAAATTTTCTCGAGCAACACGCTTCCAATACTCCTGGCAGTTCTGGCAGCGATTGTCTATCTTCTGCAATCGATAAACTTTGCCCACCATCTCGGGGTAACGATGGACGAAGGCACCTACTTGATGAAGGGGCTTTTGTATGTAAAAGGGGTTTACAGCCCGTTTGAAGCCTATGGACCGGTAACCAACAAAATGCCGCTGGCATTTTACATTCCCGGTGTAATCCAGTGGATTTTTGGACCGGGTTTGCGAACCGGGCGGTATTTTATGGTTATCCTGGGTCTGCTGACGCTGTTGGCGTTGTGGATTACAACCAGGCGGCTGGCAGGCTACCGTTGGGCAGCCTTGGCAGTCTGGCTGGTTGCGCTAAATCCCGCCGTGATAGGTTTCACAACCCAGGCAATGACGCAGGGAATTACTGCCTGTCTTTTCGCCTGGGTGTTTGCCCTGTGCCTGGGGAAAAATCAATCCCTGTTTTCCATCCTGCTGGGTTCTGCGGTTGCCGTGGTTGTTGTCCTGGTTCGACAAAACCTGGTACCCCTCCTGCCTGTTTTGGTACTTTACATTTTCTGGGTTCATGGCTGGCGTAAAGGGCTATTATCCATCATTGACAGCTGGAATTCTTTTTATAATCTTTCATGCAGTGTACTGGCCGGGAATTATGTCCCTCTGGACACCTTACCTGCCTGACTTTGTCAGTTCGCTCTTTTCCCAGCCAGCAGTACAACCCAGTGGTGGAATAAGCACCTGGAAACCCGAGTACGCATCCATCACCCGCTGGTTTGCTTTTTTCGAAGGGTTTCGCTACAACTTTGCAGCAGTCTTCATCCCTCTCATTTCCTGGTTTTTACTCCCTCGCAGGAAACAATGGAAGGATGATTTTACATTTAAAACCGTGATATTTTTGAGCACGTTGTGGATCATCCTGCTTGGAATGCATGCCTGGGCATCCGTTGGACAGGTATCCTGCTTGTTTTGTTTTGCAGGGTATATTGCTTTCTTTTACCCGACAGGCATCCTGCTTGCCGTTCTCATGCTGAAAAACATCCTTGTGAAACCAGGGTGGCTGCGGAGTTTGGCAGTATCCGTTATGGTAATTGCTGGAACTGCAGCCATGGCTTTCAGTGCCAACCAGGTGATTGATGATTGGCTGCTTAACCTGCAGGTACCCCGCATGCGGGATGGCAGAATAATCGAAGGCACAACGAAACTGTGGGGGCTTTTTGCAAACAAATTCGGGTTAAGCTTACGAAACCCTGCAGATGCTTTTACCAACGCTATTTGGTTTCATGGTGGGTCTTGCTTTCGTTATTGGGGATTTTGCTGCTATTTATTGTAATTAAGAAGAAAGTACCGAACATCAACAGCGGGTACATGATTGCTGTGGGTTTCCTGATTGCAGGAGTTCTGCTCAGCCCAACCCTGCTGCTGGGTGGAGGGAAAATTCAACCGGATTATTGTTCTGAAGATGTAATCGTTTCGCACGAACAGGTTGGGGCTTATCTGGCGAAGGTTATCCCGGCTGGCTCCCTGGTGTATTGGGAAAACGACCTGACCCCCTTGCCCTTGCTTTACATTCCAGATGTAAAAGTATTCCCTCCCCAGTTAAATCACTGGTACACCTACATCGATGGCGGGATTCCAGATTTAGTTGCCCGCAAAGGATTATGGAATGCCGAACTGGCATCCCAATGGATTCGCCAGGCTGACTATGTTCTCCTGGAAGAAAAATTGGTAAAAAGGCATCCTGAGTTGTACGATGGAACAATCCCGGTTAATGAGTTAGATCCAACGATAGACCCAGTATTTTGTGTAAACCGCTCCAGGATTTCATGTGTACCAGAATACCCATGATAAATAATCATGATGGATAAATCCAGAGATATTTCCAAGAGGACTGTTTTCGTTCATCAAACCAGAGGTTTTTTTCTTTGGTCTTTTCGTAGTTTTGTTACTGGTGATGGGATTTATCCTGTATGACGATTTCGGGATTCATTGGGATTCGCAATCCCAGCAGTATATTGGCAGTGCAAATACCTCCTACATTCTTCACAGGAACGCGTCATTTTTAGAATTTAAAAACCGGTATTATGGTCCCCTGTTTGAGGTTCTTATTATTTAACCTCACCAAAAACTTCCAGAACAGCAAATCTATTTCACCCGCCACCTGGTAACGTACCTGTTTTTTGTGTGTGGAATTATTGCTTTTTATTTTCTGAACAAGCGCATTATCAGGCAATGGCAGCTGGCATTACTGGGCTGTTTGCTCCTGGTAATCAGCCCGAGAATTTTCGGGGATGCTTTTTATAACAGCAAAGACATCCCATTCCTCGTGGTATTTATATTCAGTGTTTTAACCCTTCATCTTTATCTTGAAAAGAAAAAGCTGCTGCCCCTGGTTATGCATGGCATCACATCTGCCATCCTGATTGCCCTGCGCGCCCCAGGTATTGTGATGCTGGGACTCACAGTGGGGTTCATTATTTTGGATTCGCTTTTTTTACACACTTTAAAGTGGAAGAAAGCCATTTTGCATGGGGTTGTTTATCTGGGTGTGACAGCCCTGTTTACATACATCTTCTGGCCGATTTTATGGCATGACCCCTTTCACGAAATTATCAATGCATTCCAGATGATGGGCAGGTTTCCCTGGGATGGCGGTGTGGTGTTATATCGGGGAAATTATATTGACGTAACCAATCTTCCCTGGCATTACATTCCTTACTGGATGTTGATTTCTGTACCAATAGGATTTATCTTCTTCGCTGTTGCAGGTTTTTTCGGTTCCATTAGTTACATCCATAAAATCAGGTTGGAGAACATTCTACGAAAAACAGCGCGACTTTTTGTTAATTTCCGGATGGTTGTTTATTCCGATTGCTGTGGTAATTATGCTGAAGTCCGTTCTATATGATGGCTGGCGGCAAATGTTTTTTATTTACCCGGCAGTTATCGTCTTTTCGATACTGGGCATAAAAACACTTGCAAATATACATTGGGTCAGGCTTTCATCAACTTTCTCCAAATTTCTGATTGGGTTGTTAATCCTGCTGTCCATGGCAGAACCCATCGTTTTTATAGTGAAGAATCATCCACTGGAAATGGTGTACTTTAATCAATGGGTTACCTTACGGAATACCCATATCCGCCAAAGTTATGAGATGGATTATTGGGGGCTTGCCTACCGGCAGGGTTTGGAATATGTGCTTTCAGAGAATCCGGGTAAACTGGTAAGGGTTTCGGTTGCCAATTACCCGGGGAAAATGAACGCCATGCTTCTGTCTCCAACCGACCGTGAACGAATGGTGTTTGTGTCAAATCCGGAGCAGGCGGATTATTTCATGACCAACTATCGCTATCATCCAGAGGATTATGATTACCCCGATGAAGTATTTAAGATAACCATCCTGGATGAGACGGTATTTTCGGTTTTCAAGATTTCTAACCCGAAATAACAGTTGGTTTCAGCTTATTACTGCCCGCAACTTAATTCAGACGCGGAGTGCTGCAATTGTTTCCATCTCAGGTATGAAATTCTCCACCCTGTCCCAGAGCTGACACAGGGCAGGAGAGAGATCCTTGTTTTCTGAAACAACTAGCCTGGTTAATCGGGCTGCATCATCCAGGCGTTCTTCCATTGCATACCCTTCAATAAATACAAGATTCTCCGCCGGTTGAAGTGCGCTGTACCCATTTTGATTGGCTTCGTCTGCAAGCCGGACAACCTCAGCCCAATTGCCTGACTGCCGTGCTAATTCTGCCTTTTCAAAATAGTAACACCAGGCATGTCCTGGTTCCTTGCCAAAAATTGACTGCTGTAAAACAGGTTGCGCGGCATTTACAATAATTTGATCCGGATTGGAATATGGAATCGCATCGGTAATCATGTAGGTTGCCCCAGGTATTGTCTCTTTCGTGGAATAAACGGCATCCATTACCCGGAGACAACCGGGGGATTCCTGGTATATAACCAGGATGGCATCTGTGTTGGAAGTAAATTGCATCGTGCGGAAATCTACAGAAATGGGTGCGCCAGGTTGCAGGCTGGGCAGCACCGCACTTCCTAAACGGGCTTTTGTATAGGCAAGCATGTACGGCAAATTGTGCGAGTCTATTTCTGGTGCATACACCCAATTTAATGGCGCGGTTAAGGATTGATCCGTTACGTATTCAAAAGGAAGTTCATGGGTAACCAATAATGTCCCTGGTTTTAATCCTGGCGCACGCCAGCTCAATTCCCAGAACAGTTGCTGCTGGCTCTCCCATTCCCGTCGAAAACTATTCGCTTTCATGAATTGCCAGCCCACCGCAAAGGCAATAATGATGCTGGCTATCAGAATTTTCCGGTTTCGTTTTTGAACCAGGTAATCAACCAGTCCAATGAATAGCAGGCTGGCTCCGAACAACATGGAGACCATGAAGCGATCCCAGCTGAACTCAATCCGCAGCGGCAGCCCTGCAATCCAGGAAGGCAGCCTGCCCGCCAGTATTCCTAATACTCCCAACAGCATTGCCTGCCAATGGAAAGAATTGGAAGAATCATCATCTTCCTGTGCATACTGTGATCGGCTAACACCGAAATAAACAATTACCAGGGAAACGCCCATCAAACCCAGGGTGAGCCAGGTGGAGATTTGAGAAAGAGATTTCGTCAATAACGTCAGGGTATTTACCCAGGCAGTCATACCCGTGGTGATAATGGTTTGGATTACATCTTCCAATGCACGAAGGAAAAAGGGAATAACACCCATTTCCGAAATGGAAATAACTTTTACACCGTACGAATTGTAGTAGGACGAATTGTGATATACCACCAAGAAAATGGCGTTGGAAATCCAAAGAAGGAGGTAGGGCAACCAGTACAGGATGGTCTTGCTGAAGACCTGTTTTCCGGCTGGTATTATTCGCGCGGAGCACGAACCAGATTATGAACGGACGCAGCAACTCCAAACCAAAGAAATACTCTGTTGGATACAATCCGACAAAAGCCAGCAGTAAGGCAATCAGGCTGAATTTCCATCGCGCAGATTGTGCCCGTACCGCTTTCACCATGAAGCCGAGCGACAACAGGTAACCAATCAGCGAAATCATTTCCTGGTTGATGTGGGTTAATGCAACCCATTGCTGGTTATACCCAGGGTAAACGACAAACACCAAGGCCGCCAATAGGGTCTGTAATTTGGCTTTTGGCCAAATCTGTTTCATTGACCAGTACGCTGCCATGCCGCTACCAAAACGAACAAAGAGTCCCAATATTTGCCAGGCTAGCGGTGATGAACCAAAAATGGAAGTTGTAAAAGCGAAAATTGGACCTAAAAATGGGCGGAACGGCAGGAAGGAGGGGATGAATTCTTTGGGTCCCAGGAACTTTATCGTCCAGGCAAAAACCCAGTCATCCCAGAAATACCCGATCCAGGGGATTAATAATCCGTATGCAGCCAGGCTAAGGAAACCAAGAAGCAAGATTGCTGGGAAGTTATCAGATTTTAACTTGTGGATAATTGATGTCAGTTTCCCGACAGGTTTTGGCATGCTGTGCTCACCCTTTTTCATTTCAAATTAAATGAATAATTCGATTACAGAATTATATACGCGAGCGCAGGAATAAACCGCATCTTACGACTAAATGGAATATTTCATCAACGATCTATTGGTATTTCCCACCTTTTTGTTTGATATTTACCCTTTCCACACAGGATCGCGCAGCAAAAGAATAAATATCACACTGACTCCCAACAGTCCGACCGCCAGGAGCAAAGCCGGGGTAAATGCTCCATCCGGCGTTTTAAGGGCTTCCATAATATACACAAAAATGACAGATGCTTGTCCGAATAATTGAATTAATCCTGCAGATGTTCCTTCGGGTGTTGGATGGGTGATTTCTGCTGCATATTGCATCCCAATGGGACCAGCACCTATCAAAAAAATCCCAGTGCAAATGCTGAAATATTGAGCAGCCAGGGGTTTGTGAAAAATGTAAGTCCCAACAATCCAGGAATTGTAAGAATGAACCCCAACAATATATACCGTTTGCGTTTATGCTGCTTATCGGAAAAAGGCGGAATGACTACTGCTCCCAGCACACCCCCCGCCAGCATCAACGCACCAAGCAAACCGGCATCCGTCGTGGTGAAACCGCGTGGACGAATAATGGTCTCCACCCAGGTTGTCACCCCATTAAAGATGCCCATACCGATGAAAAAGACCACCAGGTAAAACCAGAAATATTTAACGCTCAGTGCATTTTTTAAACCATCGAGCATAAGAGCACGGGTATCCTGACCTTCAGGACAGGGAGGCGTGGCTGGTTTCTCCCGCCCGAAAATGACAAACAACACCGCAGAAAACGTGGCAATTCCGCCATATAACAATTGCACCGTGGGGATGGAAAGGTTCATGGTCAGCATAGGGGTCAGCACCATTCCGAGTGCGGTTCCCACCAGACCCGAAAGTGTTACCAGGCCAACTGCAGTGGCACGCTCTTCAATACTGAACCACTGGGCAGGCATTTTTGTCCAGGAATTCAATAAGAAAGGTTGGGCAATGGCAATGGCAATGGTAGAGAGAAACGCCAGGGTATAATCTGCGCCTGCCAGTCCGCGCACAACACCGCCAATTCCCATTAATACCGCACCAAAACTAACGGTCTTTCGGAAACCCCAGGTATCAATCGCCCATGAAACTGGAATGGAAAGCGGGATGTACACCAACATGAAAATCATGGATAACATACCAATTTTTAAATCGTTCACCCCATAAAAGGCTGCTGCCACACCGGTAATGGGGGCATAACTGATCCATAAAATCTGGATGGTCAGGTTGATGAACATAAACACACCCAGCACGACCCAGCGGTATCCATATAAGCGGAATGTTTTTTCAGGCATGTAGGATTCCTTTTCAAGAGCGAGAAATAAATATTAAAGTTGTATAAATGCGAAATTGTTTATTCGCCTTCAACCAGGGAAAACGAAATTAATTACAAGCGGTGCACAATTATAAAACCCCGAATGACAAGTAAGGTACGAACTTTTATGACAAACATCCCTCAAGCAGGGCAGAATCTCATTTCTCTAAGATTCCACTTGACTTAAACGTTTATCATTCATATAATATTCTTTATAAAATATAAAGTTTGTTGAGAGTTATGAATAATATTCCATCTCTGACAAAAACCGTCCCCCTTTCCCGTGAAGATTTTGCCTACGACGCTATCAAAGAAGCCATTCTGAGCGGCGAACTCCTGCCTAATCAAAAAATAAGCCTGACTGACCTGGCAAAAAATCTGGGTGTCAGCATCATTCCTGTGAACAATGCAGTCCGGCGCCTCACAAGCGAAGGATTAATCAAACAGGACCCCCACCATTCCCCTTATGTGGAAGAATTTTCGTCCAAAGCCGTCAGTGAAGTATTAATCATCCGCTACCATATGGAAGAGCTGGCACTGCGTGAAGCCATGCCCCATATTGGTGAAGACGAAATAAAAATCTTACGAACATATATTAACCAGATGAGTGAGGCTGTTCAGCAAAAGGACATCCATACGTATGGTGTTATCAACCGGGCTTTTCATATGACCATGTATTCATACAGCTGCCTGCCAATGTTGTGTGAAATGATCAATGATTTATGGAACAAAGCCGAGTTGAACCGCTGCCGCAGTGTATTCTCATTGGTGCCCAATATGGCAGAACACTCGTTATCTGACCATGTTCAGATTCTGGACCTCATCGAGAAAAAAGACACCGAAGCAGCCGTTGAAGTCTTAAAAAGCCACAAAAACTACTCCCGGGTGAAATTACTGGAAGCTCTGGAAAACCTGGGCGCATGAGCAGCATGAAAACTATTATCGTTTTCCCTATCCTTTAATGCATAACTTTGCCTATTTTCATCCCCAAAAAATCCACCAGGTCTTTGATTTGATTCAACAGTTTGAGTCCAATGTACGTTATTTGGCTGGTGGTACGGATTTGTTGGTGCGATTAAAATCTGGCAGAATGACCCCCCAGGCAGTTATCGACATCAAGAATATCCCTGATTTAAATGGCGGTATTCAGCAAGAGCCGAATTTCATCCGCATTGGCGCATTGACGTTGATGGCAACCCTGGAGAATGACCCGCTCATCAAGCAAACCTACCCTGCCCTGGCTGAAGCAGCCCACCACGTTGGATCGGTGCAAATTCGTAACCGCGCCACCCTGGCAGGCAATCTATGTAACGCATCCCCTGCTGCCGATACAGCCCCTGCATTGTTGGTTTACAACGCCCGGGTCGGCTGCATTTCCCCACGCGGCGAGCGAAGTTCTCGCACTCAGCGATTTTCTCCTGGGACCAGGGAAAACCGCTCTGGCTGCTGATGAACTGGTGAAAGAAATCCTGCTTCCCATTCCAGATAAACACCAGGCAGCTGCTTTCACCCGCCTGACCCGCCGCAAAGGGGTTGACCTGGCTACCATTAATCTTTGCTGCCAGGTAACTAAAAAAGGTGTCACGCGGTTTGCCCTGGGTGCAGTTGGACCTGTTCCATTTTTGGTTGAAGAACATGAGGGTATTCTCTCTTCGTTGAGCAACAGCCCTGAAACGAAGCGGGTTGAAATTGCAAAATTAATGGAAAAAGCAACCCCCATCAGTGATGTGCGTGCCAGCAAGGAATACAGGCAAGCCATGTTGACAGTACTGGGTCAACGCGCCTTAGACACGGCTCTTGACCGTCTTCAGGCGATGCAATAGGACTTATTGTGGAAAAACAAGCCGTTCATACCATCTCGCTAACCGTAAATAACAAACTCCATACTTTGGACGTTGTTTCCCATCACACCCTCCTGGATGTATTGCGTGACCAGCTGGATATTACCGGTCCGAAGGAATGCTGTGGTGTCGGCGAATGTGGAGCCTGCACAATATTGCTCAACGAGAAAGCGGTCAATGCCTGTCTCATACTGGCAGTTGAAGCAGATGGATGCGAAATTATCACCATTGAAGGTTTGGGTGGAGCGGAAAATTTATCCGCAATGCAGCAAGCATTCGTCAACGCCGGTGCGGTTCAATGTGGTTTTTGCACACCTGGAATGATCATGGCAGCCCAATACTTAATTAACACCAATCCGAATCCAACCGAAGCAGATGTACGGGTTGCCCTGGCAGGTAATCTTTGCCGTTGCACCGGATATGCCCGCATTATTGAAGCCGTGCTCTCCGTTGCCAAAGAAAGGCAGCCATAGGACAGGATATGGGTGCAACTACTCGTTCAACCACCGAATCTACTCGACATGCTGCTCCAGAGAGCCAATGCTTCTCCCCTGACACCTTTGCGAATAAAAGATTGGCACCAGGTTATTCAATGGGTGGTCGACGAAGAAGTTGTCTACTGGGCATCGGATGGCAATCAACTTGTTCAATCAAAACCAGCCCAACCCGGCTTTATATTGAAATGCTCGCAAATAACTTTAAGTAAGATTGTGGACGGCACCCTGCCATTTTTTATCGGATTATGGGGTACAGGCGAACTTGCTTTCGAAGGCAGTTTCTCTGATGCATACAGGCTTGGCTACGTTTTCCTCAGTGACAAACGAATGCGCCGGGTTATTTTTATCAGCCACTGCTGGTTGAATATCAACACCCGTTTTCCAGAAGGCTGTGCTTTCGAAGGCGCAAACGTGCCCCTCATCAAGACCCTGCTGGACAGCGGTTTGGGGATTATTCAAATGCCTTGTCCCGAATACGAATGTCTGGGGCTTGAAAAATACCGCTATGGAGAGATTGTCAATGAAGAACTGCGGGCATGTTTCCGCAAAACCGCCCAGACAGTTGTAAAACAGATTAAGGATTACCTGGAACTCGGCTTTGAAATCGTGGGTATTCTGGGGATGAACCCCAGTCCATCCTGCGGGGTCGGTGTCGCCAAAGGTAAAGGTACCATGCTGGGAACCAGCCGGGACACATCAGAACGCCAGGAGTCTGGAATTCTGATAGAAGAAATCCAAAAACTGCTTGATGAAAATAACATAACGGGTATAAACATTTTTGGAGTCAGGCGGCTTTTAGTTGGTGAAGGCGGCATGGAAGAACGGATTGAGTATTTAAAAACACAAATAAACGCCTGAGAAGTTTTTTATGCAATTGCTCCAGGTCGAAATTATTTATAGAGGAGAATGGAAATGCCCCGAATTATAGACTTGAGTTTACCTCATCAAAATTTTGCAAGTGAGCCTTACCCCCCATCCATCACGCATACAACCCATGAGGAAGGTGCGCGCCGTTTGGCATCCCTGGCAAAAATTGACCCCACCGATTTTGAAAATGGAATGGCTCTGGCTTCTGACCAGGTTACCGCCAGCACCCATTCAGGCACTCATGTGGATGCCCCCTGGCATTACGGACCTACAGTTGACGGCAAACCCGCCAAAACGATTGACCAGGTACCCCTTGAATGGTGCTATGGCAATGGCGTCGTACTGGATTTCCGTCATCTCGAACAGGGTTCGGAAATCAGTGTTGATGATGTAAAAAAAGCATTGCAGAAAATTAACCACACCCTTAAAGAAGGCGACATTGTTCTGGTTCAAACTGGTGCGGATAAATTCTGGGGTACCAATAATTACCTGCCCGCCCAATCCGGGTTGGGAATGGATGCAACGGAATATATTCTCGATCAGGGTGTCAAAGTGATCGGTATTGATGGCTGGGGATTGGACCGCCCGGTTGCAAAGATGGTGGAATCCTTCCACAAGACCGGCAACAAAAAAGACCTGTGGCCATCCCACTTCTTTGGCCGCAGACGTGAATACCTTCAGGTTGAAAAAATGGCAAATCTGGATCAACTTCCTTCGCCTACCGGGTTCAAGGTCAGTTGCTTTCCCATCAAAATCGAACGCGGCTCTGCTGGTTGGACTCGGGCAGTCGCAATAATCGAAGACTAACAAAGAGGGACAACATGGACGAAAAATTATTTCACAATGAGAATTACTGGGTAAGCTCTTACAACTACTTCGATGAAGTACGTTCACAGTTCAACCTGCCCAAAACTGTCAAATTTCACGATGTTACCCTGCGTGATGGCGAACAAAGCCCGGGTGTGGCATTCCGTGCAGATGAAAAAGTTTATATCGCCAAACTGCTGGACGAATTAGGCGTTGACCGCATCGAAGTTGCCCTGCCAGCTGTTTCCGAAGAAGACAAACAGGCCACCAAGGGTGTGGTTGCTCTCCGACCAAAAGCCCAGGTATTTGTGCTATGCCGTGGGATTGCCAGCGATGTGGAATTGGCCCTGGAATGCGGTGTGGATGGCATCATCCTCGAACTGCCGGTGGGTATCCCGCGCTTGAAATACCAGTTCCCCAATTGGACCGAAGATGACGTGGTCAACAAGGCTGCTCATTGGGCAAAATTTGCCAAGAGCAAAGGTCTGGAAGTTGTCCTTTTCCCCATGGATTGCACCCGCTCACGCCCCGAGTTTTTTACCCGTGTGCTGCGTGAAGTTGGCGCGCTGCCCGAAGTTGACGGTGTCAGCCTGGTGGACACCTCCGGTTCCCTGCATCCGCAGGCTGCTACATATCTCATCAAACAGATGAAAGAGATTACCCATAAACGGATTGAAGTTCATACCCACACTGATTTCGGTATGGGTGTGGCAACCTCACTGGCTGCCCTGACCGCAGGTGCTGAAGTTATTCATGCCTCTGTCGGTGGATTGGGTGAGCGCACCGGTAACACCCCTCTGGATGAAGCTGCAGTATCCGCCAAAACCCTGTACGGCGTGGACAGCAATATCAAATTCGACAAACTCTACAAGATTTCGCACGAAATCCTGGCAATCAGTAAATTCCAGATTGCCCCATCCAAACCAGTAATCGGCGAACGGGCATTCACCCGTGAATCCGGCATGGGCGTTGACCTGGTCAAGACCCAACCCCTGGCATTATTCGGTATTGACCCCAAGCTGGGTTGGGCAGCAGCCCCAGTATGTACTCGGCAAGAAATCTGGCATCGCCTCGGTTGAAATGAAACTGGATGACCTGGGAATGCCCGCCCTGCAGATGAACAAAAAAACGCAGTCCTGAACCCGCATCAAAGACCTTGGGCTCGAGAAAAAAGGCCTGGTCAATGACGAGGAATTTGTGGCAATCGTGAAAGAAGTTACTGGCAAGTAAACCAGATTGATATTTCCTGCAGCATGGTCTGAATCGATCATGCTGCAGGAAAAAACCAATACAAAAGTGAAGTTGGATCAATGACACAAATTGGGAAATCGGTAAAACGGGTTGGAATTGAAGAACGGGTCAGCGGTTCATTGAAATTTGCCGCTGATTTGAAATTCGCCAATGCGCTCCATGTAAAGCTGGTGCGCCTGGATGTTGGGCATGCCCGCATTATTTCCATTGACACAACAGCAGCCTGTCAATTGGAAGGCGTGCGCTACATTCTTACCGACAAAGATTTTCCACAGCCCATTCCCCGCTACGGTCCCTTCCTGAGCGATCAGCCCATCATTGCGACCGGTGAAACAAAATTCCTTGGCGATCCCGTTGCAGCGGTGGTGGCAGAAAGTGAAGATATTGCTGCCGAGGCAGCCAGCACTGGTGAAAGTGGAATATGAAGAGATTCCGGGTGTCTATACGCTGGAACAGGCTTTGGCAGCAGATGCACCCCTGGTGCAGGACCCATCCATCCGGGTAAATCCAACTCTGGCAGATACCAATATTCTGGATGAATGGAAATTCGGATGGGGCAACCCGGAAGCAACGAATGCTGACCTGGTATTGGAAGATAACTTTACCTTCCCGATGACCACCCACTTCGCGATCGAGCCGCATGTCTTCATTGCTGCTCCAGAGCATGATGGCGTTGTGGTCACCAGCACCGTGCAGCATCCTTTCTTGTTGCAGCGGGTGATATCGCAAGCCCTCAAAATTCCGATTTCCAAAATCCGGATAGTTGTTCCGGAATTGGGTGGCGGGTTTGGCGGAAAAGGGTACCCCAAATTTGAACCGATGATGGCTTTTCTGGCGATGAAACTCAAGCAGCCTGTTCGATTGCGCTTTGACCCTGGAAGAGACTTTTCTCCTGGGGCGCCGAAATTCCAGTTCGGTACGGGTTAAGGCAGGTTTTCACAAGGATGGCAAACTTGCCTTCATGCAGGTATTATGCTGATTATCTGATCGGTGCCTATGCCAATGCGTCTCCCCGGGTGGTTGCCAAAGCAGCCCTGGCTGGCTGCGGCGCCTTCAATCCACCCAATGCATCCAATCCATGCCCGGGCCATTCTTTCCCACACCGTTCCAGGAACTGCCTTCCGTGGTTTTGGCTCTCCCCAATTCATGTGGGCGCTGGATTCGATCATGGATCATGGCTGCCAGAAAGCTTGAAAATCGACCGCCTTGGAAATCCGTGTTAAAGAACATCCCCAAAAAGGGTGAGGTCTTCATCCCGGGAGAAAAACCTGCGATGGCATCTGGGCAGAAGGCTTGACCAAGGCAGCCAAAGCCATTGGTTGGGGCACACCCCTCCCCAAAAACCATGGTCGTGGGCTGGGCATTGGTATCAAAACACCTGCCCCAGCCACCGTCTCCCAAGCAATGCATTCGCACTGCACTCTGATGGCAGCCTGACCGTACTGGTCGGCACAACCGAGATGGGCCAGGGTGCCAGGACCGTCATGGCACAACTGGCATCCGAGGGCCTGCAAATCCCGATGGATCGGATCACGGTCATTAACGGGGATACCGGCGATCGTGCCGTTTGATTCGGTCACTGCATCCAGCCGCTCAACCGTCTTCATGGGAAATGCAATCAGACTGGCCTGCAAAGACCTGAAAGAAAAATTGCGTGAAATTACCGTTGAATGGTTCAAGGTCAATCGCAGCATGATATTCGTTTTGAAGATGGCAAAGTAGGTATCCCTGGAACAAGAGTTGGAATACACCGATGTGATGAAAGCTTATTTTGGCTTATGTTCTGGTGAAGTGATTGGCATCGGCACCTACAAAGAAGATCGCGATCCCGAGCACCCTGGGCGGCGGGGTTTCATTTTACGAAGTGATCTTTGCTGGTGCAGAGGTTGAAGTGGATAAAGAGACTGGATTTTGTGCACGTAAGAAGCTGGTGACCGTGGGTGATATTGGTAAAGCCATCAACCCACTGTTGGTTGAAACCCAGGATGAAGGTGGCGCCATGCAGGGGTTGGGACATTCGCTCATGGAGCATCTCATCATGGATGAGCGGGGCAGGATTCTCAACCTGGGTGCATTGGATTATCGTATTCCCACCACCCTGGATACACCCGATGAATTGGAATCCATGCTGGTTGAAAACATGGATGGTTCTGGTCCTTCAGGTGCAAAAGGTACCGGGGAAAGCGGTATAATCCCCATCGGTTCTGCCATTGGGTTGGCAGTCAGGTGAAGCACCGGGGTTGTATTTCATGATTTGCCCTGACCCCTGAACGGGTATGGCAGGCATTAAGTGATAACCAAAAATTGCATAACCCACAATGTACAGAATTCTAAATCTTATGAAAAGGAGGTGATTAACCTACAATACGATAGATAACAAAAGATCTGTCAGTATGCAAGTATCTACAACAAATTTGATGAGGAGAAAAATGAAAAAATTTAGTATTATGTTCGTCGTATTGATGGTCATGTCCCTGCTCTCAGTGCATGTGCCACCCGCGGCAGCACCCGCTGCTGCTACCGAAGCACCCGTAGTGCGCCTGCTACCGAAGCGCCAGCCGTTGTGAACCACCAAGCTCCTGAAGCACCTGCGCTGGCAGAACCCAAAGGCGATATCCTGATTGGTAACCTGCAGGACGAATCTGGCGGTATGAAAGCCCTCAGCAGCGCCCTAACCTTTGCTGCCACCATGAAAATTGAAGAAATCAATGCAGCCGGTGGTATCAATGGTCGTATGCTCAAACTGGTCACCTATGATACCCGCAGCGATGTCAACGAAGCCATCAATGCCTACCACCGTATGGTTGAGCAGGACAAAGTCGCCGTTGTCTTGGACCACCCATTGCCAATATTGGTATTGCGATTGCCCCTGTTGCAGAAGAACTCAAAGTCCCAATCGTTGGTTTGTTCATGGATGACAAATGCACCATCCAGGAAAATGGCGAACCCTGGGCTTATATGTTCCTGGCCCAGAACTCTGCTGCCCCCCAGGCACAACCATCGCTGCCTATGCAGTGAATGAACTAGGCGTCAAAGAAATTTGCCATTCTGTACAACTCGCAAATCCTACTCCGTAGGTCTGGCAGGCCCATTTGAAGAAGTTATCGTTGCCGATGGTGGCGAAATTGTTGCCAAAGAAACCTACAGTTGGAACTGACAAGGACTTCCGCGCACAATTGACCAAGATCAAGGCAACCAATCCCGATGCCATTTACTTCCCCTCCTACCCTGTAGAAATCCCATTGATCTACACCCAGGCATTTGAACTTGGTATCGATGTTCCCATGTTGGGCAGCAACTCAGTACCCCCAACCGGTTTTGCACCCTCAACTGATCCTGCTGCAACCACCAAAACCTTCTACCCCTATGGCATCAATGCTGCGGATCCAGATCTGGTTGATTGGGCTGCAGCTTACACGGCTAAATTTGGAGAAACAGCCATTGCACAGTCATTCTCTGGTGCAGATGCCTTTGGTATTATCGTCGAGGCAATCGAAGCACTGTGGCGATGATATCACCTCCGCCTGCATTACGACAAACTGAATCATGTGAACGTACAAGGGCTTCCAGGGTACCTTAAGCATTTCAGCCGACACCCATCAACCTGTAGGATCTGCCTATGGCGATCATGACCATCAAAGACGGCTCGCCCAGTTTGTGAAGTGGTACACTCCTGAAGGCGAAGTAAAGTAAGTCTATACATGTAAATTTGTAACTCAATTGGGGCTCATGAATATCTATGAGCCCCAACGAAAATGGGGAGTGCAGGATGCAAATTACATGTCATTCTGCAACAAGTAATAAATGGATTATCGCTCGGTGCAGTATATGCGTTGATTGCCGTTGGTTTTGCGATGATTTTCAATGTGCTCAAGTTTTCGAATTTTGCGCATGGTGGTGTACTGGGAATCAGCGCATATGCTGGTTACATCGTGGCCAATCAAGTTTCAACCTGCCCTTGATTCCTGTGATCCTGGTGGGAATGGTAACTGGCGCCGTTGGTAGCTGTCTGGTGTAGAGTTTGTTGCTTTTCGTTGGATCCGCCTTCAAAAAGGTCAATTGGTTTATTTCTTTGTAACCTCAGTGACCATGCTGATGCTCCTGGAGCAGATTCTGATCATCCGTCTTTGGAGCTTCCTTTGAGACTTATCCTTATTCTTTGGTCAAAGTCAGGGTGATTCAACTTCAGGTGAGTTGACAATTTCAGTGACTTATTTGCTATCATTGATCGTTACTATTATTGCATTTGGTGTTGTTGATTTACGTGTTAAGAAGACAAAAATTGGCATTGCCATCCGGGCAGCTTCCAATGACCTGACCGCAACCAGCCTGATGGGCATTGATGTCAACATGGTCATCATTGCAGCATTCGTTGTTTCTGGTATGTTGGGTGGTCTTTCTGGTGTTCTCTATGGTATTTCGGCCTCCTTGTCACCGCAAATTGGACAGATCGTTGTCAAAGGTTTTATTGCCTCTGTGCTGGGCGGGCTGGGAAGTCTTACCGGTGTGGCCGTCAGCGCTGTGTGCTGGGAGTAGTCGAAGTATTTCTGATTTCCACCATTGGTTCTGGTCTTTCTCCCGTGGTGATCTTCTTACTTATGGTAGTATTCCTGCTGGTAAGACCACGGGTTTTGCTGGTGTCAGTTTTGCTGATAAAGCCTAAACCACGGAGGATAGGATATTAAATGTGATTTTATCTCACAGTCGGGTTGTCAATCGCTGTCAGTTCCATCGCAGTGCTGGGCACTTTTATGTTAACAGGCATGAACGGCTTATTTTCACTTGGGGCAGGCAGCCTTTATGGGGCTGGGTGCGTATATTTCTGCCATCCTGCGTGGTCAATTATGGAGTTCCCATTACCTTAGCAATTCTTGATCAGCAATCGCGATCGCAGTTGCCCTGGCATTTTTGGTAGGCTCTGCCACATTCAGGATCCGGCAGGACTTCTTCGCCCTGGCCACATTTGGCTTTGGTCAGGCCGTTATCGGTGTGATGACTGAATCGGTCAATGTTACCGGTGGTGCCATGGGTTTTTCGAATATTCCCCAGGCTTACAACCCCAGCCTTGGCATTTATATCGCTGGCAGTAGCAATCGTTCTCGTCTGGGGTTTCCGCCGGTCTCATTTTGGAAAAGACAGCCTGGCAATCCGCAGCAATGAACTGGCTGCAAAAGTTGAAGGCATCAACGTCTTCAAGCACAAAATGATCGTTTTTATCATTTCTGCAGTATTTGCCGCCTATGCCGGTGCATTGATGGCATTCCACACCCGTTATGTTGAACCCGCCATGTATGGTTGGATCACATCGGTCACCTGGATCATCATCGTTTACTTTGGTGGGCGGGATAGCCTGACTGGAACCGTGATTGGTGCATGATCCTGCTCCTGGCAGCACCTGAAGCTTTGCGTTTCACCACGGCATGGCGTATTCTGCTTTATTGTGTCATCATCCTGTTTATTATCAATGTGCGACCCCGCGGCTTATTTGGAACCTGGGAATTATCCCTTAAACCCCTCTTGCGCTTATTTCAGTTTAAAAAACAGCAGGAGGTGAAGTAATGGAAAAACAAGTTGTTATTGACATGAACAATCTCACCAAAATGTTTGGTGGGCTTTGTGCTGTAAATGAATTTTCCGGTCATGTCTGAAAGAGAACCAGATCATTGGCATTATCGGTCCAAATGGTGCGGGCAAAGACCACCATCCTGAACATGGTTTCAGGCATTTACCCGCCAACCCGGGCGGTGAAATACTATACAAGGGCAAGGATATTTCCAAATTGGAACCGCACAAGATAAATCATCATGGGTATTGCGCGGACTTTTCAGAATATCCGCTTGTTCCAGGATATGACCGTTCTGGAAACAGTCATGACAGCCTATTCCTGGCGAGCTCCATATCAATGTTCTTGAAACCCTTGTCTCATTACCCAGGGTTGCACGCTTTGAAAAAGAGATCAAGGAAAAGAGCATGCATTGGATTGAAAAGGTTGGATTAAGCGAACAGGCAAATTCGATCGCCCAGTCATTGCCTTATGGTATGCAGCGCAGGGTTGAAATCGCCCGTGCGCTTGCCAGTGAACCCCAGGTGTTACTTCTGGATGAACCAGGTGCCGGGTCTAAATCAATCTGAAGTTCACGACCTGGTTGACCTTATTCAGAACTTCTTTACAGAATTATCACTGTCAATCATGCTGATCGATCATCGCATGGATGTCATCATGCGGCTTTGTGAATGGATTTATGTCCAGGACTTTGGCAAGAGCATTGCACAGGGCACACCGGAACAAATTCAAAAAGACCCCGTTGTGATCAAAGCTTACCTTGGGGAGGAGATCAATCAATGCTTGAAATTAACAATCTCCATTCTGGTTACAACAAGATCGAAGTACTGCATGATATCAATATTACCGTGCCGGATGGCAAAATTGTTGTTGTCATCGGTCGAAACGGTGCAGGCAAATCACACTGCTTGAACACCATTTCTGGATTGGTAAAAATAAGATCCGGCAGCATCATAATGGATGGAAAGAAAATCCCATCTGCGCCGCATAAGGTCGTTGCCAGCGGTATTATCCAGGTCCCGGAAGGACGGCGTATATTCCCGTCACTAACGGTCAATGAAAATCTCATCATGGGTGGGTACCTTGCATCCAATACAGACATGAATGCCCGCCGGGAGGAAGTTTTCGAGGTTTTCCCGATCTTAAAAGAACGCTCGGGCAACAGGCTGGCACACTCTCTGGCGGCGAACAACAGATGCTTGCCATGGGCCGCGGCATGATGGCTGGACCGAAAATCCTGCTACTGGATGAACCTTCGCTTGGACTGGCTCCATTGGTTTTCAGCCAGGTATTTGAGTTGGTTGAAAAGCTAAACGAAGAACGCAACATGACCATCATACTGGTGGAACAAAATGCTTCCATTGCCCTCAAAATGGCAGATTATGCTTACGTTCTGGAAAATGGATGCGTGGTCATTGAAGGTCCGGGAAACGAGCTGGTACACGATCCAAGAATCAAAGCAGCCTACCTGGGCGCAGCAGTAAAAGAGACCCTGGGTAAAACTCCTTGTGAATAACTGGAAGAATATCTGTACACTCAGCCTGGTGCATTTCATGGCATTTCCGGAAATGCAGTCTGGCGAGGGTGATTTCGTTGCATCAATCCAGCAGATTGCTGAACGGAATTTCTTTGGTGCCCTGGAAATGGGTCTCATTAATGACCGTGCAATTCGTGAGAAGGTAAAACAGGCAGCCGCTGATCTAGGGTTTAAAGTTGGGCTTTGGAGCCCAGCCATTGATTCTCAGTCAAAACCTAAATTTCAATCATCTTGACCAGTATTACCGCCTGCAGGCAGTACACAGGTAAAGAACGCCATTGACCAGGCATCTGAAATTGGAGCCGACCGTTTTGTCATTGTTTCCGGTAAAGACCCGGGCTTTGAATTACGTAACGAAGCTTACTCTGCCCTGGAGAATCCATTGTGGAACTGGGTAAATATGCCCGGCAGCATGACATGCGCATCATCCTCGAAACATTTGACCGGTCGGTGGATAAAATGGCGCTGGTTGGACCTTCCGATGCTGCCGCCGGTTTTCACAACACGTGTTCGTTTCAGTTATCCCGAATTCGGATTGTTTTACGACATGGGTCATATGCCGCTTCTGGATGAAACTCCAGAACAAGCATTAAGCTGATTAAAAGGCACCCTTGCCCAGGTTCACGTCGGCAACTGTGTTAAAATCCCTGGACTGGCATCCTATGGCGACAAACATCCGCGTTTTGGGTATGCAGGCGGGGTAAATGGAACAGAAGAACTGGTTCACTTCCTCAAAGAGCTTTTTCGCATCGGGTATCTGCAAGAAACGCCGGATGCAGGTGAGTTGCCCTGGGTGGGTTTTGAAATTCGTCCCCAAGAGGGTGAAACCTCACATGAGATTCTCGATAACATTCAACAAACCTGGCAGGATGCCTGGTCACAACTTTAACATTCCAACGGTACAGCAACTGGAGATATCCTATCATGCAGACTAAAATTTCGATGGAAGACCATCTGGCCCAAATGACTTCTACTTTTCCCCACTGGGAAAAAACCAAAGACCTGGTTGACAACCTCATCGATATCATCTTGAATTACCGCCAGAGCGGTCACCCGGGCGGGTCGCGCTCCAAAGTGCATGTCCTGCTTGCCACATTACTGAGTGGAGTGATGCGCTGGGATATCCGCCATCCCGAAAAACGATTTGCCGATCGTTTTATCCTGGTTGGCGGGCATACCGTACCCCTGGTTTACTGTACCTTGGCGATCTTAAATGAAGCATTGCGAATCAAGTATGAGCAAACCGGCAATGACCGCTATGCCAATCCCAACCCGCGTGAAAGAATTTTATACTGGGAAGACCTGCTTGAAATTCCGCGAACGCGGCGGGCTTTCCGGTCATGCCGAAATGGAAGGCAAAACCCTTTTCCTGAAATTCAACACCGGACCTTCCGGGCATGGTGCCCCGGCTGCGGCTGGTGAGGCTCTCGCCCTCAAACGCGCTGGTGCTGGAGAAGTAAAAGTCTTTGCTTTTGACGGTGAGGGTGGGTTTACACCCGGCAGTGTGCATGAAACCTTGAACTCAGCCTATGGCTTGGAATTGGATAATCTTTACTTTGTACTCGATTGGAATGATTTCGGTATCGACAGCCATCCGGTCAGTTCAGTTGTGTACGGAACACCCAAAATCTGGTTTGAAAGCCATGGCTGGCGTGTTTTTGGCACCGAAGATGGCAGCGAATGGGCTCCCGTTGCCAGCACCATGCTGCAGGCACTTGCACAGCGAAAATCCAAATCACTGTCCCAATGGTATTTGGGTTAAGACCCGTAAAGGCAGGGGTTACCTGAAATATGATTTTGCTTCCCACGGCGCACCCCACAAGACGGACAGTGAACTGTTTTGGCAGACCAAGCAGGAATTTGTCGAGAAGTATAACGCCAGGTTTGTTAACTTTGGCGGGAATGCTCCGGAAAGTCCTGCTGCTTACCAGGAAGAGTTTTCTGCCAACCTGAAAGCAGTCATCGACGTACTGCATGCTGACCAGGCATTGGTGGATTACCTGGCAGATACCCTGGTTGAATTGGGTGAAAGCGTCCCTGAAACCCTGGGCAGTTTTGAACTGGGCACAAAAGGGAATCCCTTCACTGACAAACGCCTGTTTGATTTTCGAAATTATCCGGCAGATTTATATGCCAAACCCGGCGATAAAGTACCCAACCGGGCTGGATTGAGCAAATGGGGAGCCTGGGTAAATGCCTTTGGTGCAAAAGAATATGGCCGCCCATTATTCCTGGTAGCATCCGCCGACCTGGCTGAATCCACCAACTTGAGCGGTTTTGGTGCAGCGTATGGAGATTTCACAGGATACGGCTGGTATCGGCGGTTTGGTGAATCTGAAGGCGTCATCCTTCCCCAGGAAATAACCGAGTTTGCCAATGCCGGCATCATGAGCGGATTGGCAACGGTCAATCTCTCCTCCGATCCCGAAAAGGAATTTGACGGTTTTTGGGGTGCTTGCTCCACATACGGCTCATTTTCTTATTTAAATATGGCATGTTCCGCCTGCTTAGCCAGCTTAGCCAGGACTGCCAGCTGAAAATTGGCAAGGTCATCTGGGTGGCCGGGCACTCCGGACCTGAGACTGCGGACGACAGCCGCACACACTTTGGCATTTTTTCACCAGGGGTCACCCAATTGTTCCCCAAGGGGAAAATCATTAACCTGTATCCCTGGGAGCATAATGAAGTCCCGGTGCTGTTGGGTGCAGCCTTAAATACCGACGTGCCCATCATTGCGCTGCATCTCACCCGCCCCCCGTTGCCATCCCCGATCGCGAAAAACTGGGGATGCCGTCTCATTTTGAAGCAGCCAGAGGTGCTTATGTGGTGCGCGACTACCAGGCTGGCATTCCGCATGATGGGGCATTCATCGTCCAGGGCACCAGCGCATGGCTTCGATAATCGAACTCCTGCCCCAATTGGACCAGGAAAAACTGAATGTAAAAATCGTTTGCGCCACCAGTCCGCAGTTATTTGCGCTGCAACCAGAGGAATATCAACGCAAGGTCATAACCAAAGCCGACCAAATGGATTCTACCGTTATCACCACACAGGCGCGGTGGCTGATGCATGACTGGTTGTACACCAATGTTGGAGAAGAATATGCACTTTCCTCCGATTGGGATGACCGCTGGCGCACCGGTGGAAGGCTGGAAGATGTGATTGAAGAAGCCCATCTTTCCCCCGCATGGGTGCTGGATGGCATCAAGCGGTTCGCTGCTGACCGGGAACACCGTTTGGACCGCTTGCGCGACGCACTTGAAGAAGCCAGGTTTTTGGACGCATAATTTTTGTGTTGTTATTTACTACAGGGATGCCAATTAATTCGGCATCCCTGTTTATATTTATTTACTTGATTCATTAAATATAATTAATTATAGATAATTATGGTATTGTATATCGTATTTATAAATGCTACAATAAGTCAAATATAACCTCATCACCCATTCCATTGCATAACATGGTTTCTTTGAGGAGTTTCCATGAATAATAAAAAGAAAAAAAGGGGTCTTTTAGCTGGTGGATTGATCGTTCTGTTTTTATTGTTGGCTGCCGGTGTTGGTTGGTGGCTCCTCCAAACAAAATTTCCGATTGCACCAAAACCTCCAGCCGAACCCGGTTTTATCTTCATAATCTCCCCCAGTAGTGGTGATGAAATTGCAGCCGGGGATTATGTCCCTGTCACCGTGCAATCTATTTCAGCCAAAACATTAAAGAACAAGAACTTTTTGTTGATGGTCAATCTGCAGGCACCTTTGCAGACCCAGGCGAAAAAGTTTCCTGGTCCTGGCATGCCTGGCCTGTTGGAATTCATACCCTGCTTGCCCGCATGACTACCATAGATGGACGCATATTTGATTCTCAAACAGTTATTCTTAGTGTTATTGCCGAAGATGGTTTCATGGAATTGCCAGCACAAGGCGGTGATACCCTGGCAGAAATTGGTGCAGATTATGGATTACCCAAAGAAGTAATCTCAGATGCAAATCCTCTGATTGACCCTGACCTTCCATTACAAGATGGTCAGCCAATTAATATCCCTATCGTGTCAGATGCTCCCAAGGTTGGGGATAATGGAAAAGAAGAAGATGGAAATTTTCCTCCCAATATACCCTTGATAACCTGGCAGTTCAAGCCATTAGAACCTGTGGATAAATCCTATTGTTATCTATCCAGTGGAAACGGGAAATGGACGAAATTCCCCAAGCAGCCCTTCGATTTCCTTTTTGGCTCTTCGGTGGAGTATATCCAACACGATAATATTCCAGTTGCCGGGAAGACTGTTTTACAAATTCAGTGCTGGGGTTGGCTGGGTGATACACTCAAGTTTCTTGGTCAGGGCGAAACACCTTTTGATCCCCTGAATGGAGATATGCCCCTGGTAGTGGTTGGTAAAGGATTTCAATTAAGATGGGATTCCCAAAATCACTCCCAAAGAAGAAAAATTTACAGGCGGAGTTACCAAGAGTATCCCTGATCCCTATGCAATGCGTGAACCAAGTGACACAAAAGATTGCACCAAACACTATGGCAATATCCTGGCGGGATTTGTCTGCGATGCCTTATTAAAGGCACCGGTTAAACAATATTATGTCCTCGAATGGGAATGGCAGCCCCAGGTGAATTGGCCAGGTAACGAAACCTGGATCAACGATATCGATGGGTATCGTATCTTCGAAATTGACCCCTTGTCGAAAAAGGAAAAGCTGATTGCTAACGTCAGCAACCCTAAACAGAAGGTTGTTGCTGTTCCACTGCCCTGGGGAGCCCCTTGTTACGGAGTAAAGGCATATATTGATGACCCGGTTCTTGAACCTTCACAAATGGCAACATACTGTCCCGGAAAACCGCCAACACCACAAAAAATTACTTTGGAACCGGTTGATTGGCTGACCACCGGTGGCACCTGGATTGATGATGGTGATTGTGATGGGTATGGAGGTCTCAGCCACTATGATAGCATGAAACAAATCAGAAGCAACTATGGTCAACAACCCGGTGACGTTGTGGTAGGAAGTTACATCGTAGATGATGATGAAGATGATTGTTATCAGGAAGGGAACTATACCGGCGGAGTAAAGTTCTCCACTCAACTTCCAATGAGTGCTATAGTGCATAAAGCCGTCTTGCGATTTTCCAATTTATCCATGGATTATTATGCCACCGGGTTGGCTGCCCCCAAGCCCTCATCTTGTGTCGCCGGCATCGGGAAAGCCAAGCAGGATTGGAGCAATGCAGTACCTGCAAATCATTACAGCTCATATATTTCTCTAAGCAGTCTTGCATACAACACGCCTGTACAGACGCTTTCTGCATTTATGGCAAATGAGGTTGATGTAACTTCATTAGTGAATGATTGGGTCAACCAACCGGAGAAAAACTTTGGTCTGATATTATCTCCAGCCAAAGCTCCTTATCCGCTTGACGATGGCTCTGGAACCTGTATGTCTGGTCTTCAAAATATAAAACTTGATGTTTATTATTTTGCTCCACCCTGAAAATTAGGTGAAACATGAAAGCTAAAACGATTATTTCAACTCATCTGGTGCCTGGCACTTATTCTCACTGCTTGCAGCCCGAAGGTAAATAATGCTACGCTTGAGAACTCTGAAAGTATTAAAGCCTGGTTTGATGCTCCCATACCCGGTACTGTTTTTTATCCGCCAAATCCATGCCAGATTGTTATGCACGGGGCCTCCCCAAGCGGGGTATCACTCTTTGAACTTACCATTAACGGTTTAATTAATAGAAATATACCAAGTCCAAATACCAAGGAAACCCTGGTAACCTTGACCCATGATTGCGACCTGACAACACCGGGAGAATACCAGCTTCAGTTACGCATCCAGGATACTGCCGGAAATTGGAGTGAAAAAGCCTTTACCAGCCTTATCATAAGTACTGAAACTACAAAAACACCCAGGCTGGCAGAAAGAGCGACCTCCACACCAACAATTGCGTTAACACCCACTATTACACCAACGGTTACAGTAACCCCAACACAGGCAAATGCTGCAAAAATTAAGTTGGAACGCATATCAACAAATACGGTCTACGCCGGTCTGAATAGTTGTGGCAACCAGTATGTAACTTTCCTTGTCACTGCTTCAGACCCGCAAGGGATAAAGGTTGTGGCACTATTCTACAGGTTCCAACCCGCAGACTCAGCCGCATGGGAAATTGTTGCCATGAATCCACTTAATAACAATCTCTTTGAGTACACTATCAACTTGGCATCCATCTTTGGAACTAACCCGCCATTTGAACAGGCTACCCTGCAATACCAGGCTGTTATCCAAAACAATGTAGGTGACACCTCAACGCGCACAGATGTTTTTTCGGACATCACAGTTTTAACTTGCGGGGCAGAGGTTACTTGTTCGGAGTACAATGACCCGCGAACATGTAATGCAAATGGGTGCAGTTGGTCTTCAGTACCGGGAACCACACCTGAAGCATTTATCTGCAAAAATCCGTAGAGTAATTTCCTGAACTTCAACCAAGGATAATAACCATCTGTAACCAATTACAGATGGTTTTTTTTTTCAATACACGGGAGTAAAGGAATACTTTTCCCAATCCAATTTTAAGTAATTATCTAGTTGAATATGATTTATCAATAATGATCCCCAAAAGGTTATATACTCATCCAACACATACTTGACAAAGCTCTTCCAAAACATTACTATTAAGTATAATAAATTTAATGTTAATAATAAATATTAAGAGGGATATTGGTACATGAACATTACAGGTAATCATCATCTGCCAGTTTTACATCTGGCAATCATTGAACCCCAATCGTACATAAAACAAGAAATCAATACCTAACCATATCCGCACAAACTTGGCGCGGAAATCTGGCGCACTTTTCTCGGCTCCTTCATCGAATCTCCGTTATTTACCGGGATCTAAAACTAAGGAGGAATAAAGAAGAGTCTCTATTACGGGTTTTGCCAAGTTAGTTAGTTTTATCAACCTATAGTTAAGGAGAGATATTATGTCCAAGAAATTTTTACCCCTGGTTAGCGCCCTGCTAATCTTAGTATTTGTGATTTCTGCTTGTGCCCCGAAACCAGCCGCAACTGTAGCCCCTGTAGAACCAGTTGTTGCTGCAGTTAAAGGCAAAGTGGTCATCTGGCATTCGAAAAAAGTAGAAGAAACCAACAGTTTGAACGCCATCATTGATGCCTTCAAAGCAAAGTATCCGGATGTTACCGTTGAGCAGTTATTTGTTCCGGATGATGACCTGCGCAATAAATTTGAAACCGCTGTCGGTTCCGGTTCTGGTCCGACCATGTTGATTGGATCTGCCGACTGGGGTCCTGCTTCATTTGATGCACAACTGGTGCAGGATATTACCCCCATGATGACCGAAGGTTTACTGGAAACACTCAATGACGCTGCTGCTGCCTCCGTGCAATACAAAGGCGCAGTGGTTGGCTTACCCATTAAATCTTAAGGGTGTCCTGCTCTACCGCAATAAGACCATTGTTCCCGAACCCGCCAAAGACTGGGAAGATTTGATTGCCAAAGCCGTGGCTGCCAATTCTGGTGATGTCGAAGGAATGGTTTTTGAAACCGGTTTCTTCTTTGTTGCAGGAAGCATGTACGCACTGGGTACCCCATTGATGGATACAACCACGGGCGTCCCCACATTCAACAATGATTATGGTGTGGCATGGCTGACAGCATTGAAGATGGTAAAAGATGCGGGTATTTCTTATGTAAATAACAATGACGATGATATCAGCCTCTTTAAAGTTGGCAAGGCTGGCATGGTTATCGATGGCAGTTGGAATGCAAAAGCGTTCGCAGATGCCATTGGTGCCGAGAACCTGGTGATTGACCCATGGCCGGCTGGTATGTCAGGGTATGTACAGAACGATAATATTTACCTGACCACTGCTGCCGCTGGCGATGATGCAGTTGCAACCGAGAAATTCATGGAGTTCTTTGTGTCAAAAGAAGCCCAGGCAATGTGGGCTGATGTCGGCACCACTGAAAAACCCATGGCTGCTGGTATTCCAGTAGTCAAAGGTCTGGAAGTGACTGATCCCATTGCCAAGATGGCAGTCAACGGCTTTGCTGCCGGTACTGCATTCCCTGTCATCCCGCAAATGGGTGTGTACTGGGATCCCATGAATAATGCTGTCCTGTCCGTACTGGATAAAGGTACAGATCCCGCCGTGGCTCTGCAGGAAGCATTTGACGCCGTTTCTGCTGCAGTTAAATAACAAACTCAGTAATATTCTGAGGGACAACGGTATGTAATAAAAAGCAGGTGGATACGGGAAACTAAAATCCACCTGCTTGTTTTTTTGCAGGACTGATTTCAACATTGGAGGGCAAATGGTAGCAAAAGCTAATGAAGGTAGTATCCAAAGCAAGAAGTCAGGATCTGAATTTTCAAAAGAAGTAAAAAAATCATCGATTGCATGGGCATATATAGCCCCTGCCGGTTTGTTAATGATGATTATCACTTTTTTACCCCAGGTCTATCAAATCTGGATGGCGTTTACGGATTACGCCATAAAGAATCTGCGGTTTAATCCCATAAATCCTGCGACTGCACAATTCGCACCCACCTGGGTGGGTTTTCAAAACTTTTTGGATATTTTGCAGAACAATCTCGCAATACCCAATTACAACTTTGGACGTTTATTGACGTTTAACATTGTCTGGACAGTGGCTAACCTGGTCTTTCATGTCGGATTGGGGGTGCTCATTGCCATTGTGCTCAATGATAAACACTTGATCGGTCGCAAAATCTACCGGGCATTGTTTGTCCTTCCCTGGGCAATTCCCGGATATATCGCCGCCCTCACCTGGCGGAATATGTTTAGTGACCGTTTTGGCGCAATTAATCAATTGCTTGCTGTGATCAACCAGACAATTGGCACTTCATTTGCCACCAATACCGCCTGGTTGACAGATGCCAACCCGCCAATCGGTAGTTTTCTCAGTTTCTTGCCCATTGCTTTTTACTGTTTACTGGTAACCAACATCTGGCTGGGCTGGCCATTCATGACAGTGGTTGCTACCGGAGCTCTTCAATCCATTCCAACCGAGCTCTATGAGGCGGCTGATATGGATGGAGCCAGTGGCTGGGACAAGTTCTGGAAGGTTACCGTTCCAATGATAAGACCAGCCATGGTGCCTGCAATTATGCTGGGTACCATCTGGACATTTAATAACTTTAGCGTAATTTACTTTATTTCTGAAGGCGGACCTTTTGGGATGACAGAAATATTGGTCACCCAGGCTTTCAAGCTGGTTTACCAGCAAAGGTTGTACGGTGTAGCCGGTGCATTCAGTATCGTCGTGTTTATTATTCTCTTCGCTATAACGATGATAAACAATCGTGTCACCAGAGCAACGGAGGCCTTCAATGCATAGAAAACGAAATGCAGTTTTAAGGCAAATTGGGCTGCAATTATTGTTACTGCTGGTAACCGCCTCAGTACTGTTTCCAATTTTATGGATCGTATCCATGGCACTTGACCCGCGCAATATCGATAAACCCCTGGAATTGACACTCATACCCCCAGGGGCATCCCTGGCAGCCTTTAAGCGAGTTCTCCTTGAGCCATTTGGGCAGCTTTGTAAAAATCCTTCAGATACCTCCACCTGCATGTACTTTGGGAAATTACTGGCGAACAGCCTGCTGGTGGCATTAGGTACCAGCATTTTTGCAGTTGTTTTAGGTTCATCAGCCGCGTATGCATTTTCCCGCTTCAAATTCATAGGTCGCCAGGCAGGCATGCTGGGCTTTATCGTTTTACTTATGCTGCCGACAACTGCCACACTGGCACCTTTATATGTTTTACTCTCCCTGGTAAAAATTGGCGGCGAACCGCTGCGCGCAACCCTGGTCGGGTTGATGATTGCGTATGCCTCTACCACGCTGCCTTTTGCAATTTGGAACCTTAAAGGCTATTTTGATACGATTCCAAAGGAATTGGAAGAAGCAGCCCTGATTGATGGGTGTAATGTCACCGAGGCATTTCTGCGTGTCATTATGCCGTTATCACTTCCCGCCATGGCAATTACGGTTCTATTTAGTTTTATGACGGGTTGGACGGAGTTCGTACTGGCATGGACCTTTCTTGAAGATCCATCCCGATTTACCCTTGCGATGGCATTGCGTTCCATGCAGGGGGAGTACACCACGCCCTGGTCTGATTTTGCAGCCATGTCCATTTTGATGAGTATCCCGATTATTGTTATCTTCTACGTATTCCAGCGGTATATTGTTTCGGGTCTGACACTGGGTGGTGTTAAAGGCTAGACTCCCGGTTTATATTTAACTCTGGGGAGGTGGAAATCTCCACCTCCCCTATTTTTTCAAATACTATGGTCAAAATTTTCTTCCCCGTCAGGTTTAAATCGATACTCCTGCTGCTCATCCTGGTCATGATTATTACATCCTGCCAGCCGGTAGTATCCCTGCAAATTCTTTCACCAACGCCTGCAGTCACATCCACACCAGTGCTTGATACACCTGTACCGAAACCTCCTGCCTGGTGGGATACCACGGTATTTTACGAAATCTTTGTGCGCAGTTTTTACGACAGTAATGGTGATGGTATCGGAGATTTCAACGGGATAACCCAAAAGTTGGATTACCTGAATGATGGTGATCCTGATACCACCACCGATCTTGGTGTGACAGGGATATGGTTGATGCCCATCTTCCCCTCACCCAGTTACCATGGATACGATGTTACCGATTATTACAGCGTTAACCCGGATTATGGCACCATTGAGCGATTTTAAAATCCTGCTGGATGAAGCCCATAAACGCGGCATAAAAGTCATCATCGATTTTGTTATCAATCACACCTCGGACCAGCACCCCTGGTTTACTGCAGCAAATGACCCCGAAAGCCCGTATCACGACTGGTACATCTGGTCAGAAACAAAGCCTGAATATCCTGGTCCATGGGGTGAGCAGGTCTGGCATCCTGCTGATAATGGGGATTACTATTACGGGATTTTCTGGAGTGGAATGCCGGATTTGAATTATAAAAATCCAGAAGTCACCGATGAAATTTTGAAGGTGGCAAGTTTTTGGTTAAAGGACATGCATGTGGATGGTTTTCGGTTGGATGGGGCTCGCCATATCATTGAAGATGGTAAAAATTCAGGCCAACACTCCGGAAACTTTGGATTGGCTGTCAAAATTCAACAGTGAAGTTCATACTATCAAATCCGATGCTCTTGTAATTGGTGAAGTCTGGGACACCTCCTACTCTGTCGTTAAATACCTCAACCAGGGCAGCCTGGATATGGCATTCAACTTTGACCTTTCCACTTCCATCCTGGAAAACGTGCTCCGTAAAGATGGTGCCAATATCAGTAATGCCCTGGCACTCGAAAACAGTATATTCTTCGGTCAGGATGTGGGTACTTTCTTAACCAATCATGACCAGAACCGGGTAATGACTCAACTGAATATGGATATGGAAAGTGCCAGGGCAGCAGCAACAATTCTTTTTACCTTTCCTGGAACTCCATTCATATATTATGGAGAAGAAATTGGCATGACAGGGCAAAAACCTGATGAAGGAATTCGCACGCCCATGCAGTGGAACAGACCGGAGAATGCAGGCTTTACAACAGGAACCCCCTGGGAGAAAGTCAGCCTGATGGCTCCCTACTACAATGTTACCGATCAAACCGGGGAGGATAACTTCACTGCTTTCGCATTATCGTAACCTTATCCATCTCCGCCAAAACCAAAACAGTCTTACTGCTGGCGCATACTACAAATTGGATTGTTCGTCACCCAGTGTATATGCCAGTTTACGTATTTTGGAAGGGGATGTGATACTGACACTGGTTAACCTGTCTGGGGAATACCATTCAAGAATCTCACAATTTCCAGTGCTGAATTGCCGGTTAGCGGTGAATTCGAAGCGACTACTTTATTGGGTACTCATGAAGCAAGTCCGTTAGTAATTAATGAAGAAGGCTTGATCATGGATTATCAACCGGTAAGTGAGCTGGAAGCCAACGAGAATCTGATCATTCTTTATCAAAAATAATTGATGGATGGTTGTCAATAATATAACCATCGTTATGAATGTTCATAACTGCGATAATAAAAGTCATATAAAGAATGTGAATAAAATAAGAAACGATTTTGAAACACTGGTGTTATAGTATTGTGATAATGCAGTTGTTAAAGGTTTATCTTGTTCCGAACTGCATTAAATAATTATTTTTATGGGGTAACACCCCGGAGAACTGGCATTGTCAACCAAATTAATTGATTTTCTTGTGCCCGAGGCAGTGTCCCTCGGACTGGTAGCAAAGACATCAGAAGATATTATTCGTGTTATTGGTAATAAACTCTATTTGGCAGGTTTCGTTCACGATACATTCATTGATAACGCGCTTGCACGCGAAAAGAACATCCCAACTGGTTTACCCCTGGGCGGGCAATACAACGCAGCCATCCCCCACACCGATATTGTGCATGTAATCAAATCGGGTGTTGGACTGGCTACACTGGCGAAACCCGTGCCTTTTCAAAATATGGTTAATCCCGAAGAGACAGTTTCGGTTCAATTGGTATTTGTGCTGGCACTTGACCAGCCCAAGTCCCAGGTGGAAATGCTGCAGGAAGTTGCCGGCGTATTACAAAATCCTGACCTGGTATCGCAGCTTGTTCACGCGCAAAATTTGGACGAATTGAAGAAAGTTCTTCAACAGGCGTGAAATTCGCCATATGCCTGCTTATCCAGATATGAAAATATTTTTTCACCGAAATTTATTGCATATTGGATGAATTATATGTACTATATTGTGAGGAAAATACGATTTATTTTCTATCGTCCTCAACAATAAGGAGAATTCAATGGGATTAACAAAAAGAATTTTAGTAGCCTGCGGTACCGCGATAGCGACTTCAACTGTTGTCGCAATAGCAATTGAAGAAGCACTTAAAGAACGTGGCATTAATGTAACCATCCGCCAGTGCAAGGCATCCGAAGTGCCCAGCCTGGCTCAAGGTACGGACCTGGTGGTAACCACTACCCCAGTCCCCGGCAATCTGGGAGTGCCGGTGATTCAAACGCTTGCTTTTCTCACGGGTATTGGAAGGGAAGAGGTTATCGAGCAAATCGTCGCTGCGCTCGAAAAGGTGTAATACCCCTCTTCAAAATCACAACTCTCTATTTCATGAAAAGGAGTAAGAAAAAATGGAAGGTTTTCTTGCTGGTTTGAAAGCGGTTATTGATACATTGGGCGCAACAGTACTTCTCCCAATTATCATCTTTATTATCGCTGTCGTCATGGGTGCCAAAGTTGGTCGTGCATTTCGCGCGGCTGTCACGATTGGCATCGCATTCATTGGTATCAACCTGGTAATTGGCCTGATGTGGGGCAATCTATCCAGTGTTGGTCAAGCCATGGTCACCAATCTCAACATCCAACGGGATGTCATGGATGTCGGTTGGCCTTCAGCCGCAGCCATTGCTTTTGGCAGCCAGGTGGGCTTATGGGTTATCCCGATTGCCCTGCTGGTTAATGTCATTTTCCTGGTGCTGCGCCTGACTAAAACCCTCAACATCGACGTGTGGAACTACTGGCACTTTGCATTCATCGGTTCCATGGTTGTGGCTGCCACCGGTAATCTGGTCTATGGCCTGATTGCTGCCGGTATTGCTGCTGCCCTGGCTCTGTTCCTGGGTGACTGGACCGCCAAAGCCGTGCAATCATTTTACGGTGTTCCCGGCATCTCCATCCCCCACCTCACCACAGCCCCTGGTGTTCCATTCGCAATTGTCACCAACTGGATTGTAGACCGCATTCCTGGTCTGAATAAAATGCAGGCTGATCCCGAGACCATCCGCAAACGTTGGGGTGTCATGGGCGAACCCGTCATTCTTGGTTTGATCATCGGTCTGGTGCTTGGTATTCTTGCCTTCTACAATGCTGGCGATTTCACCACCGTACTGACCAAAGTACTCGGCACCGCCATGAACCTGGCAGCAGTCATGCTCTTACTGCCCCGCATGGTTCAAATCCTCATGGAAGGCTTAATCCCGGTTTCTGAGGCTGCCCGCGAATTCATGAAGAAACGTGCTGCCGGCCGTGAAATCTACATCGGCCTGGATTCCGCCATCCTGATTGGTCACCCCGCTGCAATTTCCACTTCCTTGCTGCTGGTCCCGATCGCCATTTTGCTTTCCATTATCCTGCCCGGCAACCGTGTCATTTTGTTTGCCGACCTGGCGATTATCCCCTTCGTGGTGGCATTATTTGCCCCGCTTATGAAGGGCAACATCGTCCGCATGGTAATTGCAGGAACAATTGAACTGATTCTTGGCTTTTACTTCGCCACCTGGCTGGCTGACATATTTACCGAAACAGCAATTGCCTCGAATTTTGCAGTACCGGAAAATGCCGTCCGCATCACCAGTATTGGTGATGGCTTCTTATGGCCTGTCTTCCTCTTCACAAAACTGTCTGAATGGTTGGGTGTGTTTGGTCTGATCATTGTTGCTGCACTACTGGCAGTGGCAATGTTCTTCTACCTCAGAAACTCCCACAAGTGGGAAGTCGCTGCTGGTGCGCCCGACGAGATTGTTGCAAGCGAAGGTTAACACAAGTTTAATTTGGGGCGGTTTCCCAGACCGCCCCAAAATTTTTTAGAAGAATAAATTATGATTGATGCATTCTTACGCTCGACGATAGGTACCTGGGGCAATGCTGCCCTTGATTTTTATATCGCAAACAGCCTGTGGATTAATGGGCTGTTCCTTTTATATGCCTTGCTGGTTGTTCTTTCCCGGCGAAACTACAACCGCAATTTGAATCAAATATTGGGTTACCTCAAAGAAAAATATGGCAGCCAGCTGGATAAAAAAGGCTCTGGCAGCCTGGTTTCGATGATAAAGAAATCCAACATCCCCTGGGCAGAAACGCTCAAACATTCCAAAATGCCTTTTTTGACTCCCCCCGGGAGTATCCGATTATATTTAAGTAATGTAAACAATTTGCAGAGATTCTTAACTTTTGAAAAAATAGCCGCGTTATTGAAAACGGAATAACGCAGAACTGGATAGAAAATGCCAGAAATTACTTTTAAAATCAAAAATAAGGTTGGCTTGCACGCTCGACCAGCCACAGTATTTGTTCGCGAAGCCAGTAAGTTTACATCCACTATTACCGTTACCCATGGCGAGAAAAAAGTGAATGCAAAAAGCATCCTGGGTGTTCTCACCCTGGGTGCAAATCAAAATGCAGAAATTACGATTCAGGCTGAGGGGGATGACGCTGAAGAGGCATTAAAAGCCTTGCTTGAATTGAATGAGACATTCTTCGGTGATGCAGAGTAAATTGACCTTTAACCATAACAGGGATGTAAATTACATCCCTGTTTTTCTTTAATAACCCTTCAGAACAACTATTTACTAATTATTTTACTGGTGCTATCCGCACCAGATTCCTTCATCCACAAGTTTTTCGCGGATGATGCGGCTTAATTCGGTGCGCACCCGTTGTGGGCGGCTGTCATTTTCCAAACGGATATTATCCACATAATAAGCCAGTTCGAGTTCCACGTTGCAGCCATCAAATCCTGTGATGGATATAACCGGGTCCTTCCAGGTACCAGGCACAATTTTGTACTCTTTATCCATCCATTTAATCATGTCAGCAGCGATATCATCCAGGCGCATTTCAAGGCGATCATCGGGTGATTGAACAGAATTAACCAGCGTTTTCCAGCGCATGTCGAGCTGTCCGTTTCGGCTTTCCCAAATCCGGCGCAGCATCCAGTAATCGTGCTGACTCAACCAGCCATCCTCTTCTTCCGACCATTCTTTTGCCAATTGTTTGATGGATACCACCTCGCATGTGATTGGTTCGATAAATTTATCCAGGATTTCCGACCGCTCTGCCTCATCCAAACCCCGCATTTCCCGGGCTTTGATGCCCCGGATCAGGTTGCGGACCGATTTTTTAAATTGCTGCAATTGGGCATTCAGTTTTCCTTCCAAAGCCAGGCGTGCCAGGGATCGCGTCATTTGCCTCAGCCTCCCGCAGCAAAATTTCCCTGGCAGCAGGGTCGATATCCTCACGCGCTGCTTGCTGACGTATATGGGCGATCTGGTCTTCATACAGAGGAAGCGTACCGGAAATATTGGAGGTTAACACTGCCGGGTGCCCTTTGGCTACCCGCTCTATCATATCTTTAACATGGACCAGGTTGGATTTCTGATCCACAGTTAATTTAATATTAAATCGTTGTTCTGAAGTGGGTTTGGTCAGATTTACCAGCGGATTGGAAGCCAGAATTTTATTAGGCATATAGATGGTGGCTTGTTTCTCCAATGAAAACAAGGTGGTTGAGCGCAGCCCGAGTTGCTGAACTTCGCATACCCGGTTACCATCCAGTTGGATTAAATCACCCTTTCGGAACGGAGCCTCAATAAGCAAACTCAACCCGCTGAAAATATTACCCAGGGTTTCCTGCAACGCCAGCCCCAATACCAGCCCTAATACCCCTGCACCAAGCAGCACTGAAGATATATCCACACCCCACAACGGCAGAATGATGAGGGCTGCAATGATTACTAATACAATCGGACCAAATAGCCGAAAAACAGGCACAATGACATCATCCACCTGGCTTTCGGTGCGTTGCGCCCATTTTTCACCATAATAGACCAGGACGTCTTTGATAATCCTACCCAGGACATGGGCTATTACCAGCACCAGGATGGAAATCCCAATCCTACGGAAAACTGTTGCAGCGTCTGGATTTATTTCCAATAATTTGATGGAAGTGGAAAACCCAAACAACACTACCAGAACGATGATTGGGCGGCGAACAATACCCAGAACAATATCCTCGAGGTCACCTGGTATGGATCGGGTAACCAGTTTTAAAAGCCGCATAACCACCAAATCAATCAGTATGGCAATAATGATCCAGGCTGCCAGGTTGACAATAAAGTCAGTCAGCGGAGTTGCTAAAAAAGCCATTTCTGGGGGTAAAGGTATTTGGAATCCAAAAAGATTGATCATAATTAATCCCTCTATCGAACAGAGTAATAATAGCATAAATACTATCTAATTTATAGTATTAATTTGGGATTCCCGTTTCTGGAAACACATTCAATTTGGATTGTGTACAAGGCTGAGAAACCAAATGGATTGCATTTCTGGTCATCCAATTGTATAAATATATAGATACCAGATATGGGTTTACTTTTAATCTTCGGTATAAGATTTTCTTATCCGTGATTTCTAAGATTTGGATTGTTCTTATTCGTTTTAGACAAGGGGTTTATTGTTATGACTATTCGCATTGTAACCGACAGCACCTGTGACCTTCCCCAGGAAATCATTCAAAAATACAACATTACGGTCATCCCTCTGCATATACATATTGGCGAGAGAGAACTCAAGGATGATGTAGATATTACCCGCCAGGAGTTTTATAAGCAGCTGCCTGATATGAGACCGCATCCAACTACCGCTGCACCGGCCGTCCAGGTCTTTCGCCAAATATATGAACGTCTTGCTGAGGATGGTGCCACAGAAATCCTATCCATTCATATCTCCCATAAATTAAGCGCCATCGTAAACATTGCCACCCTGGCTTCCAAGGAGACAACAGATCATCCCTGTTACCGTTTTCGACTCAATGCAATTGAGCATGGGAACCGGTTTTGAAGTGTTAACTGCCGCCCAGGCAGCCGCAGAAGGTCATTCGATGCAAGAAATAGTATCGCAACTGGAAAAACTGATTCCCCGCATCCATGTTTTTGCAGCCCTGGACACACTGGAATACCTGCGCCGCAGCGGACGCATGAATTTTGCACTTTCCACCATTGGTACCATCCTGAGGATTAAACCTTTGTTGTACATGCACAATGGCGACCCCACCACCGAAAGGATACGGACCCGCAAAAAAGCCCAACTTCGGCTGGTTGAACTTTTGTATAAATTCAGTCCCTTTGAAAAGGTTGCCCTGATCCATGCCAGTGCACGTGAACTTGCTCAGGAACTGCTGCAGGAAATCAAGCACATTCTGCCTGAAGGCGAGATTTGGATTGAAGAGCTTAATCCTGCCTTGGGTGCCCATCTTGGACCGGGCGTTATCGGTTTTGCCTGTTTATCCAAAAATACAGGGGGAGGTCAATCATGACATTTCTGGAAGTGTATGGTATCGCTCTTGGTTTTATCTTGAGTCTCATGATTGTCCTTATGGCTGGTCAGCCTGGCATTAAAAAACGCCAGCATCATCGATATTTTTTGGGGAGCAGGTTTTGTGATGACCGGTTGGATTTATTTCCTGCTCACACCGGATGGATTCCTGTTGCGCAAACTGTTAATCTGCATCCTGGTATCCATCTGGGGATTGCGCCTGTCCCTGTATATCCTTTCACGAAACTGGGGTAAACCGGAAGATTTTCGCTATCAAAAATGGCGTAATGAATCGGGAAGGATCTGGTGGTGGAAAAGCTTTTTCCAGGTTTTTTTGCTGCAAGGAGTATTGATGGGAATAATCTCCATACCTCTCCTGGCAGCGCAATGGTACCCTGGCAGCCAACAGTTGGGAATTTTTGATTTTGTTGGAATTGTTTTATGGGTGATTGGATTCTTCTTCAAATCAGTCGGCGACTTTCAACTGGCTCGCTTTAGAGCAAACCCGGCGAATAAAGGCAAGGTTCTGAATTATGGTGTCTGGCGCTATACCCGTCATCCCAACTATTTCGGCAATTCAGCGCAATGGTGGGGTTTCTACTTTAATTGCGTTGTCTGCAGGTGGATGGTGGAGCATATTCAGTCCTATTTTGATGACCCTTTTATTATTGCGTGTTTCCGGAGTTGCTTTATTGGAAAAAACTCTTGAGACCCGTCCAGGGTACAAAGAATACAGCGAACGCACCAGTAGTTTTATCCCCTGGCTGCCACGAAAATGACAATTTCTAAAAGGTACGAATAAAAATGAAAATAGCAAAAGCGGTTTCACTGGCAGGGTTACTTGCAATGACCATCGTGCTCATCTATGGTTTTGTGTTTGGCAATTTTTCTGTGGATGGAGCAGCCATACTGGCAAATCCCTGGGGCATAGTCTCCCTGGTAGATTTATATGTAGGTTTTGCCCTATTCTCAGTTTGGATTGCCTTCCGGGAAAATAAATTCATTCCTGCATTGATTTGGATTATTCTGATGATGACATTGGGGTTTTGGGCAGGTGCTTTGTATACTTTTCTTGCCCTGCATCGCAGCCAGGGAAACTGGAAATCTATTCTGGTATGGTAACCGCCTGCAAGACCTGGAGAAATCATGACAAATATACTTCTAATTCTTAAGATTATTGCTGCCATCCTAACCATAGCCACCGGTTTATATGCGCTAATAAAACCGCGTTCCTTAAAAGGCTTTACCGGATTGGATGTCACCGGTTCACGCGGGATCACGGAACTTCGCGCCGTAATGGGCGGTGTATTCATCGCTCTCGGAATTTCACCATTTATCATTCCTAATCCGCAGGTTTACATTGTATTGGGAATTGTGTACCTGGTAATTGCCAGCATTCGGGCTGCATCCATGGTATTGGATAAATCCATTGAGAGATCAAATGTCATCAGCCTGGTGGTTGAAGTGCTATTGGGAATCATCTTGATTGCCTGATGATACAAAGACCGAAAGAGTTTTGACAAAAAACCAACCAATTATTTCTGCACAAAAATTCATATTTGTTTGACAGAGTTTTTATATCCCTGTATAATGAATTTGTTGGAAAAATACGCCGCTTGTGCGGGTTGACAAAGGTGGATGGTCAGTAGTAAATCCTCTGATGTTTAAGTCATACCTGCACCAAAGGTTATTTCCGATACTAAGGAGAGTATACTGAGTGCGCCCCGTTGGATCGGTAACTCCCACACATGTCTACTTTACAACAGGTAACAAGCAAATAAGATTGGCGAAGCCTGCAGAGATACGCGAGCGCCAATCTCACTTTAATAATAGGAAAATCGCTCAATCCATTTTTTTCGAAACTCTTTACTGGTATTGTTGCAAGTCACATTTTTCATGGCAAAGTCAAACCACATAGTAGGGAGTAAAATAACCAGTGCAGGTATTTAATTGGCACGGTTGAGCATAATTAGAGATAACGGAAAAGTTGATTTTACTTTTCTCACATGCACTTTACCAAATTGAGCAGTCACCCGGAATTTAAACCCGGTATCATTTTTCGATGATAGTGAAATTGTGAAAGGAGGTGGTTGGATTCAACATCAGCAATATGGATAACAATAAATCCATTACAAAAGTTCGTGTAATTCAATTTCTGAGGAGGAATAAGCATGTCTAAAAAGAGTTTTATGTTCGTCGTTGCGCTCTTGGTTATCGCAAGCATGGTTTTAACTGCCTGCCAGCCAAAAGCGACTGAAGCTCCAGTTGTAACAGAAGCACCCGTTGAAACAGAAGTGCCTGTTGCCGAAACTGAAGCCCCAACAGCAGAGCCGACTGAAGTCGTTCCTGCCACTACCCGCAAGGGCGGTTGGTTGGATGAGATCGTGTTCTCGGTCGTAGGCTCCAATTCCGCCCTCACCCAGCTCGATGCTGGTGCCATCGACATCTACGCCAATGGCTTGTCATCCAAAGACCTGCCCGCCATCAAAGATGCTGGCGTCAAGCTACTCGACCTCCAGCGGTCTGTACTATGACATTCTCTTCAACCCGGCTGGCCCCGAATTCACCGATGGTCAATTAAACCCGTTCTCCAATCGCAAAATCCGCGAAGCCACGAACTGGTTGATCGACCGCGATTACATCAACCAGGAAGTCTATGCAGGCGGCGGCTCTGGCCAAATTCTTCGCCATCACCACCCAGTTCCCTGATTATGCTGACCTGGCGGATGTTGCCCGCAAGCTGGAAATCCTACTATGCCTATAATCTTCGACAAGGCCAAAGAAGTCATCACCGCCGAGATGGAAGGCCATGGGCGCAACCCTGGTAGACGGCAAATGGAAGTATAAAGACGCACCCGTCACCCTGATCTTCATCATCCGCAACGATTCCGACGGCACCCGTCTTCCGATTGGCGAGTATGTTGCCGCCCAGCTTGAAGCCCTTGGCTTCACCGTCGACCGCCAGTATGAAGACCGGCTCCGAAGCCTCCCCCATCTGGATCGGCTCCGACCCCTTCGATGGTCAATGGCACCTGTACACCGCTGCCTGGTCCTCCACCGTACTCGACCGCGACCAGAGCAACATCTTCCAGGAAATGTACCTGGACTCCAGCGCTCAGGGTATCCCTGCTTTCCTTGCACAATGTATCCGATCCCGAATTCAAGGAACTTGGCGACAAATTGGCTACCGTCTCAGACTTCACGAACCGTGGAAGAACGCCATGAGATGATGGCCCGCGCCCTCGAGCTCTCGCTCCAGGATTCCCTGCAGGTCTTCCTGATTGACGGCAAGAGCTTCATCCCCTACGTCAGCAACGTGGTTGCTACCGCTGACCTGGCTGCCGGTGTTGAAGGCGCCCAGATCTGGCCCTTCACCTTGCGCTTTGCAGATAAAGAAGGCGGCACAGTGCGCTGGGCTACCCAGGACCTGTTTCGCTGAACCCTGGAACCCTATTGCTGGTTCTAACTGGGCATTTGATCAGGGTGCCTATCCGCGCTACCCAGAGCAATGACGTCATGTATGACCCCTACACCGGTTTGGTCTGGCCGCTGCGCATGGAAAGGCCGAAATGACGGTTAAAGAAGGCCTGCCCGTCGGTAAGACCCTCGACTGGGTAACCCTGGCAATTTCGCTCCTGAAATCGCAGTTCCTGGTGATGTCTGGGTTGACTGGGATGCTGCCACGCAAACCTTCATCACCGCCGAAACCAAGTTCCCCGAAGGCATGACTGCACTTCGCAAGACCACCATGTACTACCCGGCTGACATGTTCGAAACCGTCAAATGGCACGATGGCTGCCAATCTGTCTGTCGCGGACTTCGTCATGGGCATGATCATGACCTTTGACCGCGCCAAACCCGAAAGCGCCATCTACGACGCGCAGGCTGTACCACAGTTTCGACGCCCTTCATGGCACAATTCAAGGGCATGAAGATCGTCTCGACCGAACCGCTGGTGGTTGAATACTACAGCGATGCACTACAGCCTGGATGCCGAACTGAATCATCCCGGTGATTTGGCCGACCTACGACGCTTTGGTGAAGCCTCCTGGGAATGCATGGCAATCGGCAATCTGGCTGAAGCCGCTGGCGAAGTTGGCTTACTCGGTTGACAAAGCCGGTGCCGCTGAGATCGAACAGACCAGCTACATTGGTGGCCCGAGCCTGGAAATCCTGGCCAAATACCTGGATACAGGCCATTGCTGAAAACCTATTCCGTATGCCCCCACCATGAGTGAATATCTGACCGCTGAAGAAGCTGTTGCCCGCTATACAAAGTACTCAAAGCCTGGTACGGCGAGCACGGTCACTTCTGGATTGGCACTGGTCCTTACTACATCGACAAGGCCTTCCTGACCGAGAAGAGCCTCACCCTCAAGCAATTCGCTGATTATCCTGATCTGGCCGACCGCTGGTCTGACTACGGTGAGCCCAAACTGGCCGAAGTTGAACTGGATGGCCCCGGCCAGGTGAAGATTGGCGAAGAAGCAACCTTCGATGTCTTCATTAACCTTCAAGGATGAACCTTATGCCGACTGCCGAAATCAAACAGGTCAAAGTTCCTGCTCTACAATGCAGAGGGTGAGATCGTCAAGGTTGCTGAAGCCGCAGCTGTTGAAGATGGTCAATACAGCGTCGATCCTCGACTGCTGACGACCACTGGCACTCTCGAAGCTGGTTCCAACAAGCTCGAAGTTGCTGTTGTTCCGTTCAGCTGTCACCCAACCGACCTTCACATCCGTTGAGTTCGTAACGGCTCCGTAAGGCGGTTATAGGTGTTTTGATCTAGCATAACGATAGGGGCAAGTGTCTCGACTTGCCCCTATCTATCCTAATATTGAGGGTAACGAAATGACACAGAAACTCAGGCGGGCGTCCTAGAGTAAAAATAAGAAATGCACCACCTCTGACATTTCACGGGTTGCTCCGCTTCATGGGTGTCCGGGTAATCATGCTTGTTATCACCGTCGTGATTGGCTGTGTACACCACCATCCTGATAGCGAACATGGGTGGTTATGTCGACACAATCATGCGCAACGATATCCGAGAGCGGGTCAATATGCAGGTGGCGGCCATGACTGCCAATATGACCCATCACCACCGAAGCACGCAGGGCAATGGTAGCAGAAATGATTGCCCTGGAAGAAAAACGTCTCGGTCTGGATACGCCGTTTGTCGATCCGTTCTTTTCGCTATCTTTCCAATGCTTTGCAGCTTAATCTGGGCCGGGCCATAAACATGGTCAGCGATAACGGCTCGCGGGAAGTGCGCAACTATTATCCTCGAGCGATTGCCGGCCACTTTATTGCTAATGGGTACATCGCAATTGTTTTTGTTCTTCTTCAGTGTCTTCATCGCACTCATCCTATCCCGATCCTATGGAAGTTTTCTGGGACAAGATGGTGATTACCCTCTCGCCAACTTCGGCTGCACCACCCTGGTTTTATGGTATTTTCTTTATCTTGATTTTTGCAGCAGTATTCAAGATTTTGCCATTTGGCGGAATGGTTGCTGCACCTCCTCCGGACAAAACTGTTGAATATATTTTGAGTGTATTGAAACATTTGATTTTGCCAGCTTCTGCCCTTGATCATCAGTTCATTTTTCCTGAGCATTTACAACTGGCGACATTCTTCCTGATTTATTCCAGTGAAGATTATGTGGATATGGCCAAGGCCAAAGGCCTGACATCCCGCGATATTGAACGCCGCTACATTTTCCGCCCCACCCTGCCGACCATTATCACCAATTTCGCACTGCTGGTGATTGGCATTGTGGACAGGCGCAACAATTACTGAAACCGTGTTTTTATGGCCTGGGCTTGGGAGAACCATCTTTCCGGGCAATTGGATTTTATGACACACCTGTGATTGTAGGTTCAACCATCATTTATGCCTACTTGCTGGCGATAACCGTTTTCATCCTTGATTTTGTTTATGCGCTGGTTGACCCGCGAGTAAAAGTTGGCGGTGGGAATAATTAACTATGAAAACAATAAAAAACACCTTTCACGAGATTTCCCAATACCCATCCGCTATTTTTGGTGCTTTTCTGTAATGTTATTGCTTGCCCTGGCAGTCTTTGCTATGGTGAAAATTCCCTATGCTGAAGCCATCCGCTTATGGCGGGGCGGCGAAGATGTATGGTATCAAAATCCCAAAAATGCCCCACCGGCCTGGTTCAACTGGTTTACAGAAAAGGAGTTGGCGGAATCATTTGCCGTAAAAGTCGGTGAAGAAGGATTTACAAAAACTGTAACTCCAGGCAGAAACGGGACCACCAGTTACGAATTCGAGTACCCGTTTGAATTTAATTATGATGATTACCCGCAAGAGGTTATTTCTGTATTTCACATCGACTTTGCAGAAAAACAGCCTTTTGTATCAATGTATCCTGATCACTCCGGATGGCGCAGAAATCACGATTAGTCGATATTGGTGTGGGCAATAAGCAAACCTTCCGTTTTTCGCAAGATGAGCGGCTTCAAACGGGTCAATCGGATAATGAAAACCGACGTCAGTGTATTGACAGGTCTGTTTTCCGTTCCAGAAACAGACCCGCCCGTCCCGTAAAAAGGACCTATCAGCTCGTCATCAACGGTACAACTTTTGAAGAGGGTTCGGATATTAATGTGGAATTCGTTTTTCATGGAAAAGTTGCACGGTCTGGCGGAACTGACCACTCCCGCCGTGATTTGATGGTCGCCATGTTATGGGGTGCTCCGATCGCCCTGGCTTTCGGTTTTCTGGCTGCCCTGGGAACCACTATTCTCTCCATGATTATTGCTGCCATTGGCGCCTGGTTTGGTGGTTGGCTGGATGAGCTTATTCAGCGCATCACCGAAATCAACCTGGTGCTGCCATTCCTGGCAATTTTGATCATGGTGGGTACTTTTTACTCCCGCAGCATCTGGATGATACTGGGTGTTACCATCGCGCTTAGTATATTTACCGGTGCGATTAAAACCAACCGGGCCATATTCCTGCAGGTGAAGGAATCAACTTATATTGAAGCCGCCCGGGCGTATGGCGCCAATGATTTGCGCATCATCTTCCGCTATCTGATTCCCCGCATGATTCCCTTGCTTATCCCAGCCCTGGTTTCTGCCGTTCCTGCTTATGTGTTCCTGGAAGCATCGCTGGCAGTTCTTGGTTTGGGTGATCCTGTGCTGCCCACCTGGGGAAAAATCATCAATGATGCTGAGTCCAATGGCGCATTGTATAAAGGATACTATTATTGGATTTTGGAACCAGCTGATTTTGCTGATGATCACAGGTTTGGGTTTTGCCATGTTGGGATTTGCTCTCGACCGTATCTTTAATCCAAGACTGAGAGGCATGTAAAAACATGGCAGACAATAATACTGTTACTAGACATCAAGACCTTAAACTTCATTTCCGAACCTCCAGCGGTATTGTGCAGGCTGTGGATGGGGTGAATTTCCACTTAAAATCCAACCAGGCTGTTGTCATTGTTGGTGAATCCGGCTGTGGAAAAAGCTCCCTGGCAAAAGCGGTTTTACGCCTGCTGCCCCGCAATGTCCATGAGTATTCCGGTAAAGTCTATTTGCACGATACCGAGACCATGGCGCTGACCGATGAGGAGTATCGCAAGCAAATCCGCTGGATTAAGATGTCCCTGGTCCCCCAGGCTGCCATGAACTCACTCAACCCGGTTTTGAGGGTTGGCGACCAGGTTGCAGAACCGATGATGGTGCACTACGGCGTCGGAAAAGAAGAGGCATTGCAGCAAGCCAAAAGATGTTCCAGCATGTCGGCGTCCCGGTTGATTTTATCAATCGCTATGCATTTGAGCTTACCGGTGGCATGCGCCAACGGGTTGCTCTGGCAATGTCACTGGTGACCGCCCCTGACCTGATGGTACTGGATGAGCCGACATCTGCATTGGATGTGTTAACCCAGGCAAACATTTTCAACCTGCTCAAACGCATCAAATCAGAGATGGCCACCAGTTTTATTCTCATCACGCATGATATTGCCACTTCCAGCGAACTGGCTGACCGGGTTGCAGTGATGTATGCCGGTCAAATCGTGGAAGTCAGTGATGCCAAACAATTCTTTGGTCAACCCCGGCATCCCTATTCCAATAAATTAATGGCCAGTGTTCCAAAATTACGTGGAACTGAAGAACCGGATTTTATCACCGGTCAACCCCCAAGTCTGATAAATCCGCCAACAGGATGCCGGTTTGCAGCCCGTTGCCCGCGTCGCTTTGAGCGCTGCTCAGAGGAACCACCTTCAATTGTTATTGGCGACGACCTGGTTAAATGTTGGTTATATATTTAGTAGAGAGCACCAGATGAATAATATGAATGAAACTAACCAAGAAATGAACATCCCGGCAGCCGAAAGTACAGAAAAAGCATCTGGACAGGACGTATTGCTCTCTGTGCAGGATTTGCATGTCTGGTTTGAATTACGCCGCTGGGGTTTTCGTCATGCCGGTTATGTCCGCGCAGTGGATGACGTCAGTTTTACTCTCAAGAATGGCGAAACGATTGCCATTGTCGGAGAAAGCGGATGCGGCAAAACCAGTTTGATGCGTACCATTCTGCGCTTAAACCGTCCAACCAAAGGGGAAGTGGTCTTTAAAGGCGGTGTAATTAACAACCTGAAAACCTCTGCCCTCAAAGAGTACCGTTCGCATGTTGGATATGTACAGCAGGACCCTTATGGTGCCATGCCGCCATTCATGAATGTACAGTCCATTCTTGAAGAACCTTTGAAAATCAATGGCGTCAAAGATAAAGACGAACGCTTCCAACGGGTTAAGAAGGTGCTCGAAGAAGTAAAAATGAGCCCGGCGGAAGAGTTTATGCCCAAATTCCCCCACCAGCTAAGTGGTGGTCAGCAGCAGCGTATTGTCATTGCACGGGCTATGATTATGAACCCCGATCTGTTGATTGCTGATGAACCTGTATCCATGTTGGATGCCTCTGTCAGGGTCGAGATCTTGAAGCTGCTGCGCGGGCTGCAGAACCGCCATAACCTGGGTGTGATTTATATTACCCACGACCTTTCCACCGTACGCTATTTCTCAGAGCGGATTTTTGTAATGTATGCCGGGCAGGTAATTGAAAAAGGGCAAGTCAAACAGGTACTGCAAAATACCAAGCACCCATATACATTTGCCTTGCTGGAAGGAACTTCCGATCCAGATGCCAATAACGCAACCATTCAAAAGCAAGTACCACCTGGAGAACCACCCAGTCTGGTGAATCCACCAACCGGCTGCCGTTTTCACCCGCGTTGCCCTCGCATCATCCAGGGTTTATGCGAAGTGAAAGTACCCCCCGAGTTTGAACCTGAACCCGGTCATTTGGTTTCCTGCTGGCTGCATCAACCATGAGATGGCTTACCCCAGTCCAGATGATTATTTTGAGCGTGGTACTGATGGTACTGGGTGTAGTGCTGCCATTTCTCATGGTAATCAAGGTGTTGGAGTCAACTTTCTTTCTGAACTTCTTTTCGTATGCCTCATCATTAATTGGAATGATCATGGGCATTATCGGAGTGGCGTATTACTCAAAGATTTTTCGGAATAGAAACAAGCGTTAGTATACAAAAGCTGTCCAAAATTTTGGACAGCTTTTTTGTTTAACATGACTTCTATCTGTCTTTACGATAAAAACAAACAGGTTGATAACCGAGTTGTCAATCTCTCGTTGCGCTTTCCAGCATGAATTTCAGAATCAAGACTCATCGATATTGCACCGGGGTCTGGATAACCGAGCGACCTTTCTCCAAGAGTTTTGGCTTTACCCACCGTTGCAATCATGGAGCGGGTATTTTCCACCCCTTGTTCGGCAGTAGAGGAAACCTCTTTCATTAATATAGTTAAATATTTGTTGGTACTTTTACTCGCTGCTTGCGCGGCAGGATAAAGTACATCCAGCATGGTTTTATCACCCGGTTTTGCTTTACCTCTATCCTGTACAGCCGCGCAGCCATCCTTCAGCCATTGCGCAAATATCCCGGAGGTCAGTTCTGCACCATCCCCAAGGTTGGCAGCTCCATTCCGAAACAGGGTTCCAAAAATAATCCCGGATGCTCCTCCAATGGACATCATTAATGCAGTTCCAGTTGCAATAAACAACTCTGCGATTGATGTGAAGCTGCCTTGTATTAACTTTTGCTTCACCGCTGAAAACCCACGCGCCATCCCAACCCCATGGTCGCCATCGCCGATCTGGCGGTCAGCCTCGCTAAGCAGCGGTTCACTCGCAATCATGCCGGTTGAAACATACAGCAGCATTTGTTTGGTTTCTTCCAGGTTTAGTTTTTCGCGTTCCATTTCACCTCTGGACATAGCCGATTGAACTGGCTGGCATATCATAGTATTTCATCAGTTCTTCATCAACTTTCAGCAGGGTGATGGAAAATCCGGTCATTTCCTGGCAGGTGCAATAGCTGCCAATTACCACATCATGGACGTCGAAGCTATGCTCCACAAGAATTTGGTGCACCCGGCGATACACAATCAGTAATTCTGCCATGGTCGTGGCACCCAGATCGTTAACGAGAACACACACTTTGTCCCCAGCCTGAAAAGGTAGGTCCAGCAGGATTTTTGACATCATCAAATCGACTATTTGGTCTGTTGGAACCATTTTGGTGCGATATACACCTGGTTCGCCATGCAGCCCCATTCCAATTTCAATTTCATCATCCGGTAATTCAAATGTCGGTTTTCCTGTCTCCGGAAAAGTACCAGCCAGCGCAGCGACCCCCATGGTTCGGGTATTATCCCTGGCTTTGGATGCAATGCGATAGACCTCATCCAGAGTATGCCCTTGTGCAGCAGCAGCACCAGCAATTTTTATGACAAACAAATCTCCGGCAATTCCCCGCCTGTCAGTTATCCGCTCTAGGGGGTGCAGATGCCACATCATCCCACACCCGTACGGTTTTTACGTTAATTCCCATGTCAGCCGCCATTTCAGCCGCGACATCGAAATTCATATTATCCCCTGCATAATTTCCATACAGGTACAAAACCCCCTTGCCCACGATCCAGTGCCTGGGTTGCTTCGAGAATGATATCCGGGGTGGGTGCCGCGAAAATATTGCCTGCAACCGCACCATCTGCCATATTCTCCCCCACCAATCCGGCAAATAATGGTTCATGACCGCTGCCACCGCCCACCAGCAACCCCACCCGGTCCGATTTCATCTTTTGTACACACTACCCGCTTATTATCCAGCAATTGCAGTTTGCCATTGCTTGCCGAAACCAATCCCTCCAGGCTTTCGTTCACGATATCAGTGACTGCATTGTAAAATTTTTTGTTTACCGCCATTATTCCCTCCAGAATAATTCCGTATGCAAATCCAGGTATTTTCCTAAATACAGGTAAATCGGTCTGTATTTTTATTAGTGATTGGAAATAACAGTACCTATTTTACACAAATTGGCTGTAACTCACATGGTTGGACAGAATGCCTTTTCGCATTTATACTAAGTCCGCATCAATACAAAACCATAACTCAACAGGAGCTGCATAAATGTCCCCAAAAATTCAACTTGCCCTGGATACTACCGATGGGATTCAGGCACTACGTCTGGCAAGTATGTGTGCAGAATCGGTCGATATTCTTGAAGCAGGTACACCCCTGATCAAATCTGTTGGTATCGGCATTGTCTCACAATTGCGTGCTGTCTTCCCAGATAAAATCATCCTGGCAGATTTGAAATCAAGCGATGTGGGCTCGTATGAGGCTGAAATGGCTTTCAAAGCAGGTGCAGACATTGTAACCACGCAGGGGATAACCACCCGGGCTACGATTTTGGGTGTGCAAAAGGAAGCAGATAAATGGGGAAAACGGGCTGAAGTGGACATGACCGGTGTATCTGACCCGGCTGCCCTGGGTATTGAGTTAAAACAACAAGGTGTCAGCCTTGTCCTGGTACACCGCAGTATTGATGAAGAACTAACCGCAGGAGCCCTCTGGGATGAAAAAGCCCGCGGCATCGTAAAAACACTGGTGGATAATGGGTTAGATGTTGCCATTGCAGGCGGATTAAATCGACAGGTTTTACCATTATTGAAAGATATTGCTGTTTACGCAATTGTGGTTGGCCGCGGTATCACCGCCCAGTCTGACCCTGCTGCAGCCACGCGTGAGTTACGCCTGCTGGTTGATACCATCTGGACTAAATAAACAGTATGGTACACGTCTCTGCATCACTTCTTGCGGCTGATTACGCCAACCTGGCAAAGGATGTTGCCCGTGCTGTAAAGGCGGGGGTTGATTCCTTTCATTTTGATATGATGGATGGACATTACGTTGCCAATATTGCCCTCTCCCCCCAACATCTGACAGCTTTGCGGCCTTACACCAATTTACCTTTCCATCTGCACCTTGAATTGGGAAACCCCGATCAGGTATTGGATACATTTGGCAGGTTGGATGCAGATACCATTTCATTCCAATGGGACAAATCTCCCGATCCGGATGCAACTATCGCCCGTATACGCAAGCGCGGGGTAAAGGTGAGCATGTGCGTAAATGTGGATATCCCGCTGCAACAGGTGCAGCCATACATTACCCAATTGGATGAATTATTATTGCTGGGGGTGAATCCAGGTTTTGGCGGGCAGCCCATTTTTGCAGGAATGGAAGACAGAATTGACCAGGCTCGCCGCCTGATAGCCATCGAAAAACCCGGCATACCCATCGCAGTGGACGGTGGTGTCTCTCTTAAAACCGCACCCGGATTGGTTTCAGCAGGTGCCAACCGCCTGATAACTGGTTCAGCCCTGTTTGGTGCCCCCGACATGGATGCTTTTGTAAGACAGATAAAACAATATATAGAAATCATTAAATGACAGATCTGATTCACTTAACCATTAAAAAAAGAATGGATGAAAATGAATTCATCCATTCTTTTTCATTAATCCAGAGTTGTATGTATTTCACACTCTGAACTTCAGAAAAGTCCATGAATGAATACCTTACCGACTCCCCACCACCACACACAAAAATCCCATGGGCTCGTCACCCAGGACAACAAATTGATGGAGATCGTTACCGGAAATAAATATGGCATCCTTCGGACCCACCTCAAAAAACTCCTCTTTAATCTGTACCCTGGCATGTCCATGCATGACAATCACGCCATGCTCATGAGAGTGAAATTCTTTGTTACTATGGGCACCTGGTTCCAGCCGAAAATATCGGATATGAAAATTATTGGATCCCTCGTCTGGTCCTACTGGGATTTGGCGCGTTACTCCTTCAAATTCCTCGTTATATGCGCGAACTGCAACATCTTCCCATTTGAAATCCGAATCCGTACCTGTAAATTTATGGATTTTGCTCATTGATTACCTCCAGTGTATTCTTCTGAAAATTATAACATCACATGTTAATGCAATGAGTGCCTGTAAAGTGAACTTTGTTAAGATTTCTCCTTATTAGCAGACAAGGTATCGGCGTCCCCCCAATATTCTTTCGGCATTTGGATACAAAAATGTCTCTTCAAATATTAATTAACCTCATTTTTAAGCAGGCAATTATTTTGTTAACCTAAATATGAGGAGTATAATAGTGTTTATTATTAACTTGTAGAATATTTTATGACTGTACGCGGCGCAATTCTCGGACTTTTGTATCAAAAATCAAGGCATGCCTATGACCTTTATGCCTCTTTTCATGATTTAATTGGAATTAATCAACACTGGGACGTTAAACCAGCCCAGGTATACACCACCCTGGAACGTCTGCAGGCATCCGGGTTGGTTTCGGTTGATAAAAATGATACTTCTACCGATTCTGAAAGATCAATTTACAACTTAACTCCAACCGGCAGGCAGGTTTTGCAGGATTGGCTGACCTCCCCCACCCCTTCCACGTATTTACGGGACGAATTTTATATCAAACTCATCATTTCCATCGCATCTGAAGCAGCGGATGTTTACCAATTGGTAACCAATCAGCGAGCCAGTTTACGTTCAGAAATGCAAGAAGTGATAGCAATGCGCAATGAAGTTGATTCCCAATCCAACCTGGCATATTTTCTGCTTTTAGATCATACATTAACCCACCTGGAAGCAGATTTGCACTGGTTGGATAAACTGGAAGTTTGGCTCGGTAAAATCCGGAACCAACCCATCCACCGCTATCAAAGCCGGTCGCGTGGCAGACCCACCAAAAAGCCGGTAGAATAATTGAGATAATCACAAAAATCAGATCTAACCGGGGAGTTTATATGAACGAGCAAACCTTGCTGCATTACACAATCCACAACGAGACTCAAGAGGAGACAGTCCTTTTCCTGCATGGCGGAGGTAGCGCTTCCTGGATGTGGGATGAAGTTGTTGCCTTGTTGCCGCATTACCGTTGTATTACGGTAGACTTGCCACAACACGGTAAAAGTCAGTCTGTTTCCCCGTTTACATGCCATTTGCAGCAGACAAAGTTGCAGAAATCATCCATCTCATCAGCCATGAAAAACCTGTGCACCTGGTCGGGTTATCCGAAGGCGCCCAGGTTGCAGTTCAAATGCTGGCTGCCCACCACAAGCTTGTAAAGACAGCGTTTATTTCCAGTGCTTTATTACTGCCCGTTGCTGGGGCAAGTATGTTTGGTTCTGATGCTGTTGCACGCTGGTCGTATCGGTTGGCGGTTAAACCGTTTAAGAACTGGAATGGTTGGATCAGGCTGAATATGCGGTATGCAGCCGGTATCCCCGAAAAATATTATGCCCAATTCAAACAGGATTTTCAAAACACAAGTGAAGATGGTTTTGTAAACCTCATGCTTGCCAATCAACATTTTCGCCTTCCAACTGGGTTGGAGCAGGTTCAAGTACCGGTCCTGGCAGTATGCGGACATAAAGAATATGCTGCCATGAAATCTTCGCTTAAACTGCTGGCAGGCACACTACCCAATGCAACGGCGTATTTGTTAAATCTAGGAAACAAAACCAGCCTGGCGGAAGAGCATAACTGGGCATTAACCCAACCCATCCTATTTGCTACCGCATTGGATGCCTGGATCCAGGCAAAGAAATTGCCGCCAGAGCTCTGGCGGCAATAATCAGAACGACTTAATAAATTACTGATTATCAGGTCAGGTCACCAAACAAGGCGGCTGGTCCCACTGCCATGCCAACCATGGTTGGACCGGTATGTGCGCCAAGAACCGGTGCAATAGGCAGAACTGTGTCAAATACGCAATCGTAGGTTGCTTTTAACTTTTCACGCAAGGCTTCCACTGCTTCCAGATTATCACCATGCAATAGCTGCACCCGTAATTTGGTTTTTGTACCATACCAGGTTTCAATCTGGTTAATCATGCCTTGAAGGGCTCAATTCATGGAGAAAAACTTGCCCAGTTGATAATATTTTCCGGTCTTTCTTTTCAACCCCAATAACTGGTTTAATGTTCAAGAGGGATGCCACCAGTCCAGAAATATGGCTGATGCGCCCGCCATGAATCAAATAGCGCAATTCATTCAAGGTGAATAAGCCCTGCGCTTTTTCCCGAATATCTTCCAGTTTCTTAATAATACTTTCCAGACTTTTTCCTGCCTTTAGCATGCGGGCGGCTGCTTCCACCTGCCAGCCTAAAGGGCAGGATAATGTTTTGCTGTCCCAAAAAGTTACTTTCGCTTCGGGTACCATGGCTGCCCCGGCTTGCGCCGCGCTCATTGTCCCACTTAAACCCGAAGAAATCTGAATGGAAAGAATTTCAGGATCTGTTTTTGCCAGTTCGCGATATAGTTCGGCAAACTCGCCGGCTGAAGGCATGGATGTTGTTGGAAAGCTTTGTGTCTTTCCAAGCATTTGGTAAAAGGTCAGGCTGTCGAGGTCTACGCCACTATTGTAAGTTTTGTCGTCTAAAATGATTTGCAGAGGAGCAAACTTGATATCGAGTTCTTTCACAACTTCAGGAGAAATATCTGCGCCACGATCTGTCAGGATTTGCATGTTAATTCCTTCTACTGCTAAATTTGTGCTACTTCTAATGATTACACTTCCAACAAGCGCGCAATCACACAATGATATTTCTGTTCCAGGTGAATTATCACAGATTTTTTAAATATTTCAACCCTTTTCGTATAAAAATATGACCATATGCCAAAAGTCACAGTGACTGGGATGCCTATACCTGATGTACAATTAACCCATTATGGCAGCACCCGATTTCCCATATCCTCCAGCGCAGGTATCCGAGGCAGTTTCACTCGTCAGGATGATTCTGTCGCAAAATAATGTTGCCTGCGAAGAAATCGCTTTATCCGGATTCCAGTTTTTCCAGCTCGCAGGACAACGGGGGATAATTGCTGCTGCCCAATGTGGTACAAACAATTACTTAGCTGCCAGCATGCCCATCCTGGCGCAACCGTATCGAGGCAAGTTCTTAACCCAGGCGGAATTGATGGAAACACTCCTCAATGTTGGAGATATTTCTGACTCCCAGTTTTCCATCAGTGAACAGGCTGTTATGCTAGTAATTTGTCAAAACACACCAGAATTAAGCGGGAACCAGGCAGCACATGCCATCCAGCGCTTGTTCACAACCATCCGGCGGGTTCGTGCGCAAATGATTTCCTCGCTGGAATATCTCTATCCCGTTACTGCTGCAAATAAGCAGGTTTCACCTTTTGAAATTTTGCCAAATATTGCCTTGCTGCCAAAACAGATGGAATCCATCCTGCAGATGCTGGTGAAATGCCCCCCGCACACCCAATTGATTTTTCGCAAGTTGATGGAAGAGTGGAGCAGGATGGGGGAAAGTATCAGCGTGGCAGATGCTGCAATCCATCTTGATGGCAGCATTGGTAAGAAGAGGATTCATCTTGCCACATTACTTCCCCCTGGCAAAGGTGAGTTGGCGATTATCCGCTTTCCCTGGGATCAACTTCGCCGAAGGACATCGTTAAATCTCCACCAGCTGGAAGATTTTCAAGCGCAAGTTCGGGCAATTTCCAGCCTGAGGGAAACGGGTATTCAAGCAGTGATGCGGGTACGCCAGTCGCTTACACTTGAAAAGGTGGAAGCCCTGTTAGTGGCTTTGCATAAACTGTCCCTGGAAATTCATACTGCGCAATATTTGCATGAAAAAAAAGCCAATCCACAGGTTGCTGTGAGAGTGCAAGCATTTATTGAGCAAATGCAGCCAGAATACAAGGCTTTGCTCACACCATTGATAACTGCCTGGGTGAATGAAGAGGGCAGTATTCGTTTTGAGCAGGCAGGTACCCTTAGTTTTATCATGCGGTCAAGCCACAAACAGGTGGGTGAAACTCAAATAAAACCCACTGAAGTGAGCCTGTTAAAAATCAAAGCAGGATCGGAGAACAAACCTCCAATTCTAAAAATCACCTTGCTCAACCAGCAAGGGCAAAACAAACCATTCTTCTATATTCCAGCCGCGCTGCAAAAATTTCAGACAGAAATTTCATCCTTCACACAGCACTATCCAATCCAGCGAGGGGCTATTCTTATACCATGTGATCAACTGACGCATGCCCAGATGAACAGCCTTCAGCACGCCTGCTGTGACCTGCTGCATGCTGAGCGCCTGGCTGGTTTGACCTGATTGCATGTGTAAACATCCAATTCATTGTCCAAGTTCGACTTAATACCCCATCCGTCTTAAAAGTAATAACTACTGCAAGGTTTTGATTGTATTCCTTTTGGTAGCGTATAATAGATTGACACAAAACTGCTTTACCAGGTTACAAATGACATCTCCTTTACCGAATACTGCAATTTACTTGGGAACCACCTATTACCCTGAACAATGGCCTGCCGAACAATGGGCTGAAGATATTTTGCTAATGAAGCAATCAGGAATTAATGTGGTGCGGTTGGGTGATACTGCCTGGGCAGCTTTGGAACCAACCGAAGGCAAGCATGCCATTGCCTGGCTGCGCACCGTGCTGGATCAATTTGCAGAAGCAAACATCGCGGTCATCCTGGCTACCCCCACTTCTGCGCCTCCATTATGGATGACAACCAGATATCCGGACATGCTGGCAATCCAGGAAGATGGTAAACGGGTTCTGTCAGAAAACAGGTCCCCGGCATGTATCACTTCGCCTGAGCTTCACAAATCAGCAGCCAATATCGTAAAAATGCTGGTCAAGCATTTTGGCAGCCATCCGGCTGTGATTGGCTGGCAGGTGGATAATGCCTTTCAACGGGTATGCTATTGCGAACGTTGTCATCAGAGTTTTCAGCAGTTTATGAAGGAAAAATATAAAAACCTGGAAGAGGTAAACGAACGCCTGTCTGGCATGGTGCGCAGTCAAAAATTTACAGACTGGGACCAGATTCCGTTACCGGTTGGCAGGCATCATCCGGGGTTAATGCTGGAATATAAACGCTTTACGACTCACAATTATCAGCAATATTTGAACCTGCAGTGGGAAATCATTCGCCCGGCAATTCCAGAAAACATTTGGATCACACACAATTTTCAGGGATTGGACAGTCCCCTGGACGCTTATCCCCTGGCGCAAACCCTGGACCAGGCTGGTTTGGATTGGTACATCGGACGCGGGCAGCATGATTATCACACCAGTACCACGACGCTTGCTTTTGCACACGGTTTGAAGCAAAGGAATTTTTGGGTTATGGAAGCTCAGCCGGGAAATGTTAACTGGGCTTCAATCTCCAACACGCTCGACCAAGGTACGGTGCGGAGTATGACCTGGCATGCTGTTGCGCATGGGAGTGATGCTGTGCTTTTCTGGCATTGGCGGTCGGCGAAGAACAATGTAGACCAGTTTCATGGCAGCCTGTTAAATACTGCAGGCAGACCCCGACTCATTCTGGATGAAGTCAGCCAAACCGGTTCTGAGTTCGCATCCATGCAGGATTTACTGCAGGATACCCACGTTGAATCTGAAGTGGCAATTCTTAACAGTCCGGAAAGCCGCTGGTCGATCGATTTTCAAACCCTGCATCGTGATTTTACCTACACGGATTATCCTGCTGCATTTTACCCATCCTCTTGCCGAAGCCAATATCAATTATGACGTGATTTCTGCCGGGAGTTCTCTGCAAAAGTATAAATTAGTCATTGCTCCTGCACTCACCATATTAAACAAGGAACAGATTGCCACCCTGACGGAATTTGTGAAAAGGGGCGGACACCTGGTTGTTACTGCTCGCAGCGGTGTTAAGGACATGGATAATTCCATGGAAACCTTGAGACCGCCAGCCGGTTTACTTGAGCTAACCGGTGTAGTTGTGGAAGAAGCTTACGCCCTGGCAGCCCCAGTACCCATCAAAGCCAATTATTTCGATGGGAATGCCAAAATATGGGCTGAAAGGCTGCATCCCCTGGACGAGAATTCCGTCCCCATCGCGCGTTATGGAGTTCACAGCAATGGCTGGTTGAACAACCAGTTGGCGATGACGGTGCGTCCATTCGGAAAAGGGCTGGTGTATTATGTGGGCTGTTGGCTGGATGATACATCCCAACAGGTTTTTATCAATCGATTGCTCAACAGCGCGCTTATCTTCTCCATAAAAACACCTTACGGCGTCTGTGTCTCTACCAGGCAAAAGAAGGATGGCAAAAAGGTCTTCTTTGTCATTAATCACACCAGCCATGTACAAAAATTTAAATGGCCATGGTATGCACATGAACATTTGAGCAATAATGAAGTGGACGGAACTTTCGAGATGAAATCGTATGGTGTGGCGATTCTTACCCAATCAAAAAAACCCGTACCCCCGGAACCCGAAGCAACCGAATAAGCATGGTATCAGAACCTGCAGTTCGCTTCATTTCCGGCAGGCATCAATTGTCTGCTTGTAACGCCGCATCCAATCCACCACCCTGGAATCCCAATGCGATTTGGGCAGGCTGAGGGTCAATAAACGTCATTGCTCCTTGCAGCTGGATTAAGTAGCGGGGGTCGAGACCAGATTCTTTGCCCTTCAATTTATGCTGCCAGAATAATAGCTGCAATCCGATTCGTACCAGGAAATTGGGTATTGTAATTACTTTTTTGGGTCTGTCTGCCATGCTGGAAATTTTTCCCAGCAATTGTACCCAGGTCAGGTTTTCATCTCCCACCACGTACACACCTTTAGCCTGTGGATTTTCCAGGGCACCCGCAATGGCTTCTGCAACCTGCTGCACTGAAACGCAAACGGTTCCGCCGCGGGTATAGAACAATGGAAAACCGGATGTAATGTATTTGATAAGTGGTTTCCAAAGCGGGGTTCTACCTGGCATGCTGCCAAAGATGTATGGCAGCTCGAGAATACTTAACCGTATGCTTTCACCGCACACCGACAGACTGATGGCTTCCTGTTCTACCCGGCTGCGGATATACGCATGGCGGTCTGCCAGTTTTAATTCCGGCCATTTATGATGAAAATGCACAAAATAGGAACCCAGCATTACTGCCTGCTGGATACCTGCTTTTTTTGCCAGCATGAACAACCTCTCAGAGGCTGCCACATTTGCCTTGTAAAAAAATGGGTATGCCGGCGCTTTTGGGATCACCCGATCATCTGCACCGGCAGCGTGAACCAGTGCATCATGCCCTTCCAAAATGGAAAGAATATCACCATCACTTGCTGTATTCAAATCCAACAGGTGAATGTCCACTTCTGGCGGGAACAAACCTTCGGCTGGCAGAGGTGGCAAGGCTGCAATTGTTACCTGGTGACCCCGTCTCAGCAATTCAAGGGTGGCATGATATCCAATAAACCCGGTCCCCCCCAAGATGAATACTTTCATGAGGTACTCCTGGTATCCATTTTACAGGATAAGAAAAACCCGTGTGAATATGTGCCACACGGGTTGAATTGATTATTTACAGGTTACATGCGCACGCTGGATTTTATTTTGCGCGCATTAATCTTCCACCATGCGATGGTATCTCCAAGCGTTTCAGCCAGGTTTCGGGGTTTATATCCCAATACCCTGCGGGCTTTTTCTGAACTGATATCTGTGTTACTCGTCAGGGTTTCAAGTGAGTAGCGGGTAAAACGCGGGCGGGTATGAGTAACCTTGTAAAATCCCTCAGCCAAAATGGCAAAGAAATTAGCCAATTTTGGGGGAAGCATAATAATAGGGGAGTATGCGCCGGCTATCCGCTTTATCATTTCTACCAGGCTGCGAATTTGGATTCGTGTACCTCCCAGAATATAGGTTTGCCCGGTTATGCCTTTTTCGCTGGCAAGAATATGACCAAGGGCAACATCACGCACATCAACAAAATCAAATGCGCCTTCTACGATAATGCTGGCTGTCTTTTTCATCCAGGTAAGCATCATCTCGCCCAATTCGGAGCGGCGAAAATCATAGGGACCAATCACCCCTGTCGGGCAAACAATGACTGCATTCAGCCCTTTTTTGACCGCTTTCAGAACCTCCAGGGAGGCTTCTGCCTTGGTCGAGTCATACATTCCTGCCGGATTGTCTGTATCAAACGGCAGCATCTCATCAATAACCACTCCAAGGGGAGGTCTAGCCAGGGCGTGGATCGAACTGGTATAGACAAAGCGCTTAATACCGCATTGCAGCGCGGCGGTCAGCATATTGCGGGTGCCTTCCACATTGACTTTTCGAAGCATGGCTTCCGACCCAGGTGTAATGGAAACCAGCCCAGCCAGATGATACACCTCATCAATACCGTTCATGGCATTTATTACAGAAGGCAGGTCAAGGATGTTCCCTTCAACAATTTCAATTCCCAGGTTGGATATCGATTGACGGTCTTCACCGGGCAGCACCAGAGCCCTGACAGACTTCTTCTGTTCCACCAGCTCACGCACCAAAACATTTCCCAAATGACCCGCAGCACCTGTTACCAATATCATGATAATCTCCTGACCGTCCCATAACATACCGACCAGTCGGTATAATTCTAGTACATACAGTATGCAGTGTCCAGTATATTTATTCATTTATGACTTATTACAGGCATAACATGAGGAAACTCTAATCATACGGCGATGGCATGTCATTCTTACCCATTTAACTTTCGGTAGAGTACAATCGGATGATGCTTTTATTCATTTTTCGGGTGTTGATAAAATTCATGTTGACCTGCGCTGGCTGCGGCAGCCCTATTCTCCATTCGTATATCAAAGCCATGCGCAAAAACTGGCATGTGGAATGTTTTCGCTGTTCAGAATGCAGTCTACCAATTCATAAGTCGGCATTTAAAACCAAAAACCATCTTCCCTATCATCTTGCCTGTTATCAAAAGAAATTTCTACCTATCTGCCCCACCTGCGGCGAACCCGTCATAGGCGTGCATATCCAGGCTTTACGTCACATGTACCATCCCGGGCACTTTATTTGCGTGGCATGCCGAAAACCCATCCAATCCCGCAGTTTTCATACCCATGAAGGAAAACCATACTGCAAAGAAGATTTCACCCGTCTTATTCAGTCCACATTGTTCCGTATGCAATCTGCCCATAACCGGCACCTACCATCTGGATGCACTCGGCAACAAGGTTTGCAGCAAGCGCGACCGGGATCATCGCATGTGTGCTTCCTGTGGAAAAATTCTACATTCAGCGCAAGGTACTGGCGGGATACGCTTGAAGGATGGACGGTCTATTTGCAATCAATGTCTTCAGAGTGCCGTTAACGAACTTCCTGAAGGATTGGCTCTGTTTGGAGAAGTCTGCCAGGAACTCAATGCAATGGGAATTGTTGTACCTTATCAACAAATTCCCCTCAAATTGGTATCCATGACGGAACTAAGGCACGATTATTCCAGGCGCAGTTGGCAGCGTACATTTGGATTAACCCAGGTGAAGGAAAACAGCCTGTTCGGCAGGTCTGTCACCCGCCAGGTTTCCGGTATCCTGGCGTTGAACAATCTACCCAGGGTTCACCTGGGAATGGTCCTGGCACACGAAGCCATGCATGCCTGGTTGTACATGAATAATTTTCCCCACCTGACAAAACGGGTGGAAGAAGGATTGTGTGAACTGGTCGCTTCCCGATGGCTTGCACAACAAACCGGACCCCTGGTTGCGCACTTGCAAATGAATTTGCAGCAAAACCGTTCCACAATTTACGGGTCTGGTTACCGGGCAGCCCAAAAGGCATTCGATAAAATGGGACTGCAGGCATTGTTAATCTACGTGCGCCAGCATAAAACCCTCCCCCGTTAAACTTGCCCCGTTCCAATAATTATTTAGTTGATTGTGTTCACCGGAACAACAATCGTATTCCCAGGGGTCAGGTTTTCAATATTGATTCCCGGATTCATATTCGATTATTTCTGAAAGCGTTAAATCAAATTTCCTGGCAATTATTGGCAGGGTATCCCCTGCCAGGATTGAATAATTTATTGTTGTACCCGGGGAGAGATGAAGGTCCTGCCGTCGAAACACAATAAACCACCAGGTTCGCTGCACTCGGCTGAAAGACATCCGGACCATTCATTCTCCAATAATCCCTGCACAGACTGGTCAGGATGAAAGACAAGTAAATTTTTCAGCACCACCTCTCCATTGGATTGGCGAAACGGTGCAACACTGAATACACTACCCGCCGCATCCGTTTGGGTTACCATAAAAACGTGCGTGTACATTCCATTGGATTGCGTAAGTACCACATCACCCGCCATCAATGGCCATTCTGTAAAGTCAAAACTACCGGGAGAAACAGAATAATCAAACCGGGTGAACAGGTAGGCGGGAAACTGCGCCCAGAATCGCCATTCCGAATCCAGGCTTCCCAACCGAAAATTAGGGAATTGAAACAGCATGGCATCCGGGGCGGTCACCAACCCGCTTTCGTGCAGCATCCAGATAGCCAGGGGCGCATCCAGGTCTTCCAACCCGCGCACCGTTCCAGGGTAAAAACCAAGCATTTCTGCAAATGCGATGGTTTGCTGCTCGGTTTCTGTAACTGCCTGGGAGGCAGCCTTCTGCAATCGCATCTGCCAGGGGGATGCCATCTCGTCTGTTTGATAAGGTGCCGGGTATCCCATGTCAATCATCCAGGTACAGGTCAGTGCTCCACCATGACGGTCGGGGATTGGGATTCCATTGTCGACTGGAATACCATTATTTCCAAAGAAATACCCTTCTTCACTGATAAGCTGCTGCAGTGCCGGATCGGAAAGCTGTGCGTCACCAATGGCAATGGCGTGGATATGGACGGCTGATTCTGGAAACAACTCGTTTGCATCCCGAAACCATGCCGCGAATCCGGCAGTCCGTAATGCCCGAATCATCAGGCTGATATGATTGCCATCAATGGTGTATGTGCCCGGCAGCATAACAGACAAATCAACCGCACCTCCACCCAAATGGGTACCCCAACTGGCTGCACCATTATCATGATAACTGCCCTGGGTGATCAGCGCAGGCAGATACTCCGCATCACCATTGAATAATTCCGAGGCATATCGGAGCATTTCCAGGGTGCGCTGATTTATTGTCCACCCATTAATCTCCACCAGGGCATAATCTTCCCCGGGAAGTTTGCAGCCTGCCGGCTCGAAGTATGGGTAAGGTGTTGGGGTCAGAGTGGGAATAATGGGAGTGGGAGTTGCTGAAAACATTGGCGCAGGTGTCATGCTTGCTTCGATAATTGGTGACGCTGAAACGCTGGAAACCACCTCACCTGGTGCCGGTTTTATGCCACAACCAGCAGCAAACAGGGCTGCCAAAACCAGCAATGCAGGCAAAACGGGACAATTTCATAATCCCATTGTACCATCGCGGATTTTTCAACTATTTCAATAACGGTATTAGATTATGTTATTTCACTTGAATCTTAACTGAAAGTTGCAAGGCGGAAATCAAACTGCCTTTATTCGTTTTTACGCCCCACTCCCCCTGGTAAGACCCCGGAAGTTCGGGTGCCTGCAATTGAACCGAAATATCAAATGTCTGTCCGGGTAAAACAACCACCGAAATGGGTATTTCACTCTCATTTCCCATTATTTCACCGCCCAGGAATACCAGGGTGGCACCATCTTCAAGGGTGCAATCACCTACATTTTGCAGCCGCCAGGTTTTTATCAATGTCGCTTCCTGGTGAGAAAACGGTACCATCGGGGACAGTGATATCACTTAAGAAAACCAGGCGTACACAGGTATAGGCACCCGGATTAATCGGGGTTTTACTTGCAACTGCCCGGGTACGTGTGGCGGAAGCCAGCGCGGCTGGCCTGGTATTGGTGGGAATTGGCGTGACAGCAGGTAGCATTTCTGCTGAAGTTTGGGTTGCTGCTGCCTGCCCGGTTTGAATTGCTGCAAGCGTTTGTTGTTCGCTCAAATCCTGCGTGCTGGTTGGAATGACTTCCGGTATTGGTGAGGGTTTATTTGCCATGCGCACCAGGCTGAAAATTACCAGCAATCCGAACAACAGGATCGCTGCCATCCCGCTCACCAGGAGCAGGTTGCGGGGTAGCACAATACCGCCTTTTCTGCGGTTTATGGGGTGCTTCGTGATGGCACGCCTGGGAAAAGCTGGTTGCGGTAAGGGTGCCATGTTTTGCTGCTGGGCTAAGGCACTCTTAAAATGCTCCATGCGCTGAAAACGGTCTGCCGGAACTGGTTCCATGGCTTTTCGAATGGCAGCATCCAATGAGGGGGATACAGCAGGATTCAACTGGCGCGGTGAAGTCAACGGCACCCGCAAGGTGCGCTGAATGCTTTCAACTGGTTCTTGATTGGTTACCAGGGTATACAGCGTTGCCCCCAGGGCATAAATATCACTGCGGGCATCCGTGGTTCCCTGTCCATATTGTTCTGGTGGAGAAAAACCGGCAGTCACCGCCCTGGCTCCAACTGTTGTTTTCAGGTGCGGGTCATAAATTTTTGCCACCCCAAAATCCACCAGCATGGCTTGGTCGGCAGGGGTAATGATGATATTTTCTGGCTTTAAATCCCGGTGAATGATGGATGGTTTTTGAGCGTGCAGGTAAGCCAGGGCGTCCGCCATCTGGTTAATCCATGGGATGACCTGGGCAACCGGCAAAGGTGCGCCATTTTGCTCCAGCTTGGTTTTTAAATCCACCCCTTCCACGTAGTCCATAACCAGGTATTGCCCCTGCCCTGGGATGGTGAAATGGTCGGTAACCCGCGGCAAATTTGGATGCCGCAACTTCGCCAGGATGGTGGCTTCATGCAGAAATTGGCGCTGGGCAGCCGTGCTGGTCTCAAAATTTTCTTTCAAAGCGCAAGTGAGTTTGAGCGTGGTATCCCAGACCTGGTAGACCGCCCCAAAACCACCCTGCCCAACCAGCCGGATGATTTGATAGCGGTTATGGATGACCTGGTTTACCTGTAACATGAATACACCCTCTGCATGATATGTTCATTATAAACCAGCGCACAGGGTTAAATTTATATGTCTATGTGTTTTTTGATCTTGATAGTTTAATAAAAAATGAGGGATTGTATTTAATAAAATAAAGTGCTATTATGTTCACAATATGTGAACGTTTATCTCGTGAACGTTCGAATTATTTGAATGTATAACTCTCTGCTTGTAAGTAAATTAAATAGAAAAGTTGGAGGTGAAAACATTGCAAGGCACAACTGAGCAAGTAGAAGTAAACCCGCAGCCCTCCCATCCATTGCAGCCACGACTTACACTTACAGGAATTACAAAAAAATTCCCGGGTGTTGTTGCGTTGGATAATGCATCGTTTGAACTGATGCCCGGGGAAATACATGCCATCGTTGGGGAAAATGGTGCCGGGAAATCGACCATGATGCATATCATTGCCGGGGTTTACAAGCCAGATGAAGGCATGATGGACATCGATCAAGTAGCCTATACTCCTGAGGATGAAAAAGCAGCCCAAAAAGCAGGCGTGGCTATCGTTTATCAGGAAGGCAGCCTGTTTCCTCCATTAAGCATTTCGGAAAATATTTTTGCTGGACGCCAACCCACCACAGCACTTGGGGCAGTCAATTTTCAATTAGATGCGCTAGATTTCTACCGGTTTATTAAAAGAACTGGATGTGATCATTGATCCTGCAACGTCGGTGATATCTACTTTCTCCAAGTCAAAGACAACTGGTGGAAATTGCAAAAGCGCTTTCCAACAAGGTACGCATCCTGATTCTGGATGAACCCACTTCTTCCTGACCATCAGCGAAGCACGTCACTTATTCAAGGTCTTGCATAAATCTTGCCGCCGCGGCGTTGCCATTATCTATGTGACCCATCGCCTGGCAGAAGTATTCGAGGTAGCAGACCGGGTACCGTGCTTGAAAGATGGACGAATAACCGGGGTGCGCAAATCAAGGAAACGAATACCGGATGAATTTAATTGAGCTTGAAGTTGGTCGGGAACTTTCGTTTGATCCGAGCACGAACCTTCCAGCTGATGCGTTGATAGTTCTGGAAGTTGAAGACCTGGTTGTACCTCCGGTAGTTAGGCATGCTTCCTTGATGTGCGCGGCAGGAGAAATCGTATGCCTGGCAGGGCTTGGTGGGAGCCGGATGCAACGAGTTATGCGAAGCCATCTTTGGAATATCGCAGCCAGAAGCGGGGGGCATATACGGGTGAAATGGCATGGAGATAGATACCTATTACATCTCTCAGATGCCATGCAAATGAGCATTGGCATGGTACCTGAAGACCGGAGGGATAGCGGGCTATTCCTGGCTATGAGCATCGTCGCTCAAATATCGCGGCTGCTAACATGCAGAGTGTCTCACAGGGTGGTGTCATTGAAACCGGGAAGTAAGGATAAACTGGCAAATCAGTACAGAATTCGTTACGCATTTCCACACCCAGTATCGAATCGTGAAGTCATGTTCCTAAGTGGTGGAAATCAGCAAAAAGTTCTGTTGGCATGCTGGCTGGCCCGTCAGACAGAAAATTCTGATTGTGGATGAACCGACCCGCGGTGTGGATGTAGGTGCCAAAGCAGTACATTTACAAAATCTTGCGAGATCTGGCAGATAAAGGCGTTGCGCTGCTGGTCGTATCTTCGGATTTGCCGGAAGTGCTCCGCCTCGGCCCATCGCATTGTAGTCATGTCGAAGGGTGCACGGTTGGTGAACTCAATAGCTGATGATGCAACTGAAATTTCTATTTTAAAAATGGCAACCTCGAAAAATGTTGCGAAGAAGAGAGGTTGAAGAATATAACCATGGCAAAGAAACAGAAAAACAAGAACAGTCCGAATAACCCGAAGAAAAAAGTTCCCGGGGACAAAATTACAAGAATTTGGGAAATCGGATCCTGAATGACCGCCCGATACTTCTGGTGGTATTGATTCCGGCGTTATCGCTGTTCATGACAATCCAATTACCCGAAATCCTTCCCTCATGCAGATAACTTGGCTGCAGTCTTATTGGATGCCGCACAGGGAGGGTTTCCTGGTAGTGGGCATGTTGATTTTGCTGATTGGGGGGGGTTTTTGACCTGTCAGCAGGTTCCATGCTGGCTTTTTCTGGAATCATTGCCGGAGTGTTGGTGAGACGACTGGGGTTGCCTCCATTGGTGGCTTTTACTGGCTGGTTCCTGACTGGGCTAGAATCGTGGGGCTGCTCAATGGTCATCATTATTACCAGGTTGCGCATACAATGCACTTATTACAACTTTAGCCATGAGGGTATTTTGCGCGGGGTAACACAAATTATTTCACCTTCCGGTGTGGCAAATCTTCCGCGACGGGTTCAAACCATTTGGGCAAACCATGTCTTTTTAGGCTTCCAATCGCCATTTTGGGTGATGATGATTGTAGTTGTCGCTATAGCTGGTTTTTATTAAGCCGCACTCGTTATCTTCCGACAATTCTATTATGTTGGCAGCAATGCGAGAGCAGCTACACTTATCCGGAATTAATGTCAATAGAGTTACGCTGGTTGGATTTGCAATTATGGGTTCTGCTAGCCGGTCTGGCAGGAACCTTGCTGGCTTCGCGCCTCAGTAATGCCGTTCTGTCTGGCGGGTACTGGAATGGAGCTAAAAGCAATCACAGCTGCATTCTTGGCGGTGCAAGTCTTTCTGGCGGTTTGGGAACTGTTCCTGGTGCTTTCCTGGGTGTTTTGTTTATGGCTTTGATCCAGAATGTATTGATTATTAGCCAGAGTTCCTGTTTTTTAGCAGAGTATTATTGTCGGAATCGTTCTTCTGGTTGCAATTGGGATTGACCAATTCGGGACAGTCAAGAAAACAGAGGAAAGAGAGAAGAGCATAACGGATTCTAGAAGTTGTTATTTTGAAGTGGCAATGATTGTGAAATTTAACTAAAATGATGTTAATAGTCTAAATGGAGAACTGGACAAAAATGACAAACTAAAGTAGATGTAAGAGCATGAGAAATTTGGAAGAATATTATTGCTCGTTATAGTCGTAGTGTTGCTTGTTACAGGCTGCAGCCCGGCAGCCAATACAGATGCACCGGCTGCTGGCGAGGGTACCAGTTCGGGAATAATTGGAGGTGCTGACCGCGCAAACCAGGAATATGTCTGGATTTCACAATTTTCCAGCCTTCCATTGTTTGTGGAACGGGTTTATCCCTCTCTGGATGCATTTGCCGAAGGATTTCGGTGTAAAAGTTAGAAAAGCCGGTCCTACAACAGGATGATCTGGCTGCTTACATCGCAACAGTTGAAAAAGAATGCGCATGCAAAACCAGCCGGCGTAATTGTAGTTGGCGGATGGGATCAGTCTCTGACAGGAACCTGTGAATAAATGTATTGAATTAAAAGTTCCCGTCGTCGTAACAGACGGCGATCTGCCGTAATTCAAACCGCTTATGCTATGTTGGAACCAACTGGTATAACCTCGGTGTAATGATGGCAAAATTCCAGATTGCAGAACATGAAGCGCCGTGGCTTAACCACCGGGAAAATTGCTATTTTGTCACCGATCCAGGCAGAAAATATGCAGGAAGCACGCTTAGGGCATCAAGGATACATTGGATGGAACCGGAATTGAGGTTGTTGCAGAAGAAGATAATGAATTGAATGCTGCTGAAATTTCTGCCCAAAAAATAGATGCCATTCTGGCTGCCTAATAAAGATTTGACCGGTATGGTCGGTTTGGACTTTGAAGTCTCCTCCTGGAATTGTCACGGCGCTGGATGAAGCAGGTAAAAGTGGAGAACTGATTGTTACTACCAATGAGGCTGGCTGCGAATTCTTGCAAAAACATCAATGATGGCAAAGTTCAGATGATTTGCATGGAAAAATATGATGTCATGAATTATATGGCTTTTTCCATGCTGTACACCTGGCATAATGATGCAATTCGCCCGGCTGGACTGGACCCCTGGAAGAGCAATTGGATGCCCAATAAAATTGATCTGGTTTGCTTGAAATCACAATTGACAAATGCACAAGAAGTTATTACGGCAATGGAAGCAGCAGAAAACAAGTAATCATTAACATTGGAAGAAGTCATAAAGGATTGGATGCCGGCGTTTCATATAAACACTAAGAATTCCATATGGACGCCAGAATGACATTCCTATTGCCAAATGGATGGAGTAGAGGAGAATTTAGTGATGCAAGGCAGCAAAATGAAACTGGAAGAATTGATAAACTGTATGAATCGCTCAAGAATTGGGGAGTATGGGGTAAAGATGATGAATAAGGAACTTTGAATTACATCACCCCGGAAAAGATTCGTAGAGCTGCATCTTTGGTAAAAAGTGGTCGAAGCGTATCCATGGAAATTCCCATCAATACAGTTGCAGGACCAGATAATCCAAATCCAGCAATTTATTATATGTGCACTACGCATGATATTGATATTGATGCTGGCCCGGTTTAAGCTTTGCGACCGATTTTCTGGCCATGCAATTTCATGGAGATTGCCATACCCATATGGACGCATTGTGTCACATTGCTTATAAAGGTCAATTTTATAATGGGCGCAATGCGAACATAGTAACCGTACGCGGTGCATTAGGGTTGGATATCACGGATTATCGCCATGGAATTATCGGACGCGGTGTGATGATTGATGTTCCTCGATTTCGCGAATGTAAAATGGCTGGAACCTGGTGAGGCTGTAACCGTCAAAGAAATTGAAGAAATTGAAGAAGTCCGACAGTCTGAACCTTGGAGAGGGTGACATTATGGTTTTCCGAACCGGGCATCATCGACGTCGATTGGAATTAGGTGCATGGGATGCTGGTTATACCGGGCAAGGTCGCGGCAGGATTACATCCTGATTGCATGCCGGCTCATGCATGAACGAAAAGTTGCAGTCATTTTTACCGGATGGAGATGGTGAGATTGTGCCATCATCCGTTGAGAAGATTACATTATCCAATCCATCCTTTACAAATAACTGCGATGGGTATGCTGTGTTGCAGACAGTCTGCAATTTGAAGAACTGGCAAAAGTTTGTGAAGAAGAACAGCGTTGGGAGTTTATGGTAATCATGGCTCCACTTGCACTTCCACGGGGAACCGGTTCCCCGGTCAACCCGATCGCAGTCTTCTAATCAGAACTGTTTTGGATATTGATTAAAGCTAGAGAGGAACAGATTAATATGGATGAAACCAATCGCGTTGCATTAATTACCGGCGGCGGAACAGGAATAGGTGCAGCGGCTGCCTATCAATTTGCAAAACAGGAAGTGGCAGTCGCTATTGTGGGAAGGCGGGCGGATGTTTTGGAAGATATCGTCGCAAAAATCAGGGTTGCGGGTGGTGCAGCCCTGGCAATTCAGGGTGATCTGGCTAACACGTCTTCACCGAATAAAAGGAATTATCTGCAGCCGTAATACATGCTTGTGGAAGATTAGATATTCTGGTTAATAGCGCTGCCTGCTATTAAAAATTTTCCGGTTGACCAGGCAACCATGGATGTATTTGATGAGCACTTTTGCTGTTAATGTGCGTGCACCTTATTTCCTTATGGTTCAGGCTGCCCTGCCATATCTTCGAAACTATCTAAATCAGCAGTCATTATTAATATTTCCTCGGCATCCGGTTCACCTGGCCATTCCCGGACCAGGCCATGTATGGCATGACCAAAGCAGCGATGGAATACCAGACTCGTTCCCTGGCGGCTGAGTTGGCACCGCTGGGAATACGGGTAAACGCGATTGCTCCCGGGCCGGTGGATACACCCATTCATTTATCCTGGGCTGGGGATGATGTTGCCGGTGCATACGAAAGAATGCGAAGCGAAGTTACCCTTGAAACGCATGGGAACTGCAGAAGAATTGGGAGCCTGGATTGTCTGGCTGGCAGAAGCAGAATCAACCTGGGTTACCGGAGTTATAATCCCTGTGGATGGTGGGCAGATCTCTTCCGGGTGCGATGTCACGGATTTCCAATAAATAACATTGATTCTGAGGAGTGAGGAAAAAATGGGTCGTTTTGATGGAAAAGTAGCCTTGGTGACAGGTGCAACCCGGGGAATTGGAAAAGCAATTGCAGTGCGGCTGGCATCAGAAGGCGCATTGGTGGCAGTTAATCATCGTGCCTCTGGGTGATCCCAGTGAAACTTTGGCTCAAATTAAGGCTGTTGGCGGCAAAGGTTTTGCGGTGGAAGCGGATATGCGCAACCCAGAACAAGTGGTGGCTATGGTTGCAGAAACAGCCAGAATTGGCGGTCACCTGGATTACCTGGTAAGCAACGCTGCCATCAATCCATTGATGAAATGGGATGATACAACCCTGGATGATTACAACCGAATTCAGGAAACCAATCTGAGAGGTACCTGGGTGGTTTGCCAGGCTGCAGCCAAACAGATGATTAAAGAAGGGCATGGCGGGGCAATCGTTACGGTTTCATCCGTATCAGCCTGGGTATCCGCCAAAGAACAAACCGTATATTGTTCCACCAAGGCGGGTATTTGGATGATGACGAAAGCCCTGGCTCAGGTATTGGCTCCCCATGGGATCCGGGTGAATGTAGTACTGCCGGGTGCAATTTTTACCGATATGAGCGCCGAGCTTCTAGATCCAAACGCACCAGCACGCAAATATTATGAAGAACGAATACCAATGACACGTATTGGTGATCCGGAAGAAATAGCCGGACCAGTCGCTTTCCTCCTCAGCGAGGATGCCAGTTATGTAACAAGCGCCGAATTGCTGGTGGATGGCGGCTTTATAACGAATGCGGAGTAGTTACCAAATTTAAAACATGATGACTATTCGTTTTTTGTGGAGAGATTTATGAGCCTGCTTGGAATTGACATCGGTTCCAGCTCTGTAAAAATTGCTGCCTATACCGAGCAAGGGTCTCTACTGGCGGTAGTAAACAATAACATCTCTCCTCTGCATCCGCATCCGGGCTGGTGGGAAACTGACCCTCGATGACGTCTGGCAAGCCACTGAAATTGGGTTGCGCCAAATAATGCAAGTCGGACGTTGTTCGCAACGGACCCTCCCAAAGCACTCGGCCATCAGCGCTTCCGGCAGAGAAAACTTCCTGATGGATGCCGCTGGCAATCCGCTTACAAATAACATCATGGGTGCAGACATCCGCGGGGAGGAATTTGAAACACCTCCTCCAGGAGCACCTGTACCAGAACCATGGACATTTTCTTGCGGACACTTAACGCGAACGTATGGATCCGGTATTTCGTTTGTAATGGTGGCGGAAGATACCATCCGGAATTACTGGAAAAAGCAAGCAATTATCCCGACTGGCATGGTTTGTTAACGTATGCGTTTGTGCGGTCGGAATGTAAGCGAAAGAAGCCTGGTTGGGCGATGGTTGATTTATGACTTGAAATCGAAAACCTGGTCAGAAGAGAGCATTGGCAGAATATCAAGTGGATGAGAAGTTCCTACCCGAATTTTTGCACTGGGGTACAGCGATAGAGAAAATCACTCCAAGGGTTGCAAAAGAACTTGGATTATCAGCAGACCTTGTGATTGTTACTGGCGGGCACGATTTAAACTGTGCGGGCGTGGGAAGCGGTTCTTCTGGATTAGGATCAGCTTGCTTGATAAGCGGTTCATATGAGAATATGCTCATCCCGACGGATGAATATCCAACTGTCAAATGCTGTTGAATGGATTATCTATCACTCCGCATTTGGGCAACATCGAGAGGTCAGTGTATGCAATTTGCCCAACCGGAAATGCGGTACTGAATTGGGCACACGATTTGGTTAAGATATCCACTTAACGAAGAAGAGGGTAAACTTTCCCAACGCACAAACGAACCAGGACCGATTATGGCATTGCCGTATCTATCCGGTGCAATGCTGTACTGGCAGGGAGGTCGTAAACTGAGAGGTGTATTGCTTGGGATGACGTTGGCGACTGAACCGATAGATATCGTTCAAGCATTTATGGAAGCCATTGCGTATGACCATGTCAATTCGTTTTCTTTGTTAAAGAGGGAAAACATTCCGGTAGATCATATCCGCGCGACGGGTGGTGGAACCAGTTCAGCGTGGTGGATACAATTAAAATCGGATATACTCCGGGTTCCGATTGAAGTTGTGGCAGAACCTGAATCAGGTGCACTTGGAGCCGCATTACTGGCAGGTGTAGGCAATTGGTCTATTTAATGATTTAGATGAAGCATGCAGCAATTGTTCTGGCACCAGTCGGGTACATTATCCGAATCATGAACGCGCTGCCTTGCACCAGGAACGTTTATACCCTATACTGCGGAAAATGGTCTACTTTCGCTTTCCACAGCGTTTGAAAATTGGATCTAGAACAAGATTTGAATAGAAATATCCATCTTTATGAAAGGAGGTATCAAATGGAAACCCGGAATAGAAGAAACCGCTCCGTGTTTGAATTACGAATCAGCCTGGCTGAATACCTGCTTCAGAATGAAGAAGGTACACGATTGGAAAGCATTCAGGACGATTGCCGCATCGACGCAAATGAGCATTGGTTCGGTTTCAACCGCTTTAAACGGTTTTCAGGAAATGGGTGTTGTTAAAATTTAAAGCCGCGGGCATCTGGGTTCAATGGTGGAACACCTGTCAATTGGAAAATTATGGGGGGTAATTGAGCAAGGTCCTTTAGTGATTGCGCTTTCCTTTCCAATGCATAGCCGTTTTGAAGGTCTGGCAACTGGTATAAAAATTGGTTTTGAAAAAGCAGGTATTAAATCTTTTTAATTTTTATTCGCGGTTCGCGCACCCGATTGCGGGCATTAACTGCCAGGCGTTGTCATGCGGTTGTCATGTCGGGATTGGCAGCGGAAGAATTATGTGCAAATGAAAAGGAATATGAAGTTTTATTCCGGCTTCCCTCTCAAAGCTGGGTGGCTGATTACAGCGTGTTTTATCGCACCCAGATTGAACATGACCATCCATTACAGCGTCGCCTGTGACCCGGATTCCTTTGACCATCGCAGGTTAACCAGCCTGGAATTTGAAGGGCAAAATATTGAAATTAAGAATGTCTCGTATGTGCATATATCCCGCCTGTTGAAAAACGGTGAAGTGGATATGGCAGTATGGACTTCAGATCAAAAAACTCGTTCCTTGGAAAAGGAATTTCCCAACGTCCCCTATCCGCGAATGTTATGGAGCAGGTAGGTGAAAAATCAGTTTCGGCAACCTTTGTTGGACACAAAGGCGCTAACGCATTACGTGCTGTCCTGAATGCCTGTCTTCAACCTGAGGATGTAATGGCAATCCAGCGCAAAATTGTTGCAGGGAGTATGGTTACCGATTATTAGGTGTATCGGTACAGGTAATCATTTCAACGCGAAGCCCGGTAAAAACCGGTGCCACAAAACCAGGAGAGAAATGGATATACACGAATACGAGGTTGGTTTACATAAAAATGAATTGGATACTCCTGCACTGTGTGTAAATTTGGATGCAGTGGAACGAAATATTAATCGCATGGCAGCCATTTGTAAGAATGCTGGCATCAGCCAGCGCCCGCATGCAAAAATATATAAAGGGACCCCGGTATTTGCCTGGATGCAATTACGGGCAGGCGCGATTGGTATAACCGTATCAAAACTATCCGAGGCAGAAACGCTTGCCATCGGTGGAATTCAGGATATTTTGATTGCCAACCAAGTAGTCGGTGAGCGAAAAATTCGGCGGCTGGTAAACCTAGCAGCCTACACCAATGTAAAAGTTACCGTTAATTCGTATCAAAACTTACTTATGCTCTCCCAAGCAGCCACACAAAAAGGGATAACCCTTGGCGTTATTGTCGAAGTAAATATTGGTAACAATCGCTGTGGCGTTGAACCAAACCAGGTTACCATGGAATTTGTAAAAGAATTGCAGAAATTACCAGGTTTGAAATTCTCTGGCATCATGGGATATGACGGTCACCTGGCATTTCATGCAAATCATGAAGAAAAAATACAATTGTCGGTTGAAGCATACAAGATACTTGTACAAACCCGTGATGTATTGGAAAATGCCGGCATTCCTGTTGAAATTGTCAGCGGAGGCGGAAGCGCAACCTACCAGGGTGCTTGTAAAGTTCCAGGCTTAACCGAGTTGCAGGCTGGCACTTATATTTTCAATGATACAAAATATCACGACGAGGGACTGGCGGAATTTGAATGTGCATTGACAGTCCTTACAACCATTATCAGCCGTCCTGCCTGGTCTGGTGCGGAAGATGTAGCCATCATTGATGTCGGGCGTAAAGCCATTGAACTGACCTATGGTTTTCCTGAAGTGAAATATCCAGCGGGTGAGATATTCTCCATGCCACAGGAACATGCCAGGCTGCGCTTTGCCAGCGGTACCCCGCAATTAACCGTTGGAGACCAGGTTGAACTATGGGTTACGGATGCCAATGGCACAATCAATCTATACGACAAGATTTATGTATTTACGCGGCGATACCGTGGAAGCAGTTTGGGAACTTTTAGGGAGAGGAAAGGTTACCTGAAAATGTTTTTTTCGGAACAGATTGAGTTATTCTCGGATGGCAATTTCAATGTCATCAATATAACTGACAAGGTCGTGGATTTCGTCCGATCCGGCATAAAAAACGGGCAAGTTTTCGTGTTCTACCAGCACACCACCGGTTCAGTTATTATTGGTGAATTCGAAACAGGCATCATGGCTGATCTGTCGGACATACTCGATATCATTGCTGCTCCAGAGTATCCATACAAGCACCATGTACGGGCAGTTGATTACAATGGTCACGCCCATATTCGTGCGGCACTGATGCAGCCTGGTGTAAATGCGCCTATTGTAAATGGCAAACTGGCAATCGGAAATTTCCAGGATTTCCTGGTAATCGATGAACAGGTGGACGCTGAACCGCGATATTTGATTTTCCAGGCGATTGGTGAATAATATTATGGTTGGTATAGATGTACTTTTTTTCTGGATGACCGGTCTGATTACGCCTTCACTCCATGAAGTGATAACCACCATTATCGCGGAGAAGAGTGGAAAAACTCCAATCTGTATGCATTTCCTGGTTTTAAATGCATGTGTGATTCTTTTACACTCGGGCAAGTGACTGATTTGGCATTTTGCAGAGTCGGTAAGCAAAGATTTGGGTATTGGAATTTCCGCTGAACTATTACGGGACAAAATTCTGGATGGAATGCAAAAACCAATCGTTGAAGTATTTGAGGAAATCCAATTCCTCGATCCGCTTTACCAGAAATTGCTGGTGGTTGACCTCCCGCAAGACTGGTACGGGCATATTTCTCAAAACCCGCACATACAAAATAATTTTCCTCCTCGAAAAAGTGATATTTATTAGCGATGGCAAATTAAGTCAACTTGTCCCGGATGTATTTGATTTCATTCTCAGTAAAGTACTTACTGACAAGGATCGCTGCTTGTTGCTGGATTCTAATTTGAAACGCACAATACAAGCTCTAAACCATGGTCTCCCAGCAGCAGTGATACTGGATGCCAGAAGGTTGAAAAAAGAGTTCCTGCTGCGGAAAATGACAGCGCAGGAATATCATATGCACAAACGCCCCGAATGAAGGAAAAAGTAATGAAATTATCCATTGCAACATCGGTATTTCTTAATTTATTTAATTGAAGATGCAGTAGACGAAATAATCTCGGCTGGATATGAAGGAATTGATTTATGGTGTGGTCGCCCTCATCTCTACCGTAAAGACCACCCTGCTGCACTATATAAAGAATTACGCAAAAAAATGCAGGCAAATGGGCTAAAAGCGGTTTCTGTGATGCCAGCGTTTTTCCGCTATCCGTTTTCTTTATCCAGCCCGGTGGATACAATCCGGTTTGACAGCATTTCCTATTTACACGATTGCATCATCAATGCAGCAGAGGTTAGCGCTGAATGCGTTTTGATTGTTCCATCGCACAGCATGCATGGTCAGACGACATTGGATGCATCCCAGCGGTATGTTGATAGCCTCGAAAAAATAAATGTTGAAGCCAGAAAGGCTAACCTGAAACTGGGTATAGAAATCGTGTATCCCTTACTTTCGGATTATATGAAATCATCCCAGGATGCGATGCTGGTGATTGATGCACTGGGTGACGCTGACAACCTGGGTGTTGTAATTGACAGCGGACATCTCAATCTTTCAGGTGAAGATCCGGAATCGCAATTAATAATTTGGGAAACCGATTGCTGCATGTGCATGTCAATGACAACAATGGCAAGCAGCAATCAAATGATGTACCCGGGGAAGGAACGTTTGATTTTATTCAGTTTCTCACGCTGTTGAAAAAGTGTAAATACACCGGATATGTCATGGCAGAATTAGGCTGGCATTATTCCTGGATCCAACACCCGCGGCACGCAAGTCCTTGTCTATAATGAAGGAATACCTCAACCAGATTGCATAAAGCACATAAAAACAATTCAGGTAAATTACGAGGGGCTTGAATACTATCAGTTGTGTTAATAATTGATAGGTATCCCATTTGGTATTTGAATGCGATTTTCAGATGGCATAAATGATTTTTTACAGTGTAGATTATTAATGGGTTAATTGGTGTTGACACGGATACCTCAAATTCCTGCAATAATTACATAATAGTAAACAATCCTTATCAACTTTTTGAAATATTAAGAAATAATTAGTAAATTATGTTGTATGATAGAGAATACAGCAATTCTAAATTATTCAGGGAGAGAATTATATGAAATGCCCAAAGTGTGATGAAGTATATGAAGATACCAATTATTTTTGCCCTAATTGTGGGGCACCCAACAAATCAATAACGGTTCAGAGTGTACCTGTTGCTCCTCCGGTTGCAGCAGTACCGCAAGGTGCAGCACCGCTGCAAGGTGTTGCAGGTGTCGCACCCTCACCAAAAAAGAACAAGTGGTTATGGCTGATAATCGTTGGTGCCATTGCCCTGCTCGGGATTCTTGTGGTTGCAGCCGTTCTCATTTTTGGTCTATTTAAAGGTGGTTCCCTCTTTGGGGGCGGTGGTAAAGGCGACGGCATTCTGATCAGTATGCCAAGCAAGGATGATGAAGCCGATTTGTACGCCGTAAAATTGGGAAAAAGCCTGGAAAAGATTGAACCGGTAGCAGAAGACGCAGGCAGTAATGCTGGATACTTCTATCGATTAACCGATGACCACGGTTTCCGCATGTTTGGTAACTGGGATTATGGTTTTGGTGGATTCATCGATAACAGCAATTACCTTCTGCTTTCATACATGGATGGCGAAGATAACATCCTCAATCGCACCACCATGAAAGCGAAAGAACCGGAGCAACTGTTTGATTCCGGCAATTCCATTTTTGGCATTTCCCAGGATAATGGGGAGACCATTTTTATCAACGAAAATCGGGGTGACAGCCAGCGCTGCTACGTGTCGATCAAGGGACAGGAAGCAGAGCAGGTTGCCAAAGCGGATCGGTGTCAATTGCTCCCAAGGGAAGCGTCATCTTTACCACGGATATTTCCAGCGACCTGGAACTGACAGCCAAAGCATATGATTTAAAAGGCGAGAACGAAGTTGTGCTGATGGATGATGTTGCCAACGTTCGCAATACAACATTCGATTGGAACGTTTCGGGTAATTTCATCTCTTATGTTGTTGATGAAGATGGCGAGAGTAAGATTGTGCTGGTAAATACAAAAGATGGTGAGATACGTGCAGAAAGCAGCACATTCTATGACATCATTAACTGGGGCTTCTCTTTCGAAGGTGACGCCTTCTACTTTACAGCAGAGAACGATGAAGGTCTCGTTGATTTGTACACATTGGATGCAAAAGGTGAGACATTAATTACATCAGGTTTAAGTATTGCTGCCCAGTTTGACAGAAGCGGCAAATACCTGACGTATCTGGTCTCCGATGAAGAAGCACAGCAAACCATCATTGTCCATCCCTTGAGCGGCGGCAAAGACACTGAATTAATGACTGGTGAAAACCTTTCGATGGGTGTTCTCTTATGGAGAGATGCAATCGTCATCCAGGAAAACAATTTCGAAGATGCTGAAGTAACCGTGTATTCAGCCAAGGTGGATGGCACCGATTTTACCGAGATTTACTCGGATTCGGATGTCACCGTCAACACCATCTGGTATCCAACCACAGCAGACAACATGTTCTTATCCGTGACAAATGATAATGGCACCGTCGACTTCTTTGTCACGAAATTGGGAAGTGAAGATGGAGAATACCTGCTGGAAGACTGGTACATGATCGATTTGCGGGATATTAACCAGCAGGCTGATAAAGTGGTATTTTCCGGTAAGGAAGATTCTTCAGATGACACCAGTCTTTTCCTGCTTGATTTGACGGGAAAAGAGAGCGAACTGGAACTGGATGATGATGATAACGAAAGCATCTTTAATGCCGTCTTTACCAATGACGGGAAAGATGTCGTTTACACCGCTCCACCGGATCCAAATATGATGACCGTGAGATCCGCCAGGTGGGTATTGATGGAAAAGATGATTATGTAGTGCTCTACGAAGAAGCCATACTGGTTGATGTGCAATGGGACGAATTGGAAGTATTTGATTCAGTGTATTTTACATACCCCTCCGTCAGTAAAAGCTTCTGTCCTGGTGCTCCCACCCTTGCGCTGGAAACAGAAACCAACGGTGAATTGAAGAAGGATTTTGGTGAAAGTTGTTACCGCTTTAAAGCCGAAGCCGACCAGGAATACACGTTCATGGCATCCGGTACTGACACGCAGAATTTGTTCATGCAATTGTATGACCGGGAAGGCATGTACCTCAGCAGTGATGATGATTCAGGTGTTGGCTTCAACCCACTGCTTCACTGGACGAACGGGGAACTATCCCAAACCTTATTCATCAAGGTCACGGGTTATGCAGCAGAAGACCTCAAATTCACCATAACCGCCAAAGAAGGCTCCTACGACCCGGCACTGGAACCCGCCAAAGAATTGAAAACTGACGGCTCAGTTAAATCTGGAAGCATTGAATTAAGTGACAATCTGGAATTAACCACGATGGGGTATTTTGGAGCCGGTGATTTGTATTATTTTGAAGGAAAAAGTGGTCAAACAGTCACCATTGAAGTATTGGTCAGCACCACCTCCTATTTGGACCCGGTGGTTGGTCTGTTGAGTGCAACCCAATATTTCTACGATTCGGATTATCATGGCGGTACCGAGAATAATGCCTACCTGGAGTATGTGCTTCCAGAGGATGGCAGATATTACATTATCGTAATAGACAATTACAATCGGTCGGGTTCAGGATATTCCTACACTATAAAGGTAACAAGCCGGTAAATACAGTTATTTAATTGTCGGAAACAATGAAAAGAGCCGTCAGCATCAGCTTGGGCAGCCCTCAGCGCGATAAGACCGTGCTGATCAACCTGAACGGGGTTGACATCAGTGTCGAGCGGATCGGTACCGGGGGTGACGCAGCCAAAGCCAGGCGGCTCTTTTTGGAACTCGATGGACAGGTGGATGCCCTCAGCATGGGCGGAATGGATATGTATGTCCGCCTGGAAGAGAAGGATTACCCGATACATGCTGCCATCCGCATGGCAGCCGGAGTTCATCGCACCCCCCTGGTGGATGGGCGCATCCTCAAGTTTGTTTATGAACGCCGAATCCCGGGTATGCTTGCAAATATCCTGGGCAACACCCTTCATTTCAATCAGGCTTTTATGCCATTTTCGGTTGACCGGGTTGGCATGGCGGAAGCAATCAGCCAGATGTGCCCTTCTGTCATTTTTGGTGATTTGATGTTCATGTTTGGATTGCCCATCCCTGTCCGAGGTCTGGTTAATCTCAAGCGTGCCATTCGCCTGCTCATGCCGCTGGTTGGCTTTTTGCCCATCTCGCTGCTCTACCCTCCAGGTGTAAAAAAAGAAGAGCACAAACCCAAATTCGTAAAATTCTGGCAGCAGGCAGATTTGATCGTGGGGGATTTGCACTATATCGCCAAATATGCCCCGGCAGACCTTTCTGGGAAATTTGTGATTACCAACACCACCACTCCGGAAAACCGGGAAATGCTGAAGCAGCGAGGTGTGAAAACACTGGTAACCACCTCACCCAAGTATGACGGACGCACTTTTGGCACGAACGTATTGGAAGCGGTATTAACTGCCTATGCGGGTAAAAACCGTCCCCTGCTTCCCCAAGAACTGGATGCATTGATTGATGAATTAAATTTACAGCCGACCATTGAATGGCATGATTAATCCACAGTCGGATATCATTCCATAATAAAACCGCACTCCCTGTCGAGAACCTGGCAGGGAGTGCGAATATCTTAAGCAGCATTTATCTTATGGTGCAAAATTCAATGCCTGCAGGAAGATGTTATTGCCCTCATTGCTTTCTGAGACTGTTCCAAAAACATCCACCTGTACTTTTGCTTTTAACCCATCAGCATAAGTTGAGGCGTACTGCATGTCACATTCCAGGATGCGTCCGCCATTGAAAGCCAGGGATGCAATTTCCCATTGGCAGCTGTGATTGGCAAAGGATTCCAATCCCCAGAATCGGACGGTAAAAGCACCTGCCGCGGCATTTCCCTTGTTGTACACACCGAGCCGTACATGGATGGGAACATCATCATCAATCGGGTTGCCACTGTTTATTTGGAACTCACTGACATACAAATCCGGGAAGAGCGGTTCCGGTGGAGGGGGTAAAGTTGGCTGAATGGCTTTGATTTCTGCAGATACGGAAGCATTCGAATTACCCACCCCAAAAATTGTCCCGTCAGATGCCTTGATGCGAAAATATGCTTTATATTCGCCGGCAGCATCAGGTGCTTTCAACTGGACGGAAACATCCACGGATGCTCCTGGTGCGATAGAACCAGCAGTTAATTGAACCGCTGCCGGTGCACTCATCTGGTTTCCATCCACAAAAATGAGCTGGTAACTTGAATTCCAGGTACATGAACCTGCATTTTGGATGCGCCAGGTTTTTATGAAAGTTGACCCTATAATAATTTCTGTGCCATCTGGTATGGTAAGGTCACCCATAAAGGTTGCCTTGTTACAGGGTAACGGAGTATTCGTGAATGTAGGGGTAATGGTAAAAGTCGCCGAAGGTGCCAGGGTTTCACTTGGGCATAAGACTGGGGGTAATCGTAATCGTCAGGTTGGGGGTTTCTGTTGCGCCAGACGGAGTCAGGGATGAATCACCCAGCGCACGCTTGGTTAGTTCTGCTGCAACGGTTCCAGCCACCTGGGTCAGGTCTCCGGCTCCCCCTGTTCCAGGGATACTGCATGACATCCCGACCAGGAACAGAACCATTATTCCAATGAACAGGCTTGTTTTCGATGCTTTCATGTTTTCCTCCTCGATTTCTTCTTAACAGAACGGGATTTAGTAAAGAGAGCACCAATGAATAATTTATAATAGCGCAAAATGGGGTGATTTTAACCCATCACTTTTGTAAAACTAGAAACTGATTCCTGGTTTCTGCTTTCCTTTTATTGCATTCACTGTTTGCTTCAATCCAAACTGGAGTGCCCGGTTGGCACGCCAGAATGCCACGGATGCCATGCCATGCGCTAAAACCGCAAAAAAAGGCGGGGTCTGGCCGGTGTAATACGTCCAGCACAGGCGGCTGGTGCCCCAACGCTCTAGGAAATACCCCAACGTTGAGCCCATCAAAAAGATGAACAACATGGCGCGTTTGTCCGTCGGAGTGAAGTAAAGAAACAGGCACAGCACGGTGGCTGTGATGGTCAGGCTTTTATCCAGCGTGGGTGAGATAAAAGATACCATCAACACCAGGAAGCCTCCCAAAACCAGCCAGTAAAGGACCTTCACCACCCTGTCCGAAAGATGCCGGGCAAGATGGTCGGCAATGCGGTACAGCCGGTCAATGGAAAGTGTGGCAATCGGCCAGGCAGGAATAATCCATAAAGGCGGTCGTTCGCTGGTGTAATACGACCAGATCCCTGTCTGCGTTCCCCAGGCTTCAATCACCAACCCGCCGATCAAACCCACCATCGCCAGGGGTACATCATGACGAAGGTTGGCATTCGCCATGATCAAAAGGGACATAACCAGGAAGTTACCCACCAGTAAATAATCCAACTGACGCCAGATGGGAACGTCAGGGTTGAACAGGCTGAGGTATTCCTTTGCCAGCGGCCACCAGACGTAAAGAATCAAGGCAATCAATGCCAGGAAGCCGCTCAACAGGGCATAACTGGTTTTGTTCCACCGAAAAAAAGAGGAAAGTGGAATGCGCTTTGGGGAAGTGTCCATTCCTCTAATTATATGGGATTGATACTCTGGTGCAATATCCGCTCTTCAGTTTGGTATAATTCATCCGTTACCTGGATTTAATGAATGACTGAAGATACCTCACAACCCCGGAACAACACTCCGGCTACCCCCAACCTTGGGCGAACCCGCCTGATTGCATGGACTTTTACTGTGCTGATTACCGCCGGATTTATTTTATGGCTGTATTATCCGGCACTGATCCACACGGTTGCCCCGGTAGCCACCCCCACCCAATTGTTGGCAACCCCCACACTCTGGCCAACCCGAACGCCAACAGCCGCACTTACACCTACTCTTGCGTCCCACGCTTACCCCAACCAGCCCGGCTTCATCCTCCGCCTATTTTGTGGAAGACCTGTCCCTGGTTTCGCCTGCGTTGCCGGGTGCTGTTGGTCCAGGTTTTGTTTTGGATGAGAAGACGGCTGTTGAGGCTGTCCCTGATTTTTCCAGTCCTGCCTGGATTTCCTCCGCCACCATCTCCGGACAATTGGGATATGAAATTTCCGAGCCATTCTATGCCACCTTTGGCGCGGCATCTGTCACATGGAAAATGGATGACAGCCTGCCATCCGGCATTTATGATATTTATGTCCTGGATACGGTCTTTTCATCCGGCGGTACACTGGACTTTCGGGTTTACAATGACGACCTCGAAATTTACCCGTACCTGGGTACCCGCCAGGTAGTCTATCAATCCATGCGCGGCTCGCCTCCCCAACAGGATGACATCTGGCATTCGATTGGAACCTACAACCTGGATAAGGAAGGCATTGTTTCCGTTTCGAGCAGTTGGGATACCCGCGATGAAAATACCATCGTGGCTGTCGACCGGGTGATGATTGTTCCCCGTTCTGCAGTTACGTACACCATCCTGAGCAAATTGCCATTGGGAAAACAAATTTATATCCTGGATGACCCCAACGCCAGGATTGAAAACTCCAGCACGACCATTCAACTGGATGATGGAATTGCCTGGAATGGGACAGCAGAAGTTATCATCAATCCGGATGACACCTTGCGGGTGACATGGAGTATGCAGGATGCCATTCCGATTGGCAGATACGTGGTCTGGGTCTGGATTCCGGAATTGAACGGAACTGCCCAGGTGAAATATCGGATGCTGGTAAACGAAGACCTGGTAACACCTGTTGATGGCACCGATGCAGGACCGGTGGTACACGGCGGTCGTATTGGCGGGCAATGGGTACCAATTGGGGAATGGGAAGTTGGTCTATTCTACAGTCCAGCAGCCAGGTTGTCTTTGATTATGGAAGCAGTGACCGGTGCCACAACCGGTGAGATCGCCGTAGATGCAGTGGCGTTTATACTGCAATAATTGCTAAACCCCAAATTCTTCAGGCACCCAGCGGTCAGTTATGTCATAGCAATATAAATAGCGGTTGTCTTCTGTTTTTTCCACCCCGCTGCAGGCTATCATCATTTTACTGCGCAATCCCGCCAGTGCATTTTCAAAACGCTGGGCTGGCATGCCGCTCATCTGGAAAATCTTGCGGCTGGAACCGCCTTCCATCCTTCGAATAACCTCAAGCAAACCATCCTCATCTATATTGATGGTGCTTTGGGTTCGGGCTGGATAGACTTTTACAAATTTATGCCAGGATGTTGCGGTGAGGGTGCGTTCGATAGCCAGGCTGACAAAAAACTGTTTTTGAAAATGTAACTGGTCACACCAACCCCAGGCACGCCGTTTACGCTCTTCTTCGCTGCCCCCCACCAATTGGCTGAAAATATCCACAAATCCCGCCCGCGGCAATACCGGGCATTCACCCACCCGGTTTACGAAATCGACCAGTTGTTCCCTTGTTGTTATACCGGCTATATTTTCCATTCAGATGGTTCTCTCCAGGCACAGGGAAGGCTTTATGTGGGATGGAATACGAATTTTAACCCCATTCTCATTTTCATACCAGAGACTGGAGGGTGCAAGAATCTTACCAGCCTGTATTTTTCAAGCGTTAAGCGTATAGGTGGTATAAGCGTTCTGGCAGGGATTTCCCCAGCTTGCAAGCATCTGGCGTTCCGTCAGGTCGATCAGCAAGGCAGTGATGGTATTTTCACGGTCAAGCGGGTTACCCTCCACTGCGTGATTGCAGATGGAATCAGGGTAATTAATATGGTCCATTTGAATGGCTTGCAAAGTTTTTATGGTGTGTTTGGGTGTCTGTCGTATCAGCCGTTCAGCCCGGTTGTATCTCACCCTGGTACTGATGAGTTCATCCGAATTGCGCTCTATTTCGAGCATGACCGGGTCGATATAGTGATTGGTATGGACGAGATACCCTTCTTTGCCATAAAAAACAGCAAAGCGGTAGGCAGAAACTTCAACACTATAAATTTCCCCGCTTTCATGAACAAGCAGATGGTTGTACCCGGCTGCTCTGTGGGAAACCAGGGCACAACGAATGGCATCGGAAAGTGATCTGGCAGCCAGTACCGCCCGGGAAACCACCAGGCGCGGGATTCCAATGCGGTAATCGGTTGGATAAACAGAATCACAGCACTGGGCAATTCCTTCGGCATTGAAACCGATGTTCGGCAGTAAACCGCCATAGCTCATCGCCAGGAAAGGCGGTTCATCATCTGGTTTTGCATGCACCACGTAAACATCATCTTCATCTTCAGGCAGCCAGTCTTCATTGTGTGCAAGCAAAACGTGATCATTGGTTGTACGTTCCTGGTTGACAGCCATGCTGGTGCACTTCGTCAGGTGCAACGCATCTCCGGTCACTGCTTCCATGGCATTTAACACGCAAATATCGTCGTAATTGACATTGGCACCCCTGGCAATGCCGCGCAGTTCTTCAATGTATTGCGGGTAACGTTCCTCGGCAAATGGGATGTACTTCCTGGCTTGTATCTGGGCACCTTCCCAGGTAAGGTGCAAATCATCACGGGCTTCCTCAAGCAGTTGGCGGGCATTCGCAATCCCAAGCAAGGTTTGCTCTCGGCATGCTTCACCAAGCTGCTCTCCCATTTCTAAGTGACCACCATGAATTTCTATCAGGGGTAATTTACGTATTGTCATAGGTCCTCCTTCTGGCTGAATGCAGCCCTTCTGGTAGTAACCAGTTCCTTCCAACTACGCCGGAAGGTGCAATTTCCACCTGCCGGCGCATCCCGGGGTTATGGGATGCGGATATTGATACCTAATTGTATGACCAATCCTGGAAGCGGGCAAATCAAAAACATAACCAGGCGACCAAAATATCTATTATTTCTTAACCTTTAGCCTGCGCTGGTATTGCTCCTGTATCTCTAGCACATGGTTCACTTTTTCACTGACAGCGGCTTCGAACCAGATTTTGCCTTTCTCCAATGTTGCTTTACTTCCGGCACCATACGCACCAGTGCGGGTATCGTCCGTCCAGGGTGGATTGGCAATCAATGCTCCGCCTTCAATCCAATCCATGTAGTAGGAAGGTGTGGTGATAAAGTCGATTTCATCGATGGCTTTTTCTAAATGCACCATGCCAGGTTTCAGGTATAACATCAGGGACGTTTCCAATTCACAGGCGTGTCCCATGCCCCCGATGCTGGTTTCTCGATATTTCTCCAATGCCTCGATTCCCGAGGGACCGGAAAGGTATAACCAGGAAGTGGCTATGAACGATTTTGGATAGCTTTCTCCAGCAGCCTTCACCACATTCGTCAGGTAGGATACATTCCCACCATGCCCGCTGATGAAATACATACGGGTATAGCCCATCCCCGCCAGGGCATCCACAACTGCCAGCATAAAATCCTCAAAAGTGCGCCAACCGCAGTTCAGTGTTCCGGGGAAATCGCGGCGATGCGTGCTGACCCCATACGGCATGGCGGGCAGGCTGATGCACTGTCCGGGCATGCGGCGGGCAGTTTCCCGGCAGATGGCATCCACAATATCCGTGTCAACCGAGAGCGGAAGGTGATATCCGTGCTGCTCAATATGTCCTACCGGAATAAGCACCACCCGTTCCCGGGAACCAAACTCCAAATCATTCAGGGCGGCGGAGCCTGGCTGGGAATCGTGCACGAGTCTCAGATTTGGGGTAAGTCCCGAAATTGGCACTTCGGGTGAAATCAATACCTGGTTATGAAATCCGTCCTGCCATAAACAATCTGAAAGCGTATTTATCACGCCTGCCAGCGGGATGGTTTCAATTTCCAATCCACTCTGCTTCCAACCATAGGGTATTTCCGGCATCAGGATATATGGCTCGTCAGATATATATTCCGGGTGTCCATTGTTTCCCAATGGGAAAACCACCGGAATCTTTCGATCCAGCTTATCCACTTCTGGCCATGTTAACGAAGCATAATGAATGGGTTCAGTCATAAGTGCAGCCTCATACTTCCGGCATCAGGTACCAATCCAGAAATCGTTCCATGCGGGTATAAGCATCCAGAATGTTGACGCGTTTGAGAAATCCGTGTGATTCCCCGGCATAAAGCTTGTATTCAAATGTCTTGTTGGCTTTTCGCAGTTCTTCCACCCACTGTTCCGAAGAGAGCGGTGGAACCACATCATCCTCCAGACCATGCAATATCAGTACGGGTTTGCGGATATTATTAACCTGGTTGATGGTGGAACCCTCGTAATACACACTCCAATTATCAGCCGGGGTACCGATTTGCATTTCTGTGTACAGACGGGTATTGCGTTCAGTCAGTGCCCATGAGTTGAGCGGGTCTGCATCCCCATACAGGTAAATACCGCAAGAGTACTGGTAATCGGGATCACGCGAAAGCACACACGAGACAAGATATGCGCCATAACTGGGTCCCATAATTGCCAGCCTGCCGAAATCAATCCAATCCAGTCCAGACAGGTAGCGGGCAGCATAAAGACAATCCTGGGTGTCACCACCGCCCCAATCATTATCATTCAGGTGTTCAAAATCACGTCCATACCCGGTGCTGCCCCGGTAATTGATTGCTAAAAAGGTGTAGCCCTTGGCAACCAGGTATTGAATAAATGGATCCCAATCCATGCCGAATTGTTCGCGCGGACCGCCATGAGCATAGACGATGGCTGCCCGGTTGGGTTTATCAGGCTTGTACAGGGTAGCGGAAATTTCCAACCCGCCAAAACTGCGGTAATTTACCTGCTGCGGAATCACCATCGGCAGGGTTTCCATGGCGGGTGGATTGGAAAATGTCAGTTGTATGGCGTCCTGGCTGGATGCTTTGGCTTCCTCAATATTTACGGGTATGCGATACAGGTCAGGCGGCAATATCGGACTGGAATATTCCACTGTGAGAAAAGTGGAATCGTTTGACCAGTTGGGTCGAACATACACCCCCTGCCCGCTGCGTAAATCAGTAATTTTGCCATTCCGGGTGTTAATCAGGCATAAATCCAGGGAACCATTCCGGTTGATGGTTGCAGCAAGCCACTTGCCGTCATGCGACCATTCAATATCCGTCAGGTCGTGCCCACAATGGGTCAACTGAACCGGTTTACGGTCCTCCAATCCAATAAGCCAGACTTCCCACCAGCCGGTTTGCTGGGAGAGATAGGCGATCGTCTTGCCATCCGGTGACCAGCGCGGCTGGAAGCAGGGGATGTTGGGCTGGCTGACGAGCGTATGCAGTTCCGGGTTACCCGGTTCAACCAGGAGGATATCCTGCCGTTTCAAGTCGTCCAGAGGGTGATGAAGAAAAATGATGGATTTGCCATCTGGAGACGGTCGGGGGTCAAAATCCTCTCCCAATGTCCGGCTGATGAGGGAAGGCCAGCTGCCAGAGCGATCAGTTAATAATAGGTGTGTTTCTTCATTCCTCTCAATCGCAATAATGATGCCATTGGAATCAGGCATCCAGACCGGGCTGAAGGCGTTATCCGTAAAGCCGGAAATCTTGCGGGGGGAACCTTCATTTACAGACGCGACATAGACGTCATCCCCAACCGTAAAAGCCAGCCACTGGCTGTCGGGCGACCAGGCAGGAATTTCTTCCCACCAGTATTGAAACGCCGGGCGGTCGGCAGTAATACGGCGCGGCCAGCCGCCTGTAGCAGGCATGAGGTAGACATCGGATAGTTCTTCGCGGTCCCAAATGAAAGCAATGTACTTCCCATCGGGGGATAGGTTATGATTGTGCACCCGGTTGACAGCAGTCACCAGGGGCAGGCTCCAGCCTTCGGGTGGTTTTACATCCGGGCGCGGCATGGATGGCCATCCATTACGCTCATACTTGGGGGTTAATTCAATATCACCTTGCATACATCCCCTCCTTTATTTCATGGGCATGCATTCAAGGTTAATTATACGCCTTCAAACAGCGCGAGGAGGTTGGTTTCCTCGCCCCTTACCCAACCTTTTCCGGGGGGAGAGGAGGTTTTTCTTGTGCCAGCCAGCAGGCAGCAACATGACTTGAAGGTGCTTCTGCGATTGAGGGTTCTTCCACCAGGCAGCGGTCGAAAACCAGCGGGCAGCGCGGATGAAAACGGCAGCCGGTAGGGATTTCCATTGCATTGGGTGGATTTCCCTGCAATATGATGCGTTCCTTGCGGTGGCGCGGGTTGGGAACCGGAATAACGGAAATAAGTGCCCGGGTATATGGATGCAATGGAGACTGTAAGACTTCGGTTGCAGTGCCCAGCTCAACTATCCTGCCCAGGTACATGATGGCAATCCTGTCTGCCAGGTATGCCGAGGTTGCCAGGTCATGGGTAATGAGCAGGATGGAAACCCCCTTCTCACGCTGCAATTCCAATAGCAGGTTTAGAATTTCTGCCCGAATGCTCACATCCAGCATTGAAACCGGCTCATCCGCCAGCAGCAGATGCGGTTTAATACCAGCGCTCCAGCAATGACAACCCGCTGACGCTGACCACCTGAAAGTTCATGGGGATAGCGGTTGAGGAAATGTTCGGCAGGTTTAAGCCGGCATCCTCCAGTGCTCGAATGACTCTGGATTGCAATTCCTGCGCGTTTTTTGCCAGGTTATGCACCTGCAGCGGTTCTGCAATGATTTCGCCAATCCGCATAACCGGATTGAGTGACTCATAAGGGTCTTGAAAAACCATTTGAATCCGGCGGCGTAATGCCTTCAAAGGTGCCCTTTTCAGGTGGGTTATATCCTTGCCTTCAAAGGTAATCGTTCCGCTGGTGGGCTGCTCCAACCCCATCAAGGTAAGTGAGAGGGTTGTTTTACCGCACCCGCTTTCACCAGCCAGCACCAGCACCTCGCCCTGGTACATATCAAAACTTACCCCATCCAGGGCATGTACTTCCCCGCCAGAGCCAGCCCAAATGCCGCGCTTACCAGCCTGGAATATCTTTTTAAGGGAGCGTACTGAAAGCAGGATATCCATCAGGGAGTGCCTTTTTTATCATGATCAACTTTGGGTGCTTTGCGTTTGTTTTCCACCAGGAAACAGGATGCTGCATGCGTTTCATCTACAGGATACAACCTGGGAGACTCGATACGGCAGCGGGCAAAAACCTGCGGGCAGCGTGGTGCAAACCTGCAGCCCTTGGGCAGGTCATCCAGGCGCGGCGGATAACCTGGAATGGATATCAATTCCGCGTTGGGTTGCGAAAGGTCCGGGAATGCTTTAAGCAGGTTCTGGGTATAGGGATGCGCAGGATGATTATAAATAACATCCACGCTTGCCATTTCTGCCGTTATTCCGCCGTACATGACCAGCACCGTGTCGCTTACTTCGGCAATCACACCCAGGTCATGGGTGATGAGGATGACCGCCAATCCCAATTTGTTTCGTAAACTTACCAGTAATTCCAAAATCTGCGCCTGGATCATCACATCCAATGCCGTGGTTGGTTCATCTGCAATCAGAATTTTCGGATTGCATGCCAATGCCATGGCAATCATTGCCCTTTGACGCATTCCACCCGAAAACTGAAATGCATAAGCACTGGCACGGTTCGCTGCAATCCCCACCAATTCCAGGATTTCCGAAACCCGGCTTAATCGTTGCTGCTTCGTCAGTTCCGGTTCATGGCAGGCGATTGCTTCCTCAATTTGATCTCCGATCGTGCTGACCGGATTGAGTGCATTCATAGCACCCTGGAAGACTATGGCTATTTCTCCCCAACGCACTGCTGCCATTTCATGTTCTGACAGGGAGAGCAGGTCACGTCCTTCAAATAAAACTTCGCCGGCAGATATCTGCCCGTTCACTGGCAGCAGCCGCAGCAGTGCCAGCATCAAGGTAGATTTTCCACAACCGCTTTCTCCCACCATGCCCAAAATTTCACCTGCATGCAGGGTAAATGAGACGTCCTCGATTGCCTGCAACCGGACATTATGCTCTGCCAGGTAATCCACACTGAGATTTTTCACTTCCAGAAGCGGCACATCCTGGCTCATGGCAGTTCCTTTCCTTTACGAGCCACCATGCCGCGTCCAATCGACAGGTGATGCCATTCCAGGCGGGGATTCAAAACCTGTTCCAATCCATGTCCCAACAGTGTGCATCCCAACACCACCCATACAATTCCCAATCCGGGAGCCAGTAATGCCCACCAGGCTCCTGCACTTACCCCACCCCGGCTGAAGGCAAAGTTGAGCATCTGACCCCAGGAAACAGTGGTGGGGTCAGCCAGACCAAGAAAGGAGAGTGTGCTTTCTTCAAGAATTGCCAGTGAGATAACCAGCACAGTATTGGCTATCATGAGCGGCAGCACCAGGGGCAGAATATGCTGGCGGATAATGTGAAATCCGCCCGAACCAATGGCGCGTGCCCGCAGAACAAACTTGCGTTCCTTCACCGAAAGCGTTTGGGAACGCACCAACCTGGCAGTGCCCGTCCAGCCTAAAATACCAATTACCAGGATAATGTTCACCAGGCTTGGCTTGGTGAGTGCCACCAAAACCACAGCCAGCGGCAGGTTGGGAATCACGAGCACAATGTCGGTAAAGCGCATCAAGGCATTTTCCACTTTTCCGCCAAAATACCCTGCTACAATACCGATTGTGCCACCCAGAAAGACGGAAATAAATGAAGCAAAGAAGCCTACAATCAGACTGACACGTGACCCATAAATAAAATTCGTAAGAACATCCTGCCCCGCATCATCCGTACCAAACCAGTGGGCAGCAGAAGGTTGGGCGTAGATATCCTCAATCGATACTTTGATGGTGGTATCCGGATCATAAGGTGCAATCCAGGCTGCAAAAACAGCCACAATTACAGACAGCACTATCATAATGAACCCGGTCATCCCGATAGCATTCCGCCGAAAGGAGCGCCAAAAACCTCGAAAGCCGGTAAAAGTTTGCGCATCCATATCAGCCTGCCTGCACCCGTGGATCGAGATAGGAATAGAGCAAATCTGCCATCAAGTTGGCAAAGATAACTGATACCGCAATCAACAAAAACGAACCTTGCAGCATGGGGTAATCGCGCCGGCCAACCGCGTCAAAAATGGCATATCCCAATCCTGGCCAGGAAAAAACAGTTTCAATTTGAATGGCACCTGCCACGGTAAAACCCAGGTTGAGGGCAATGATGGTGACCATGGGCAGCATGGCATTACGCATGGCATGGTCTTTCAGGATTTGAAAGGTACTCAATCCTTTGGCTTTGGCTGTCAAAATATAATCCTCAGAGAGTACTTCGAGCACAGTGCTGCGCATGATGAGCATATACTCGCCAAGTACCACGATGGTGAAAGTGATGGTTGGAAGAATAAGGTGTTTTATTACATCTCCTACCAGGGCACCACCCACCAAGGATGCCCCTGGTGTCATTTTGCCTCCCACGGGCAGGTCCAACCAGTTGCTGCCCGCAAATAAAAGCATGATTCCAAGCCAGAAAGTTGGCAGGCTCCAGGCTATCAGGCTGCCAATCAGAACAGAATAATCAATGGCGGTATGCGATTTCCAGGCGGCAATGACTCCCAAAATCATTCCCAGCAGGATGGAGACCACCTGGGCAACACCAATTAAAATAAGCGTATTAACCAGGAATTCCCCCAGCATACTGGCAACCGGTCGATTGGTGGCATAGCTGATTCCCAACTCCCCCTTTAACAGGTTGCCAATGTAAATAAAAAACTGGGTCTCAAATGGATTGACCGCACAACTGCCCAACTTAATGGGATTTAGCGATTCAAAACAATTAATAACCGGTTTATCCAACCCGAAGCGGATGCGGATGGCTTCCTGGGCGGTGGCAGACATGCGCGGATCTTTCACCCCTGCCCGCACCGGATCGCCTGGAAGCACCCTGAAAAGGAAAAAGTTCAGGACGATGACAAATAATATGGAAATGGCTGCCCATTTTAGCTTATTGAGCAAAAAAAGCCAGCGCTTCAAAGCGTTCCTCCACTACAACCAGTTTAGGGATGGTTTCTTCACCTGGTGAAAAGATACAAACCGTTATGTGCGGCGGAGTTGCAGGCGGCTGGAGGATTGTCTTTTTATTCCAACCGCCTGCAATTTCCTATAGGACTTATTTGACCGGTTCCACAAACATCAGCGAGGTTGGGTCTTCCATTGCCAGTTTTGGCTGGTCAGTCTTCCAACCGGTAAAGCGGTCGGTTCGATATGCCTGGACAGCCTTGGCATAAAACGGGATGATATAAACCACATCATCGAAAACCAGTTTCTGCATGTTCCAGACAATTTCTTTGCGAGCTTCCACATCCAACGCTGAAGTTTGATCCAGGTACATCTCGTCATATTCCGCACTGGCGTATCCAGTTTCACTCATGCCAGTCGGAATTTCTCCGGATGTCATCACGCTCAACAGGAAACTCGGATCAGGGTCAGACCCCCAGCCCCAGATGAGGATATCGTAATCAAATGTGGGGCAGCAGATGGAAGTTAATGCATCCGGATCTAGTGCCTGTAATTCCACCTTGACACCAATCTGCCCCCAGGTGTTGGAAACCATTTCTGCCAGGCGGGGAGCTACGGTGCTGTCATTTGGCCAGTTCAACCGGAATACGAGCGATTGGCTGCCATCCGGCATTTCTCGCACGCCATCCCCATCCACATCCTTGTAACCGGCTTTGTCCAAAATCGCATTCCCTTCATCTATGTCGAATGGGTAATCGGTTATGGTGTTGTTGTACCACATCCCCAAACTGTCCGGGATGATGGTAAGCCCAGGAGTACCCAATCCCAGCAGGATGACATCGATCAGCTCCTGCTTGTTGGTGGCATAAGCCATTGCCAGGCGTACCTGCCTGTCACGCAAAGCAGGATGACCGGTGCATACCCCGTCTTCGGGGCAATTTTCCGGGTCAACCTGGTTGAAGATGATATCGGTCAATTCAGGTGCCAGGGGGGCACCCACTACAACTTCCACATTTTCTGCGTTACGCAAGGCTGCAACAGCAGTGTTGGGCATTTCGGTAATCATGTCCACCTGCCCGGTTTTGATGGACTGCACCAGGGCATCTTCATTGGTGAATGTCTGGAAAACCACTTCATCGATTTTCGGCATGGGACCGTAAAAATCGGGGTTTACCGCCAGGTGTACCGATTCATTCTGCTTGTACTCTACCAGTTTGAAAGGTCCGGAACCAATCAATTCCGGGTTTTCAAATTCGGTGGCTGCTGCGCCTTCAGTATGGTCTTTCCAGATATGCTCCGGCAGGATAAATAAATAATTGAGCTGGCTTTCGATATTCGAGATGGGCTCTGTCAGGGTTACCACAACGGTGGTATCGCTGGTTGCTTCCACCGTATCAAAATAAATCGTATAGGAATTCATATACGGAAAATCTTCATGGTCACGGTAGAAATTAAGCGAAAAAGCCACATCCTTTGCGGTCAATGGTGTGCCATCATGGAATTAACCCCGGGATGAATTTCGTAGGTATATGTTAATCCATCATCCGATCGAGTTACACTGTCAGCAATATCCAGGCTGAAGGTTCCATCCAGGTTTAGCTGATACAGGGCACTGTAAACTAGCTCGTATATGGAATAGGCTTCACTGAGAATTGCGGCGGCGGGGTTCAGAGTATCCGGTGACCCAGCCCATCCGATGCGCAGTACCACCGGTTCGTCATCCTTTGGAGTGTCGGTCGGGGAAACAGTTTTCGGACCACAGGCACTCAATGTGAGCGTAATTAATACTGCAAGAAAAATGATGAATCTTGTCGTTTTCATGGTTCCCTCCTTGGAACAGTGAAAAGGTAACAAAAAAGCCCTCGAAGGACAGCCATATCACTGCCTTCCGGGCAATTGGTAGATGGTGACCTGGTTTCCCCAGGTCCAGGGTCGTCAGAACTTTCGCTGCTTTTCAATATTTGCCTGAAAACTATTTGTGTTACGAATATAGCAAGGAATGCAGGATTAAACAAGTGAATATGGAAATTTTAAGGATAGGTTTTTATTTCAAATTTTTCAATTTTTTGCCGCAATAAAGTAATTTCATTTAATTACTTCTGACCTGATTTGCGGCCTAAAGGCGGGGTTAATTATTAGGTCGACCCCATTTACGTTCATTGTACCTTTCCATAAACCTCCGTTGAACTCATCCTTAACCACCCGCCGGGTTGCCTCAACAATGAAAGCATCCAGGTTTCTGACTGAACTTGCCAGGATGATACTGGAATAATCACCATACGCCCGGGTGGCATCAAAATCGACACCAATTATCAAACACTTCCCCGTGTTCTTGCATACTTGCATGGCTTCCAAATTCCCAAGACCCGCCGCGGGAAGTATTATGTCTGCTCCTTCTTCTACAAATCCTGTAGCCAGCTGTTTCCCCAAATCCTGTGTCCAAAAATCACCCATGAAAGTCCCCGTCTGTGTTTCAGTATTCCACCCCAGTACTTTTACATTTGTTGCATGCTGCCGATTGTATTCCTCAACACCCAAAGCATATCCATGCATGAAATTGATAACAATGGGAATGTCCATGCCCCCAAAGGTGGCGACAATACCTGTTCTGGAATATCCAGCAGATAAATAACCCGCCAGAAAACTGGATTGACTGACCTCATACCAGGATTCCATCACATTTGGCAAAGAGGGGTCGATTTGGGAATCAGCCAGGGCAAATTTGCGGTTGGGGTTGTCTTTTGCCATCTTGCTGATTGCCTCTGCCCAGTTAAAAGAATTGCCAACAATTAATGTACAATCAATTTCCACAGCCTTTTGTACCACGGGAATATACGGGTCAGCAGTTGAGGTATCTGCCTGCAGGAATTCAATCTCAACTCCATAGATTTCCCGTGCTTTTTGTGCGCCTTCCCACGAAACCTGGTTGTGAATACCATCATTTGTTGGTCCATCACCCAATATACATATCTTTGCCGGAAAATCATGCACCACGGATATGGGTGTAGAAACCTTCGTTTCAGCAATTTTTTTAGTAGCTTTCAACTCTGGTTCGGTGGGAATTATGGTTGGTTTTACAGTAACTGGGGGGTTGATTCCACCATTGGACATGCCATCCCAGATGAATACCCCTACCACACACAACAATACCAGAACCCCGGCTATTGAACCAAGTATGATCGGTTTTCTCTGGATTTTTTGCTTTTGCATTGTCAATCCAGCAGCCGGTTGTGCCGCAATATTGGCTACCTGAGCGGTGGCTGATGTACTGGAAGCAGGTTTGGCTATATGCCTGGCAGGTCTTTTCACAGGGACCAGGACACTTTCCTCCCTGGCAGCCTTTAATGCAAATAGAAAATCATTGGCAGTTTGAAAACGCAGGTCAGGGCGTAATGCCATTCCTTTTTCAATTACTTTGCTGACCGGAATTGGAATTGCGGGGTTAACCTGGTGCGCATTCATCAGGTCATCCTGCGTCATTCGCAATACACTTTCCATGGGAGGTGTACCTGTCAGGAGCATGTAAAGCGTTGCACCCAGGGCATAAATATCCGTACGGGCATCCGTGGTTGCCTGCCCATATTGTTCAGGCGGTGAAAATCCAGCCGTGATGGCACGTGCTCCGGCTGTGGTTCGCATGTGCGGGTCGTAGATTTTGACCAACCCAAAATCCACCAGAACGCTTTTCCATCCGGTGTTATTTTTATGTTGGCAGGTTTAATATCACGGTGAATTACCGGTGGGTGCGGGTATGCAGATAGACCATGGCATCCAATACCTGGCAAATCCAATCCAGTGCATGTTCAGTTTTTACTGCGCCTTGTTTGGAAACTATCTGGTCGAGATCTTCACCCTCAATAAAATCCATAACCAGGTATTGCCCCTGCCCGGGGATATAAAAATGGTCATTTACGCGTGGCAGGTTGGAATGGGTCAGATTTGCAAGAACGGTGGCTTCACGAAGAAATTGCCGTTGGGCATCTTCCGAAATATCAAAGTTTTCTTTAATCGCACATGGTCGGCTAAGGGTTATATCCCATCCCCATATACAGCCCCAAAACCACCCTGTCCAAGCAGGGATGCTACCCGATATCGACTGGCAAGTACAGTTCCTGCTGATAGCGTCATTCTATTCTCACCCTGGTTTCAGTATAGCAATATTCCTGTAAATAATCTGGTTGAAATCCAGGAAAAATCCTAATCATTCATCAGACCAAACAAAGAAGTGGGATATTCAAAGGTTCCGGTGTTACCGGTATGATATGGATTGGTAACATCGAGTGCAGCGGCAAAGGAGGCAACCACGTCGTTGGCGTCCAGCGTGAAACCGTTATGAAACAGAACACCCTTGCGGAGGGCAAAAGTATACTCCAATCTATCCTCGCTGATTTCATAAGAGGTTGCCAGCCCAGGTTCCGGTTTACCGTCCTCTCCGTACTGCAGTAAACCTTGCAGTACCTGGTGGCAAACGAGAAGACTGTTCGTATCACTTTCATCCATGCAATACAAACTTAACGGCTCGGCAGATTGCATAAACACCAGCTCGCCTCCGTCACCAGGCTGCACACTTGCCAGGTTTAGAGAACCCCAAACCGGAGCATTCGCTCCCAAAAAGGTCCCGCTCTGGCCGCTGTATAAGTTCGAGGTGTGTGCAATTGGAATTACTGGCATCAATTCCAAAATCAGGTCATTTATTGTCTCATATAGATTTCCCGGATCTTCCAGCATAGCAGCTGCTTCCAACAATTCATAGATATCCGGATAGGGTGTTCCAAATTGAACATTGTTCCGACCAAAATGGGGGTCAAGAAAATTGGTAATATGGTTGAAATCTGCTGACCAGCCTGCAAAATATAATCCATCCAATTTCCCATTTTGGAGCAAATCAGAATATTCTTGAGATTTCCATTGGTATTAGTTCCACATCAATATTCAGGTTGTCTTTCAACTGCATTTTTACTTCTGTGGCTACACCCATCGGATCGGGCAAGAATGAACGAACAGCATCGCGAAAATACAATTTGGTGCTAAAACCTTCTGTATAACCAGTATTTCTGAGCAAGTCTTTCGGCTTTAATTGGATCATATGCATACCAGCTTTCTCCATCGCACCCATGCGGTATGCTGCAAGGGGTGAAATGCGAAGCCACTTCTGCGCCTTTACCACCCAATGGATAATACATGTCCACAATCCTTTGGCCATCAATTCCCAAACCAATTGCCTGCCGTATTTCTGGTTATCCCACGGTAAAAATGTGTTGGTAAAACCTATATAAAAAACATTGGCTGCTGGTTGAGTTAACACTTGAAGATTGGAATCCAGAGAAAGCAACAGAATAGTCGCTTGAATCTAAATGGGTTACTACATCAATAGTTCCATCCTGTAACGCTGAAAACTGCTTTGCATAATCTGGTTCCCAAGTTATCTTCGCAAACTCCACCCGTGCAGGTGTTCCAAAATAATAAGGATTCCTTTTCAGTATAACGGGATCGCCCTTATTCCGTTCATCCAGGTAAAAAGGTCCGGTACCAATGGGTTGATTTAACAACTCCCCTCCACCTTTTGTCCAGGCAATCCACTCTTTTGGCTGAACAGAAATGGATTCCATACTCAACTTGGCAAGAAAGCCAGCATCCGGTTTGCATAAAATAAACTGGACCGTGTACTCATCCAGCGCCTGGATTTTTTTAATAATATCCGTATCCCCGCATTTTTCGTTTGGCACGATCAGCGGGGTTTCAAATGCTTCCTCAAGCATTCCATCAATCACAATAGGCGGGTTGACGGCTGCAACCTCTGCCGTTGGTACTTCCGTTGCAGTGATAATTTCTGGAGGAGTTGATTTTTCCGGCAAATTACTTGAAAAGAGGGAGAAACCACCCAATGCAAAGAAACCGCCTATGCACACAGCAACTGCAAGTAAGCTCCCACCCAGCAAGACTAGCGGTTTCCAATTCCGTTTACCTGGGCTTTTGGGGATAACCCCTGGTACTGCTGCCGGAACAGCTGCCAGGTGGGAAGTTGGTGCAACTGACGGCGGAACAAATACCGGCGCAACAGGCTGAGCATGTGCAATGCTAGCATTGCTGGAAAATAATGCTTTGCGAAACTCCAACGCAGTTGGGTAGCGCTGGTTGGGTCCCAGTTCCATCGCTCGCACAACACAGTCACTGACATTCAAGGGCACCGATGGATTTACCTGGTGCACTTTCAGCAGTTCATCTTGGCCGACCCTGAGTACGCTTTCCATGGGTGGGACACCGGTCAGCAGCATGTATAATGTGGCACCTAATGCATAGATGTCAGTGCGGGCATCAGTGGTTGCTTGCCCATATTGTTCTGGTGGAGAAAAACCAGCGGTGATGGCACGTGCCCCGGCAGTAGTCCGCATGTGCGGGTCGTAGATTTTGACCAACCCAAAATCCACCAGAACTGCTTTTCCATCTGGTGTTATTTTTATGTTTGCGGGTTTGATGTCACGGTGAATCACTGGCTGGGCGCGGGTATGCAGATAGACCATGGCATCCAACACCTGGCAAATCCAATCCAATGCCTGTTCGGTTTTTACAGCGCCTTGTTTGGCAACTTTCTGATCCAGATCCTCACCCTCGATAAAATCCATGACCAGGTACTGCCCCTGACCTTCAATCACAAAATGGTCAGTAACCCGCGGCAGGTTGGGATGGGATAAGTTAGCCAGGACAGTTGCCTCGCGTAAGAATTGGCGTTGGGCTTCCAGGGAAATATCAAAATTTTCTTTTATGGCACATGGTCGGCTAAGGGTTATATCCCAGGCCCGGTATACCGCACCAAATCCACCCTGCCCAAGCTGCGAAGCCACCCTGTACCGATTGAATAAAACTGTCCCTGAGGTTATTGGCATGACACCCCGCCAGCAGAAAACATGCAATTCACCGAAATAAACTGCTCACTTCGATACCACCAAGTATATTCCAAATTTATTGTGCAGGTTGTTAAATTCTTTTGCAGGATTAATTGCGCTGTGAATTCCCAGGTGATCAGGCGTAATGGCACGCCACCCAATGACCTGGTCGAAGTTCCCGCATCTGTGGCTCCACTTCAGCACAATCCGGTCTGGCAATTGGACAGCGGGGATGGAATCGGCAGCCAGTTGGAGGTCTTAATGGGCTTGGCACATCCCCGGTTAAGATTATCCGTTTGCGTTTTATTTTGGGGTTGGGTACCGGGATTGCGGACAACAGTGCTTGAGTGTAGGGATGTAACGGTTCCCGGTATAAATCTTCCCGGCTGGTCAATTCAACCAATTTACCGAGGTACATCACTGCCACACGGTTTGAGATATGTTCAACAACTCCCAGGTTGTGGGCGATAAATAAATATGTCAAACCAAATTCACGCTGTAAATCTTTGAGAATATTGAGAACCTGGGATTGAATGGACACGTCCAGGGCGGAAACGGGTTCGTCCAAAACGATAAAACTGGGTTTCAATACCAGGGCTCGGGCAATTCCAATCCGTTGGCGCTGGCCACCTGAGAATTCATGGGGATAACGGGTGGCATGGTAATCTTCCAATCCCACCTTTTTTAGAATGTTCAGCACCATGTCAAATCGCTCTTTGCTGTTGCCCATTCCATGAATGCGCAACCCTTCTGCAATGGATTCACCAATCGGTAAGCGTGGGTCCAGAGAACCATAAGGATCCTGAAATACAATTTGCATTTTCCGGCGCATTGCCTTCAAAGCATCGCCCTTGAGTCCAAATATCGGTTCTCCATCAAAATAAGCCTGACCGGATGTTGGCAACGTAAGGCTTAATAAAGTCTGTCCTACGGTTGTTTTTCCGCTGCCGGATTCACCCACCAAACCCAGGGTTTCACCTTTTTTTATGGAAAAACTTACACCATCAACCGCCTTAACATGATCAACAACTTTTCGGAATATACCCGCCCGTACCGGGAAATATTTCACCAGGTCGGTAATCCGAATAAGTTCGTCTCCTGACTTTGTTTCTGAAAGTTGATTCATGCAGACACCTCCAAGGGTGCTTTGTGGTCTTCGTAATCCTGGTATAACCAACATCGCACTTTATGCAATCCATGATGCTGCATCAAATCGGGTTCCACCTGCGTCACAGATTTTCAGGTTATGTTTCTGGCGGGCTACACAGCGGGACGCAAATCTGCATCCCGGAGGCAGATTGATCAAATTTGGTACATTTCCTGGAATTGTATCCAGTACTTCTTTTATTTCTCCCATTACGGGTACCGAGGCGATTAATCCCAGGGTGTAGGGGTGCAATGGATGATCAAATAAATCGTTGACAGAAGATTGCTCGACAATCCGCCCGGCATACATAACAGCCACCCGATCAGCCATCTCGGCAATCACACCCAGGTCATGCGTTATAAGAATAACCGATGTATTCGTCTTCGTCTGCAAATCGCGCATGAGATCGAGAATTTGCGCTTGAATGGTTACATCCAGCGCAGTTGTAGGTTCATCTGCGATTAATAACATGCGGGTATCGAGAGCAAGTGCCATGGCAATCATGACCCGTTGTGCCTGCCCTCCAGACATTTCATGCGGGTAGGCTTTTGCTTTGTTCTCTGGATCGGGAATACCCACCAGCCGTAGTAAATCGACAGCCTTTGTCCAGGCATCTTCTTTCTTCATCTTGCTGTGGTTTTGGAAGACTTCTACAATCTGCTCGCCAACCGTAAAAACTGGATTTAAGCTGGTTTGAGGCTGCTGAAAAATCATGGAGATTTGACTGCCGCGAACTTTTGTCATCTCTTCGCGGGATATTTTTAATAAATCACGGTCATCAAAAATAATTTCGCCATCCACCACTCTTCCAGGAGGATCAATTAACCGCATAATAGAGAATGAAGTCTGGCTTTTGCCACAACCCGATTCCCCCACTAATCCCAAAACTTCACCGGGATATACTTCAAAATCCACCCCATCCACCGCTTTGACCACACCTTCTTCGGTAAAGAAATAGGTTTTTAAGTTTTTTACTTCCAATAAAGGTTTAACGTTTGTATCCATTATTCTCAATTTCCTGCCTACCCGGCGGCTCCCAATCGTGGATCAATCGCATCCCGCAATCCATCCCCCAACAGGTTGAAAGCCAGAACGGTAATCATAATTGCAATTCCCGGGTATAAAACCAGGTGTGGTGAAGTGAAAATCTGGTTGCGTTCGGTACCCAGCATGGTACCCCATTCCGGAGTTGGCGGTTGGGCTCCCAAACCAAGAAATGAAAGGGCAGCTGCATCCAGAATGGCTGTGCCAATCCCCAGGGTGCCCTGCACAATTAATGGTGGGATGGCATTGGGTAATATGCGTTGAAAAAGAATATGGAAATGGCTTGCTCCCAGCGCTTTGGATGCTGTAACATAGGTATTTTCTTTAATGGAGAGGACACTTGCCCGAACCACCCTGGCATAAATGGGAATGGAAACAATCGCAATTGCCAGTAATGCATTTTGCAGCCCCCTGCCAAGCACAGTCACGATGGTGATTGCCAGCAGCAGATGATGGAAAAGCCATGAGAACATCCAGGATGCGCATGATGATGTTATCCACCCAACCACCCAGGTAACCGGCAACTGCACCGAGTAAAGTGCCAATAGTAATTGCAAAGAGCATTGCGCCTAGCCCCACAGATAATGAAACCCGCGTGCCATACACTACCCGGCTGAACACATCACGCACATTGCCATCAATGCCCATGATGTGCTGCGGATGGGCTTCATCACAACCAAACAGATGTACGCAGGGTGCCTCACGTTTTGTCACTGGCTCCACACCAATCAGAACCTGGGTCGGATCATACGGTGCAATCAGGGGAGCAAAAATTGCCACTAAAATGAGGAATCCCAAAATGACCATTCCTGCAATGGCATTGCGCTGGCGGAAGATGCGGCGCAAGGTTAACCGCCACAGACTGTTTGCGCGATAATCTTTCTGGTTGGCTATGGGAATTTTCATTTCAAGGTCGACAGTCATAACAATTACTCCACCCGAATCCGGGGATCAATAAACACATAAGATAGGTCAACAATCAAGTTAACCAGCACATAGCTGACTGCAATAACCACTGTGAATGCCTGGACGATTGGAAAATCACGAGCCGTTATAGCCTCGAACAAGCATCCGACCGACACCTGCAAGCCCGAAGATTGATTCGGTTAACACTGCACCAGCAAATAACACACCGACTTCAATTCCAACAATAGTCACGATGGGCAGCAGGGCATTCCGCAATGCATGTTTGAGGATGACAAATCGTTCATTGAGACCTTTTGCTCGTGCCGTGCGTATGTAATCCTGTTTCAGGGTCTCAAGCATACTGGATCGAGTCATGCGTGCAATAATAGCCATGGGGATGGTACTGAGCGCCACCGCAGGCAGAATGAGATGCTGGATTGCATCCCACATCACAGCAAATTGCCCGGTGATGAGTGAATTAAAAATGTATAAGTTCGAGATAAATTCCAAAACGTGATAAATGAAAGTATCAGGCGAAGGAAACCAACCCAGCATTTCATAAAAAGGGATAGAAAATACACCTGCTGATATCCTGCCCGTGGGAGGCAGCCACAAAAAAGTACCTTTTAAGTTTCAATGCAAAAACGTATGCCAGCATGAGACCAAGCCAGTAGACAGGCATGGATACTCCCACATTGGCTCCGACCATGGTGATGACATCCAGAATGGAATTTCGCTTTATGGCAGAAATGATGCCCGCCGGCACCCCTACCGCAAGAGCAATCAGCAATGCAGCCATTCCCAACTCGATGGTCATTGGCAAACGCTCGATGAGAATAATGGTTACCGGGCGGCTGTACCGGATGGATTCACCAAAATCGCCGGTCAGTATTTTGCCCATATAAACACCCAACTGCACAATGATGGGTTTGTCCAATCCATAATCAACGGTAAAACGGTCGCAAACCTCTTTGGTGGCTTTTTCACCCAGCATAGCCTTACACGGGTCACCTGGAATTAGCCTTGCCAGGGTAAAGGTAACAATGAGAATTCCGAGCACAACCGGAATTGCCAGAAGCAGTCTGCGAATTGCATATTGAATCATGCGTTAACTCTCAAAAGAAATTTACTTGCCAGTTATGGGTGTTTGCTGGCAAAAACTTTATTCTTAAGAACTTGGCTTAAGTGCATAACTACACTTGATAATAAAACTGGAAACAAGACAAACGCATTCAAAGAACGAAGGAGGTAACTTGTTTTCCATAAATTGCATCCTTATCAGCAGCAGATTTAGTTGGAGGAGCAGGTTTCGGAAATGTTGTCTTGATTCTATTGCGCTTTCCGAAATTCTACTGCTCCTCCAGGTTATTACAGGAAAACTGGTTTTAGTCGTTCACCAGACCGAACAGGTAGGACGGATATTCAAAGGTACCCGTATTACCAACATGGTATGGACTGGTGGCATCCAGGGCGGCTGCCCAGGAAGCAACCACATCATTTGCGTCCAGACCGAAGCCATTATGGAACTTGACACCCTGGCGCAATTTGAAGGTGAACTCGGTTAAATCGGCATTGGATTCAAACGATTCAGCCAAAGCCATTTCGGGTTCGCCATTGACATCATAATGCAGCAGCCCTTCCAAAACCTGGCGGCAGGCACTTAGGCTCTCGCCATCGGTTTCGTCATAGCAGTACATGCTGATGGGTTCTGCAGCCTGCATGAATACAAGCGTATCGCTGTCGGCTGGTTTCATCAAAGCCAGAATCTGGGCACCCCATGGCGGTACGTTGGCACCTTCCAGGTCAGCCCTGGCTGCATATGCAGCAGCAGAGTGGGCAATCGGGATCATGGGTACGAATTCTTTGATGGCATTATTGGCTTCCGTGTACAGGTCACCAGGTTCCAACATTGCAGCCGCTGCTTCAAGTGGTTCATAGATTTCTGCATGCGGAGTACCAAACTGCGGGTTGTTGCGGCTGAAATGGTAATCCAGGAAGTTGGTAATGTGGGGATAGTCACCCTGCCAGCCAAGCAGGTAGATACCATCCAAAAGACCACTGCTGGCGCTGTCGATAAACTCACCGGTTTCCATCACAACAACTTCAGCGGTGATGTTCAGGTTTTGTTTCAGTTGGGTTTGAATTTCAACTGCAATATCGCCAGGTGTAGGCAGATAAGCACGGTTAACATCGCGGTAATAGATGGTTGTTTCAAATCCATCCGGGTAACCCGCTTCTGCAAGCAGCGCTTTTCCGGCTTCCGGGTCGAAATCAAACCAGGCATCACCGTCACAACCATGCGCAACTGTGCATGGGGTGAAATAATCTGCTACTTCCGAGCCTACTGGGAAGAAGGTATCCACAATACGCTGACGATCAATGCCCAAAGCAACTGCCTTGCGAACATTTACATCAGCCCACTGCTCGAAAGTGTCAGTCATCCCCAAATAGAAAATGGTGGGGACTTGCAAATCAAGCAGCTGTAAGCTGGAGTCTGATTCAATTGTTTTGAGGTCTTCAGGTCCGATGTATGCGATTTCATGGACGGTACCCGATTGCAGTTCGAGCACACGGGCAGCACTTTCGGTTGCCCAGCGGATTACTGCAGTTTTTGAAAGGGCTTTGGTTCCCCAATAATCTTCAAAAGCAGTGAGGATGATTGAGTCGCCGCGTTCCCATTTGGCTACATAATACGGACCAGTCCCAATCGGTTTTTCCAGCATTTCGCCGGTACCACCAGTTTTTGCAATCCATTCCTTAGGCTGAACCGAAAATGGCTCAAATGCAGCCTTGGCAAGGAATGCCGGATCTGATTTGCACAGGGTGAATTTGACTGTGAATTCATCAAGAGCGGCGATTTCTTTAATGATGTCACCTTCACCACACGCTGAATTCGTCAACACCATGGGCGTCTCAAAGGGTTCTTCTTTCAAACCCTCAACCTTAACCGGGCTGGCGGGCTTGCAGGATGCAAGCAGCATACTCAGCACAATTAAAGTTGCGACAAATAAGTACAACTTTTTCGATTTCATGTTTCTCCTCCAAAGATTGATGCACAAACCCAGTGTCTGCTCTACACAGGTCATGTGCTTGTACCGTTTTGCGGCACAGTGTGCCGCAATTGGCATTGGGTAAATTGCAGCCAATTATACACGAATATCCCGTTTTTAGAAGATTATAACTATATTGTATAGGAATTTATTCTTTACAGGTTGAGCAGATATAACGGAACAGGGTGGCATTTGCAAAGGTATCGAGTCTTTCCAACCTGTTGGCAAAAATCAGGTTGTACGGGTCACTCTCGGTAACCATATATGCATTCGCAAAGACATAATCCATCCCCAATTTATCAAGAAATTCTGAAGCAGTCCCATTTTGCATGCTTTCAAAATACTCTGCGCTGTTCATGAGACCATCCAGGTTGACAATGGTTCTATCCTTGATAAAGTAAGCGATATTCCCCCCGCCGGTAGAGCCAATAATGGAACCCGGCTCGGTAGCCTGCTCTAATAACTGGATACTGCCCATATATGCAATTTCATTTTCGGGTGAAACGGTTGGAGGGACCAACTGTAAAATAACCTTGCCATAATTAAACATCCAGGCGGCACTGAATACACCCATTAACAGGATGGGAACAAATGCGGGAATCTTCCATTTGAGAAGCCTTTGATACAGCAGTTCTGTGAAAATCGCTGCCAGCCACAGAATTACCAGCATCTGGTTTACCCAGTACCAATCACGGGTATTTACATAGCCTGTACCGAAATAATAAAACATCTGAATTAATGAACCTGCCAACAGGGGCAGGAATACCATCCTGTGAAAATATTGCCGTGTTCCCTGGCGGTAAAATATTGCCAGCAGAATAAAGATGACCACAGTCAGAAGAACCAGGCTGCCAACCACATCTGGTATCTCCACCCTTTTAATCCAATGCCACCGGCTGAATTGCTCGGATAAAGCATACCAACCGCTTTGTGCCAGGGACCATGGACCCCGTCTCAAGCGCGCATCATAGCCCAGGAATTCCACCAGGGAATTAACGGGTTTTCCGTATACGGTGTACAGTGTGCCCCACCAGTGTTTAATCTGACCGCTGACAGGGGAAAAGGTGTCAAACAGGATCTTGTTGGCTGCCATATAAACCAGTAATGCTCCGCCAACCGGTAAAAGGTAAGCACTGCCACGCTGCAGCCATTGTTGAAAATGCGTCTTCAGTTGTTTTATCGGCGAGAAAACAGCGCTTGCTTCATTCTGATCCTCATTAAAGAAACGGCTTATTTGGGTAATTATCAGCATACCAGCCAGGCTGATTGCCCAATCAATTACGATTACCGTGCGCGGAAACCGGTCGAAAAGCCCAAATTGATAGACTCCCAACAGTATACCGCCTGCCAGCCCACATGCCAGGCTGACCGTCAACCCCACCCGGATAATATCCTTCCTGGGTAAACCCCCTCTCGGAAGGTCAAACAATCCCATGACCGCGTACAGAACCATTTTGAATACGAGCGTTAACCCCAGCATCCAGTAAATCGACGGGATGTATTGAATATAGGCTTCGCGAAAACCAATCCGTAAAAAGAAGCTGATAAAAACACTGGCAACAGAAAGTACCAATCCCAGGATAACCGGGTAGCGTTGCTCATTTTGCCGGTAGATTAACCACAAGCCAGCCGCAGCAACCAGGAACACATTATCCAGCCGACTGAACATGACCATGACGGCAGCAGCCCCCAGCCAGAACAACCTGCGCCAGGATTGTTTGCTCGTTTCATTATCACCAGGCAGCATGGAATATTTCACCAACAAAAACATGAACAGAATGATGGAGAAAGCATTGACCCCGGCTTCCATACCATTGTGGGATATTGTCGGCTGTACAAGTGGAGAAAATACCCAGAAAATACTGAGCAATGCAGCCACGGGAAGCGAGAGCACCCGGCGGAAGGTAGAAAACAGCAGAACGCCGCTGCCAGCGCTGAGTAATCCGGCAATGATTGCCAGAATCCGCAGGGGAAGAATTAAAATCATACCGGGCGATGGAAAATACCGGGATGCAGATAAGCATCCACAGCGGGTGAAATCCGCTGGCAGTGTTCATGCCGTCAAAAGTAAACCCCAGCCCTTCGCTGACGTTTTGGGCAACTTTGAAATAATAATAGGCGTCATCAATGGTGAACCAGTTGATGAGACTGTTGGCAGGTGCAACAGATACATAAATATGAACCAGGAGAACCAGAATTGCCAGAATGATGGGGAAAATTCGAATGAAACGGCTGCTCATTGGGAGTATTTTACCAGTAAAGTTTTATAGTATGAACTTGCGGTTTATCAAAACCGCGCAAGTAAACCTATGCGAATGGTGTTCCTGGAATATTTACAGCCTGGTCGGATAATCCTTCATCGTGCAGACCTGTACCTGAAATGGCTGCCGGCAGGCTGATGTTATAATTGCGCCGGGTCCCATGAAACCAAAATTTCTGCGTATTACATTCCTGTTAACCGCGTTTGAAGGGCTGATCGCTGGCAGCCTGTTGCTGGCAACGCCGTCTGAGCCGGAATCTGCCCGCTTTTTGGGTTATTCTGCCTTGCGGCTGTTTCTGGCTGGAGCAACTTTTCTTATCAGCCTGGCAATCATCGCATTTTCAATTTCAAACAAATTTTCCCAATTTTCTAGTTGGTTGAACGATTGGGTAGCGATGAAAGATAGGCTTGTTCACACCCTTTTACTGCTTGCATTGTCAATACTATTATTAGCTGGGGGCATTATTATTTACCTGGTTGTTCGTACCGGTTCAGCTGCGGGGAATCATTTTGTGGTTGTTGCTGGCAGCCTGCCAGTTATTGATTCTGATGAGAATCTCGTACGGTGTTCCTGGTCGGCCATCATGGTGGCATGAAGCAGCCATGCCAAAGTTAATAAATCTGTCACACGAACAAAAACGGGTATTCACCGCATTGGTAATATTCGGCGTGATTTATTTTGCACTGTTTATTCCGCCCAACCTGCAAGGTGCGGATACGCCGCATGAATTTTCCTTATATGGCGGAGATGAAAAAATCATCTACCCCATCCTGACCCAGATGTTTACCCCCGGAGAAACCTTCTCCCAAACGCTGTATCACCTGTTTATTTATGAAGATTACCACTATGGATACCCATTCTACCTGCTATCCGCACTGACCCTGCTGCCATCCAGGTTGATTTTTGGAGCAGATTTTGCCCAGCAGACCCAAATCAATATGCTGCTGCTCAGGCAGCTCATCAGTGTTTTGCCGATGATCCTGTCTGCATTTGTTTTAACTTATTTGATGACCCGTTTTCGAAAATTATGGATTTCGCTGGGTCTTTTTGTACTTCTCTTATTTATGCCGGGCGTGGTTGGCTATAACATCCGTTTCTGGCATCCCAATTCGCTGGCTGTTCTGATGGTTGCCCTGACGCTCTATTTCCTGGTGCGTGACAGGGTTCGGCTCGGTCCCAATTTTTATTACGCAGCCGTATGTTCCGGATTGGCCACCTCCCTGCGACTGGTTGGTTTTTTCTTCTTCCTGGCGGTGGGGGCTTACCTGGTTTATGCCTGGCTGTGGCGTAAGGAAAAATTGCGCAACGTCATCGTGAGCGGGGTGGCGTTTGTCGTTGTAATGCTGCTGGCGATTGTGCTTTCCAGTCCGTATGTTTTCGATAGCGGAGCGCGTGCACGTTTTGGGGATATTCTTGACGAAAAGATGGTTGAGATGCGTTCCGGTTACGATGAACCGGATCCGGAAGGAGTGTACAGCCCGGGATTGAATGCCTGGCTGCCGTTTTTAAACAAAGTTTTGGTTCAGCAATATTCCTTGCCTTTGTCATGGTTTCATTGTTTGCTGGAATCATGTGGGGGAAGGAGCGGACAGCCAACCTCCTCATCCTGGCGTGGTTTCTGCCTGCTGCCGGGTACCTGGTGGCATTTCTGGCGGTCAAATCCGCCCAATACCTGCTGCCACCGTTTTTACCGGTTGTTTCCACAGCCTTTAATTTCTTTTCTAATTACCGCAGAAGGTCTGCCAAAAAAGAACTGGCAGCGGCTTGCGCTTCGAATTGTCGCACTTGGGATTATCATTTTCCAGTTGAGTATTATTTATCAGAACAGATTTTTCCATCTGGTTGGATGGTATCTGGAAAAATTAAACCAGCAACGGATCGAAACTAACTCCACGTTTTAAATAAAACATCTAAATACCCACTAAACGCTAAATAAAGTGGCACTTCCCTGCCTTGTTCGATAACGGAGGAAAACCATACCGTTGCCAAAGCGGCGTTCCTCCACCAGCTCGAGCTCTATTCGAACATTGTCAGGGAGGGATTGTTTGCCGCCTCCCACAATGATTGGTGTGAGGAACAATTGACACTCATCAACCAACCCTGCTCGAAAGGCATGGGCAGCCAGCCCAGGACCACCAATGAGGATATCCTGTTTGACCGTCTCTTTCAATTGTCGAATGGATTCTGGATCGAAGGTTCGCTCAAGCTGCGTTTTGCGGGTGGATACCGTCCCCAATGTCCTGGAGTACACAATTTTGTTGGCTGCTTGCCACATCTCTGCATAGTCGCGCGTGATGGGAGAATCAGCGGCCAAGTTGGGATCGGTCTCCCAAACCATCATAGTCTCATACATACGACGTCCCAAAAGATAAGTGCCAGCCGTCCGTTCGAGGTCATTGATAAATTGATGCACTTCTTCGTCTGGCGCTGCCCAGTCAAACTTGCCCTCCATGTCCTCGATATAGCCATCGAGTGATGAAATCGCCGAGTAGATTAATTGAGCCATTCTGTACCTCCATTTGTGAGTGGTACCATTAATAATGTAGGTCTGGAATTCCACATCGAAAAAATTAGCCAACACAATCACCCGGATGAAAGATGGGTGTTGCTGAATTACACCTTAACCTTAACATAATATCTTCCATTTTGCATTATCGTTTGTGATTCATTTCGCAAATTCGCACAGCGGAACCTATCCTCAAATTAACACTCGAGCATACAAGTTGCAACCATCCATATCAAGAATTTGAGATTTAGAATATTTGGATTTCATGGCGCAATACTCATATTGACCTGATTATGGGATGTACTATAATTGAAAAGGATTTTGTTCCATCACTCGCTGCAAGAAATTTGCGTGAGATTCCATTCGCTGCTGCAGGCAGCCACCCCAGAGGAGGGCACCCCGTGGAAATTTTCAACCTGCTGCGAATATTTACTTTTCAAACCCCGGAACCAACCGTTACCCCTGAACCAGTTGCAGAAGTAACTGAAATTATCGCTTCACCGACGAGCGATACCCGGTACAAGGCGGAATCGGAGGGTTTTTCAACCAGATACAAACCCAATTTGGTTCGACATGGCTTCTTGTTGGGTTGATTGGCATTGTGTTTCTGCTCTTTCTTGCTCGTCCTGATTCTGCTGCTGTTAATGGCACGAAAAGCGCGCAGAAAAGCACGCCAGACAGCCGTAAAACCACCCGTCACCCGACCAGCAGCTGCACGGTCAGCCGGAACCGGTGAACCGGACACCAACCCACCCCCCGCAAAACTGGGATTCGGACTGCAACTGGTTCTGCCAGGCGGAGAGGTACGACCGTTGACCGCGCTTCCAGCCACCATTGGTCGGGGCAGCGGAAATGCGGTGGTACTCGATTCGGAAACCGTATCAACCATCCATGCCAGCATCTATTACAACTCTAATTTGCAGGCAGTTTGTATCGAAGACCAAAACTCGCTAAACGGCACCATGGTAAACGGCAAACCCACCCGCAAAAACATCTTGAACACCGATGACCGAATCACAATTGGCGATATCACCCTGATTTTTCAGGATACCGGCTACATACCAGCAGGTTAAGGCTGCACCTTCAACAGGAGTATGTCATGATTGAATGTCCGAAATGCAAACATATGAACAATGAAGGTGCCAAATTCTGCACCCGTTGTGGCACGACTATGGAGGAACCACAAGCCAAACCAACCAAAAGGTTGGATGACATTCCGGTTCCCACAGTACCATTGAAATCCATTGAACCGGAGGGTGAACGTCACGGAACCCGTCCGCTGCCGCCTCTGGCTGCGCTCGAACCAAGACCGGATGGTGCCATCTTTGGAGATCGGTTCATCAGTTCGCGGCTGGTTTACAGTGATAATCAGTCGCATTTTTGTTACAGGGTAAAAGAAATTGGCGATGCACAAAAGCAGCAGATTCGCCAATGCCCCAGTTGTGGTGCTGTTCACACCAATTGGGAAGAAGGGATCGATCCGGACCAATTCTGTTCCTCTTGCGGTACCCAAATGGAAGCCAGGGAACTATTCCTGGAGCTGTGTGAGAGTGCCCAACCGCCTGCGTCCAGCGTCGCCCAGATTTCGAAAATGGGATTGGTTCACGCCAACATCCGTGCCCCGCTGGTCACCCTCGAAGAAACATTTGGCGGTTCCACCCGCTATTGCGTGATTTCACCCCAGGTTGACCAGGTGCCGCAGCCATTGGAACAAAACCAGGTGCTGCGTTGGAGCATTGGACTGGCACGCGCCATCGATTACCTTTACCGCAACCACGTCACTTTCAACGGGCAAATTGACCCGGGATATCTTGGATTGAGTGAAAACCACCTGGTGTGGGCAAATTTCCAAAACGCTTTCATCCTGGATAACGATTCACTGGAACAGGGACGTCTGAATGATTTGAAGGGGTTGGTCTTCCTGCTTTACCAGTGGTTGACCGGCAAGTCTACCATCGAGACGGACCCCAACCTGCCGGATTCGGTGAATAACCTGGTCAAACAGGCATTTGGACCGCAAGGTTTCCGAACTGGTCGGGAACTGGCAACCGCCCTGGAAACCATCGTCAATGACGTTCTCACCTCTATTCCAGTGGATTACTACATTGGAAAATTATCCAATGTCGGCATGGTACGCAGCTTAAATGAAGATTCCCTGTATACCATTGAAACAGCCCGGGTCATGCAGTCCCACCCGCAGCCCCTCGGTATATTTGTCGTCGCAGATGGTATGGGCGGTCATTCTGCTGGAGAAGTTGCCAGCGGAACTATTATCAGTTACTTTGCACAACATGCCCCAGTCAGCCTTTCTACTCCCCAGGCACAAAACAACATGGTGGATTGGAGCGAGTGGTTGAAAGATGCAGTGAACGGCGCAAATAAAGCCGTATATGATTTACGAAAAGCAGCGGGAACCGATATGGGTTCCACCGTGGTTATGGCGCTGATGGACGGCTTAAAGGTATATTTTGCGCATGTTGGCGACAGCCGCGGATACATCATCGACAAGCAAGGAATTACCCGCATCACTCCTGATCATTCACTGGTTGAGCGGTTAATCGCAACCGGACAAATCAAGCGTGAAGAAGGCCGCTCTCACCCGCAGCGCAATGTGATTTACCGCACCATTGGTGATAAACCGCAGGTTGATGTGGATGTCAATGTGGTCACCCTTGAACCAGGCAATAAAGTCCTGCTCTGCTCTGACGGGTTGTGGGAAATGGTTGAAGATGACTATATGCTTAAACTGGTACAGGAGAGTGTCAGTCCGCAGGCAGCCTGCGAAAAACTGATTGCCGCAGCCAATGCAGCCGGGGGAGATGACAATATCACGGTTGTGCTGGTGGAAATAGCCCAGATAAATTAGAGGTAATCAAGACTGCCCATCCACCGAGAAGAGAAAAGTGGATGGGCAGTTTTTTATTTCGATGAAAACCCCTTGCAAAGTTGTCACGAGGAGAGGATAATAAGAATTATCTGTTTACGCTGTTATTTCATTAAATACTCACCCCGGGAGACAGCAATATGAGTGGTGAAATTGCCGTAAATGTAACTTCCAATCGCATACAATTTTCCAGTATGCCCACCCCTCAAAAAGCCTATTTATTAATCGAGGCGATGCCAACTGCTGCCGCGCCATCCATGCAGGCTGCCATCAACTTTTGCCTGGTATTGGATCGTTCCGGTTCAATGGCGGGGGAGAAGCTCACCAACATGAAAGCAGCTGCTCATTTGATTATTGACCGGCTGAGCGATAGTGATTTGCTGTCTGTAGTTATTTTTGATGAGCGGGCGGATATTGTTATCCCCTGCCAGGCACTCACCAACCGGGCAGATATCAAAATGCGGATTGATGGAATACAAGAACGGGGCGGCACCCGCATGTCAGTCGGCATACAGGCAGGCATCAGTGAACTGCAAAAAGGTGCTGCTCCTGACCGGGTCAGCAGAATGCTACTGTTAACCGATGGGCAAACCTGGGAGGATCAACCCCAATGCCTGGCACTTGCCCAGCAAGCCGGTCAATACGGTTTTCCCCTCCATGTGATGGGCATGGGGGTTGGGGATGAGAGTAACTGGGATCCGGCATTCCTGGAGACCCTGGCACAACAATCAGGTGGAGATTGGTACATCATCGATATTCCCGACAAGGCAGCTGCGGTCTTTGAAAAGACGCTTCTTTCCATGCAAGGTATTGCAGTTACAAATGCACAGCTGCTTTTACGCTTGACGAAAGATGTCGTCATTAATAAAGCCTGGCGGGTGGTACCGCTTATCAGTCCATTGGATGCCAGGGTGATATCCGAAAATGATGTGCAGGTTTACCTGGGTGATATCGAACATGGCAAAGGGCAGAGCATGCTGATAGAAGCCATGCTGCCTTCCCGCCCGGCAGGCACGGTTCGTCTGTTTCAATGCGACGTAACCTATGATGTACCCGCTCTTGCTTTAAGTTCCCAGCGGGTAACCCAGGAAATTACCATTACTTTTACGGATGATGTGAACGCTGCCAACCAGTTAAACCCGCGGGTTATGAACATCCTGGAAAGGGTGGTGGCGCACAAGCTGCAGACCCAGGCTTTGGATGAAGTTGCGGCTGGAAATATTGTCAACGCCACGCAGCGATTAAAAGCAGCAGCCACCCGTCTTTTGGAACTGGGCGAAAATGAGATGGCGCAAAATACCCTGCACCAGGCGCAACAGTTGGAACAAAAAGGGAATGTTGACACGGCTGCAACGCAACGGTTGCGATATGAAACAAAACGGTTAACCGAAGACATGGTTGAAGGAGATACCCTCCCGCCAGTACCATAAGCGTGGAGTAGATTTAAGGAATATCTTTGACTTTTTTAGAGGAGGAATACTCATGAGTGCAGTTTGTCCATCCTGTGGTCAACCCACCACACCCGGTGCTGTTTTTTGTGATAACTGCGGGCATAACCTGGCTGCTGCCATGCCGCCATCTGCTTCTCCCGCACCAGTGGCAGGCATGACTCCCTGCCCAGCCTGCGGTTTCGGCAATGTAACCGGTGCCATGTTTTGTGAGAATTGCGGTTCTGCGCTGGCAGCACCGGCTCCACAACCGGCATACGTACCACCGCCCCCACCACCCCCTCAAGACCTCGGCACTCCACCACCGCCCCCGCCTCCGGTTGCCCAACCAGTTCCCATGCAGCCACAAATGCCATTAACTATCAGTGGAACTTTCGTTGTAGTCGCAACAGGGGCATCCATCCCGATTCCACCTGGGAAAACCGAGGTATTAGTCGGTCGTGAAGACCCTGTCAGCGGTAATTTTCCAGATGTAGACATGGACCCGCATGATGGATTGAACCAGGGTGTCAGCCGCCAGCATTGCAAACTTTCGCTGCAAAACGGTCAGCTGATGGTCGAAGACATGAATGCAGTTAATAAAACCCATCTGCATGGTCAGCAATTGCTTCCCGGTCAGAAAGTTCCGCTGAATAACGGCGATGAACTTGTTCTGGGCAGGTTGAGATTGATTTATAACAGCTAATCCATTGCCCGGTTAATAGACGTAAATGACGGGATTGGGATATGCAGATAACCTCATCCCGTCATCTGATTTTCAACAAAATCGTTTTGGAGTTGAATTATGCCGATCACCTGTCCTTGTTGCAATCAAACGGTTGATGATGCTGCCATTTTTTGTGATATTTGTGGCGCACCATTAAAAGAACCGGAGTTACCTGTTTCCATCCTCAGGCAATCTCCTCAACCGGTTCAGGCAGTTGCGGCAGCAGCACCGGTTGGAATACAAACTTCCACCTGCCCCAACTGTGGAGCGCCTTACGTTGCCGGAGAGGTCTTCTGTAATGATTGTGGCGTGCAATTACCACCAGTTGCAGTATCAACTCCACCCTTGCCGGTATCGATAGCAGCCGGTGAAGCACCGCCAGTGCCGCTTGCACCAGAACCGGTTATTCCAACAGCAGCAGCGGTTCCTGTTTCAATCAACCAGGTTGAACAGCCAGCATCCATCCCAACAACACCCCAGGGGCCTTTCATTACAGGAACCCTGGTTGCAAAGGACACTAACACCTCCATTCCCTTGCCGCCTGGGAAAACTGAAATACTTATCGGCAGGATTGATCCAGTCAACAGCATTTTTCCGGAAGTGGATACCAGCCCGTATGGTGGTATAGAACATGGCGTATCCCGCCGGCATTGCAAACTCCTTCTGGACAATGAACAATTGTGTGTAGAGGACTTTGGCAGTGCCAATTTCACCTACATCAACCGTACCCGTCTGCAGCCTGGTCAAAAGCAACCGCTTTTCCCGGGTGATGAATTAAGACTGGGCGGATTAATTTTCATTTACTTACAATGACAAAACCAACCGAATGTCCCAATTGTAGTGCTCCACTCCGACCAGAGGCGCGTTTTTGTGCAGCCTGTGGAACAGCCATCGAGGAGGAACACAAACCGGAGGCACCTCGAACCGTCAGAGCCAGCGCCGACAAGGTCATACAGGATAATGCACCTTTGAGCGACTCCCCCGCTGACCAGCAGCCGCGCATTGTAATCAGGGATGGTGCAGGGGAACGAATAATTCCACTTGCCAATAGCCCCCTTCTGATAGGGCGAGATCCGGGTGCTGATATCCAGATAGGTTTACCAACGGCTCAAAACCCGGTTGGTTTACCTGATATCTCCCGGCACCATGCCCGGGTGACACCCATTGAAGGCGGCTATTCAATTGAAGATTTGGGCAGCCGGAACGGAACATATTTGCGTGGCCGCCAAATTCCGCCAAACGTTGCCACACCCCTGCAGAATGGGGATATCATCCGCATTGGGGATATTTACGGGAACTCGGTTTCGTTAACTTTCTTGGAAACCGAAGATGTTGCAGAGGCGGTCACCTCAGCCTTCAATATAGACATGAGCATGATATCGAGCATGGCTTTGGCTACCATCGGGCGCGACCCGCAATCCACCATTCCCCTGACTGCCTCCATCGTTTCTTGGAAACATGCCCAATTTGAGCGCACCTCCAGCGGGCATGAGCTTGTGGATGTCGGCTCAACAAATGGTACTTTCGTCAATGGCAAACGCATAAACCGGGTCGTCCTGAACCTGGGTGATGTCATCCAGATTGGACCATTCAAAATGGTATACGGTCAGGCTGCCATCATGGCTTCTTCCAGCAGCCTGCGGTTGGATGGAGTAAATCTGAGGCGGGAAGTAAACACCAACAAGGGAATCAAGGTAATCCTGGATGATATTTCGTTAACCATTCTGCCACGCGAGTTCGTTGCCCTGGTCGGTGGCAGCGGTGCGGGGAAATCCACATTGATGGATGCATTGAACGGTTCCCGCCGGGCAAACAAAGGCAGGGTGCTTATCAATGGGGATGATTTGTACCGCCACTATGATGCCTACCGCGGCGATATGGGGTATGTTCCCCAGGCAGATATTTTGCATACTCCATTAACGGTTAACAACGCCCTGACGTATACCGCCCAATTGCGGCTGCCACCGGATACCAGCCGCAAAGAAATCCAGCATCGTATTGATGATGTACTTGACCTGGTGGATATGTCTGACCAGAAAGATGTGCAAATCAGCCGCTTGAGCGGTGGACAGCGCAAACGAGTGAGTATCGCTTCAGAAATGCTTTCGGAACCCCGCCTCTTATTCCTGGATGAGCCCACCTCAGGCTTGGACCCGGGGTTGGATAAGAAAATGATGCGTACACTGAACAACCTGGCAGACAGCGGATGCACCGTCATGGTCACCACCCATGCCACCTCCAATATTCTGGATTCGTGCGACCATGTTGTGTTTCTTTCGCATGGGCAGCTGGTCTATTTTGGTCCACCCCAGAAAGCAATGGCTTTCTTCCAGGTACCTGACTTTGCCACCATATACGCCAAGGTGGATACAAAACAGGAAGCAAAAGCCGCAGCAGAAAAATATAAACAATCGGAAGATTATCAACTCTATGTCCAGGAACGCCAGGGAGAAATCCCCAATCCAACGGGCAGCACAACCGGAGTGCATCACAAAAAGAGCCTTGGGTTTTTAACCAACTTGCGGCAATACGCCATACTGGTTCGCCGCTATCTGGACTTGATTATTAATGACAGGATGAGCCTTTTTATCCTGTCGGCGGTCATGCCAATCATTGGCATCTTTTTGCTGGTAATTGCCAATTCCAAAGCGATGGTGGGGAACACCGAAGCCGAAATCTGGCACCTGGTGCGTGACAACGGCTCGTATGCCATCGCACCCGATGCACAGCGTTTATTGTTCATGCTGGCGCTTTCAGCCATCCTGTTGGGATTGTTTGCAGCAGCGTATGAAGTGGTAAAAGAGCGGGTGGTGTACGAACGCGAACGCATGATTAGCCTGGGTATTGTGCCGTATATTTTGTCCAAGACAACCGTATTGATGGGTTTTGGATTAATCCAGTGTTTTGCATTACTGCTTGTAATTGGCTTGAAAGTTGATTATCCTACCCGCGGTATCATGATGCCCCCATTGCTGGAAATTTATATTACCCTGCTGCTGGCGATGCTGGCTTCGATAGGCACGGGCTTGCTGATTTCAACTTTTGTTAAGAGCAGTAACACTGTCATTTACGTTATCCTGGTGGTACTTTTTGTGCAAATCATCTTTTCAGGCGCACTGTTCCCGCTGCCAAAATTGGCTGAACCCATTTCTTACCTTACCCCCACCCGTTGGGCGATGGAAGCCCTGGGCTCCACGGTAGATATGAACCATTTGAACGGCATGGGTGAAGTACTGGTAAAAGTCTTTAATGAGCACATTGAATCCAAAATGGTGTTCAATATCGATTATTCACCCAACGACAATCACCTGTTGTTTACCTGGGGTGTGCTGGCTGCATTCGGAATTCTCACCATCATCCTTTCAATGATTGTGCTTAAACTCCAGGATAAAAAATAGGAGTTAACTAATATTCCGGTCATGAGGGTATTATCATGAAACTATCCGCAATAGCAAAAACAGATGTCGGGAAAACCCGCGAGATTAACGAAGACCGAGTCTGGCAGCAGGTGTTTAATCCATCCGAAGGCGAACCTGTGGGTCTTTTAATCGTCTCGGATGGCATGGGTGGACACCTGGGTGGAGAAGTTGCCAGCCACTGGACAGTCGAAACCATACGCCGCGAACTGGCTGATATATTCGTCACCCCTGACCCACGGAATACCATCCGGTTGAGCGATACTGAAATTCAGGAGGTGGTAAAAGGTATTCAGCCCACCCGAATACTACCGGTGCATGAACTCGAAGAACGGGTAACTTCTGCAGTAATGCGGGCAAACCAGGTTGTCCAGCAGTACGCCTTGCGCAAACCTGAACAGGCTGCAGAAGCCGGCGCCACCCTAACCATGGCTCTGATAAAAGGCAACCTGGCGTTGATTGCCAATGTGGGTGACAGCCGGACATACATGATCCGTAATGGAGAAATGCACCAGGTCACCAATGACCACTCACTGGTTGCCACAATGGTTGCTGCCGGGCAAATTCAACCTGATGAAGTTTATGAACACCCGCAGCGCAACGTAATTTTCCGCTCCTTGGGATTAAAAAGTGAAGTCACTGTGGATACCTTTCATGAAATGTGCCTGCCAGGTGACATCCTGCTGTTGTGTTCAGATGGTTTGTGGGAAATGGTGCGCGATAATGAGGTCTTAAAAATCATCCAATCCACCCCGAACCTGGAACAGGCTGCCCAGAAATTGATCGATGCAGCCAATGCTGCTGGCGGCACGGATAATATCAGTGTTGTGTTGGGCAGGATGAAATAATGCAGACCATTTGGATTCTGAGTGCCAAACCACAGGAAACGCTCGAAGAATATCGAAATCTTTCCGGATTTCCTGCTGCCCGAATTGTACAGTGGGATGAGCTCAGCGCTGACCCAACCCAATTTATGGATACCGTCAGCATTTTGTCGCTCCCAGAAACCTGGGGGTCAGGAGATTCCAGTACCGAAAGTGTCAAGATTATTGCTGATTTTGTTGACCAGGGTGGCTGCCTGCTTGCATTGGAAGGTACTGAAAACCTAATTAATACCGCCTTTCCTGGTTTCTTGCAGGATAACCCATCAGAGCAACAGGATATCCAATCCCAGCTCATACCGGATCCAGCGCAGGCAGTTATCTCATTTTCTTATGGAAAAGGATTTGTGCAGGTGAATACCCTGCCCTCCCAGTTGGACAACCCGGCACGGGAAACCGATTTAATGGCGTTTATGATTACCAATGCACTCGTTCACCCTGCACGACTTACCCTCTTAGAAAGACTGAAAAGGGATCGCACCCAGCCAATCAAGCAGACTCCGATTTTCCTCGAAAATCCTGCTTCCAGTTACACAAGTACCTTTGAAGCACCACTCGATAGAACTGCGCAGGTTTTACTTAACTGGGAAGGGGATACCCGGATACACCTGCGAATTGAAGATGAACGCGGCAAAATGTCATTGGACCACGAAAGCAGTCAACCCCCAATGGTATGGACGGCTTCATTACCCGGCGGAAAATGGTTGTGTAAAGTCAGCTTGGCAGGGGAAGATACCCCTGCCGCACCGGTTTTCCTAGTGCAGGCCGCAGTTTTTCCGTTCATTCGGCGCATGCTGCCACAGAACAGTCCAGGACCGGTAGTTCGAACCAGGCGCTGCCCTGCTTGTAAGATGCCATTAAACCCGACCAGTCTGTTTTGTCCTGCCTGCGGAAGAGAAGTAGACAAATAATAATCCGAATCCATTTGATTCTGCGATAATACTTTTTGCATCAGCATGGATGGTTAACTAAGAAAAGAAGTATCAGGTGAGCAATTGAGCGAATATTGCCAGCTTTGCGGCAACTTCATTCACGGTAAGGATTTCCTTTTTCACCACGCCCAATGGCAGCCAGGATATACGCTGCGGGTATGCCGAGATTGTGCAACCCATAAACCACGCTGTTCCATTTGCGGTATTCCAGTTGCTTCCGCGGAAACGCACCCTGTCTGCTCGACCTGCCAAAAAACCTTGCCCAATTGCCTGGGGTGCGGAAAAACCATCCTGACCCCGCGTTATTATGAAGTTAATGGGAAATTTCCCTACTGCCAGGCGTGCAGTACGAATCCTCCCGTGTGTGATATCTGCGGTCAACCGTTTACAGAGAAGCGCTGGCAGTTATCGGATGGCAGGCAGTTTTGCGAAAAGTGCTTCAGCACAACCATCAATCATACCGAAGAGGCAAAAGTTGTATTTACCCAGGCTGCCGAATGGATGGAAAACCTGCTGCAGCTAAAACTGAATGTGCCCACCAGTCTCTCCATGGTAGACCGCAACCAGCTGGCAAAAGTAATGGAAACGCAGAACACAACTTTGCTTGAACCCCCCGAGCGAACGCTCGGCATTTATGCCCGCCGCGGCATTAAGCGCGGCATTTATATTCAGACCGGGCTACCCCGATTGTTGTTCCTCCAGGTCTGTGCGCATGAGTTGATGCATGCCTGGCAGGGTGAAAATTGTCCCCTGCTGCATAACCCCCTCATCAGGGAAGGGAGTGCCGAATGGGCTGCCTATAAAATTCTCAATGCCCAGGGAGAAAATCAACAAGCCTCCATCATGCTTTTCCGAACAGATATTTATGGCCAGGGATTACGTTGGGCACTGGGTTTGGAAACCAGGGCGGGCATTCAGGCAATTTTGGAAGCCTGCCGTACATCCAACTGACAGGGGAAACATATAATGAAGCTTGCATTTAAACACACCCTCTCCCATCCGGTCCTGCCTTTCACTGGAGAACCGCACAGGTTATTTGTATTAATTGAAACCAGCAGCAGTTCACCCAGCCAGCCTTTACCGATGAACCTCAGCCTGGTAATTGATTGCAGTGATTCAATGCGGATATTGATGGTGACCAATGAGCAATTTAATCAACTGGCAAAGAGCGGCTCTATTGTAGAAGTCATCACGGATGGCGTTCCAGCCTGGAAAATTCAGGATATGAGCGCAGATCAGCTAGGCAGCCTGCCGCGTCGGATTGATTACGTGGCTGAAGCACTGCGGGTGGTCAGCGACCGAATTCGGGCAATTGATCATTACTCGTTAGTAGCGTTTGCCCAGCAAGCCCAGACAATTATCCCACCACCACCGGCAAGGAACACCAGCACCTGGCTAAGGCAGCCAACCAGTTGGATTATCTGTCACTTGGTAATGAAACTGACATGGCAGCCGGTATGGAAAAAGCTTTGGAGCAGATTAAGCGGTCCACCCAGCCTGGCATGGCAACCCGTATGGTGGTGCTTACGGACGGTTATACAAAAAACGCCAGCGGTTGTTATACCTGGGCACAAGAAGCCCGCAAGGCTGGCATTACATTGACCACAATGGGGATGGGCAATGAATTTAATGAAGAGTTGTTGATACCCCTGGCAGACATAACTGGTGGGCATTCCTACTTCATCGAAAAACCCGAACAGGTTGTAGATGCCTTCAAGCAGGAAATGGGGTCTGCACTTTCAGTGAGATACCGCAACATGGAAGTAAAAGTAAAAATGACGCCTGGAGCGGAATTAATACGGGTTTACCGTGTATTGCCCAGCCTTGGCAGATTTGACAGCGGATCAGGCGAAGAAGGCAGTTACTCCCTGTATATTGGTGATTTCGACCCTACAGACCCGCCAGCCTTATTATTGGAAATCCGGATTCCCGCCTGGAATGCAGGCAGTTTTCGGGTAGCAAACATGCTGCTCACCTGTGACAGCCCGGAAGCAGGCAAACCCCGCCTGACATTCAGGGCAGATGCGGTTGTCGAAATTTCAGACCAGGGTGTGGAGCATACCAACGCCAAAGTACTGGCTTTGGTGGAGAAAGCCCAGGCTGTTGAGTTGGGCACCATTGCCCTTCAAGAAGCACAGGCGGGTGATGTTCAGGGTGCCACCATCAAGCTGCGCCAGGCTGCCACCCGATTACTGGGAATGGGTGAAACCGAACTGGGAAACAGCATGATGTTTCAAGCGAATACGCTTGAACAGCAAGGCAGTTTGAATTCGGAAGCAGCCAAACACCTGCGCTATGAAACCAGAAAAATTACCCGAAAGTTGGAGGACTAATTCCGGCTCACGAGATTCCGGTATTTGTTATGGAATGCCCTAATTGCAGCACCCCGTTACGCGCCAAAGCCCACTTTTGCCCCAAATGTGGGACGGCAATAACCGCCAAACCGCAAGTATGCCCCCATTGCGGCAAATTCCAACGCGATATAGCCAGGTTTTGCAGTACTTGCGGCAAAGACCTGCAATCCCGCCCGAGCGGGATTGTGTGTGTTCACTGCGGAAAAACGTCACCAGAAAGTGCACGGATGTGCATTCAGTGTGGAAAACCTGTACAGGGAAATCCCTGCCCCCAGTGTAAACGCACCAACCGTCCCCAATCCGTCTATTGCGCCCATTGTGGGAGCATTTTATCCGGAATCCAGTTGGATCATCCCTATGAAACCGGACGACTGCCAGCCAAAGTGCTGCTGAAAGAGCGCTACTTTATCCTGAAGAGGATTGCACAAGGTGGAATGGGTGCCATTTACCTGGCTGCCGACACCAAAAAGCCCGGGCTGCGTTGGGCGGTAAAAGAGATGAGTTATGCAATGCTCGATTTGCTCAATCCAGCCAGGCGTGACCAGGTGCGCGCCAACCTGGAAGAATCCTTCAAACGTGAATTTGAAATTCTGCATCAAAGCCGTCACCCTAATCTGCCAATCGCTGAAGAGTATTTTGAAGAGATGGGGAGACCATACATCGTGATGGAATACATCGATGGACAGACACTCGAAAAAATCCTTGAGGAGGGTAAACCGGGGACATTTTTACCCCAGGAGCGGGTAATAAAATGGGCACAGCAAATTTGTGACGTCTTTCATTACCTGCATTCACAAAATCCACCCATTATCTACCGCGACCTCAAGCCCTCCAACGTGATGGAGGAAAACAAAAGCGGTAACGTTAAATTGATTGATTTTGGGATTGCCCGCTTTTATAAACCCGGCAAAAAAGGGGATACTGCCCGCTTTGGCACCGAAGGCTACCTGGCACCTGAAATTTTAAGCAGTATTGACCAGACCAACCCTGCCACCGATATTTACTCGCTGGGAGCCATGCTGCACCAGATGTTAACCAACCGGGAACCTTCTCTCACCCCGTTCGTATTTCCACCGGTGCGTACTATCAACCCAGCAGTAAACCCCCAGATTGAAAAGGTAATTGCCAGGGCAGTTGAACCCAATACCATTAAAAGACCGCAAACTGCGTTGGAAATGAAACAGGAACTATCTGATGGTTTGACACAGACCGGTATCCCAACACCCCAACATACACCCGGTGTCCAACAGGGTTTATCCCAGACTCCCGTTGATGCTAATCCCAGGGTATCACCCCTGCTCTTTTTTCAACCAGCGAATATCCGACTGGGACAGTTTGTTAAAAATCAAACCATAAAACCTTTTGCCATCAACCTGCAATCCCCAGCTGGAACAGAAATTCACCTTGGTGTTGAAGGAGATTGGCTGCATGTCGAACCGGGAGGTTTTCTATCACCGGGGTATCCGGTTCAGGTACAACTTCAGATAAACTCCCGTTATCTACATTGGTCTCACTGGCAGCCAAAGCCGGGTACCTGGTTAAGTCGTTTACCTAGATTTCTCAAAGCCTATTTCAATCTCCATTTTCATTTGGTGCCGGGTGGGAAGTCCTTCCAATCCCGCATTTTTGCCAGTGCACAGTGCCTGGGTACAACCGACGCCACCGTGAATTTGGAACTTCGACCTCCCAGGTTTTTAGTTCTGCTTGGCTGGCTGCTGGCACTGGGATTGATGGGACTTGAATTGTTATTACTTTCTGTACCAATCATCTTTATTGTTTGGTTTGCAATATACGCTTGAGAATTATGGGAAATGGTGCAGGATGTCGAAATGCAGGATATAGTTAACCATGCCGGCAGTCCACAATCTGCCTGTGATGCACTCATCCAGGCTGCCTTGCAAGCAGGCGGCGAAGATAATATCAGTGCAATAGTTACACGGATGGAATAAAATAAATTCGGGAAATCCCGTTTACCGCAGGAGGAAGCCATGTCCGATGTTTTGCAATTAACCAGCATGACCAATAAAAGTTATATCCCTGTAATCAATCAACCCCAGCTTTTATACGTGATGACAGAAATCAACCCGGGTACCGCGGTGGCAAATGTGCGCATGCCATTAAACTTCACCCTGGTATTGGATCGAAGCGGTTCCATGTCTGGCGAGAAAATCCGCACCATGCGTGAGGCAGTCAAAAACATCATTGACCAGCTTGAACCCATGGATGTGATTTCGATTATCACGTTTGAGTCCACCACCCAGGTATTAATCCCTGCCCAGGGCGTAATGGATAAAAACGAACTGAAACGGAAAGTGGACAGCATTCGCGACGCCGGTGGAACCACAATGGCACCAGCCATACGGGAAGCCGCCAAACAGGTAAATATTTACAACTCCCCCGACCGCATCAGCCGGATTGTAATTCTGACGGATGGTGAAGTCACTGACAAGGAAACCGATTCATTCCGCGAGGCAGATAATGCGGGTGCCTATGGTGTTCCGATTATCGGGCTGGGATTGGGAAGTGACTGGAACACAGATTTCGTACAGGAACTCTCAGACAGAAGTCTGCTTGCCGCACCAGGCAGCCGGGTTGGTTATACCGACTACATTGCCACCCCAGAACAGGCATACAACATTTTCCAGCAAGTATTCCAGAGCATGCAGGTTGTCTGCAAAGATGTAACTGTTACCCTTCGGATGGTGCAGGGAGTGGAAGCCCGACGGGTATGGCAGGTGGTACCCATGATAAAAGACATCGGAATGAAGGTTATTCAGGGACGCTCAGTTGTGATGCCGATCGGAGATCTAGAAAAAGGCGGGGCTGCCTTCCTGGTGGAGTTGATGCTGCCGCCCAGACCCGAAGGAGCCGTTCGGGCTGCCCAGGTGGATGCCACATTCACTTCACCCGGACAAGGTGCGGGAAGGGAAGCCATCGATTTGATTGTCAACTTCACTTCTGACCCTGCCCTGGCAAACCAGTTGAACGGTAAAGTTATGAACACGGTTGAAAAAGTCACCGCTTTCAAGCTGCAAACCCAGGCTCTGGATGAGGCCTCCATGGGAAATGTCAGCGGGGCAACCCAGCGATTGCGCCAGGCTGTCACCATTTTATTAAATCAAGGCGAAACCCAGCTTGCACAACAAATGGAACAGGAAGCACAAAACCTGGAACAGGGTAAAGGTATTTCGGAAGAGGGATCCAAAACCATTCGCTTAACCAGCCGGAAAACTGTTCGGCTTTAGTTCATTTATATGAAGGGTAATGTAGTGTTGCCTGGTATTAACGTATAATAAATTGGTTCTATAAAGCATTATTTCAGGTTTTTTTCAAACGGGTATCTTGAATACTCGTTAACTTAAGTTTAAGAAAAATTTTAGTACGGAGGCAATTATGTCTGCAACATGTCCAAAATGCAGCAAACCCGTTCGAATTGGTGCAAAGTTTTGCGGCAGCTGTGGCGCTGAAATGCCCGGGACGATTCCCCTCTCCCAGGTAAACGTACCAATACCCACCCCCGAACCAGAAGTCGAACCTGCTCCCGTTCCCCCGGCGGAAATGGAAGAAGCAGTCCCTGCTAAACCGCTCTGCCCCCACTGTGGAAAAGAAGTGCGCGAAGGGGCAAAATTCTGTAACTTCTGCGGCAAACCGATTGCAATTGCCGAGGTACCTGCCCCAGCCGTACCGGTGGTTGAAGGTCCAGTAGATGTGGTTGCCATGGAACCGCCACCTCCACCACCAACGCCCATCCCGTCTGTTCCCCCGCTTCCTCCGATACAAATGCGCAAAAAGAAACGCGGTAAGAAATTATTGATTGTATTGCTGCTATTAGTTCTTGGCGTTTTATGCCTGGTTGCGGTTGGCGTGGTGTTGTTCTTCACCGGCGTAATAAACAAGGACATGATTTCGGGTACATACGAAGATATTTTGGGAAGAATTGGCCGCACCACTCCAACTTTGGAAGCAACCGAAACAGTGCAAGCAACCGAAACTCCGGAACCTACCTTCACCGAAACTACAGCACCTACCAGTACTCCAACGAAGAAATCAACCGCCACGCTGGCACCAACCAAAGAAACGGTTGAAGTAACCGAGGGTGCCTTTATCTTTAAAGATGAATTTTCAACTGGTTTAAACGATTGGTGGATTACATGGGGAGTGAATAAACCGGTTATTGTGGATGATACATTGGGACACCTCGGTATCACCAGCGGTCAACCCGGCGACTCAGGTATCACAACTGCCGACAACTTTCACCATTGGCGTTAATACCAAAATTGGGTTTATAGCAATTCCGCAGGATGTGATGTCCAATGGTCTTGAGGTTGATTGGAAAATCAGCACCGAACCAGCCTGCTACTGCCACCGATGGAACCAAGGATGGAAGTATTCATGTGGCTATTGGTACCGACAAGCAGGAAATGACCATTTATACCAAAAAGAGTGACGACACTTTGCAGGCGAATTCGTGCAGCATTGCCTTGACCCTGAATCAGGACCCCAATCGATTCATCATTGAGATCAAGGAAGATAAAGTGGAGTTGTACCTGGACGACCAGGAGTTATGTTCGGTCGAAATGCTGCCATATGATCTCTCTGTACCTGGCTGGCTGTCATTTTCTGGAAATGGGATCCTGGACCTGGTGTACATAGAGGAAGATTAACCGGACCAAACCGGGGACGTTCAAGTATTATTTTGAATATTATCTGCATTTACAATCGAGATTCATTCACGCTTTCCGAGATCAAAACAGGGATCAAAACAGGCGACTTTGACGATTTACTGGTAATTATTATCAATAAGTTATAAAATGGAGTGATATTATCCGATTATCGTTATTCACATCAACAATGTAAGCACCTTGTAAACGGTATTACATATTAAATTGGTTATCATGTTTTATCGCATGTATTTCTAAGGAGCAGGCATGGCACTCTCTCCCGGTAGTATTTTAAATAATCGTTATCATATTGAAGCACTTCTCGGTCAGGGCGGATTTGGAGCCGTATACAAAGTCCGCGACGAAAACCTGGACAAAACCTGTGCAGTTAAAGAAAACCTTGATACCTCGCAGGAAGCCCAGCGGCAGTTTTTACGCGAGGCAACCGTTTTGGCAAACCTCTCCCACAATAACCTGCCGCGGGTTACCGACCATTTTATTATTCCCAACCAGGGACAATACCTGGTTATGGATTTCATTGAAGGCGTTGACTTGCAGCACCTGGTGGAAAAAGATAATGCCCTGGATCCTGGTCGGGCTGCAGAATTAATTTCCCAGGTGATGGATGCGTTGATTTACATGCATAACCGCGTTCCACCGGTATTGCATCGGGATATAAAACCCGCCAATATTAAACTCACTCCCGAAGGTAAAGCAGTTCTGGTCGATTTTGGATTGGTAAAACTGTATGACAGCCATACCAAGACCACCATGGGTGCGCGAGCCATTACACCCGGATACTCCCCACCTGAACAATACGGACAGGGCAGCACTGATGCCCGTTCTGACATCTATGCACTGGGTGCCACCCTGTATATGCTGGTAACCGGCATTCATCCGCCAGAAAGCGTGCAGCGGGTTGCTGGGGATACCTTGCGCCCAGCCCATATCATTAACCCGCGTGTGCCGGCTGCCATGGGAATGGTCATTGCTCACGCCATGGAAATGGTTCCGGACAACCGGTTCCGAACAATGCAGGAATTCAAGTCCGCTTTGAGCGGGCAGAGAGCCCAACCCTACCAGCCTGCGTATGTCCAGCCAGGTTTGGCCACCCAACCGGCAATGCCTGCTGTGGGCGCACCATCCTATCCCCGCCAGGAACCCATTCCTCCCTCCTATGCCTACACACCTGAAAAGAAAAAATCAAAGGTAGGTTTAATTCTCGGAATTGTCGGTGGTGTCCTGGTGCTTGGAGCAGCAATTGTGTGCATCGCACTGTATGGAATTGGTGCTACTGCCAATAAAGCGAGTACTGCCACTGCAGAAGTCGTAGCAGAGCGGAAAACAAAAACAGCCCGGTCAGCCAGGGAAACCGATGTAGCGATTGCAACCCAGGAACAGATAAGCCTGCTGGCAACACAGGATGCTGCATTTGCTGCAACTGCTACCTCTGAAGCCCTGGGAACAGGAATGTTCTTGTTCGGTCCTGGATCTGGCAGCCTGGTACACACAGCGGATGGATTTATCGCCGGTGATAACGCCTCAGTTGCCGTAAAGAATTTTGTTGCCGAAGCTGTTTTTGTCAATCCATATGGACCCGAGACTGGAACCTGGGATTATGGGTATTTATTTCGGCATGAAGGTTCCAACATGCAGTATCGTTTGATTATTGCTTCTGAGGGCACCTGGGAGTTATACAACAACACCGGTGAAAGTGATGGCGTATTGATTGATTCCGGGACTGTATCCAACCTGGACACTACGGAATTCGGGGTTAACAAAATTCAAATCATCGCCTATGACGATTTTGGCCAATTGTTGGTTAATGATGAGTATGTAGGCGATATGAACCTCGTTGACCGCGGCTTTGCCGGAGATATTTTTGTAGCCACAGGCATGATTACCGGAGATGAAGTGGAAGGCTATTCCACAGATTATTACGATTTCTACGTGTACGAATTGCCCTAATTGTAGGGCTTCATAATTTCAACGTTTATTCTTCCCTTCTGCCTGCCTGATGCATAATCCGCAGCAGAAGGGAAGTGTCGTTAACAGTCTTCACGGGTTGCAAATCCTTCCCAAGGCAGAAAAGTAGACTTTTTCATCATATTTCCCCTGCAAAACTTATGATAAAAGTCTTATAATATTTACATGTCTTTTGAAACCGGGTTCATCCTCAACAATCGTTACCGCATTGTCAAATTACTCGGTCAGGGTGGGTTTGGGGCTGTTTATAAAGCCTGGGATCTCAACCTAAGTCATGCTTGTGCTGTAAAAGAGAACCTGGACACTTCTTCAGAAGCCCAACGCCAGTTTTTACGCGAAGCCACCGTTCTTGCCAACCTTTCACATCCCAACCTGCCCCGGGTGACGGATCATTTCGTGTTACCTGGTCAGGGTCAATACCTGGTAATGGATTTCATCGAGGGCGAAGACCTGCAATCCACACTGGATAAATCCGGACCGCTGCCTGTGGATAAAGTTTTGGTCTGGATGAACCAGGTGATGGATGCGCTCGAATACCTGCATAAACGCACTCCCCCTGTTCTGCATCGCGATATCAAACCCGCCAATATCAAAGTCACCCCCGAAGGGAAAGCCGTACTGGTTGATTTTGGATTGGTTAAACTGTATGACAGTCATGTTAAAACGACTATGGGTGCCCGTGCCATCACACCCGGGTACTCCCCGCCGGAACAATATGGACAGGGCAGTACGGATGCCCGCTCTGATATTTATGCCCTGGGCGGCACGATGTACTATTTGCTGACCGGCATTCAACCCCCTGAAAGTGTTCAGCGGGTCGCCAATGATACGCTTCGCCCGGCACATGTGGTTAATCCTCGTGTTCCCGCCATGATTGGTAACGCCATCATGCGAGCAATGGCATTGTCACCTGACAGCCGCTTTTCCTTGATAGGACAATTCCGGGCAGCACTTTCGGGTAGTACCTTACCCGGATTACAACCTGCCACGGTTGCACCCACATCTCGTGCTGATTATGGGGCTTATGCTTCAACTGCAGCACAAGCCATGTCTATGCCTGTCAAAAAGAAACTGCCAGCCTGGGCGGTTGCACTCATTGTTGTTGCTGGTCTGGGAATACTGGGTGGTTTATGTGCCGTTATTTTTACCATACCCAATCTTCTGCCAGGAAGTGCCACGAAAACGCCGCTGGTTGCAGCAAAGAAAGCAACCAATACGCCTATCCCAACCGATTTGCCAGTGGCAACTGAAATTGCATTTCCTACACGCACTCCTGTCCGGTTGACGTCACCCACCGCTGGAACCGGGGAGGGTATGGTGAGCCTGGTCGGCCCTTATGATGGCTCAATTTCCCATAATGCTACGGATGATCTCATTTCAGTAATGAATGCCGGTGTATCTGTTTCTGATTTCATTGTAAAAGTTGAATTTGAAAATCCATTCTCCACCAGTACCGCCATTTGGGATTATGGTTTTCTCTTTCGCGAGCAGGGATTTAACGAACAATACCGGCTGGTGATTAAAGGTGACAATGAATGGCTGGTCAGTTATCACACAGGAGATTCGGATGGCAGTATTGTAGCCAGCGGTACACTAACCAATCTTGACACCAGTTCCGGGGCAATTAATTCGGTTATGCTGGTTGCATATCATGAACGTGGTTGGTTCTTCCTGAATGACGAATTGGTATCGGAAATCGACCTTTCGGCAATCCAAATCAGTGGTAACCTGGAATTGGCAACGGGTTTGTATGCTGGCTCTGAAATCGATGGCTATGCCACCAATTACACCAATTTTGAAATGTGGCAATTGAATATGAGTCCGCAATCGGGCAGCCTGGTACATGATGAAGATGGATATATAGAAGAAGTTGGGTCGGATACCTTTTACCAAAACTTTATCTTAATGGTGACTTTTGCCAATCCCTATGCAGCGAGTTTCGGAACTTTTGATTTCGGTTTTCTGTTCCGCAGTTCGGATGTCAACCAGCAATACCGCCTGACAGCAGCAGAAAACCAGAGCTGGCAAATGACTGCCAACAGCGGAACAGCCGATGGCGTCGTTGTAAATTCTGGCACCATCAGCAATATGGATACAACCGCTGGAGGATTAACATCATTACGCTTATCGCCCAGGATACACAAGGCTGGTTCTTCTGCAACTATTCGCTGGTCAGCAAGCTGGACCTTTCCGAAAAGGTTGTTCCTGGCATCGCCCATATTGCCAGCGGCATGTATTTTGGCAATGAAAAACCCGGTTATTCGACCGATTATTCCAATTTCGTGTTTATTCCACTACCCTGATACCAGGTTTCCGTGAATTGAACCTGATTCAATCCAAATGCATAATTGAGGGTCAAGAATGCCATTATCCACCGGTCATATTCTTAACAATCGATACCGCATCGTGAACCTGCTTGGGCAGGGAGGTTTTGGCGCAGTTTATAAAGCCTGGGATTTGAATTTATCGCGTCAGTGTGCATTAAAAGAGAACCTGGATACCACCCAGGAAGCCCAAAAGCAATTTAATCGCGAAGCAGTTATCCTGGCTGGTCTTATTCATCCAAATCTGGCGCGGGTTACCGATTACTTTTTTGTCCCCAACCAGGGGCAATACCTGGTGATGGATTATGTCGAAGGCAATGACCTGCAAGAAATTTTGGATCAAAAAGGACCGCAACCCGAAGCGCAGGTGACCGAATGGATTGGACAAATCTGTGATGCGCTCGATCACCTGCATACCCAGCAACCACCCATCATCCATCGCGACATTAAACCTGCCAATATTAAAATCACTCCCAAGGGCAAAGCAGTCCTGGTTGATTTTGGGGTCGCCAAGGTCTGGGACCCCAGCCTGCGCACCACCCAGGGAGCCCGCGCAATCACACCTGGTTTTTCACCATTCGAACAATACGGGCAGGCACCCACCGATGCCCGCACAGATGTTTATGCCCTGGGTGCAACCGCTTATTGCCTGTTGACCGGGCAGCCACCCACAGAAGCCATCATCCGGGTTGCTAATCCGAGAATTTCAGAACCAAAAGAATTTCAACCATCAATATCGGATAACCTAAATCAGACCATTCTGAAAGCATTGGAACTGCTGCCTGACCAACGCTTTCAATCTGCTGAAGAATTTAAACAATCCCTGTTCAACAAAAACACATCCATCGCAACTGCACCAGTTGCGCCTGCAGTAAAGACAACTTCCGTGCAACCGCCCAGACCTGCACCGATTCCGGTCGCAGCCACTGCCAGGGTGTTACCGGATAGTGTTGTGCCCGGCAAATCCCATCCAGCAAACCATAAACCTGCCAGCCGGCCGACACAAGGCAAAAAGATTCTCCTGTGGGCAGGTGGTTTATTGGGGGTTGCTGCTATTGGAGTGGTAGCAGTTGTTTTAATAATCAATGCCATTGGGAAAAGCGCGTCCGTTGAACCCACTCGCGAAACAGAAGTAACGCTGACGGCGGAGATTGCGGCAACCGAACTAACAGAAGCAGTCAGCCTGCCTTCTGCTACACCAATACCAATTAATTCCGTTTTTGGGGAAATGACGCAACTGGGAAATGGCAGACCTGTCATCGGGCAGTATTCCCCGGACGGTATCCTGTACGTTCTTGGTGCAGGTGGCAGCATCCAGGTTTTTCAAGCGCAAACCGGAATTTTCATCAGGGAAATCCCCTGTCAAAAAATGTCTGTCACAGCAATGGCAATCAGCGCAGATAGCGAGCTACTGGTGGTTGGTGAGCAAAACTGGTTTTATGTATATGACCTGACCAATGGCACATTACTCAATGAGTTTGATGTAAATTTGCCGAATGCAAGCAATCTTTCCCTGAATCCGTCTGGAACGAAGATGGCAATTGCTTCCGGGAAAGATTTATATGTCTTTGCTTTATCATCTGGTGCACAATTGAACAAGTTGAGCGGGCATACCAGTGCCATAAGCAGTATTGTATGGAACCCTGTAAAAGATGTGATCTACACCAGCAGTTTTGACAACACTATCAAGACCTGGGAACCAGAATTGGGTGCACTTGTCGATAGTATTGACGCGTATTCTGATGAAAGCGGGTACATCAGCCAGATAACACTTGAACCATTCTGGTGCAACCCTGGCGGTTCACTTTACATACGGGAAGACATATCTTATCGAACCAGTGACCGGACTGGAAATTGGTGTGTTGGATATCTCCAATGGATATTTCGGACAAATGGCTTTTTCAGACGATGACACGATTTTATATCTCGCCAAGGAAAATACCATCTTTGAATTTGAAGTCCCCGGCGGCAAATTGATAAACTCGGTTGCCACAGACAGTGTTGATATGCCAACCTCGCTTTCCCTGCGGCATGGTACTCAAGTGCTGGCTGCAACCTATGGTTCAGGGGCAGTGGTAAAGGTTGAAATGATCATGTTGAATGAAATGGAGAAACAGGTTGATTTTGATTCCTGGCCGATTGCAGGTGCATTCATTCTCGATGACAACCTTGTTACTATCGATGAATGGGGAAGAATTAAGAAACGTCCGAATGGTGTTTCCGGTGAAACGAATTGGGAATTCACGGAGCTTAACAAGCAGATTTTTGATGCTGTAATTGATAAAGCAAGTGGAATGGCTGCGCTGCAATTAGGGGATGGCAGTGTGGAATTGTTTGACCTGGCTTCATTACAATAACAAACCCACTGGATCTTCAGGGTGAATTCGTCAGTGATGTATGTTTTCTCCAGGGTGGCTCGCAACTGGCAGTCATACTAAATAATGAAGTACACGTCTGGGATGTGAAAAATAACCGGGAATTATATTCTTTTGAAACCAGCGATTTTATGAGCTATTGCGAATATTATCAGGAGGAAAATCTGCTGGTACTGGCAAAATATAATGGTCTGGTGGAAATGTATGAGGAAGGGGAAATTGTCGCCACATATTCCCTCCCGGTTGATTACATCAATAAGATTGCGGTAAGCCAGACCAGGAGGCAGTTATTCATATTTTCCGGTGAGAATAACATCAGCGTTGTGGACCTGCTAAGTGGGGAAAATATTGCGGATATTTCTACAAGCAGTCAGGCAAATACCATTAACATTTTCACCGGATGATTCCATATTGGCAATTGGACAATCGGATGGTACCGTAATGCTGCTGAACGGAGATGATTTTTCAGTTATCGAAACCCGGCAGGTTGCCAGGGCTTCCATTATCAGCCTGGATTTCAGTTCTGACGGAAAATCCTTATTGAGTTCGCAGCAAGACGGGTATTGGACACTTGTACCCATTAATCTCTCCAGTTCCCTGAAAGGTTTGCATGACACTATCCACAGGTACGATTATCAACCAGCGTTACCGCATTGTGAACCTGCTTGGGCAGGGAGGCTTTGGCGCAGTTTACAAAGCCTGGGATTTGAATTTATCCCGCCCGTGCGCCCTCAAAGAAAATCTGGATGCCTCAGCAGAAGCCCAAAAGCAATTTAACCGCGAAGCGGTCATTCTCGCCAACCTGATTCATCCACACCTGGCACGCGTCATTGACTATTTTTCCATCCCGGACCAGGGGCAATACCTGGTGATGGACTTTGTGGAAGGCGATGATTTGCAGCAAATCCTGGATAAAAGTGGACCGCAGCCAGAATCCAGGGTGATTGAATGGATTGGTCAAATTTGTGATGCCCTGGCATACCTGCATCGCCAGAAACCACCCATCATCCATCGCGACATAAAACCTGCCAATATTAAAATTGACCCGGAGGGCAAGGCGGTACTGGTCGATTTTGGGGTAGCCAAAATATGGGATCCCAACATGCGCACAACCCAGGGTGCACGCGCCATCACTCCTGGTTTTTCACCTTTCGAACAATACGGGCAGGCACCCACCGATGCACCGCACGGATATTTATGCCCTGGGTGCAACCGCCTACTGCCTGTTGACCGGGCAGCCACCCACCGAATCGATTGCCCGCATGGCTGGTGCACCCCTGAATCGATTCGACTCTGCAGCCAGAAATTTCGACAGGATTTACTTCGGTCATCCATAAGGCGTTGGCGGTAATGCCCAGAATCACGCTATCAAACTGCGCTTGAATTCAGGCAAGCCTTAGCGACACCAGTTACCGGTCCAATGCCCGTAATGGAAAAGGATGTTAATCCTTCAGCGGTTTCTCCGACTGCCAGGGTGGTATCGCCACCGTATCATCCAACTCCGGTTGTTCCTGCAGTTGGTGCGCCGGCATTCCCCCAATCCGGTAAGGCAGTACGAAAAGCACCAGTAATCCCGATTATCCTGGGTTCAGTAGTCATTCTGGCGATGATTATTGGCGGGGTATTTCTGGCATCCTCTTTCCTTAAGAAAAATCTGGCAACCCCGGAAACTGTCCTGGTGGATACCACGGAAGATGTAACAGCAACAGAAGTCGCTACCGAAATTTCGACAGAAATCCCTACTGAAGCAGCCACAGAAGTGGTTGAAATCTGGTCCAGTAACACTGACAATCTGGGTGGACGAAACCAATAACCCCAACATAGCTGAAAGTTTTAACCCTTTAATAACGGAATATCAACTGGACCATCCTGATACAACTATCGATATTGTTGCCATTCCCGCCAGTGAAGTGTTACCCTGGATTCAGACCACCATGGCAACAGGTGATACCCCCAGTGCCATTTTGGGTGTCCATACATTGGTACATATCGTTATACATGAATGGCAGTATTCAACCTTTAGAAAATTTGTATAACACCACGAGAATATCTGCCCCAGGCAATTGAGGAACTGACATTCGGAGGACTCGGTATGGGGTTTACCCTTAAGTATGGAAGGATACCTCTTGCTTTATTACAACAAAGTTTTCACAGCCAATCCACCAGCCAATACCGACGAATTCATTGCCCTGGTAAGGAGAATCATGCAAACAAGGCAAAAAAAGGGTTGGTGTACACCAATGTTTCAGCGTACTGGTTGGCTCCCTGGTATTATGGGTATCAGGGACGGTTTCTAACGGAGAATGATCACAATGCTCAGCTAGATATTGAGCCTTTGGTAAAAGCCCTGGAATTAACTCTGGGTATTAAATCCCGGTTTGACCTGGTTGGATTATCCTTCGGCTGAAAGGTATTTTGTAAACCAGGAGGCTGCTATGATTATTAATGGTGGATGGGCATACGATACCTATAAATCTGCCATTGGTGGAAATCTGGGGGTTGCCCCAATTCCTGTTATTTCGGAAACAAATATTACCCCACCCAGCCCCATGTCGCTTTTACCTTTGTAATCCCCAGCACTGTTGATGGACTCGAGCGCAAAGCCACTCTGGATTTTCTAAAATATGTTACAGAAACAGAAAGTATGCTTAATGGGGAAACAAACTGGGGAGTCATGCCAGCCCAAATCCAACTCCTCAATAAGGTGTGGATGTCTGGAGAACCCCGCAATGTAATGGGAGATGTCGTTTTTAATGGACTGGTTTCACCAGGCACACCAGAAATGGATTGTATCTGGACCAGCACATCCACAGCAATGGGGAACTGGAATGAAGGAATTACAGCGGAGGAAATGGCAAAAAAAGCACAGGATGAAGTCGATGCCTGCCTGGCTCTTTTAAACTAAACTGATAAATATTTTTTGAAAGCAAATTTTATCCATTTCTCCTATTCATGACAGAGGTTCAGAGTGGTGTAGAATTAATTAAGTTCAAAATACAGGGTAATTTACTGTCTTTCCATTGATGAATAAAACATCCACACAGGGATATAAAAATGCTCACTTCTGGACAAATACTCGAAAATCGATATCGAATTGCTAAAATACTTTCGCAAAAAGAGAATGAAACAACCTACCGTGCCTGGGATATAACCCTTAACCGTCCCTGTGCAATCAGGGAATTGACAGACCTGTCCCCAACCGCAGCCCAAAATTTTCAGCATCAAGCCAATCAGATTTCCGCTCTCAATCACCCCAACCTGCCAAAACTGGTGGATTTTATCAGCCTGCCAGGTCAGGGCAATTACCTGGTGATGGAATTCTTCGATGGCACCAGCCTGCAAAATGAACTGGAAAAATCCGGCAGACCCATTGGCGGTAAATGAAGTCATTAACTGGGGGATGCAGGCATGCGAGGCATTACAATATTTGCACAGTCAGAACCCGCCCCTGGTTCATGGCAGCATCAGTCCTGCCAGCCTGCTCATTTCACCAGACAGGCAAAACCTGATGCTGGATTACCAGGGAACGCAAGCTGCCGTATCTGATACCACAATGAAACTACAAGAGCCGGTCAGTGCTTCAAAACAAACGATTCCATTGGATGAGCAGCCTGGAAAACCGGTTCCGGATATTCGCTCAGATATTTTTGACCTGGGTGTTACACTTTACAGGCTTGTGACCGGGCAGGCACCCCCTGACATCAATTCTTCCAGAAGTGACACACCCATCACGGATATGCGCAGCATAAATCCCGCCATCAGCCAGGATTTTGCCAGGATCATCTTGCGCTGCATGGCTATTAATCCGGATGAACGTTATTCATCTGCTGTTGAAGTGCATGATGCGCTGCAAAAATTATCCGGTATTCCCTCCGCTTTTGATGCTGGTGAAGCCGCTCAAACCACCCTGCCGGTGCATCCAGCCGCCACCCAACCGCAATACCAGGGTAATATAGCTTACGGTTCTCCACCCCCAACCCAGCGGGCTTATGATGTCCTGCCTCCCGCAGGTTCTAAACCAAAGAAAAATTCCTGCCTGTTGTGGGGGGCAATCATTGCCGGAGTACTGGTACTCCTGGGAATTGCTACCGCCATTGTGCTCGTAATCGCTGCTCCTTCCCTTTTGCCATTCTTATCCGAGCGGTATTGTCAATACCGTTGAGGACACCCCCGAACCTGAAGAGTCCCTGGAGCCAACCCGGATCCCTGAAACCGCCACACCGGAAGCAGAGTTCCGAGTTATGCCGGCATATGATGGCACACCCGATCCAAAATTTGGTTTTTCCAGCCTGGGGGATATCTGTTCCCATGCCAGCGACCCGGTACTGGTCCCCAAGCTCTATACCTATACCTGTACTGCCCCTGTGGATAAACCCATCGTGATTTCGATGGGTTGGTGTACTACCACCCAGGAGATTTTGGATCAAAACTGGTCGGTAATGCAGTACGACCTGAGTGTGGATGGGATAACATTCGATGTTGACCAGGATACTGCATTCATCAGCTACACAAACTCCCAGGGGTATTGTTATGCCTACAAAGCCTATGTGGAAGGATTAACCCCGGGAGAACACGATATCACCTACAGCTTTACCATGTCGGAGCCATTGAATGATGGTTTTGATGATTACCAGGCAGGTGCTTATGTGTTGCAGCATCTTATTACCATCCCCTGATAAGGAGATGGCAGGCTTGCCCGGTAATAATTTTTGAAAGACGAAAGCGCTATTGAATACGGTCTTGGAAAGTGGTAGTATTTATCAATAATTCCTAGTATTTTTATCGCATTTCTTGGGAGGTAAATATGACTGACGAGCAAACACCGCTTGAGCCGCCGCCGGCAACTGTGCCTGTGCCCGAATCTGAATTTGTTCCCCCGCCGCCACCAGAAATCCCCGTGGAGGAACCCGAACAGGAATCAGAACCACCAGAAGCCCCCCCGAGAAACACGGCTTTCTGGATAAATTGGCAACCCGCAAAGGTATCACCCTCATCGCAATTGCATCGGTGTTGCTTCTTGCGCTTGCCATCGTGGGTGGAATTTACGTCTATAACAACAATTTCAAACCCACTCCCACCTACCCGGTATTAAAAAACTTCACCCCTCCACCATCCCTGGTTGAACTGGCGGATAAATACCCGGAATATAAAGATTTATTAACTGATCCGGAACTGGATTCTGCCTACAAGGATTTTCTGATTGCCTATGAAGAAAATGGTGTTGATGGTGCCATTGACCTGGCACAAAAACGGGGCATGATCAACAAAAAAGGTGAGCTGATGGTAACGCTCGAGTTTGATACCTCAGACACCACAGCCGCACAAGCACAGCTCGAGGAAAAAGGCATCTCCATCAATACCGTCCATGAAAATGTGATGGACATTGGCATTCCAGTGGATTTAATTAAAGAGCAACTGGATTCTGATGACCCGGGTGCAATTTTCCGTGAACTGACAGAATTGGATCATGTCACCCGCGTTCGACTGCCCGTTATAACGGTTCCCAATGACGGCATGAAACTCAACCCAAAAGCGCCAGTATACCAACTGGCGCTTGAATCATTACCAGTCATCAATGCCACCGCATGGCATGAAGCCGGTTTTACGGGTCAGGGCATGCGGGTTGGGATTCTCGATTTTGGATTTGATAAATATAAAGATGAAGTAGGCAATGAGCTGCCTGACGAAGCGAGCATCACTGCTCGCTCTTTTATTTCCGGTGTTGAGATTGACCAGACAGGAATTGAGCACGGTACCGCGGTCGCCGAGGTCATCCATGCCATTGCGCCTGATGCAGAACTTGTCTTTGCAGCCTACGCAACGGATACGGAATTTTTTGAAGCCGTCAACTGGCTTGTCAGTCAAAATGTTCAGATAATCAATCACTCGGGCGGCGGCGCATTATGGACCCCGAGACGGCACCGGTTCAGATGTAGATGCCATCAGCCAGGTGGTTGCCAACAATATCATGTGGGTAAATTCATCAGGCAACAGCGGTTCCCGCCATTGGAGAGGTGAGTTTACCGATACCAACGGTGACGGTGTTCACGAGTTTACCAGTGATGGCAACATATCGGTTTGGGTTTTGCACCATTCGCTAATACAGGCATCATCGTAGAATGGGATGATTGGGATGCAGGTAATCAAGATTTGGATGTTTTTGTAGTGGATGCAGATGGCAATCCCATGTATGCATCCCAAAACATTCAAGATGGTAGTGGTAATCCCCCTTTCGAAGGTGTTTTTTATGAATTCCCGGATTATGGACCTTATTTCCTTATCATTGCAGGAAACAATATAACCCGACCGGTTACCATTGATGTTTTTGCCAATTATGCCGATTTTGACCCCGATCGGATTGTTCCAGAATACAGCCTTCTCAGTCCATCTGATGCACCTGCCTCTTTCACCATTTGTGCCACAAACTGGGAATCGGGACAGCTAACCGACTACAGCTCCCAGGGTCCAACTGTGGATGGCAGGTTAAAACCAGATATGTGTGGACCGACTGAAACATACAGTGTCGCTTTTGGTGATGAGTTCGCCGGTACTTCCAATTCGTCTCCGCAAGTGGCAGGCGCAGCCATTTTGATCCGGCAGGCATTCCCCGAATTTACTGTTGACCAGGTGAAATCTTTCTTGCTGGATCGGGCGCAAGATGCTGGACCCAGCGGTCCGGATACTGGTTATGGAGTAGGGTTATTATGGATGGGTGACCCGCCTGGTGAAGAAGTTGTCATCACCGCTCCTCCACTGGAAGATACACCTGGTGGACCAACAGAAACTCCCATCGTAATCGAGGATACCCGCGAACCGATTATTGAAGATGATGAGGAAACCCCATCTCCGGTAGACAAGGTCAGCGGCATGGATACCACCTGGCTTATTATTGGTGCGCTGGGATGCTGCTTCATGCTGTTTGCAGTGCTCGGGTTGGTTTTATTGATCGTGTTACTTAACCGCAGAAAACGCCAGCCCCGCAAATCTGCTCCGCCGCGTTACCCGCCTGCCAGACCACGACCTCCAGCTGGCATACCCCCAGCCAAACCAGGTGCTGGTCAGCCGAGATCCCCTGCCGGGTATCCACCCGTTCGCCAGGGACCGCCGCCACCACCTCCGGGTGCGTTAACCTGTCCACGCTGTGGAACCCCCCATGCTCCCCAGGTGCACTTCTGCCCCAAGTGTGGATTACAGTTTGGTGCTCCACCACCCCCGCAGCAACCCGTTCAGCAAAGTGCCCAATGCAGGCATTGCGGTCAACCCATACGTCCTGGTGCAGCATTCTGCCCCAAGTGCGGGCAAAAACAATAAAGCTTGATCGAAAATGATTTCAAAACCGGTTTGCAGAAAAATGCAAACCGGTTTTTGTTAGTAGAAATATTGGGTAATTATTGGTTAATTCCAGTTAATGGGTGGGTCATCCCGGCGGATGCCGCGCACAAAGGAATCAGCCGGTACACCAATTGCCAACCCGGCATAAATGGTTTCCCGATCGGAGATATCAACCAATCGGGCAATCGCATGATTACTCCTGCTGGCTATTACCACAAACCCGGTATAGAAATTTCCCAATCCCAAAGTATGGCACATCAGAGCAGCATTTTGCACCGAAAGTTGGGCATTTTCATTGGCAAAAGAACTCCTTTTCGGACCATGCAGCAACAGCAAAACAGGTGCATGGTGCAGAATGGGGTCACCTCCCTGTTTGAGTTTTTCCACCATTTCATCAAGGACTGGCAGGTAAGCGATTCCCATTTTTACAAGTTCGGGTTTGAAAATACGCGCTACCGTTCGCAAAAATCGGTTGCGTACCAAGGTTGCCTGGTTGGCGAGATGAAAAACCGTAAGTTCCGAAATTTGCCCGATTTTAACGGGATCCTGCACCACGGTATAACGGGTGGTGGGTCGATTGCTGGCAACCGGTGCAGAACGGGCAGCCTTGAGAATGAGCTGCAGGTAGTCTTTTCGGACCGGCTCCCTGGTAAAACCACGCACAGACCGGCGGGTTTGCATCCAGTTCAGGATGGATTGTGCGTCGGGATTTTGTATGTCATCTGCAGGAAAGAGGCTGGCAGAAGTAAATCGGCTGTGATGGACTGCTTCCACAGGGCAGACTGCCACGCAATGCCCGCAGGCGATACAGCGCAGGGGCTGGGCGACGTCTGGCGGGAGGTCTGATGATGTGGAAACAAATACATTTGCAGGACATACCCTGACACAGGCTTCGCAAACAATACAAACAGAGGGGTCAATTTCAATTTTGGCAGGCATGCAGTTGATTGTACCCGATGAGGTCAGGGGATTGCAGATATTCCATTATATTTTCCCAGATACGCTCATGCTATAATCTTAAGCGAATGGAGAAAAGAAATGGCTGGGATTTCAGATAGCAGACCTTCACCCATTGCAGGCATGTGGTATGAGGCAGACCCCAAAAGGCTTGAACAGCAGGTGGATGGGTATATCGATGCTGCCCATCTGCCGGTTTTGGACGGAGAGGTAATTGGTATTATTGCCCCCCATGCAGGGCACCGGTATTCCGGACCCACTGCGGGTTATGCTTTTCGCGCCATAAAAGGGATGTCTTATGACCTGGTGGCTGTAATTTCGCCTATGCATGGGTATCACCCTGCCAGCCTGTTGACCACAGCACACAAGTCGTATGAAACACCCCTGGGCAAAGTCCCGGTGGATATTGAGGCTGTGGATTTTTTATCTCATCTGCTTGCCAGTCAGACCGGCACAGAACTCACACCAATTGCCAACGATGGTGAACATTCCCTGGAAATAGAATTACCCTTTTTACAACGGGCAATCAGTGGAGCATTTCAACTGTTGCCGGTAATGGTCAGAACACACGCTGCCCCAGCAGTCGAAGCCTTGGGTAAAGGCGTTGGCACTTGTGCTGAAACCTGCATTGCAACCCATCCTGGTAGCCAGCACAGATTTATCCCATTTCTACCCCGAGGTGGTGGCACGCCGCCTGGATGCCAGTATGCTGGAAACAATCAGCACTTTTGACCCTGAAGCAGTCCTGAATGCTGAAATCGAAGGAAAAGGCTACGCCTGCGGGGCTGCTGCGGTGGCAGCGGTCATGTGGGCAGCCCGCGATTTAGGTGCTGATAAAGTTGTAGTGCTTCATCACAGCACTTCGGGAGATGAAACCGGTGACCGCAGCGAGGTAGTCGGTTATGGTGCAGCGGTTCTGCTTAAGACCCTATGATTTTCCTAAATTTTATTCTTATTTTTGTGCTGATCGGGATTAATGCTTTTTTTGTTGCGGTTGAATTTGCCGCCGTTTCCTCCCGAAGAGCCCGCCTGGATTTATTGGCAAATACCGACAGCAAGGCTGCCAGGCATGTCCACATTTGGATGGAAAACCCGAAAGCCCGCGATCGGTTGATTGCAGCCAGCCAATTGGGGATTACGGTTGTCAGCCTGGCTTTGGGTGCCGTGGGTGAAAATACATTCGAGACCCTCCTGTACCCCTTGTTTGAAGGGAAGCATTTCCCAGGTTGGCTGCAGGTGATCGATTTCATCCTTCCAGCATTGCCCCTTATCCTGGCATTGATCATTGTTACCAGCCTGCATGTTGTGCTGGGAGAACAGGTTCCTAAGGTTGCCGTGCTGCGCTCGCCTGAAAAATTTGCCCTGTTTTCAGCACCCATCATGGCAGTTTTCAGTAGAGTTTAAATGGTTTGTGGATATCTTGGATTGGGCAACCCGCCAGATTTTGCAGTTGCTGGGTATTCCTGCCAGCCTGGGCAGCGTATTAATTACCCCGGAGGAACTCAAACAAATCGTCAGCGGACCTGAAGTGGAAGGTTTGCTGGAAGCCCCTGAGCGCGACATGCTCACGGCTGTGATTGATTTTGGAGAACTGGTGGTTCGCCAGATTATGATTCCACGCATGGAAATTGTGGCACTGGATTCTACCGCTCCAATCAGCGCTGGTATTGACCTGGTGCTCGAAAACAGCATCACGAAAATTCCTGTGTTTGAAGAGGATGTGGACAACATCACCGGCATTCTGCATTTACGCGACCTGGTACTGGCACAAAAAGAAAATCAAGACCCTTCGACAACGGTAGGTTCTTTAAAACGCGAAGCATTATACGTACCTGAAACAATCTCAGTCAATGACCTGCTGCACCAGTTTCGCGCCCGGCATACGCATATTGCCATCGTATTGGACGAATTTGGCGGTACCTCAGGGTTGGTGACCCTGGAAGATTTACTGGAAGAAATAGTCGGTGATGTACGGGATGGCTTTGAGAATGAACCTCCATCATTCATGACCACACCGGAGGGCAAAATCATTATTGATGGATTCACTACCATTGAAGATGTGAATGAGCATTTTGGATTAAACCTGCATGACCCGCATTATGACACCATCGCCGGATTTATGCTGGGCAGGCTTGGCAGGATTGCCCGCACCGGGGATGTAATTGAAGTCAAGGAAGAAAACATCCGATTGCAAGTTGACCAGATGGACCGCATGCGGATTGACCAGGTATGTTTAACCCGTATATCTCTCCATGAAGGGCAACCGGAAATAGAAACCCGTATAAACCCCTAAGGGATATTTATGTTCGTGCGCGTGGCTGTCAACATCCCTACCATCACCGGTGTTTTTGATTATGCCGTACCTGCTGCCCTGGAAGGAAAGGTCGGCGCAGGCATGCTGGTTATCGTGCCATTCGGCAGGCAGGTGGTACAGGGGATAGTTGTAAGCGAAATCGATGTGCCGGCAGTAGAAGAAACCAGGGAAATAATTGAACTGGTGGATAACCTTCCCGCCATAACCCCCGCCCAGATAGCACTGGCGAACTGGATTTCGTACTCCACCCTGAGTCCGTTGGCAGCCTGTTTGGATGCCATGCTGCCGCCCGGGGTTTCACAGCATGCTGATACCTGTTATACACTCTCTGATCCTCCGCCCGAAAGAACTACCCCGGCTGTGGGTATCGAAAAACGGCTGGTGGACCTGCTTAACAAGCGGGGCAGTTTACGCAGCCGGCAAATAGATGCAGCCATTCCGCGAATTGACTGGAAACCTGCCGCCCGCCGGCTGGTTCAACAAGGCTTTTTTACCTCGCAATCCATTTTGCCGCCCCCTGCGATGCGGCCGCGCTTTGTACGCACCGCCCTGCTGACCGCCACCCGGGAGGAAATTGACAGGCTGCAAGACCAGCTTGGCCGCGAAAATGTGCGACTGCGCCGCCTGGCAGTTTTAGAATTCCTGCAGCATGAACCACTCCCAGTCGCTGTCAACTGGATTTATGCTGCCAGTGATGCCAGGATGCCTGATCTACTGATGCTTGCAGAACTTGGCCTGATACAGCTTGGTGAAACAGAATTGTTTCGCGACCCCCTGGATCGGTTTGAATTCACCTCGCTGGAACCTTTTGACCTCACTCCTGACCAGCAAAACGTCTGGCAGGCGTTGTCGAAAAGGCAGGCACAAGCTCTCTCTGGCATACCTGTAAAACCGTGCTTGCTGCATGGGGTAACCGGGTCGGGTAAAACTGAAATTTACCTGCGGGTGGTGGAACAGGCATTACAGGCTGGCAGGCAGGTGTTGGTGCTGGTGCCAGAAATTGCCCTGACCCCACAAACCGTACAACGGTTTGCCGGGCGTTTTCCCGGTCAGGTGGGTCTGATTCACTCCCGCCTTTCAGCCGGTGAACGCTACGACACCTGGCGCAGGGCTCGTGCCGGGCAGTTGAAAGTAATCATCGGTCCACGCAGTGCCTTGTTTACGCCACTACCCAACCTGGGGTTAATTGTGATTGATGAATGTCATGATGAGCATTTTTACCAGAGAGATACCCCACCTTATTACAATGCGGTAGAAGCAGCCCTGATGTATGCACGCCAAACCAGCAGCCTGATTGTGCTTGGCTCCGCCACACCGGATGTTGCCTTGTATTACCGGGCAAAAAAAGAAAGATGGGATATTCTTTCGCTGCCAGACCGGGTAGTTGCCCATCGCAAAGCCATTGAAAAACATTCCCACCAGTTAGGGATTCAGCCTGTTAAGTACAAAATCGATGGTGATACTGCTTCACTGCCTTTGCCACCCGTCCAGGTGGTGGACATGCGGGAAGAATTGAAGACCGGCAACACCTCCATATTCAGCAAGGCATTACAAACCGCATTGGAACAAACCCTGGCTGCCCATCAGCAAGCCATCCTGTTTCTCAATCGCCGTGGTTCCGCCACCTATGTCTTTTGCCGCAAATGCGGCTACACACTGCGATGTCCCCGCTGTTCTTCCGCACTCACCTCCCATGAGAATGGCAAACGCCTGGTCTGTCATACCTGCAATTATCAACGGCAGACTCCGGAACATTGTCCGGAGTGCGGCAGCAATGCCATCCGGCAATTTGGTACGGGAACGGAAAAACTGGAATCGGAAGTTACCCGGCTGTTTCCACTCGCCAGGGTTCTGCGCTGGGATGCAGAAACCACCCGGGCAAAAGGAGCACATGACCTGATTTTGGCTCATTTCAGCAATCACCAGGCAGACGTATTGGTGGGAACGCAAATGCTTACCAAGGGATTGGATTTGCCGCTGGTAACCCTGGTTGGGATTGTCCTGGCAGATGTGGGTTTGAATTTTCCAGATTATCGCACAACCGAACGCGGCTTCCAATTGCTGACCCAGGTAGCCGGTAGGGCTGGTCGTTCCCCTCTGGGTGGGCAGGTGATTTTACAAACCTTCCAACCCGGGCAGGCTGCCATCCAGGCTGCAGCCAGGCATGATTTTACCGGTTTTTATCAACAGGAAATCGAACAACGTAAACGCCTGGGGTATCCGCCTTTCAATCACCTGGTGAGGTTGGAATACCGCAACCTGGACGAATCCAAAGCCCAGGCTGAAGCTACACTGCTAGCAGAAAAAATAAAAAACTGGATAAAAGAAGGGGAGCACGCTGCAACTGACCTGATTGGGCCTGCACCGTGTTATTTTGCCCGTGTAAATGGCATGTACCGCTGGCAGGTCATATTACGGGGACCTAACCCGGTAGAAATTATTCGAGGTCATCCCATGGCTGACTGGCGGGTGGAGGTGGACCCTCCCAACCTGCTATAGAATCTGGCTAATCATGAACGACAGCATTTAACCTGGTTGCATCTCCCACCATTTCAAGTCCTGCCCATTTTCCAACGTCATCAAATACCAGATCCCCTGAAAGCGTGGATAACCGCACCTGCACATAAGCAGTCAGGCTTTCTGCAACTCTTCTGCCCATCCCGGCATCTCCGGGGGCGTGCAATAACCCTGCGTGTGCCCGGTTGGCTATCAATTCCAGTTTGTGTGTCCGGTTCTCCAAAGTCCAGTAAATGTTCTCGGCAGTGATTTCCAAACGCACCACTTTTGCCCCGGTATAAGTGGCAAAGCGATGCAATTTTCCTGCATGCCATAATCCGACAATAAAACCTGGGAAATCTCCTTTAAGCCACGGAATGCGTGCAATGGACGCACTTAAGCAGGTACCAGGCTGGCTGAAATGGTTGGTCTGCATCCAGATCCAACACTCGGGGAAAGACCGTCCCCAATCTTTTTCAATATACCCCCGCCCTCCATCAAAGGGTATCCGCTTGCCGTTTATTTCCAGGCTGCCCTGCAACGCATGGTCAAGGCTGACCACGCCATGGTAGCATTCCATGAAAGGCACCCAGGCGTACCATCCCATGATGCCAGGGCTTGCCAGTGTTACCGGCCAGGGTGTTATCCCTTGAAAGCGCACTTCCCCTGTAATCCGCAGGTCGTCCTGTTCAAAATCCAACTGGATGTGATGCTGGCTGAAATGATTGGTACCCACCTTCAGATCAAGAACATGCTTCTCGGGTTGAAAGGACTCGAGCGGGTACTGCTTAAAAATCACCCGGGTAGACTCCCCATCCATCACCTGGATAAATGCCTGGTTGTTGTCCGGGTTGAGGTCCAGCATCATGCCTGGAATAACCGCCAGGCGGGTTGAGCCGCTGGCATCCACCAGCTTGTAATACCAGCCTTCAAAATAAGGGGCAGAACTTTTTGCTCCCTGGAACGAAGCAGGGTTAAGGATTTGCTTAATTGTACGAGCCATATCTTCCTCTCCAGAACACCAGTAATGATGCAATTGTCACATAAAATAACCGGAATTCCAAATTGGGTTATTTTTCAATTGGGATGAATTGAGTATGCGGTTGAATTTTAAACTTGACTAGGAAACAGTCTCCTGGCGTGCCAGGGTTAATCAACAGGTGGTGGAACAATGTCCACCACTTTATCAAAATTCCAAAAATCAACCTGCCAGATGGTGGCTTCGGTATTGCCTGGCTGCAGGTGGGCGATGAGCACCCGGTTGACGTCAAAGGTTTTTGGGTCTATCCAGAGTTGTACATCCATGGTCTCGGGTCCAATCAACCCATAACTCATGGCATGCAAGGTATCCCCCAGGATTTTTCCTTCCAGGTGATAAAGCAGTTTTCCCGGGATTTCTTCCAGTTCAACCGGTTCCAGTACCTTCAAATCACTTAAATCGGATTGCAGAATGGGTTGCAAACCTACTTCGGGGTCAAACAAGACTGCAGGGTTTAACCCCATACCAGAAGGCAGCTCTTCCCAGTTTCCAGTCAGGAAATTGGTCTCCCAATACCGGTCACCGATACCGACAGCCTGAATTTCTGCCACCATGCCAGGAGCGATGACCCGCACTGCCGCAAGTGCTTTATCTGGAGTTACAAAGTCACCTTCTGCGCGACGAAAGGAATAAACTTCGCCTTCATCCAGGTATGCCGGTGCGCCGCTGCGGTCGATAAGGAAATGAAACCCCTGCAGGGATTTCATACGCTCAACCGCCCTGGCAATGATTTCTTCAGGCGGGATTTCCGCAGGTTTCCGCGGACCACATCCGGCAAACAGGCTGACGATTAACACGAAAATGATGAGGAGGGGGTATCGTTTCATTGAGTTTACTAATCCCACTATGGATTGTATGCAATTGGAAACCGCGTGTCAATTTTGAGGTGCGTTCTTATCCAATTGAAGGAACAACGAGACTGCGTTGGGATCAAAATGAATACCGGCGTTCATCCGAATGTATTCTATTGCCCGGTCGCCAGACCAGGCCGGACGATAAGGCCGGTCAGATGTCAGGGCATCCCAGACATCCACCACTGCGAATAACCTGGCGGCCAGCGGAATGGATTCACCGCGCAATCCACGCGGGTAACCTGAACCATCCCAGCGTTCATGATGGCAATAGGGAATATCAGTTGCCAGGCGCAAGTATTGAATGGGTGAGAGCATCTGAAATGCATATTCAGGGTGCCGTTTCATGACGACCCATTCTGCTTCTGTCAGCGGACCGGGTTTCATCAGGATTGAATCCGGGACACCCAGTTTTCCAATATCATGCAGCAAGGCACCCCGGCGCATATGAATCAGTTCGGGTTCAGGAAATTGTGCCAGCCTGGCTAATTCCACTGTCATCAGGGTAACCCGTTCGGTGTGCCCTTCTGTTTCTTCATCCCGTAAATCCATAGCCCGTGACCAGCCTTCAATGGTGGCATCATAAGCCAGTCTTAAATCCTTGTTGGTTTGTTCCAGGTTCACAACTAACTGGCTGTTTTCAATGGCAATGGCAACACGCTTGGCTACAGAATCAAAAAACTCAATTCGGTCAGTATCATACGGGCTCTCACTGCGCTGGTATATTTGCATAACACCTTTTACCTGTTTCTTAACCACCAGGGGTATGTTATAACAGCGGGTAAAACCTTCACCCAAAATGAGCGTGGGCATAAACGCAGGATTGTTTTCATCATCTATCGTGGTGACAATCATGTCACCGTTCTCAATCACTTTTCCGATGATGCCCTGACCAAGGTTTATCTGCAAATGCCCGGGAATGGGATTGCGAAAACCCTGTCCGCAAATGTATTTCAAAACAGGTTTTTCTTCATCCATCATAAAAATACAGGCTGCCTCAACCAACTCTTTTTCAGAGAGCTGGGTGAGAATGTTAGTGAGCGTAAAATCGGAATTAAAGCTGGTGGTAATTATCGAATCGATGATATTCATCATCGCTAAATTTTCCATCTGTTTTTTTAAGTCTGCTTCTACAGTTTTCTGATGGGTAATATCGACAAACGCGGCAATTGCACCATCCGGTTTACCCTCGCTGTCCCATAAGGGCACGACATTGCCTGTCAAATTTAATATGTGTCCCATCCTCAAATGCTATGGTCTCTTCGAGGTTGAAAAATGGCTGACCAGTGGATGCACAAATTTGCATGGGCAGTTGGTCTTGAGTAATTTCCGTATCATTCAATAACATTCTAAAATGGGAAGTTTTACCCAGGTCCGGACCTGTACGGGAGGGGTTTGTGCCTAATGGCATGCGCAAAAATTCATAAGAGGCTTTATTCCCGGTCATCTGAATACAAGCAGCATCATGGGCAATCCAGACCGCTGCCGGAACAGAATCCAGCAAAGTTTGCAATTCATTGGCACGAGTCCGTTCCCGTAATTCACTTTCGCGCAAAGCATTTCGGGCATTTTCACGTTGAATGGTGTTTCCAAGGTTTGTTGCCACTGCCCTCAGCGACTTCGCGTTCGATTGCATCAAGATCGCGGGTGCTTTCGAGGTCGTCAAATCCAATGAACCCCCACCAATCATCCCCGGCAAATATCGGCGCTGAAGCCATATACAGAATGTCCTGACCATCCAGGAACTGTTGTTCTTCTGCGGAAAAATCAGAGGGTTTTCCAGCAAGGATATCTCCTGCTTCAAGTGTCCTTCGAAAGTTCGTCAGCGCTCCATCATTGAGGTCACAATTTTGCAGTAACTGGTTGTCAATCTGCGGGGTAACACCTGGTGCACACCATTCATATCGCTGACTGAAAAACAACTTTTTCCCGTCAGTATGGTTTTCGAAAATATAAGTGCGTCCAACATCAAGTGCTTCACCCAGGTGCTTCAGAATATCCTGGGCATGCTCCTTCCAGGAGGTCGCACTGATTAAAATCTCACCTGAATAACGGACAGCATTTAAGACCGCCTCTCGGCGTTTCAATTCAGTTTCGGTTATTTTTCGTTGGGTAACATCGCGGGTTAGAATCCCAACCATGTATCCATTCTCTGTTGCAACCGGGTAAGACAACACTTCTTCGAATCGGCGTGTGCCATCTTTACATTCTATCTCGGCTTCATAGGGTTCACGGAAAACGGTAGATTGTCCTGTCGACATTGCTCTCCGGGTTGCTTCTCTTAGCCGTGTCAACGTTTCTGGTGTTCGCAAATTCTGCGGCATATACCGCCAGCGCACATCCCATAAATACTTTCCAATACATTCCTCTGCACTCCAACCTGTAATGGATTCCTGGCTTTTGTTCCATTCGATAATAATGCCCTGCTCATTGGTTAGAATTACACCATCCGAGGAAAGCTCGATTAACTGGCGATATCTTTCGTCACTGGTTGGTGCGGTCTTCACAAGCACAACCATATCGGTATTTTCCACAGATTTGGGTGTATCAGTTTGCTGATTTCGGTTGCGGACTTTCTCCAAGATGGCTGCCAGCATCCTGACCGACGAGATAACCAGATTTTGAAATTCCGTAGTTTGCTGGGCGAGTGTTGGGCTGGCGACCAGGAAGCCAAATTTATAATTTAGGCTTTCAATGGGAATGGTAATGCCTGTTTTATTGAGTGATATACCGCTGTATTCAAACTGGATTGAATCATCAAAGCGGTTTAGAGCATCCACAAATTGAAGCTGGATGAAAAGTTCGTCAGACTGCGTGGATAAATCCAGCAGCAGCGAATATAAATCATTCCCAAAACGAGATACCGGCACAGTTATTCCTTACATCTAAAGATATTACAGTTTCGTATGAATGATATCTATTGTAAAGTGTTAACCGCCAAATGCAACCAAAGTTGCGGTCTAATCCGATTACATTTTTGATAGGCGGGGTTGATTTTTTACAGGTTTTCCTGCTGATATAATATTCCGAAATGAGAATCCTATGACCCCGAATACCTTTTTGCAGCAATCCAATCATGGTCGTAACGAGTTCTGGCGCTACCTGGTCACACTGGCTGCCATTATTTTTATCTCGATTTGGGTTTCATTGATTATAGGTATTGCGGCCATATTTTTTGAAGGAACGGATCTTTCCCAATTTTCGGAAACAACCATTTTGTTATTAGGCATGGCGCCGTTCCCGTTCATACTGTTAGCCCTTTGGTTCGGGGTCAGGTTCTTACACAAACGCAATTTTCGCAGCCTGATAACCCCCCTGGCACACATTCAATGGAAGCGGATATTTATTTCGGCGGGTCTCTGGTTTATTCTGGCAGGTATTTCCGACCTTATTTTGGCACTGCTGCAACCGGGTAATTATCGCTGGAGTTTTGATGCACTCCGTTTTGTGCCCTATTTCATTATTTCGATAATTCTGATCCCCATCCAAACATCAACCGAAGAGCTTATATTCCGCGGCTACCTTTCCCAGGGAATGTACCGGCTCTCACCCCATATTTGGATTCCCTGGATTATTCCTTCCGTTATTTTTGGATTGCTTCACAGCCTGAACCCGGAAGTGGATATGTATGGCTTTTTACTGACCATTCCTTACTATATCGGTTTTGGGTTGATGCTTGGCTGGATTACCATTCGCAGTCAATCGCTTGAATTGGCATTAGGTGTTCATCTTGCAAATAATATGTATGCCAGCCTGATGGTAACATTTCCAGGCAGTGCATTGTCTTCTCCCGCCTTGTTTTCCATTTTGAAATATGATGCCTTGCTATCCCTGGTAGTTTGGGCGGTCATGGCTGCCATTTACCTGGTTGTCATCAGAACTGTTGGAAAACGATGGTTTGTTCCGCAATCCCCCGAACCTGTGGTTTCTCCCCAAATAAATCAACCTGATTAATTGTGCAACTTTCTGTCTTACACCTCGTATATGTTTATGGAGGTAAATATGAAATCAATCAAGTACATTATTATTGCAGCAGTTATTCTGATGACCACCCTGGCGTGCTCCATCAGTGTCCCCGATATCCGGTTCGAAATCATTTCCGGTAATGGCAATGTAACGGAAGAATCCCGCGACGTAAGTGGTTTTGATAAAGTGGAACTGAATGGTGTTGGTGACCTGGTTATCCAGCAGGGTGATACTGAAGGTTTAACCATTAAAGGTGAAGAAAACCTGCTTTCCCATATTGAAACTAAAGTCGTGAACGACACGCTCATTATAGAAGTCAAACGCGGCTACACGCTTACCCCGACTCGTGAGCTGGAATATTCCCTTTCGGTAAAAGACCTGACTTCTGTTCAGATTAATGGACTGGGTGAAGTCAGTATGAACGGTCTCGAAACAAGCGATCTTCAATTGGATGTGCGCGGTTCTGGCAACCTGGATTTTACTAACCTGGTGGCAGATACATTAAGCGTGTACATTGCGGGGCTTGGTGATGTGACTACTTCGGGTGAAGTAACTTCTCAGGTTGTCACCATCAGCGGTTCTGGAAACTACAAGGGTCAGGATCTGGAAAGCAGTACTGCGGATGTCACCATCTCTGGATTGGGTTCAGCCAGTATCCGGGTAAGCGATGACCTGAAAGCAGAAATTGCCGGTGCAGGCTCCATCGAATATATTGGCAGCCCCAATGTAAATCAAGTAGTAAATGGATTGGGTTCAGTCAAACAACTGGATGAATAATCCAACCTGAAATAATAATAAAACAGGGATTGGCTCTGAAACATCGGGCTCAACCCCTGTTTTTTGTTAATGGCTCAGGCTTTTAATCCATCGAATAACAATTGCACACTTTCCTGGGCTACCTGACCCCAATCCACTTCGTGAGAACTTACCATCCCTTGCATTAATACCCCCACTGCCAGTGACACCAATGCCTGGGCAGCCACCTGTGGGTCAATCCGGCGCAGACTGCCTTCGTCTATCCCTTCCTGGATAACTTCAGCAATTAAATTCGTAAATTGCTGGTAAGGTGCAACTGTTTCCTGCCAGATGAATTCATCCCGGGAGGCTTGCGAATAGTACTCCAAAAAGATGGGCAGGCTTCCCTGGGCATCTACAAAAATGCTGCGAAACAGGCTTGCCATATGCGTAAATCGTTCAGGCACAGGTCGTGAGTCTTTCAGGATTCGGCGTGCTTCACCATCCACTCCCGTCAGCCAGTTTTTCATCAATTCCAGAAAAACCGCCTGCTTGCTGGGAAAATGATGGTAAAAAGCACCTTTCGATACACCTGCTTCAAGGCAAATTTCCGCGACACCTGTGGCTGCATAGCCAAGCCGTGCGAAACAAGCAAAAGCAGTACTGATTATTTTCGCCCGGGTTTCTTCGCTGCGATGCTGTTGGGTCATGAGACCTCCACAAGTATTATACCCAGCCTGCCTGTTGCATGCATTTCAAACCCGGTGCTATTCCGGATTGGAAACTTCTGCCAGGAATGATTATTTATTTTGCAGTGCGTTTTTCGAATGCACGCCAGACGAGTTTTGATAGTTCAACGACAATGAAAACAGAAATACCCAGCCCGACACTTAATCCCAAGGTCCTGCAGGCTGAGCGGTTTGGTCTCAAATATTTTCTGCAGGAATGGCACATAGATGACTGCCATCTGCAACAGAACTGTAATCAGGATTGCTCCCAGTAATTGTTTGTTGCTGAAAATACCGATTTCAATCAATAAATTACGTTCGGACCGTACCGCCAAAGCCTGTCCCATTTGCGCCATGGTAAGGGTCGTAAAAACCATTGTGTGCCATGCTTCACGATTTTGCGTAAATGGAATGTACCCACTGATTAAGGACACTAAACCGATAAGAATGCCCACCCAAACAATGTCGAGCACCATGCGCCGATTAAAGATATTTTCATTCGGAGAACGAGGTGGGCGTTTCATCACATTAAGTTCAGCTGGTTCTTGTGCCAAAGCCAAACCGGGTAAGCCATCCGTTACCAGGTTAATCCATAATATCTGCAATGGTGTGAGTGGAATTGGCAGTCCAAACAATGGAGCCGCCAGCATGACTACGATTTCACCTGCATTGGCTGGCATCATGTATCGTATGAATTTGCGAATGTTATCGTAAATTCGCCTGCCTTCGCGAACCGCAACAACAATCGTGGCAAAGTTATCATCCAGCAATACCATGTCAGAGGCTTCTTTCGAGACATCGGTTCCGGTAATGCCCATGGCAACACCAATATCTGCTTTTTTCAAGGCAGGAGCGTCATTTACTCCATCACCCGTCATGGCGACAATGTGACCTTCATGTTGTAATGCATCCACTATTCTTAACTTGTGTTCCGGTGAAACCCGGGCATACACATTCGTGGAAGAAACTGCATGGATAAGACTTTCCTCATCCATCTCTGCCAGTTCCTGTCCGGTTACAACCTTCCCTCCATCACTGATTTGCAGTTCCCTGGCGATATACAATGCAGTCAAGGGATGATCGCCGGTAATCATGATCGGACGAATACCAGCCGATATGGCTTCACCAACTGCATCTTGAACTTCTGGGCGTGCCGGATCAATCATCCCAATCATTCCCACAAAAATCAGGTCCTTTTCGATTTGCTTATCCTTGTCATGGATATCTTTATTGACCCGGAATTGGACAGCCAATCCCAAAACCCGCATACCATCCTTAGCCATCAGGTCATTGGCTGCCTGGATGCGCTCACACCAGCCATCATCAATTTGTTCAATCTTGTCTTCGGTCCAGACCCGGTCTGAAACCTGCAGCAAACCATCCACAGACCCCTTGGTGACCGCCAAAAACTCCATGGGGATATCAGGATGCCGAACTTCCCAGAGTGTTTTAACCCCTGGGTGAGTTTTTCAGGATCAAAAGCATGGATGGTTGTCATCCGCTTGCGGTCCGAATCAAAAGGCAGCTCAGCCACCCGGGGTAAAGATTTATCCAGCTGTTCTTTGCTTATTCCAACCTGGGCGGCGGCAATAACCAGGGCACCTTCGGTTGGGTCACCCACTGCGCGAAAGCCGCCAGGATTATTTTCATCGACTTCCAGCACAGCATCATTACACAGAGATCCGCCGGCTAACAAAATAAGCTCCAGCGCTTTGCTCAACCAGGATGGGGTTATCCAGGTCTGCTGCACTTACTGCAGGACTGAAATCCCTTAATGTTTCCTGAAGGTCAAGGCGGTTACCAGCAGTATCCAGAACGGTTACCGTCATCCGGTTTTGGGTAAGGGTTCCGGTTTTATCTGAACATATAACAGTTACTGAACCCAATGTCTCCACTGCGGGAAGTTTTCGGATAAGTGCATTCCGTTTAAGCATGCGCTGGGCACCCATCGCCAGTGAAATCGTTACTACCGCCGGCAAACCTTCTGGTATGGCTGCCACAGCCATGCTGATGGAAATCCGGAACATTTCGAAAATGTCTTCCCCCCGCAATAGTCCGAGACCAAACACGATGCCAACAATGACGAGGGCAGCAACTGCCAGCATTTTTCCCATGCGGTCCAGCCGTTTTTGCAGCGGGGTGGTTTCCTGACCGACAGATTGCAGCAACTCGGCAATTTTGCCCAGCTCTGTATTCATGCCCGTTTCCACCACAATCGCAGTGCCGCGGCCGTAAGTAACCACGGTTCCCATATAGAGCATATTACGACGATCACCGATGGTTAGTTTCTCCCCGGTTAAAACTTCTTCTTCCTTTTCGACAGCGGCAGATTCGCCTGTTAGAATAGATTCCTGAACCTGCATATTGATGGATTCCATTACTCTGCAGTCTGCCGGGATGGAATTACCTGCCTCCAGAATGATGATATCCCCAGGAACCAGCTGAATAGCAGGAATTTCTTGGACATGTCCTTCCCGCCTGACACGTACCAGGGGAACTGCCATCTTTTTAAGGGCAGCCATGGCTTTTTCAGCCTTGGATTCCTGGATGTAACCCAGGAGGGCATTTAAAACAACAATAGCCATAATGGCTATTGCATCCACATACTCTTTCAGAAAAATGGAAACTATGGCAGAGATAAACAGGATGACTACCATGATACCGGTAAACTGCTGCAACAATATTTTCCACCAGGGATTTACTCCCTTTTCAACCAGTTCATTAAATCCATATTGTTCTAATCGTTTTTTCGCGTCCTGCTGGGTTAATCCGGCTTGCGGGTCACTTTTGAGTTCCTGCAATACATCTTGTGTTTTTATTTGATGCCAGAGTTTCATAATTATTCTCCAATTAATAAGACCACCATGGGTCAACTATGGTGGTCTTGCTATCGCTCGATGCGAAGTGACTGCCGGGAATGCAATTCCGTGATGACGACAGCCCACCCATTAAGGGCAGCTACTCCCCAACCTGGTTAAATCATACGATACACTGGTATTGATGTCAAGCATCCTTGTATAAACCCAACTTTGAATTATCGCAGCGGTGTAATCCCATGTTGAATCGCAAACTTCACCAGTTCCGGCAGGTCAGTAACCCCTAGCTTTTTCTTCAACCGGGTGCGGTAAGTTTCCACTGATTTTGATGAAAGGGCAAGTTTTTCCGCAATTTCTTCAGCAGATTGCCCTTCAACCGTCAGTTGAAGCACCTCGCGCTCACGCATGGATAGATTCTCTAATGGGCTGCGCGGACTTGCCATCTGGTACAACGTATTACTTTGTTCTGCAATCTTGCTGCTGACAGGTCTTTCTCCTGAGAGCACGCTCCGAACTGCCTGAATCAAATCACGGGTTTCTTCTTTAAACAAGAAATCCGGAAGCTCCAGCCTGAAAAGCACGAAAAACGTGCTCGGATGTTGAGTGCATTGTGATGACCAAAATTTTCAGATCGGGTTTATACGCCCGAATCTGGCGAATGGCTTCAATCCCATTTAACTCCGGCATGGTGATGTCCATGATTACCAGGTCAACCGGTAGAGTCTGCAATTCCACGACTGCAGTTCTCCCATCGCCTGCCATTCCGATAACCTGAATATCCGGAGCGCTTTCCAGCAGCAATTTAAAACCATCCCTCACCAGGGCGTGGTCATCCACCAGGTAAATACGTATGGTCATGCTGGTCGCTCCAATTCAATTTAAATCCGGGTTCCCACCCCAGGTTGACTGTTCACGGTCAGGTTTGCGCCAAGGTCAGCCGCCCGCTTATTCATCCCTGGTAAACCCCAGCCACCTTTATGATTATGCGCCTGTATGGCTCCCAACTCAAACCCCTGTACCATCATCTGAGATGGTCATTTAAATCTTTCCGGTTACTTTCTTGTACCGTAATTACAACCTCGGCGGCATTGGCATGTTTGGCAATGTTCGTAAGAGCTTCCTGGCAGATGCGGTATAGTGCCAGCTCATGAACAATTGGCAAACGGGGATGCAAGTCTTCACCCTCAACCCGCGTTTTTATCCCTGTGCGATTGGTAAACTGCTTCGCCAAACTGCGCACCGCAGCCAGCAAGCCATAATCATCCAGGGCTGGCGGTCGTAAATCAGACATGATATTTCGAATGGAAGCCATGGTTTCTTCGACCAGGTGGATGGAATCATCAACATTCTTTTGCAACTGGGAGTGCATGTCTGGCTTCAAACGGGTCTGTAAAAGGGTTAAATTTATGTTGAGGGCAGTCAGGTTTTGCCCTATCCGGTCGTGCAGTTCATTTACCAGTAAACGGGATTGCTGCTCCTGAACTTCCAATTCTTTTTCCCGCAAACGTCTTTCGAAATTCCTTGATATACCGAATATCGCGAAAACTGGTGGAATAACGATCGATCTCACCCTGGGCATTTCGATGCGCAATAATAATCTGCGATATGGGTATTTCTTCTTTGGCAGCGTTATAAATGGCTGTTTCTCCCACCCAGACCCCTTTATTCCGCGCTATCTCAAGGACTTCCTTTTCAAAAGAATCTATGACCCACTGCGGATGAAATTGATAGACATGATAACTGCTCAAATCCGCGTCTTCAGGAATCCCTAAAAAGGAATAACCTGTTTTATTAATATATATCAGCTGTAAATTTGGATTTGAAATGCTAACGATATCCGGTGTTGCCTCGAGAATATCAATCAATTGCCGAGTCGATCGCTGTGCATTGCGTTGCTCGGTGATATCCCATCCGGTAGATTGATACTCAATGAGTTGCCCATCGACATCGAATATTGCCTGGTTCGCCCAATGCTGCCAGTATACTCGTCCATCTGGCAAGGTAACGCGATGTTCCACCAGGTAAACGGGTTGCTCGGGGGTCAGCATTTGCAAATGTTCGTACATATCCCGGCTGTCTTCAGCACTGATGAACTGGAAGAAAGATTGTCCAAGGATTTCTTCCGGGGTAAATCCAAAGAATTTGCATAAGGCGGTGTTTACAAAGGTGAGCTCACCATTTTGTTTATAACGGCAAACAAACACCGTCTGGCTGTCGATGATTGCTTTGTAATATGCCTCATTCGTTGCCAGGGCTTTATATGCCTGGTGAAGTTCAGCCTCAGCATTTTTAATATCCGTTAAATCCCGGGATGTACCCAGCATCAACCAGGGTTTCCCTTCGGGAGTACGTCTAAGCAGTTTTTCACGGTAATTAAACCAGCGCCATTCCCCGTTGGCCGCCTTTACTCGGACTGTCATTTCATATAATTGATTATCCTGGGCGTTTCTGACTGCGGCACGGAAAGCAGGGTGCATATCCTTACAATCCGGGTGCACTATGGAGCTATAGAATTCATGCAGCTTCAGTAAATCCGGTTCTTTTGGATATCCCAGCATCTGGGCAGTGTTGCTGTTTTCCATCACTCGCCGGTTTGCCTGGACATCCCAGATATACAGATGGTCTGGAAAAGATGCAATAATTTGTGACAATAAATCAAAATTTAATTCGTGTTCCAAATTATTTTCCATCATATTGCCACCCTGCTTAATGCATTTCTTTGTCTAATCCGATAAAATGATAATATCATAATTTGGTATAAATAATACTGGCAACAAGGGCATGAGAGAGTATTTAATTTGATATAGGTTCCAAAGGAACAAGCCATGAAACCAATCCACATCAAGATTTTAATTTTGTGTCTGGCATCTTTGATCATAGGTATCTCTGTATCTTGGGGTGTGTTTGATGCGGTCCCGCACCTGGAAGATGAACACGCCAACCTTTTCCAGGCAAAAGTATTTGCAAGTGGCAATATTACCCGCCCAACACCAGATTATCCATACTCGTTCTTTATTCCCTTTGTTATCGACATGGATGGACATCAATTCAGCAAGTACACACCTGGTTATGCACTTTTCCTGGCACTGGGGGTGCTCATCAAAATTCCATGGATTATGAATCCGATCTTTGCTGCACTTGGAATTTTTGCGGTTTTCCTGCTGGCAAGAGAACTTTTTGATGAGAAGACCGGATTACTGGCAGTTGTGCTGGGTGTTATCTCACCACTTTATATGGTGTTATCCGGAACATTTATCTCCCACCCACTTAGTATCACGTTACTTACATTTTTTGCCTGGGCATTTATCCGCCTGCATAGGGTGGAGAAAGCCCGCCAAACCCGCTTCGCCTTGTTAAGTCGGATTCTTAATGGGTTACGCCATGATAACCCGCCCGTGGACTGCGATTGGTGTGGGAGTCCCGTTTGTTATTTATGCATTGGTGCAATTCATCCGTAATCCCAAAGCATTATGGAAGCCGTATTTATTCACCATTGGGATATTTGCGCTGATAATGACCTTGCTGCCAATTTATAACTATGTGACCACTGGTGAACCATTTATTAATACATATGCGATCGTATGGAAATATGACACAGTTGGTTTTGGACCTGAACATGGTCCCAATGGATATGACCTGGCAAAAATGTGGCACAATTTAAAAGCAGACATTAGAGATTTTGGGCAATACTTGCTTGGTTGGCCGCTTGCCCGGAATATTTCGATCGTTTGGGCATTCATTTTGTTTGGTTTGGTATTACCCAAGCGTTCAAAAACGGATTGGCTGATTTTAACTCCCACGATGACTTGCATTATTGCTTACATGGCATTTTGGGCGCGCAGCGGGGATATTTATGGGCCACGCTATTATTCAGAATCCCTGCCGTTTTTCTGGATATTGGCTTCACGTGGATTACTGAAGTTCGAGCAATATAAGATTTAATTATTGGATCACCCGGGCTGCTTTGCTGGTATTTGTGATGTGGAACGTTATTATGGTTACGTACCCCGCATTTAATAAAACCCGCGATCTTTATAATATCAACCGGGATGACTCGCGCCGCATCGAACAGGTTGAACTGCACAATGCAATTGTTTTTGTTTATTCCAGTTATTGGACCGAATTTGCCAACCTGAGCTGGAAAAACCCGGCTATCCTCGAAAATGCGGATGTTCTGTTTGCCCGCGACTTTGGCGAGAAAAACCAGATTGTCCTGGATGAGTTTCCGGGAAGGGCAATTTATTATTACAATCGCAGTATTCCACCTTACCTGGAACCAGCCAATCCTTAGGTATAATACTTAAGATTGGGAGCATTGTTGTGAAGTCTGATGTTATTTGACACTACCCTTTCATATATTGGAAGTTGATAATCAAATTAAACGATTTGCAGTGTTTTTGTCCAATACATACTACTGCAGGAGGTAAGAATGCCCGTTAAGGGTCGGATTGTTGTTAACGAAATATACTGCAAGGGGTGTGAATTGTGTTCCGATGCCTGCCCGCAAGGCGTTATTGGTATGGCTGCTGAACGATTAAATGCCAAGGGGTATCATCCGGCTGAGATGATTGAATCCGGTTGTAACGGGTGTGGAATTTGTGCCATTGTTTGCCCTGAAGCAGCCATCAGCGTTTTTCGTGAAGTAACCCAAAGCCAGCCAGAAGAAAAGGCATAGGAGAAAGATATGGCAAAAGAACTTCTAAAAGGAAATGTTGCCATAGCAGAAGCTGCTATCCGTGCCGGGTTGCAGGCATATTATGGCTACCCGATTACCCCCCAAACCGAATTGCTGGAATGGATGTCAGCCCGTATGCCGGAATTGGGCAGGGCATTTGTTCAGGCAGAGAGTGAATTGGGTGCCATCAACATGGTTTACGGCGCAGCCTGCACCGGTGCCAGGGTAATGACCTCCTCTTCCAGCCCGGGTGTCAGCCTGATGATGGAAGGGATTTCCTATATCGCCGGAACTGAACTGCCTGCAGTGATTGTGGATGTGATGCGCGGTGGTCCTGGTCTGGGCAATATTGCCCCTGCCCAGGCAGACTATAACCAGATAGTTCATGGCGGTGGGCATGGTGATTACAATATGCTGGTTCTTGCTCCATCCAGTGTTCAGGAAGCGGTTGACCTGACGGTCTTATCCTTTGACCTGGCAGAAAAATACCGCACCATCGTGGTGGTTTTGATCGATGGCAGCTCTGGGACAGATGATGGAACCTGCCGAACTGCCTCCCATGCAGCCATTAAAAACCGTCTATCCCGAATGGGCTGCCCGCGGTGAAGTGGGCGATAAACGTCACGTTTTATCCTCCATTTACCTTGATCCGCCGGCTGAAGAAGTTGCCAACCTGCGTATGATGCGCCGCTGGCAGGAAGTGGAAGCCAATGAAATCCGCTATAAGGAGTATATGCTGGAAGATGCCAAAATCGCGATTGTTGGGTTTGGCTCTTCAGGTCGGGTCGCCCTTTCTGCTGTCCGGGCTGCCCGTGCAGAAGGCATTCCAGTAGGGTTGCTGCGTCCCATTACGCTTAATCCCTTCCCCAGCAAGCAGGTGGAAGAACTGGCAAATAAGGTGGATTCCATCCTGGTGGTCGAAATGAATGCCGGTCAGATGCTGGAGGATGTAATTAAAGATTCAAAAGGCAAGGTACCGGTGGAATTCTTTGGGCGTATGGGTGGTATCGTACCCTTCCCGGATGAAATCCTGAATGAGATACGGCGGATGGCAAGCCAACCGATACCCATGGATGGTCACCCCCGCAAGCGCTGGCTGGAGCGCATGCCCTAATAATGGTTGAACCCAGCAACAGGAGAGTAAACATGATAGTAACTGCACCTGAAATTGAGAAAACAATCTATAACCGCCCGGAATTTTTGACGGATACCCAGACTCACTATTGCCCCGGCTGCACCCATGGTGTTGCCCACCGCCTGGTGGCGGAGGTGATCGATGAGATGGGGTTGCGGGAAAAAACCATCGGGGTGGCTTCTGTAGGCTGTTCGGTCTTTGCTTACAATTACTTTGATTTTGATTTTGTCCAGGCACCCCATGGACGCGCCCCTGCCATGGCAACCGGTGTGAAACGCGTCCTGCCCGACCGCACCGTTTTCACCTACCAGGGTGATGGCGATATGGCATCCATCGGGATGGGTGAAATTGTGGCAGCCGCTGCCCGCGGTGAGAATATCACGGTCATTTTCGTCAATAATGCCAATTACGGTATGACCGGTGGTCAGATGGCACCCACCACATTGCCCGGGCAAAAAACGACAACTTCTCCCAATGGCAGGGATGTGGAAACCCAGGGCTACCCGGTGCGTGCCGCAGAGCTCCTGGCTACCCTGGAAGGCGCAAGTTACAGTGTCCGGCGCAGCCTGCACGATCCGAAGAACATTCGCCAGGCAAAACGCGCCATTCGTGCTGCCTTTGAAGTTCAGCAGCGCGGTTTGGGATTCTCGATGGTGGAACTGCTTTCGATCTGCCCAACCAACTGGGGATTAAATCCCAAGCAATCATTGAACTGGCTTGAAGAAAAAATGATTCCCTTCTACCCGCTGGGCGATTACAAAGTACACCCCATGCTGGCAGAAGTGAAATTTTAGGCGGGGAGGGAACAGTATGCAAAACGAAGTTATCATTGCAGGCTTTGGCGGGCAGGGTGTACTTTTTGCCGGGCAGCTGCTGGCGTATGCAGCCATGGACGAAGGCAAAGAAGTCACCTGGATTCCATCCTATGGTCCTGAAATGCGCGGCGGTACTGCCAATTGCACTGTGGTCATTGCGGATGAAGAAATCGGCTCACCGCTGGTGCGCAACCCGAAGGCTGTCCTGGTCATGAATTTACCATCGCTGGATAAATACGAGTCGATGGTGCAGCCGGGTGGAGTGCTGGTGGTCAATGCTTCGCTTATCCCGCGTGAAGTTACCCGCAAAGATGTTACCGTTGTCATGGTGCCTGCCAATGAAATTGCCGAAGAATTGGGTGACAAGCGCATGGCAAACATGGTCATGCTGGGTGGATTACTGGCACATCTGCAGGTTTTACCGGTCAAAGCGATTGAGAAAGCACTCAAAGAACACATTCCCGCCCGCCATCAGAAACTGCTGCCTCTGAATATGCAAGCCATTCAGCGCGGCGCAGGGTATTAGAAGATTTTCTAATCAAAAAAAGGCTTATTGACTTGAAGTCAATAAGCCTTTTTTATTTGGTTTTCCCTCACCAAACCTCCCCCTGAGGGTACAGCGTCCCGGAGGGAGAGAGCACCCTCACCCAACCTCCCCCAGAGGGGGAGGAGTTTGTCTAAGATTGTCATCCTGCCAGCCCTTGCGGTCTGTGCAAGGGAGCGAAGCGAAGGATCTAGCATTGTATTTCAACAAGGCGAGATTCTTCGGTTGTGCCTCCCTCACACATAGTGTGCTACGCGAGAAGGACAGAACCCTCCCTCACCCTACCTCCCCCAAGGGGGAGGAGCAGACTAACCCAACCTCTACCCTGCGGGTACTTCGTCCCTTGCGGGAGAGGAGCACCCACATCCAACCTTTCCACTACGGGCACTTTGCCCCAGAGGGGCAGGAGACTGCGGTTTACATATAATCCCGCAATTGGCGCGAACGGCGTGGGTGGCGCAGGCGGCGCAGTGCTTTGCCCTCAATCTGGCGGATGCGCTCGCGGGTCAACCCAAATTTTGCCCCAACCTCTTCCAGGGTATAGTTGCGCCCGTTTTCCAGCCCATAACGCAGGCGCAGGATGCGCGCCTCACGGGGCGGCAGGGTTTCCAGCACCTCTTCAATTTTATCCCGCAGCAGCCGGCTGTAGGCGCTCTGAATGGGTGTCGGGCTGATGGTATCTTCGACAAAGTTACCCAGCTCGGATTCTTCGTCTTCATCATTGATGGGGCTTTCCAGGGAAAGCGGCAGCCACGAAACCCGCATCATCCAATCCACCTTGCTGACCGGAGTATCAATTGCCACAGCCAGTTCCTCGATGGTGGGTTCTCGCCCAAGTTTTTGTTCAATTTCATGCGAAGTCTTGTACAGCTGGCGGATGCGGTCCACCATGTGCACCGGAACTCGAATAGTGCGTCCCTGGTCGGCAATCGCCCTGGTGATTGTCTGGCGGATCCACCAGGTGGCGTAGGTGGAAAAACGAAAACCACGCCGGTATTCATACTTTTCGACCGCTTTCATTAAGCCAAGGTTGCCTTCCTGGATGAGGTCCAGGAACGGAACACCCCGACCAATGTAGCGTTTTGCCACGCTGACCACCAGGCGGGTATTGGCTTTAATCAAATGCTCGCGTGCCATTTGCCCATCCGTGATTAATTCCTGGAATTCCAGGCGTTTTTCTGGAGGGCAGTTTCCATTTTGGCGGATAAGGTCTTTTTCCGATGCTTTGGCAAGTTCAATCCGTTTTGCCAGGTCTACCTCTTCGCTCATATTCAGCAGCGGCACACGTGCCATTTCCTTGAGGTACAGCCCAATGGTATCATCACTCGAAATCGGGCTCAAGTCTGCATACGGATTAAATTCGTTGGAACTATCCAGTTCTTCTTCTTCGGTGATTTCTTCAGCGTCATTCTGGTCAAGAATATCCACCCCCCGCCGGCGCAAAGCAAGCATGATGGCATCCAGCCGCTCACTATCGCGGGTAACATCGGGGCATACTTCCATCAAATCATCTGTCGTGAGGTACCCTTGCAAGTCTGCTTTTTCAAGCAAAACCGCAAGGGTTTCAACGCCTTGTTTACGCCGCCCTAACGTTGCCATACCCTTCCTCCTTTTTTTCCGATTGCCATCCAACGCCCCTGTTTTTCTCCGGGCAACCGGTTTCAAACCTGAGTATTACTTTGCGACATGCTCACAGGTGGTGGTATTGAGGTCTTCGCCGCACACCACGCACAGCCCTTTGCAGTCCTCCCGGCATAATGGCTTTATTGGCATTTCCAATAAAATGAACTCGCGTACCAGTGGTGTCAGGTCAATGTTGCCGTCATCAGGAACATATAATCCCGATTCAGTGACTGTTCGGCTGCTAAAAGCGAACAATTCTGTGAAAGATGCCTGCAATGGTTGTTGAAACTCGACCAGGCAGCGTACGCACTCTGCCTGCATCTGGGCTGTAAAATCAGCCTGAACCAGAATTCCCTGCTGGATGCGCCCTACCCGGGTCATCCCTTTAAAATCCACCAGGGTAATATCGGAATTAAGCCGCAACTCGGGTTGGTCAAAATGGATGTCGCGGTTGGTTCCAACAGCCTGGTTGAGCAAAAAACCAACATTAATTTTTAATGGATTGCGATTGCCACTCACAACGACTTTCCTGTATGTTTATCTTGTATAATTTTGGTATAAACAATAACCACGGCAGCATAAGGTGATTGCGCTCCGTGGTCAAATCATAAGGGTAAAATTCTGTGTGTGCATGCAGCCTCCGGCATGTCTGCCGGTATGATTTCTGTAAACTATGCCCTATTATAGCACCATGAATATACGAAGTCAATTATTTATCAATAAATTCATAAGTATTAAAGGACCGATTTATGACCATTAACTGCTGCTGGCAACCTGGAATCGCGGTAAAGTACATGAAATGCGGGCATTGCTGGCAGGGTTGGCTGCCATTCCTGGCACCACAGATGGCAGTTCCGATTTCTCCTCCCCCACCCGTGGGGATATGGATTTTGAAAAAGCTCAAGCCCGGATTTCAACCCCTTTTTCCACGTCTCATAATTCAGAGTTTGAATTATTGACCCTGGAAGACGCGGGTGTGAAATTGCGTGTAATCGAAGACGGAACAACCTACGCTGAAAACGCCGCCCGTAAAGCCCTCCAATACTGCCAGGTGAGTGGACTACTCACCCTGGCGGATGATTCTGGGTTGGAGGTGGACGCCCTCGATGGCGCACCCGGGCTGCATTCTGCCCGTTACAGCGGCAAGCCTGGTGCCAATGATGCCGACCGCAGGCAGGTGCTGCTGCATAATCTGCTAGGTAACCCCAAACCCTGGACAGCCCGCTTTCGCTGCACGGTGATTGTTGCGGTACCCGCCGAATGCCGCCTGCCAAACTCATTTCCCCCTGCTGCCGTGGTGGATGGCATCACCCTCTTCCAGACAGAGGGTGTGTGCGAGGGTGAAATCATCAAGAATGAGCGCGGTACCAACGGCTTTGGGTATGACCCCATTTTCCAGATGGCTGGTTTAACCCGCACCATGGCAGAACTGACCACCGAGGAGAAAAACAACCTCAGCCACCGTGCCAGGGCAGTCAAGGCAATGCTGCCGCTGCTGCAAGCACTGGTTGATAATAATTAATCCAAATAATCCCTATGTGACAATCAGATTACGGTTTTTTCTCCAAACCAGGAAATTCGCCAGATAATTTGGTCGTATGCGGGGGTGGGATGATGCACATGGTGATACCAGTGATTTTGATTCGCTCACATCAATGAAAACTGTCAGCATGAGTTCCTGCGGGTCACCTTGCGACAGAACCACGCATGGTTTAGGCGGATTAGGTGCCATGGGATAAGGTTGTGTTTCAGCCAGTTGGGCATACACCCGGTATCCCGGTTCAACCCGCAGGGTATCCGAAGGGTATCCATTTTGACCCGGATATACTCTTCTGCCTTTTCCTTGCCCCGGATATCCCCATCCCATTTTTGGGAGGATAAAACCACGTCTTCAGCCAGCAATTCCACCAATCCCTCCGGATCGAGGCAATTCCAAGCCCTGGCGTAAATCCGGTAGGCGTCCGCATTGGTAATCATTTTATTCCCCTCCATTCACCGCAAACCTGGACCCATCGAAGGCATCCACAGGATGGAACAACCCAACCGGGTTTCACCCGCCTCGTTTACGGGAGCGGCAGCTCGATCGAGTCCTTCACGATCAAGGTAAAGTTATCCGCAGATAGCGGAACCTCAAATATATATTTTCCGCTAAAAAGACCCGCTCCCGGGTAGCTGTTGCCCTGGTCATCCTTCAAAACCAGGTCGCTGCCCGATGAGGACAATTCCTCACTGGTTTTGAGTTCTATCAACAGAAAGGTGTTTCCCGGGCGGGGACTTGCCTGCGCCATTCCTTCGTAACCAATCGTGTCAACCCGCTCCACATCCACGATTCTCACCTTTTGACCACACGATGTAAGAAGCAGGCTGGCAATCAACAGGCATACAAGTACTTTGTAAGTTTTTGTTTTCATACTCCTCCTGGTGAAAAACTAAACTAGCGAAATGAATATTCAGTTAGAAAATCCGGGTCAGAATGCTTCATAAATCTAACCGGTCGAATTCCTGCCCGTTACCCTTACGGAATTCCAAACCACTCGATCATCATTGTATCCATCTGGGCACTGATCAGAAACAGCGACCTGCTGTCATTCGTAAAGGTAAAGAGATCCTGGAATCCGCCTTCAATTTCCAGCGTGGTCAGCTCGGCACCATCCACGGTATTAAAGAGTTTCATGACCGACATTTCTCCCGCCACCAGGATTTTTCCATCGGGGGAGAACGCCACACCCGTCACCCAGAAGGCATCGGTGACATACAGGGTCTGCAGTATTTCCAGGTTGCTGGCATTCAGGATCAATGCTTTACCATCGGTGGTTCCTGCCGCCAGGGTTTGACCATCCGGCGAAAAAGCCACGCTGGAAACCCAGCGGTTGCCAATATCCAGTGTGGCAATCGGCTCCGCTAAATCGGCATTGGCATCAATGATGACCAGTGTGCCCTGGTTGAAAGCGGCTGCAATCAAACCGCCATCAGGGGAAATTGACAGGGAATAGATGCCAACGTTTCCTGGATTCGTCACAATCTTTACCTCTCCGCTTGTAAAATCCCATAACTGCAGCCCATCCTTGGTGGAAACCGCCAACCGCGAACCGTCAGCAGAAAAGCTTGCCAGCCAGACCTCGTTGCCTTCGCCAATCCCTTCAAACTTCATGTACGGTTCGCCGGTCCTGGTGTCCCAAACCTGCCCGCTTCCTTCCACCAGCAGGCTGCTGTCTGGAGAAAAAATCAACAGGCTGGCAGGGTCCGCAGGCAAATACCACAAACCGCGTAAGTTTTGCAGGTCATACAGGTAAACACCCTGCGGCTGACCTTCCACCCCGGTACTGACCGCCAGCAGGCTGCCGTCCGGCGAAATGGCAAGCACGCAAACCATGAGATCGCAGCCTGTCACCGTCTCCCAGCGCACCAGTTCTGCCACCTGGGCTGCGTTGTCGAGGGTGATGGCGGATTGGGGAGGTTTGACAGCCGGCAGCAATTCCAGCGGCGCGCCGACGGCAGCAAAAGTGGGTGTGGGTTGCAATGTGGCAGTGGGAATTGGCGTTTCTGTTTCGGTTGGGAAGGGAAGCTCAGTTTCTTCAGGCGCAGCAGTTTCCCCGGAATCAATGGGATGACTTGGGTGTGGTTTTACCGCATCCCAACAGGATTAAAACAACCAGTCCAATACTCAAAAAATGCAGGAATCGTTTTGTTTTTCATATGCATCTCCCTGGTTAATATTCTGTATGAACAACCCATGGAAAAGTTCAATCAACCGTTAAATTTTGGAAGAAACTCACCCCCAGCCCTTAACCGCTTTTACCCCAACGCAAAATCGACCGCGGCTTCGGCATGGATGCGGGTGGTGTCGAACAGCGGGATCGGGCTGTCCGCCTGCTGCACCAGTTGACCGATTTCGGTGCAGCCGAGGATTACCCCCTGCACGCCCTGGTCAGCCATGTGCCGCGATGATTTGCAGGAACTGTGCCCTGGATTCCTGCCGCAGGTTCCCAAGCACCAGTTCTTCATAGATAACCCGGTGCACCACCTCCCGCCCGGGTGCATCCGGAACGGTGACCTGCAAGCCGAAATTGCGCTCCAGCCTGCCCTTGTAAAAATCTTCTTCCATCGTAAAGCGTGTCCCCAGCAGCCCGATGCGCTTTATCCCGGCAGCCTGCACCTTGCGGGCAGTCGGGTCGGCAATGTGCAGGAAGGGAACCTGGACGCTGGCTTGAATTTCATCCGCCACGATGTGCATGGTATTGGTGCACAGCACGATGCAGTCTGCGCCGGCTTTTTCCAGGCTCCTGGCAGCATCCGCCAGGATGACTGCCGATTCCGCCCAATTGCGCTGTTGCTGCAGCAACTCCATCCCGTGAAAATCAATCGAAAGCATGATGCACTCAGCGGAATGCAGACCACCCAGCCGGGCTTTAACGGTTTCGTTGATGATGCGGTAATAATCCAGGGAAGATTCCCAGCTCATGCCGCCGATCAATCCGATTGTTTTCATTATTACCCCTGGTTGTTAATTAGTTTGGAAGTCGTTTCCTTTATAGTATCTATTTTCGAGGTCAAGGTCAACACCCTGTTGATAACCGCAAAAATATTTCCGGGTTACATGCCGGTGACAGCCCGCTGGATAAACGTCAACACAGCCATAATCAGGAACAGGATGATGGCGGCAATGCTCCAGCCGCGGCCAGCCTGGGTTGCTATCCCCAGCAGCCCGCCAGAACCGGCGAAAAACAGCACCACGTAACTGATGACCATCCAGCGGATGCTGCGGAAATCAATCTTGAAAATGTAATCCAGCAGGGCTTCAACCACCAGCCATGCCAGCATGCAGCCAATTTGGATATAGTAAATTACCGGGCGTTCTAACCCCGGGGCAGTGAACAACAGGTAAATCAAGGGAATCGCAAGCAGAAATTCGAAATAACCCAGTCCTTTTCCCACCTCTGGCTTGCCCAGAAGCCTGAAAGTAAACACCAGAATGGCGGAGACAAAGAACAAAACCGCCACCAGCGCACCGAGGATATTCATTTTTTCGAGCATGGCAGCCTCCCCTTCCGGATGCCCTTCATGGTATCCATCCATTTTCAGCGGATGAAACCCAATCTATAGCCGCGCACCCCGACCTGTTAGCCGGGATACGCCACATATGCTGAGTAAACAGCCTGCGAGTGGATGATGTAATCGGTAATGGTATTCGGCGGCTTATAACTGCGCCGCCAGGGCAACCGCCCAGGCTTCAATGGCTGCCCAATCGCGGGCATCGCTCAACGGTACCCCGTGCAGCGGGCTGGCAGCCAGGTTGGCGATCAGCGTGTCGGGAAAACGCAGGGAAGCCGGGTCGTACTTGCCGCCAAACAGCACCTTCGCAACCGGTTTGAACCAGGTGTATTTCTCCAGCGCTTTGTCAAGCTGTTCAGCCACGCCCTGGACTGCTTCAGGTGTCTTCGCCTTGTCCACATTTTCGAGCGGACCGAGCGCAAAAAAGGCAGTGGGGCGCAGCAGCAGGGCATCTTTGTGCCGTCCCATGAAGCCTTTGACATCCTTGTGCAGGCTGCCGATGAAGATCGGGGCACCCAGCACCACCGCTTCGTACTTGTCGAGCGAGGTCACCTTGCGCATCGCCTGGAGTTCCACATCCAGTCCCTGCCCGCGCAGTGTCTGGGCGATTTTGTCTGCCACCTCCTGGGTGGAGTTGTAACGGGTTGCATATCCAACGAGAACTTTCTTTGCCATGGTCGTACCCTTTCGAATGGTTAGATTGAACCCGGTATGCGTAGAGCAAACCGGTGGAGAAGATATGGATTTGTGTACCGCTAATGGTGGATAAGGAAGTAAGAAATTTCTATTGACGGGATTTATTATATTCAAAATTGAGGGGAAATCAAATGGAAAATCCAACATCCTTATTTCTATGGGATGATGATGTAAATAATAATGAGCAGATGTAAGACAATATTACTGGTTGGTATGGTATTTTTGGTAAGTCAAATCCTTTAGATTAGAAAGAGAGATTTTCCAAAATATTAGTCAGAATAATTATCATTTAAACTAAAAAGGCTTTATTTATATACTAAGAAACCATTTTTGATCAACTATAACCTGCTCAATTTCAACCTTTTTAGTTAACACTTCCAATGAAAGATATTTTAATTTTTCTACAAGTTGATCACCATCAATTAAATCAATAGCAGGTGCTCCATCTCTAGGTAAGATTCCTTAATTGCATCCTTCGTAAATGCACCTGTCGAAATCAATAATCCCTTATCTGCTCTTCCAACCATTGCCCCTCGAAAATCTCGGACTTCACCTGCGCCGACCGCATTTTTCCAACGCTTTGCTTGAAATATTACATGAAAACTTAAAAATCCACCTAATCGAAAAATCCCATTTCCATCAATTCCACCATCACCCGTTTTGCCAGTTACCTCAACATGGATGAAACTGGACTCCCTCAGCATCCGTTGGATCAATCTTTCAAATGCTTGTGGGGACATTTTCAAAATAACATCAAGCAATTCTCCTGCCATTCAACAGTTTTATTTGGTTCATCCTCACCAGATTTGGTTTCTTGTTTGTTCTTTTTCATCAATGCACGTACAACACGTAACAATTCCTCTTTTCGTTAACATTTTCGATTTTAAAACCCTTTTCTGTGAAAGCCCAAACGCCTCGAGTTGAGTTTTCAATAATTCCATAAAACTTCAAGTATGTTCTTGTCCACATCATGCGATACTCAATTTCTGTCATACCCCCTTTTTGGGGGTTATGTAAAACTTCCAGCTGTTCAGATGGAATACCAACAATTTCTGCGACCTTGACGTTTATTACTTCATTTGTGCCAGAACCGCCAAGATACTTCAAAGCCCGGATAAACTGGATTTCATAAAATCGATATATTGAAATCCGACACTTGTCATTCCAAAATCCTTTCATTCTTTAATTGCACATTAGACAATTCATTTAAGCTAGCAGAACAACGCAATATAGTTCAAAACCAAAGTTGCTAACATTAAAATTACCCCACACCGATAATTATATACATTTCCCCTTAAAAGCAAATTGCACCCGCAGGTGCAATTTGCGGACTTAATACCCTGGACGGATCGCCAGGGGAAAAACTTGTCTCCAATCGGTCCAGCGCAGGTTGGCAGATCGCCAAACCCCGGCACATCCCAGTACTGCCAGCGGTCATCCCCCAGGTCATACCCACCGCAGAAGGGGTAATCCCGGTCCCAAATCCTTCGCCCGGAAAAACCGAGAGTTCGGAACGTTCGTCGGTATATTGGAAATAGGGGTTATTCAATTCGCCCACATTCATATTGAACGGCAGGCTGGATACCATTCCGGTCCATCTCCGCAATCCTCGTCGAATCCGGTCATAAAGGAATTGCCTTCGCATTCGTCAGCGGATGCAAACATGGCGTGCTTGCCTTCGGATACCCACAAGACCGGATGGCTTCCGTCCTATGTATAGAAAATCATCCACATAATAATCATAAGCGTGACCATGCCGGCGAATGACAACTTCGGCGATGCGATAATTACCCTCAAAGGCATGGTACGGGTCACCTGGATAATTCAGGTCGTAGGTCAGGTAAAAGCGGATGCTTTCTGCATCACCGTAATGCCACTTTAAATCCACATCCATCATCTCACTGGCTTCTGCCCAATCCAGGTCATACAATACCTACCACGATGAACAACACCCGGGTGGTTATTGAGTAAGAACCGGAACCACCTGGTACACGTAGCGCACCTGCTCTGCAGCTCCTGCTCATCGTGAATGAGATAGGGTGCATGGGTTTGTGCCACCCAATCTTCGATCCCGTCCGGGATATTGTCATAATCCGTATCTGGTGGCAGTTGTTGCGGATCCTGTACAAATTCCTGAACAGGTGCGCTCGAAGGATTGATCGCGATCCATGAAATATCGCAGGTACAACATAGGTTGAAGATGATAAAAGTACATACAACCAGCATCCGTTGTTTCATGGCACCCTCCATTTTCAAATAGCCACGATCCGGTCAACCTCATTCATGCAACGGTTTACAGAAAAATGCAGCCCATTCAATCGGTAAAATAGAAAGCTGGTCTATTTATAAGTTGAGGAATAATAAAGGAGAAATCTCTTCATTTCATATTATAGTGAAGCCAAGGCAAAATTCAATCGGGCGTATTGAGCCTCAGGATGACACCTTACTCCTCCCCGCCTATCCCATCACAAACCCGCTGGCACCCGCCTGGTCGGTGTTGATGCCATTGCACCCATAAAATGTGGTGGTGACCCCATTCCCGCCGATTTCGAGCAACTGGATGTAGTGATAGCCTGCCTGGGCGGGCAGACCGTTATACACCGCAGTCAGCCCGTCGCCGCCGGTGGAACTGCCGGCGTTTTTCACCACCTGGGCATCATCCGCGCTGGTACTGTCCAGCCCCAGCCCGATCCCGAAAAACGTGACCGATGCCGCCTTGGCAAACGCGCAAAAGACCAGCTGCAGCGCATCCTCCAGCCCGCCCAGCACAAACTCAACCCGGTTGGCGCTGCTGTTGTTGAACGGGCGCAGGTGCGCACGTTATACGTCCACGAAACCGTGCTCTCTGCCACCCGCAGCGGACGCACACAGCGGTTATACGCGTTCCACACGAAGCGCTTTGTCCGGCTGTCTTCACACTGCCCGGCTGCGCTGGTGCGGATGGTGCCCAGGTAGCGGTATTCGGGTGCCCCGGATTGAACCGCCACCCCGTCCTGCCAATCCAGGGCTGCTGCCCGGGTGGTATCCGCCGTCCAAGCCACCGCCTGCAGTTCCAGGCTGCCTGCCAGGTCATGCAGGAAAATGTCATAATTTTTACCAGCCGTCAACCCCGCCAGGCTGAGGCTGATCTCGGAAAACGTGCGCATCCGCCAGCCCAGCAGGCTGTACAGTGCCGCCTGGTTGCCGCGCCAGGGGGTGAAATACAGCGTCCCGGCAGCCGTGATGTCGCTGGCGGGCACCGCCGTACCGCTGCTGAGGGTCAACCTGCCCTGGCAGGTCAGCGGTTCCACGTAAGGCAGCACCAGCCGCAGGGTTTCACCCTTCTCGCACTGGATGCTGTTTTGATCAATGGCGCTCCCGTTCCAGTAAAACGAACCGATCCGGCGGCGGTCTGCACTCTCGCCCGGGCTGGTGTTAACATCCAGGCTGAATCCGGTATTACCGGCGGATTGAACCGCAAAGACATAATAGACCGCCGCCGGTCCCGATGGTGCCGACCCGGAGGAGAGGTCCACGTTGGCGGTTGCCAGAAGCGGGTAACCGCCCACCACCAGGCTGACGGGTGCAGCCACGCTGGCAGGCACCCGCAGGCGGTTGACCGCCAGGTATTCGAGCGTCAGACCCTGTTCAAAGCGCTGCAGCAGTGCACCCAGGGCAACGCCGTCATTCACACTTTGACCCAGGTAAAGCGCATCCGTGCGCAGCGTGTTGTAGTGGCTGCTGGCAGTCGGCTGACCGGGGGATACCGGGGAGGAAGTTGGATAAGTCATTTGTTTCCTTTCTGAGATAGATCATCGCCAGTAGGATGTTTCCCAGGTCAGGGTGCCATCCCAAACGGACAGCCCCAGCACGGCGGGATCCACCGGCGGGTAATACACCCCGGCGTTCGTCAGGCAGGCTTTCACCAGCGAATGCCCGGGGTTGTGATATTCATGGGCGGTAAAACCAACCGCGCCCAGGTTGACAAAGGTTCCCACCACGCTTTCAAGAGCGATGCCGCTCGTTTCCTGCAGGTAATCCATCAACACGGCATACTGCTCCGCCCGGGTTGCGGTCGCCGGACTGCCATCCGGCAGCAGCAACCGGTCTGCCAGGAGCGCATCGAAATAGACCCAGATGGTCACGCCCTGCCCGCTGACAAACTGGCGGGTAACCAGGATGCCCTCCGGGTGCAGCTGCGAACCGGAATCCAGCACCAGCCCGAAAGGCTGACCGCTGTTGACAGCGGGATGGCTCAAGACAATGTGACAATCACGCCCCAGGGTTGGCATGGCTCACTCCTCGCCCACCAGCGCTTCCAACTCCCAGCCGCGGCTGCCCCATTCCGGGCTGATGGACTGGTTGTAGCGCAGGCTGTCCAATTGCTGCTGGCTGTGCAGCAGCATCTTCTCGGCGGATTGCTGCATGCTGACGGCTTCACTGCTTTTCTGCCCGTAGGCTTCGCGGATACTCTCTGCCCTGCTCTGCAAGGCATACCCGGCAGTAACCCATGCCAGCAGGCTGTGATGCACATCCGGAACGGTAGTGACAGTTTCCTCGCACAAACCTGCCAGGGTGTGACTGGCGCTGAAGATGACCCGCAGCGTGCCGCAGACCATGCCCGGGAAGCGTATGTAAGGAATGCCATCCGCCCAGCTCCAGGTGAATGCCGTGGAATTGGTACTGACGGGCTCTGTCCCCAGGCTGCTCCAGCAGACAGATATGACCGCTACCAGCCCAACTGCATCCTCCAGGGTGATTTCATCCGTTTCGGTGCTGATTTCAATCAACAGGCTTTTAATCTGTGGCAGCACCCCGGTGTACATGCGGATGGCTTGCAAGGCAGCCTGTTCCAGCACGGCATCGCTGTAGCGGCTGCCATCACTGTCGCCCAGCAGCTCCACCACCCGGCTCTTGATGGTATCCCAATCGCTCATCGGGTCACCTTCTTTTTGGCTGGCGGATTGGGTGGAACATAAACATCAGCCTGCACGGCTGTTGGAAAAACCAGCTTATGCCCGGCACAGTCCACCAGTACCAGCCGGTCGGGAAATTCGCCGACCGCAATCGGTACACCTGGCACCCCGTCCGGGTGGGATTGCAGCAGTTCCTGCCAGTGGGCATAATCCGGGTGATTGGCGATGGTTTTCGGGTTAATCGTGATTGCCATGGATTATCTCCTTTCTCATCGTTCGTTCTGCGGTTCTGGTCCGGTGTAGCCCAGGCTGCGCAGGAATGCGGTCACCGAATCCGCCCAGGGGACGGTTTCCGGGCGGCTGGTGTAGCTCAACAACCGGCGGGCATACGTCTGCTGACCCTGGCGGGCACACAGGTAACGGGTGAGCGGGGAATGCAGCCGCAGCCAGAGCATGTCGCCGCATTCCACTTCTGCCAGTACCGAAAATTCACAGCCTCTGCCAACCACCGTCACCACCTGCGACTTCGTATCCGGTCGGGTGCGGATGTTCAGCTCATTCACCACCACCTGCACCTGGTAAAGCGGTTTGGCGTCCGGGTTGTAATCATGGCTGCGCAGCAGCGGCAGAGGATCCACTGCACCGCTGTAGCCGGGCACACCACCCGCCGTCTGGCGCAGTTCAAAATGCAGGTGTGGACCAGTCGAATTGCCGGAATGGGGGTCATCCTGTGCCCCGCCCGACCAGCCGATTACCTCTTTGGCGGTAACTTGCTGCCCGGCTTGCACATTCAGGCGCGAAAGATGGGCATACAGGGTTAACCCGCTGGTATGCTGCAGGCGTACCTGCCTGCCATAGGCACTGGTGCCGTGCTCTTCGGCTAAATCACCTCACCATCCGCAGCCGCATATACCGGCTCACCCAATGGCAGGGCAATATCCAGCCCGTTGTGTCCCGCCAGCCCATAGGTACGGTAAGCGGACGGGTTCTCACCAAATAACTGGCTGATGGGAAACTCTTCACTGCACGGGTAAAAATAAAACGTTTGCATTGCAACTCCATTTCTCCTCCGGAGAACAGCCCAGGGCATGAGCCTGCTCTCCGGATGGGTTCAACTATTTACTGCCGCAGGCGGTTCAGCCCATGGTCTTCAATGGCAACTCCCAGGATGTATGCCGCCAGCACCGAGAGCATCCCGATCAGGGCTTCATCTTCAAGCGGGAAATCAGGGAAAGCGGTGCGCACAATCACCAGCAGCATACCCACCATGGCAGCCCAAAACTTGCGGGAAGCCAGCAAAGCCAACCATTTGTTCATACTCCTCCTCCTTAACCTAACCGGCTACATTCGATTTATGCAGCGGGCGGAAATCGTTGACCCACACCGCCAGGAAATGGCGCACTTTCAAGCGGTGCTCGTCATTCATGAATACCGCCGGCGAAAGTTCGTCCCCGGCGATGAAAATTTCGGGCAGCAAGCCGAAGCGCTCGCCGATATAGATCGCCGGTGCCACGCGCGGGTCGCAGACTGCCGCCCAGTTGGTGGCATCCGTCCACTCGGGCACGGTCACCACATCCCCGGCTGGCCGCGCTGCAGGTTCTCAGAGTAGATATTGGCGGCATTTTCCAGCGCGGGATAGAGGATCTTCATGGCAGTCAGCTGCAGGGCACGCGGCACCAGCAGGTAAGCGCGGGTTGATCGCCATTGCCGGCCCCGTGCCATACAAACCGGCTGCATTTTTGATCAGCAGCGGCTGGTTGTACACCGCCGTGCTGACCGCATCCCACTCGGCGGCTGAGAGCGCCGTGGTGCGCAGGTTGGCATGCCCGCCGGCAGTGGTCACGGCCGTGGCGTTGAACAGTGCTCCGCCGTCTGCCATGGTTGGGCCCACCCCGCTGCTGGCGGTGAAGATCTCCGCCACCAGGCTGGAAATCTTGCGCAGCCCGGCCGTCGCCAGTCGCGCGGGTAGGCGCGCAGCTTGCGGGTTTCATCGCGGTCGATCAGCTCCAGCGTCAGCGGGATATAGCCGCCGTACTTGGTGAAGCTGGCCGTCTCGGGGCTGTCGCCCACTGCCAGCTCGGTGTACTCGCCGCCCTCCGCCACGGTCGGCAGGCTGCCCACCGTGCCCACCAGCGTGCCGGTGATCTGGTTGAGGGTGTTGAAATGCTCCACCTCGCCACCTGCTCCCACCAGTCATAGCCGGCCCGACCCAGCGCGTCCCAGCGTGTTGACCACGATCTTGTTCATGGCGTTCTTCACCAGCCCGGTGAAATCGGCGGTGGTTGCCAGCTGGGCCCGCTCCGGGTAATAGCCGCCGTGCAGGTCGTAATCGCCGGTCAGCATCAGGTACAGCTCGCGGATGCCGCTCAGCCGGCCGGCTGAACTGCTTGCAACCGGGCTTCACGCGGCGCTTCCAACAGGTCGTCCACCGCCGCCTGCAAACGGTCTTCGCCGGAAAACATGGCTTGTATGTTTCCCGGACTCTGCACTGTCCTGGCTGCCGGTTAACTGGCTGCCGGCTGCGGGCATCTTCCACGGCGATTCGCAATTTTTTCCGGCTGATAATCGTGCCCGGAAAAAACTGCGCACGCACCCGTTCCGACAGGGCGGCAGGCAAGCGGGCTGCAGTCAGCGTGCTTTCCAGAGGCACTTGGCGAAGAACCTGCGCAGCCGACTGCAAGTGTTCCTGCCCGGCTGACGGACTTCCCTGAAAGGCTGCCGCCTGACCCTCTTTTCATGTGTTCCAATAGTTTCCTTGGTACCTTCGTCCATTTTTTCTCCTTCTTTTTCCTTGGTGTTTTCCATCCGCACGAGCCTGCCGCCGCGGGCAGGTTCCATACCAGGTCGACCGAGAGCACTTTGGAGTCTTCTCCACCTTTCTCCCGCTGGGCTGAACGAGCAGCATCTGCCAAAAGCCGACCCCCGGCAGGGTGCCTTTTCCTGCAGCATCTCCTGCCCCACCTGGTACAACAGCCCGGCTGATCGTCCGCCGGGTTGCAGTCGCAGCCGGATGCCGGTATTGTCCTCGTCCCAGCGCGGGTTGTGGCAAACGCCTGCCAGGTCACGCACCGAACGGGCAGCCCGGGCATGATCGACAAAACATTCCACCCCGTCCCACAGGGGCAGCGAAGCCTGCAGGCAGGCTGTGCTGAATTCCCAGCCGTTGCCGCTACCGGTGTAATGGCAAGGATTTCAAAAGCGTCATCGCATTGCTGCTGCAAGGTCACATGCAGGCTGGTGTGTTCTTCCACAGGCAAACTCCTTTCATACTTTATGTTGTTGCATCTCATTTGTTATTTACTTCTCCTTTCTTTTCTCCTTCTCTGGGTTTGTCATTGCGAACGAAGTGAAGCAATCTCCGGTTTGTCATTCGAGGGAGGCACGACCGAGAAATCTCCGGATCCAGAACCTCAGTTTGAGACCTTTGCTTTGCTCAGAGTGACAATCACCGTCCTTCTCTCCCTCCTCCCCCTAGGGGGAGGCAGGGGTGAGGGGTAAGGTGAGGGTTGTTTTTGTCATTGCACCTGTCCTTGCTGTTTTTGCACGTAAACGAAGCGAAGCAATCTCCGATCTGTCCCTCTGGGTTAGGCATGGTGAGGGTTTTCTCCTCCCCCTTGGGGCAATGTGCCCGCAGGGTAGAGGTGGGGTGAGGGGCAGGCTCAGGCGGGTTTTGTCATTGCGAGTGTAACGAAGCAATCCCTCCCCCCTCTCACTCTTTTGTCATTGCGAGTGTAACGAAGCAATCTCCTCCCCCCTTGGGGGGAGGCAGGGTGAGGGTGGGTGACGGTGGGTTATTCTCATTCTCCGTGGGAGCACACTGTGTGTGAGGGAGGCTCACTTTCTGTCATTCTGAGGGAGGTACGACCGGAGAATCTCGCCTTGAAAAAGGACTTCAGAGCAAGACTCTTCGCTTTGCTCAGAGTGACACATCAAGGGGGAGGCAGGGGTGAGGGAAAGTGTGAGGGGAGGTGAGGGCATCCCTATACCTCATGCCCGGCTCCTTTCCTCATCCAACTGCTCACCGGCAAAGCGATACGCCAGGCGCAGCATCTCCCCATCATCAATCAATGCCCGGTCGCGCAGTTCCACCAGCACTGCCAGCATATTGGCAGCCGCACGCTGAGCGATACATTGTCGCGGACCGATATATCTGCACCCTGCACGCTCATCGGTGCACTGGAATCGAGCGCCGGGTTGAACAATGCCTTGCGTCTGAGCACCACCCGCAAAATATCCTCCAGCACCCACAGAAAATAGCGCTGACGCTGCTCATAAAAACGGTAGGTCGGTCCGCCAGCCGCTTCAGCGGTGGTGCGGGTGGCACTTTCGGGTTCCGCCAGGAAGTGCAGCGGCACACCCGCCCCGGAAGCAATCATCTTCTTGAGCGCCAGCCCATCCTCCCCGGCGTCATGGCTTTCCAATTGCGGGTTCAACACCGACCACTCTTCACTCTGGTCAGTCACCAGGATGGACCCGGTGTGGGCGGATTGGCATTCAGGTGCTGCTGACGGGCATACCGGTCCGATTCCGACGTAAAGCGGGCTTTGACCACATACAGAAAAGCATTGCGAAAGCGGTTCAGGCGGGCACGGTCTTCCAGCCAGTTGGCATACCGGCTCAGCCAGCGCAGCAGCGGTGCCAGGTCTGATTCACCCCACTGTGCCCCCACCGGTCGGTTGACGTGATAATGCAGCATCACCGCTTGCGAGGGATCATCATTTTGCCCGTCATAGGCAGGGATGAGCGCTGGGTCCAGGTTATCAGGGCTGGCTTTCATTTGAAATGCCAGCGGCTGTTCCAGGTCATTCGCCCGGGCAGTGATGCTTTCAATGGAGGTGGAAGGGAAAGCCCGGATATATGAATTTCCGCCGCCATCCGTCGAAAGCATCAAAAACAGGTTGCCGGTGCGGGTCAGTTCATCACACATTTCGTATACCCGCACATCCATCCGGTTCAGGCGATGCTGCCAGAATTCATGCAGCACCTGCTGTACCTGCCTGTCCCTGCTGCGCACAGTCACGCCGCTGCCGACAACGTACTGGGTGGTCAGGCTGACAATCCGGCGCGCCAGCGGGTTCACCCGCCAGGCTTCCAGCGATTGCTCAAGCACGGTCTGGCGGTCGTATGGCAGCCGGTCACGCTCCGATTGTCTCCAGGGGGTAGCCAGGGTTGCCAGGCTACTGTCCGTTTCCGGTCGGCTGGTGAATTCCTGGCGGGTTGCGACTGCGACCTCTTTCGTCAGAGCGAAACAGCATCCCCAGCCAGTTGATCCAGCTTCTGTTCCCGTTCTTTTTGATGGTGTGGATTTTCCATAGTCCTCCTTCAATCCATAATTGCCAGGGGATTAAAACCCCTGTCCAGCTCTTTCAATGGGTCGGCTCCGGGAATAATCTGTGCCGGGGTGGCAGGCGACCAGTCCAGGTTTTCCAATGCCCCCGCCAGCGCAGACGAAAGCACCAGGTCATCATGCAGGCATCCTCCGGTCAGCGGGTCTCGCGTTCCTTCCGGCACCGACCAGCGCATCCGTTTTTCCGGTCCAACCGTGATGGTGTACTGCACCCGGCTCAACTGGCGCAGAAATAAACCCTGCAGTTCAACCAGGCGGTTAAACGCCGGGTCGGGTGGTTCGGGCAGGGCATACTCCTGGTACCTGCCGGCATCCACCAGGTTGAGAAAGGTCCAGCCCAGGTCAGACTTGGTGGCAGAATTGAAAACGAAAGGAATTACCCTTTCCGGAAAAGCCTGTTGCAGCATCGAACTTAATCCGGCACCCACCCCGGTGGCATCCACCACCAGGCGCTGCGCATGGAAACGTTCACCACGCACTCATCCGGGTGAACAGGTCGGTATGCTTCAAACCGGCCTGCCCACACCGCCTGGTAAACCGCCTGCCGGGTGCCGTGTGAGAATCCCGTATCGCTATCACGGTCACCGCGGTACTGTCGCGGCGCTGCTGTCATTCGCCGGTTTGCTCACCCAAACCCGGCGGATTTTCTGCCTCACCGGCCACATCCACCAGCACGGGCGTACAGCCTGCCAGGCAGGGCTTGCAGGCAGGGCGGATGCGTTCCCAGCACCCGCCCCAGCCGTCCGCAGGAAAGAACATCCCTCCGCTCGATCTCTTCGAGTAGAACTGGGTGCGCACCATGGGATGAAACCGTCCCAGTTTTGCCACCTGCCCGTTCACAAACTCTCCCGTACGCCGGAACCTCCCCTGCCACCACATCCGCATCCACCCTGAACACCCGCCGGATGCCGTCCTTTCTCTTCGGCTGCCCGGGCAGCCCGCAGTTCGCGCGCCAGCAGGGTGTCGCGCGTCCAGGCGGTGCCCCAGAAAACCCGGGTGGCATTGGTGCAGGCAGCCATGGGGGCAATTTCCCGGTCAAATTTGTCCATCGGTACATCCTGGGCTTCGTCCACCTCCAGCAGGGTGCGGCAGTGGCGCCGACGATGTTGGCTTCCGGCGCACCGGAGAAGAAAGCGATGCGGGCCTCCCCACCCGGTAGATGTAGCCCGATTCCTTGTGCCACATGCCTGCGGGTCAACAGGTTGCGCTTGAGCACCCGCTCCAGCCGGCGCATGGCATTCAGCGACTGCGGTTTCCAGGTGGGCGAAACTTTGACCATCTCGGCAGGTCGCTTCCGAGAAACAGCATCAGCAAGTAGGCTTCCAACTGCGCCTGCAGTTCGTTCTTGCCCGACTGGCGCGGGAACATGACCACAATGGACAGTCCCCGTTTTTGCATGACTGAAGCGACCACCGCCTGCGCCACCGGTGACTGGTAAGCCCGCAGCGTGATGCCCGAGGCTGCCCGGGCAAACACAACCGGGTCGCGCAATACGGATTTGAGGGTTGTCAACATCATGCGTGCTTGCTTCCTTCCGGCAGGCATAACCCGGATGCAGGAAATAGAGAGGTGGAGTTTGAGTGCCCTTTTCCCTGTTCACCGGTCCGTGTTCTCCGTCTCTATTTCCCACACCAGGGTCATCTGCCATAGTTAATCTTCACAGTCCAAAAAAGGATTTGATCAGCGCCGCCACCGAAAGGATGGAAGAGCTGCCGGATGCCAGGGAAGCGAAAACCTTCAACTGGGTCACCCCGTCGCTTACCGCCCGCAAGCGCTGCTCATGGTCGGCGGTCAATCGTTCCATCTCGCGGAATTGCTGCTCTGCCAGGCGGGTGGAGTGGCTCAACTGTGTTTCCAGGGCTGCCAGGTCAGCTTTCAGCAGGTCAATAGCGTGATTGAGTTGTTCAGCCAGCAAGGCGGCAGCAGTATTTTCATCCATGGGTTTTCAATCCTTTTCTCCGGGCGGGATTGGAAAGGGTACCCACCGTTTCTGCCAGTGCCTGGCTCAGACTGAGGGCAAATTCATTGTTTTCCACGCTCAGTTTCTGGTCTGCCTGCAGCAGGCTGGAAATGCGGGATGAGGTTTTTCCGACCAGGTCCAGGATATAGCCCAGAACCTTGGGGTCATCACATCCGTCCTCTGCCAGTTCTGCCAGGCGCCGGTTTAGCACCCGAAGGATGCGGATTTCGTCCTGCAGTCCACGCGAAACCTGGTTCAGGTCGGTGTTTTCCATCTCGCGGAACTGGCGCGAATAAAAGCCGTTCTTGAGGGCATGGAAATTATTGGGTGGTGCGCCGCGTTTACCCGGAACTCGACATTCATCCTCTTTAATAGGTCTTTTGTTCTATTTATAGACAGTATAGCGGGGAATTACATTTCGTCAACCTGTCGAATCATGCAGTTTTTTGTCATTCTCGCGTAGCACACTATGTGTAGAGGGAGGCACTCTTTTCTGTCATTCTGAGGGGAGGTACAACCAGAGAATCTTCGTATTGATTAATCTCCAGAGCAAGATCCTTCACTGCGTTCAGGATGACAACAATAACCAAAACCGCAAGGGCTGGCAGGATGACATCCGCAGCCCTTCTCCTCCCCCTTGGGGGAGGTTGGGTGAGGGGTGCTTTTTGTCATTTTCGCACAGCACACAATGTGTAATAGTCCGTATGACGGAGGAACCCATTTCCCCAGCCAGTCGAAACATGCAGGCAATGATTGCTTGTTGACTTTCAAGTGCTATCAAATTATAATAAATACTATCTGTTTTATCCAATTATGCATTATTACTGCATTATTGCCCCTGCAAAATAAGGAAAAAATGATAAAAAATAATCGGATTTTCAGACTGGTACCAGTTCTGCTTATCTTTTCGCTTCTGGTGGCTGCCCTGACACCCAGCCTTGTATTCGCCGAAGGCGAAGTGCCCGAAGCAGTTCCCTCAAATCCTGAGACAACTACCTCAGAACAACCCGTAACGCTGTCTGTGAGCGATGCCATACAATCGCTGGCAGATGCCCAGGCTGTACTGGTTGAGCAATCAGGCGATTCCATCCCCATGGCTTCGCAAACCGCAATCAAACTATTGGGAGACCCCGACCCCTGGTTTTACTGCAGCGGTCCAGGATGCGTGGGCGGCAAATCCCCTTTTTATGCTTCCATCAACCTGGCACTGGCTGACTGGGCAGTTCGGAAGGGTGTGGGTATGATCTACCTGGAGGGTAATTACAACGTTGCCCAAAATGTGACCATCAGCGGATTGACTGTGGGATTGAGCACCCTGAGAGGAATTGTTCGGGATACCACAACCGCCGGTAACAAACCCATATTAACTGGAATAATGAATATTCAAGATTTTTCTACCGGATTTACCCTGCAGGGTTTGCAGGTTTCTGCAAACTCCATTTCAAATGCCATCTATTTCACCAACAATACCGGCACAATCAAGTTGACGGATATCAATGTTACCAATCTTGGCGGCCCGGGTATCTATATCATCAACAAAGGCGCTATTATCCTTAATCAAGTCAGTGCCAGTGATAACCTTAATGCCGGCGCATACTTGAATAATTGCAACATGGAATTGGGAGTTTGCAAGTCCACAGGCGGCATCACCGTAACCAACAGCGCCTTCATGCGCAATGGTAATAGCGGGGTATCCAATTCTGTTGGAATTTCGGTGCAGTCGGGTGGAACGATTCTACTCAATGGGGTAACAGCCTTTGAGAATAACGGCGGTGGGTTGGATTTGGGGGCATTTGGGTACACTGCCACCATCAAGAACAGCGACTTTTCGCGAAACGTTGCTGACCCAAATAGTAGCGTGTATGGGTATGGAATTTGGACGATAGACAACACCAAAGCCAATATTACTCTCGATACTGTCTACCTGGATGAAAATGAGGCAGATGGCGCATTTCTCAGCACGCTGGGGAATATCACCCTCAAAAAGGTGATTGCAACGAATAACGGCAGGAACGGCGTATTGATTTCGGAAGCATATAACCTCCAGAATGTGGGTGCCAAATACGTAACCATCACCGATAGTAACTTCACAGACAACCTTCGCAACAACCTGGAAGTACATGCATCAGGGGCAGTGAAAATCATCAACCTGCGCGCCAACAACAGTACATTAGGGTTGGGTCTGTTTGTGAACAACACTTATGCGCCGACCCCGCTGCCGGTCACCCTTCTGGGTGCTGTTTTGAATGACAACTCGGTCCTGCAAGGGGCACGCATTCAATCCAAAGGGACAATAACACTTGCCGGCATTACTGCCATCGGAAATGGATCCAATGGCATCTGGTTGGATAATGATGTAACAGGCGCTACCGGCATTGTAGTAGTTTCTGCCTTATTGGGGTTGAATCGCTTCAACGATAATGGGTCGGATGGTTTATACATCACAACCACCCGCAGTGTCAGCCTTTCCTCCGTCCAGGCAAATGATAATTCCGGTCTTGGTGTGAGATTTTATAGCAATGGTCCCCTTGGAAATGCAAACCTGTTCAATGTGGAAGCATTCAATAATTCCAGCACCGGGATACATATGCAGGTTTTGGGGACGGTGATTGTCAATAAAGTGGTGTCCTCCAGCAATGTCGGGTATGGAATCTCTGTCAACAACATTAGTGCAGTCTCTGCCCGCCTGGTGAGAATCAGCAACAGTTCCTTCATGGATAACAGTTCTCATGGTGTGACCGTACAATCGGTGGGCGCCATCACCCTGAGCTATGTAACTGCCAGTGGCAATGGAAGCCATGGAGCCTTGTTAGCAAACAGCATTATCAGCTTGCCCACACAGTTGCCTCAACCCGTTACAGTGCTCAAATCCACTTTTGATAACAATACGAACAACGGGTTGACAATCGTCACCCAGCGACAAATCACCCTGAGCAGCGTACTCGCATCCGGGAACACCCAGGATGGGGTGAGTGCAGATAATACATCATCAGTAGTCAACAGCCCAATCGTGGTTTCAGGTATCAATCGCTTTGAAAGTAATACTGCGAATGGACTTTATCTCAACAGTCATGGGCTGCTGAACGTGACCGGCGTGACTGCCTTGCAGAATGACAACGCGGGAATATTGGCTGTTACTTCAAGCAAGGGTGCCGCCATTAAAAACAGCCTGCTGGTGGGAAATGGCTACTGGGGATTGCAACTGGTAACCAATGGAACCACCATTCTCAGCGCAGTTACAGCCATCCAGAATGGTTTTGGAGGATTCGATGACGAGGGCGTAAAGGTTACCCTTTCATCAGGGAGACTTTATGTTTACAGCAGTGTCTTTATTGCCAACAGTGGTTGGGGCTTGAACATTTTTGGGCTTGCCCTTCCGTCGGATGCGATAATTTCGAGCAACACCATCGCATTTGGCAATGATGCCGGTCCAACCTACAATGATGGGAACATCAATATCGATTAATAGTTAATGTAAATCTTAAATCGAACCCACTCCAGGTATTCTCCTCTCCCTATGGGACGAAGTGCCCACAGGGTAGAGGCAGGATGACATTCGCAGTCCTTCTCCTCTCCCCTTGGGAGAGGTTGGGTGAGTGCGCTCCTCCCCCACCGGGAGAGGCCGAGTGAGGGTACACCTCCCCCTCTGGGGGAGGTGGGGTGAGGGAAGGTTCTGTCATTCTCGCGTAGCACACTACGTGTGAGGGCATCTCTTACTTTGTCATTCTGAGGGAGGTACGACCGAAGAATCTGGCATTGAAGGGTTTTCAGTGCAAGATCCTTCGCTTCGCTCCCTTGCACAGACCGCAAGGGCTGGCAGGATGACATCCGCAACCCTTCTCCTCTCCCAGGGGGAGAGGTAGGGTGAGGGTGGGTTTGTGTCATTCTCGCGCAGCACACTACGTGTGAGCGAGGTACGACCGAAGAATCTCGCCTTGAAAAACCTCGGTGCGAGACTTTTCACTGCGTTCAGAGTGACAAACAAATTGAAAGGCAGAGTGACATCTCCTCTCCCGTTGGGACGAAGTGCCCGCAGGGTAGAGGTGGGATGAGGGCGAGCTTGTCATTCTCGCGCAGCACACTACGTGTGAGCGAGCATTTACACTAAACCTAAACTGGCAGTATCCATATCCAGCCAAATTCTGTACAATAAACATGTTACAAAATCCCCCTTTCGGTGGTATCCCCATGCCTCTACAACCCGGTCAAATCCTCAACAATCGTTACCGCATTGCCAAACAAATCGGTCAGGGCGGATTCGGCGCGGTCTACCGCGCCTGGGATACACGCATGAACGGTTCCTGCGTGGTCAAAGAAAACCTGGAAACCAGCCAGGAAGCCCGCAGCCAGTTTGAGCGCGAAGCCCAGATACTATTCCGGCTGCGCCACTCAGGCTTGCCGGTGGTGTTCGATTACTTCAGCGACCCGGACCAGGGGTTGTACCTGGTGATGGACTTCATCGAAGGTAAAAACCTGGAGGAATACAGCAGGAATCCGGCGGTTTGGTAAGCGAAACCGATGCCGTCAACTGGATCAGCCAGGTCTGCGATGCCCTGGAATACCTGCATGGGTATAACCCGCCTGTCATCCACCGGGATATCAAGCCGCAAAACATCATCATTACCCCTGCTGGACGGGCGGTACTGGTGGACTTTGGCGTTGCCAAACTTTATAACGCCCAGCAAAAAACAACCATGGGTGCCCGAGCTGTCACACCGGGCTACTCACCCCCCGAACAGTACCTGCAAACCGGCACAGATGCCCGCAGTGATGTCTATTCCCTGGGAGCCACCCTGTACACCCTCTTGAGCGGTCAAACACCGCCCGAAAGCGTGGCGCTTACGCTCGGGGATGGGCTGCCGGAAATCCATGAATTCAACTCCAATATTAACCCTGCCCTGGAAGATGTAGTCAAGCGGGCTATGTCTCCGCAGAAGAGCAATCGCTTTTCCACTGCCGCCGAAATGCGCACCGCACTCCATGGAAAATCCGTTCCAACCAATCCGGTACCGCAACCTCTGATTGCCAGGCCGCCTGCTGCTTTACAGCCAGCCATGCCCGCCACCATGCACGTGGCTGCGGCTCCGCTTGTACCCGCCAGACCGCGAAAGCCGGTAAACTGGCTGTTGCTGGGTCTGGGTGGAGCGGGTGCACTGGTAGTCTTGGGGATAGTTGCCGCCATTATCATCCTGCCCGGTCTGCTGAAGGACAAATCAACCATCCTGGCAGGCAGTACCAAAACCGAAGAGAGCACCGTGGTGGTTTCCGGAGTGGGTACACCAGAATTGACAGTTGCTCCCACATCTGAACCAACGCCCCTGCCGGTTATCAGCCATTTTGGCGGCTGGCTGGATGAAATTGTGGTTTCGGTGGTGGACCCTGGTTCAGCCATTGACCAGGTTAAGAATGGCACCATCGACATTTACACAAGCGGTTTATCCCCCCAAGATTTGCCCGCCATCCAGGCAGCCGGGTTGAATTACAACCAGTTGTTTGGCATTTACTATGACCTTACTTTTAACCCGGTTGGTCCTGAATTTCCCGGGACGGGCAAACTTAATCCGTTCCATTCAGCAAAAATCCGTGAAGCCATGAACTGGCTGATTGACCGCGATTACCTCAACCAGGAGATTTTTGCAGGCAAGGGACTTCCAAAATATTTACCCATCACAACCGGTTTTCCAGATTATGTCAATCTGCAGAAAAAAGCAAAAGAATTGGAAGCATATTATGCGTACGACCTCGCCAAAGCCAGCGATGCCATCACGGCAGAGATGAAAGCCATGGGTGCGGAAAAGACTGGTGGAAAATGGATGTATAAGGGCGAACCGGTTACCCTCATCTTTATCATCCGGAATGATTCTGATGGGAATAGAAAACCCATGGGAGATTATATTGCCGACCAGCTTGAATCTATCGGGTTCACACTTGACCGTAAATACATGAAAGCGTCTGATGCCTCACAAATATGGGTACAGAGCGACCCGGCTGAAGGCTTATTCCACCTGTACACTGCTGGTTGGGTAAATACAGAAATCGACCGGGATCAAAGTGATTTTTTCCAGCAATTCTACTCGCCCAAAAGTGAACAGCGAATGCGCTTGTGGGAAGCCTACACACCAAATGCCGAGTTTTCACGCTTGTGCGACAGCCTGGCGAACAAGGAATACAGTGATGTGCGCGACCAACAGGCTGCCATGGAGCGTGCCCTGGAGCTTGCCATGCAGGACTCAGCCCGCGTGTGGTTGATGGAAAATCAAAATTTTGCGCCATACAACCAGGGCATAGAAATAACTGCGGAAATGGTAACGGGAATGGAAGGCTCACCGATGCTGCCGTATAACCTGCGCTTTGCAGATGAGATTGGTGGTCAAATGCAAATGGGTGTCTCCAGCCTGCTGTTAGAACCCTGGAATCCCATCATAGCCAACGGCTGGTCCTCCGACAAAAGTGTGATCCATTTCACCAGCAGCGGCGATGTCATGCTGGACCCATACACCGGACTGTCATGGCCATCTGCGCATTGAAAAAGCAGAAGTGGTGGTAAAGGAAGGCTTGCTGGTTAACAAAACGCTGGATTGGGTTGACCTGTCTTTTGTGCCTGAAATTCAAGTTCCCGGAGATGCCTGGGTGGATTGGGATGCGGCTTCGCAAACATTTATTACCGCTGATAGCAAGTATCCCGGCGGGTTGACTGCGTTACGAAAAACAACCGTGTACTATCCTGAAGATATGTTTGACACGATTACCTGGCATGATGGCAGCAAACTATCCATTGGCGACTTTGTTTTCAAACTGATTATGACGTTCGATCGGACAAAACCGGAAAGCAACATATATGACGAGCAGGCGGTCTACGAACTCGAAACATTCATGAAGGATTTCAGGGGTATTAAAATAGTTTCAGAAGACCCCCTGATCATCGAATTCTATAGTGATTATTACGCCAGCGATGCGGAGTTAAATATTCCCAGTCTCTTCCCAACCTATACTGGAGGAGAAGGATCATGGTCAATGCTGACGGTGAGCAACATGGCTGAAGCAAACGGGGAACTGGCTTACTCACTGGATAAAGCAGAAGCAAACAATATTGAACGCACCAGCTATGTAAATGGACCAAGCCTTGCCATCTTGAAAAACTACCTGGATCAGGCAAAGGCAGAATCCTATATTCCCTTTGCTCCAACACTCAGCAAGTACGTAACCACCAAGGAAGCCAGTGAGAGGTACGCCAACCTGGAAAAATGGGTTGATAAATACGGGCATTTCTGGATTGGAACCGGTCCCTATTATATTGATAAAGTTGACGATGAAGCCAAGATGATTACACTCAGGCATTTCGATGCCTTCCCCGATCCCGCAGACCGTTGGGCTGACTTCGTGAAACCATAACCATCTATCCACATCCATTTATTCTGACCTCGCAGTATCTTTTTCTCCTCTCCCTCCGGGACAAAGTACCCGCAGGGTATAGGCGGGGATGAGTGTATTCTCCTCCCCCTCTTGGAAGTGGTAGGTAGAGGGAGGGTGAGGGTGCTCATTCTCGCTTGGGGGAGGTATGGGTGAGGGAGGCATTGCGAACCGAGGAAACTCTTCTTCGCTCATTTCGAGGCAGAGATCTGTCATACTGCGGTAGCATGACAAGCCAAAGGAATGGCAGAGTGACAACTCCTCTCCCTTGGGGATTGAAGTGCAATCCATAGGGTAGAGGTGAGGATGAAGGTATTCTCCTCTCCCTCTGGGGGAGGTTGAGTGCTCGAGGGCAGAAGGGTGAGGGTGCTCTTCTCTCCCTGGGTAGACGGGCAACCTGAGGAAAACAGATAGGATACAATTAACCAATCCCATCCATTAACCGAGTCCCTGCCATGTCCACAACCCTTCCCCCCAGCGCCCAACGAGTACAAAAAGCCCTCGAAATGCTAAACCTTCCCTGCCGGGTCGTTGAAATGCCCGCCTCCACTCGAACCGCAGGTGAAGCCGCAGCTGCCATTGGCTGCCAGGTAGCCCAAATCGTCAAGAGCCTGATTTTTCGCGGTCAAACCAGCGGAAAAGCAATCCTCGTCCTGGCAAGCGGGGTCAATCGGGTCAATGAAATCCTTGCTGGCAACGCATATCGGCGAACCCATCTCCAAAGCGGATGCAGCCTTTGTGTTGGAACAAACCGGATTTGCCATCGGAGGCGTCCCACCCCTGGGACATGTGCGCTCCATTGATACCTGCATCGACCGCGACCTTTACCAATGGGAAGAAGTCTGGGCGGCAGCCGGAACCCCCCATGCCGTGTTTGCACTCAACCCGCACGACCTGAGAAAATCACAAACGGCCAGGTACTGTCCATCACCTGACCGTCACGACCCTATTCCATTCAACAAAACATCCAGGTATTCTCTTGGGTTGGCAAAAATAGCTTACCCGCCCTTGCGCACCCGCACATCAATCGCAACCACGCCTTGCCCTGGTGGCAGCACCCGCAACGGGTTGATCTCCAGCTCGGCAATTTCAGGTACCTGCTCCACCAGGTGGGATAACCTCACCAGCGTATCCACCACTGCCTGGCGGTCAGCCGCAGGGATATTCCGAAATCCAGCCAGTTTCCTGCCCGCCCATGTGGAAGAAAGCATGTCCTCTGCTTCTGCCGGCACCAGCGGAGCCAGTTCGAAAGCAACATCCTTCAATCCTTCAACTTCCGTTCCCCCCAGCCCGAACATCATCATCGCCCCAAACTGCGGGTCACGCACCATGCCTGCAATCACTTCCTGCCCGGGCGGCACCATCTGCTGTAACTGCACCCCCAATATTTGTGCCTGCGGACGGGCAGCCTTTGCCCGCTGCATAATAGTTTCAAATCCTGCCCGAACCTGGGATGCATCTTCCAACCCCAGTAATACCCCGCCTACATCGGATTTGTGCAGAATATCCGGTAAATCAATTTTCATCACCACCGGGTAACCCAGTTGGTCCGCCAGGTGGACAGCCTGTTCGGCACTGTCGGCATTCACAATTTGCTGCATGCGGACACCTGCCCGGTTGAACAATTCCGTCACTGCTGCTGCATCCAGCCAGCCATCCGGCAAGGTTTGCAGCCACTCGCGCAGTGAGCCTGGAAACACAATCGGCTCAACCGCTTGCACTGGTTTTTGAAGAAACTGCGCCCGTTTCCATAACACACCCAATTGCGATGCTGCCGTCTCGGCGAAGCGGCATTCGACGATTTCGGCTGCCCGCAGGAACTGCACCCCTTCTTGAATCAAACGCTCGCCCATCAGTGCCACAATCACCGGCTTGGTGCTGGATTGAATGATCGGGATGAGCAGTTTGGCAACCCAGCCGGCAGAAAAAGCCGGCGGAGGCGGGCACAGAACCATCACGCTGTCCACGCCCGGGTCTGCCAGTACCAGTTCCAACGAGGCGGCATACTGTTCCGGGCTGGCAGATGCCAGCATATCCACCGGGTTGTGCAGGCTGGCAGCCGGCGGAAGCAGCTTTGCCAACCCTGCCCGGGTTGCTTCACCCAGGACTGCCAGTTGCAATCCTTCTTCTTCCAACGCATCCGCAGCCGTCACCCCCGGACCGCCGGCATTGGTTAATACCGCCACGCGCGGACCGCTGGGCAACGGGCACCATGCCAGCGCTTTTGCCCATTGGATTAGCTGTTCGGTGGTGTGCGCCCGTAAAACCCCGGACTTGCGAAAGGCAGCATCAAAGGCTGTTTCTGCCCCTGCCAGGGCACCGGTATGAGAGGCAGCCGCTTTGCGTCCGCTCTCAAACCGTCCCACTTTTAAGGCAACCACCGGCTTTTTGGCAACAACTTTACGGGCTTCTTCCACGAATCTTTTGCCGTCGCTGACGCCTTCCATATACAAGGTCAATACCCGGGTATGTTCATCCTCGCCAACTGCTGCCAGCATATCCGTTTCATTCACATCCGCCTGGTTTCCCAGGCTGATCAGGCGTGACAGCCCGATACCCTGCCCGGCGATCCAGTCAATGATGACCGCGCAGATGGCACCCGAATGGGAAATAAATGCGATTTCTCCGGCTTGCGGTCCAGGCGGCTGCAAAAAGGTTGTATCCAGCGGGAGATGCGTATCCAACAACCCGATGCAATTCGGACCGATCAGGCGCATGCCATGGGACTTGCCGATACGCACACATTCTTTTTCCAGCGCAGCACCTGCTTCTCCCGTCTCGCGGAATCCACCCGAGGCAATAATGGCAGCCTTGATACCCCGCTTGCCTGCTTCTTCCAATGCTGCAGCAACCGCCCCTGCGGGTGCCAGGATGACTGCCAGGTCGACCGGGTCAGGCACATCTGCGACCTGCGTATAAATTGACCGCTGAAATAATTCTCCACCCTTCGGATTGACGAAATGAATGGCACCGCTGTAACCGCTGCGCACCAGGTTGCGTGCCAGGCCATACCCCAGTTTGGTGGGTTCACGCGATGCACCAATCAGAACCACCCCGGCTGGGGCGAAAAAAGGTGTCAGGGTTGGGTCAAATGTGGTCATGCAGCCTCCATACTAATCTAAAAAAGAAACAGTCATTCTGGTTTTTTACAATTACAAACTAATCCAACATACAAAAGCATAAAAACTGTGCGAACTTCTCATCATTTCTTTTTCGAAATCTGCACCAGGTGCATCATCAAAGCCAGGTAGAGGATGGTAAACGTAACCAGGCTGTATATGACGGTGACCGTCATGCGGGCATCCATATTGAAAGCAGCACCGCCCGTCCCCACTACCACCGGGTGGATAGTCGGAAATAACCGGATGGAAAAGAAGGTTATGGGTACGCTGATAAAACCGATTATGGCATAAATGGCAGACACCCTCGAACGGGTTTCGGGTTCTTCAATACTCTGCCGTAACAGCAAATAAGCTGCATAGAGAAAGAACATGACAGCCATCGTGGTCAGGCGCGGTTCCCACACCCAGTAAGCACCCCAGGTGGCTTTTGCCCAAAACATGCCAGATACGATGACAAATGCCGAGAATACCAACCCTGCCTGGATAGCCCGTAAACTTATCCTGTCATATCGTGCTGGTTTTTCATTATCAGCATCCTGTTGCTTTTTAACCAGCCACAAAATGGAGCTGACCGCCGCAACCAGGAACGAGAACATGCCAACCCAGCCAAACGAAATGTGGAAATAAAATATTTTCTGAATGGGTCCCATTGTCTTCTCGACCGGGGCATATCCCCATACCATTCCAACCATTCCAGCCAGCATGAGTACAGCCAGCACAGTGAGTCCCCATTTTATAAATATTCGAGCCTTTGTGTTTCCTGTTTCCATTAAGCAGGACTCCTCTACTCTCCCAGTAATCCATCAGCCAACAACCAGGCTGCCACCAGCATGATTATATCAAAACCAATCAGAATGAGCAGCCAGGATGTCATTTCTGACATTGCCATTCCCTGCAGGATGCCATTACTCAGCCGCACGGCTGCCAGCAGCAACGGAACCCCGACTGGCAGAAGCAGCACCGGCAGTAAAACCTCGCGTGCCCGGCTGTAGGATGCCAGCGCAGCGATCAATGTTCCAGCCACGCAAAAACCCAAAGTTCCCAAGCCCACCACCAGCCACAGACCTGGCTGCAACAACGACAGATTAGCCAGTAAACTGTAAGCCGGCAGTACCACCAGGGCGGTAATTAACACGAAAATCCAGTTCATCAGCATTTTTGCCATAAAAACGGCAAACCGGCTGACCGGTGCCAGGATTAATCCATCCAGTGTATTGCGGTCCTGTTCGCTTGCAAAACTGCGCTGGAAACCGAGCATGGCAGAAAATACCAGCGTCACCCAGACCACCCCGCCCGCTGCGGTTTGCGCTGTGTCACTATCCATCTCGAAGGCAAAGTTGAAAACCAGGGCCACCAGAACCCCAAACACCAGCATGGCGGGCAATACTTCGCGCCGGCGCCAGCTCGATAAGAAAATCTTTTGCCAGCAGGGTAAACATATCCTTCATACCAGTCCGCCAGCAGCAGTGCAATCGTGAAGAACCTGTTTATACCATTCAGCCGGGGATGTATCCGATAAAGCATTTCGCGCCAGGCTGGCGCTGATATGACCGTTACATAAAACATCCAGGCGGTCAACCAGGTGCAGCCCATGCTCAAAATCGTGGGTGGTCATCACCACGGCGCAGCCATCGGCAATCACTTCACCCAACAACCCATCCAGGCTGGCAGCAGATTCGATATCCAATCCACTATACGGCTCATCCAGCAGCAGCAAACGGGGTTGGTGCAGCCAGGCTCGTCCGATGGATAACCGCTGCAGCATGCCCCGTGAGAATCCTCCCACACGCTCAAACCGGTAAGGGGTCAGCAGTAATTGTGACATTACCGTATCAATCCGTTTTTGCGAATCATCCACCTGGTACAGGCGGGCATAATAGTGTAAATTTTCCTCGGCAGTCAGATCCCCATACAAAAGCGGATAATGTCCGGCAAAACCAATCAATTTTTTCTGAACCGGATTGGTGGTATCCATCTTGAAATCATTGAGGTAAATTTGACCGGAATTCGGTTTCAGCAGACCAGCCAGCAAACGCAGCAAGGTGGTTTTGCCGGCGCCATTGGGTCCCGCCAATGCCACAAATTCTGCTGGCTGCACATTAAAATTCAATCCATCCAAAACAAGTCGATGAATAAAATGCTTGTGGATGGATTGCGCTTGAATTAACACTTTAAACAGCATCCTGTCGGGTGTTGTCTTCCCGGTCAGCAGCATCCGCAATTTGAAGCCGCTTTTCAATCTCGCTGCGTTGTGCAATGTACTCTGCTTCGACCATTTTCCCCAACTCAAAATCCATGGCAAGGGTTTGTAATTCGTTTTTCAATCGCTTGGGGTTTTCATGGTTCACGGATTGAAAACTGAAATCTGGTTCATCCTTTTTCCGATTCTCACGAAAGGGGCGGGTAAGCAGAACTGCGCAGAGAACTCCGATGACAAGAATGGAGACAATCATGCCGATATCCATTTCAGTCCATTCCTTGTTCAACCCATTGGGTTAACTCGGTTTCGTCCAGAAACGGTCCAAGAACGATATCTACGATCACCCCATCCGCATCAACCAGGTAGGTTACTGGCACACCGGTTACCCCGAATTGCCGGCTGAGTTCATCGATATTCTCGAGCACGTTCGGGTAGGTGATGCCATATTCTGATAAAAATTCTGAAGCAGCCCTGGGGGAATCATCATAATTGATGCCGATGAGAATAATGTCGCCATCAGGCTGCCATTGCTGCCACGCTTTTTGCAATATTGGGGCTTCCTGCTGACAGGGTTGACACCAACTCGCCCAAAAATTGATTACCAGAACTTTACCCCGTAATTCCTGTGAATTTAACTGCCTGCCATCCTGTGTTGTAACTGAAAAATCAGGGACAGGGCTGCCCGGGGTAACAGGCGCACGATTAGCTTGACGCAGCCCCCAACCCAAAACAAACAGGAATATCGCCACAACCCCAAACACTACCGCGATAATCCAGAGGGGAGCATGTCCCTGGCGCGGTGCGTTGGTTTCGGCTGGATTGTTTGATTTGGCTTCAGTCATAATATGATTCGCGTCGTTGAAGTTTCCACTAAGTTTAGGTTCCGACAATCTTGTATCTACAGGTAATTGGTACAGTGGGAAATAATCATCCTGTGCCAATTAAACCATAAAACCTCCCACAGCACCGACTATTGGGTGTTGTTCCGTCACACCAGAACAGGTAAAATACTCTCACGGAGAGCGAATGATACGCTATTTGGTCAGCCTGGTATTATTGGTCGTTGTTGGGTGTGGCTGCTGTAGTCTTCTTAACCTGCCTGGTTCCCCGCCCCCTTTTTCACCCACCTCTACCAGCACACTTCTCCCGCCACGAGAAACTCCGCTGCCCGATCCGGAAAAAAAGCCGACACCACTGCCAGAGATAACCATTGACCATGTACAACAGGTAAATAAAATGCTTGAAGCGTCCAGCGAAGAGAGCTGGATTGAGACTGTCTCAGCGCTTTCCGGGGCTGAACCAGGTATTCCTGCAAGATGAATCCGTCACAATCACCACCCGCCTTTCCCCGGTGATGTTTTCAGAAGAAAACAATTCTCCTGCGTTTGATTACCTGATATTACGTACCCTGCAGCTTGCACCTGCCCGCTGGATGGAGATTGATCCCTACCCATTCGAAAGTGAAAGTGGCAGCGAACAATGGAAAAACCTGGTAATCACCATTCCTGGCAGCACCAAACCCGAGGAAGAAATATTATTGGTGGCGCACATGGATTCTGCCACATTTGGCTTTGACCCTAAATCAACCGCCCCTGGAGCAGATGACAACGCCTCTGGAACTGCAGCCCTGGTTGAAGCCCTGGCGGTTCTCAGTCAGCATTCGTTTGCCCGCACCATTAAAATCATCTTCTTCTCTGGTGAAGAGTTTGGACTTTTAGGCAGCCAGGCATATGTCGAAGATCATGATATCAAAAATGTTATTGCAGTGATTAACCTGGATGTCATTTCCTACGATCCCAATGACGACCAGTGTGTTGACCTGCATGTCGGAACTTTGCGTGAGTCCGATTACATTGGCAAATTAATGATGGATATCATCGACACCTACAGCCTGGATTTGCAAGCAGAATACCTTACCCGGGATGCCATCAGTGCTTCCGACCATGCTTCATTTTGGGAGAGGGAAATTGGGGCTGTTATGCTCAGTGCCAACCTGACGGATGGGTTGGAATCGAGTATGTGCGAACCGATTGAATTTAATCCATACATGCATACCGAGCAAGATACTGTCAGCAATATTAATCCGGAAACGGGATATGAATTAACCCGCCTGGCAATCATCACAACCATAGAACTGGCAGAGTTAATACCTGGAGAGTAGATGTACGCTGCTCTCTCCAGGTAATTTTTTGATGATTAGTAAATGAATTTTTGTCGGTTTGGGTTAATCGTATGCCGTATGGATCGCCTTGCGTGCCAGTAACTGCATAAATATCGCAACCATCAAGGGGTCAAACTCAGTCTTGGCACCCCGTTTTAATATTTCAATCGCCCGTTCATGACTTCTCGCATGCCGGTAGGGACGATCTTCTGTCACTGCGCCATAAACATCCACCACTTTTAGAATGCGCGCCCCCAGCGGAATTTCATCTCCGGATAATCCCTCAGGATACCCTGTGCCATCATAGCGCTCATGATGATATTGAATGGAAGGTAAAATGCGTTCCATTTTACGGATGGGTGTAATAATTTCTGCTCCCACATTGGGATGACTTTTCATGACTACCCATTCCTGTTCCGTCAATTCACCCTGCTTGTTCAAAATGGCATCCGGTATGGCAATCTTACCCACATCATGCAGCACCGCAGCATAATGGATGTCCTGAATTTCGTTGCTGCTGCAGCGCAGCTCCTGTGCCATTGCCACTGCCCAGGTTGCCAGTCGTTGGCTGTGTGCACCGGTAAAATGGTCGCGTGCATCCACTGCACGCGCCAGGGCCAGTACAGCCTGCAGGTAGGTTTCTTCCAATTGTTGCTGATAGGATGCATGATGGAGAAAATCAATCCTGCGGTTCAACCAGGCATCTGTCAGGCTGTTTATCCGGCTGAAGAATTGCCCGACACGCTGGGTGGCTGTGCGTTTCAGGTTGTTGGAAATATTGTCATACGCCAGCGACAAATATCCACAGAACATTTGCGCCAGGTCAAAATCTTCCAGGCTGAATGGAGAACTGTTATTCCGTTGTAATACAAGCAAGCCGCGCACTTGCGAGTACATATTGAGCGGTACTGCAACTACATGCCCTATCTCCGGTGGTTTGCCTTTATTTACTGAACGGGGATCAGCATGAGCATGGTTAACCATCTCTGGTTGTCCCGATTGATAAACTGAACCCAGAATGCTGCGGTCAACAGGGATGACCCAGTCATTCCAAATTTGGCCTTTCCGCCTGGCATGAATCGCCCGGTTTAATTCGAGATATTGACCCGCCCCATTCAAGGTAAATAGACCCCACGAATCGAAACGCACATTGTCCTGCAGAAGTGCCATTAAATCAGTAATTACCTGTTGGGGTGAAGCGGAATTTACGATTACATTATATGCATCCAGAAGGCATTTCTGGCGGAAAAACTCGGGCGTTGTGTGTTCGTTATGTTTATAGAGCTGTTTAATCATTCAGCCATCTCTTGAGTTCAGGATATGCGTCGCTGCACTCAGGTTAATGTGCAAGAGATGTGCCACAAAAGCAATAATATGGATGAATTCTTCTTCAGAATGAAATGGAAGGATTTTTCGATTAGTTCAAATTCAACCGGGCTTGGAAATTTTGGGGGAATGAAATAATTACCGCCAGCATTAAACTTGCTGGCGCAATTTTTATTCTTACGCAATGTTCAGCCTATTGCACAAATAAATTTCCGTGATATTCTTATAAATAATCGGACTGATTTACTACAAATTATTTATCCTTAAAGATTAAACTTGTTGTTTCTCGAATTCTGTATGCTGATAGAAACCTTGAAATTAAGTAGATGGATATAGTTCACAATTACAGGTAATGGAATGAAAAAAGTTGACAATGCCATCTTCATGCGTGACGCAGTTCTCACTGTTATTGCCCAATCAGCCCAACGTTTCTTGACTTCAACGGATTGGAAAAGCCACCTTTCCTGGTTATTGCGCGAACTAGGAAAGGCAGTTAACGTTAGCAGGGTTTATTATTTTGAAATTTTTCAGGGAGATGGGAATACACTCTTCGCCAGGCAGACTTCAGAGTGGTGTGCCAAAGGGATAACACCGCAAATCAATAACCCCGACTTGCAGGCTGTACCAATATTAAAAGGATGGTTCGCTTCCTGGGCTAAGAAATTGGCAAAAGGAAAACCAACATTCAGTATCGTAAAAGACCTGCCTAAAGCGCAGCAGGTTGAATTTAATTCCGAGGACATTCTTTCATTGTTAGTGGTACCGGTGCATTCTGGAGGGGAATGGGTTGGTTTTATTGGTTTTGATGACTGCCTTTCCGAACGTGTGTGGAGCATAGTAGAAGTGGAAGTATTACAAACCGCTGCCAGTTTACTTGGAACGGCAATCCAAAACCAGAAAGCCGATACCGCACTAAGAGAAGCCAATGAAAACCTGACTCGTTGGAACCAGGTTCTTGAAATGCACAACCGTGAAGCAAATCTGATGAATGACTTCGGCGAGCTGATGCAAAATAGCATTTCTGAAGAGGAGATGTATGCCCTCATTCGCATGACTGGCAATGAATTTTTTCCAAATAGCACCGGCGCATTGTTTATCCTTAATCCCTCACAAAACCTGATGGATGCCCGGGCTATTTGGGGTAATATTAAGTGAAGGTGAGAGGTTCTTTGAACCTGCTGAATGTTGGGGGTTTCGTCGTGGAAGGCTGAATCGTGTTTCGAGTTTACAAAATGAACTGGTTTGTCAGCATATAGCACACTCGCCCGATGCGACTGAGGAAGAAATATTATATTTGTGTGCACCTATCGTAGCCCAGGCGGATGTATTGGGTATTTTGCATGTCCGCCAGAAACAGGAACAGGCCATAGGGCATATTGAGGTAATGACCAATACAATTGCCGAACGCATCGGTGTGACATTAAGTAACCTGCGTCTGAGAGAAAAATTACGCAGCCAATCCATTCGTGACCCGCTCACCAATTTGTATAACCGGCGCTACCTGGAAGAAACCCTGGATCGTGAACTGAAACGGGCTGCCCGTTATTCACGTCCGCTGGGAATTCTCATGCTCGACATCGACCACTTTAAAGAATATAACGATCGCTATGGTCATGAAGCGGGTGACATTGTGCTATATGAACTGGGTAAATTTTTCCAATCCCAAATTCGGGCAGAGGATATTGCCTGTCGTTATGGAGGGGAAGAGTTTATTTTGGTTCTCACCGAATCAAACTTGCTGGATTCCATGCAGCGAGCGGAATTAATCCGGGAAGGTGCCTGTCGGATTGCCCTGCATTACCGGGGGAAAATACTGGAACCCATACGCATTTCCGGGGGAGTTGCGTCTTTCCCTGAACACGGACTTGTTATCCCGGATCTCATCCGGGCTGCTGATCAGGCTTTGTACGGTGCCAAGCGGCAGGGGCGTGATCGAATAATCGCAGCATAGACTTAACAAACAATAAGTGTATGCCAGGAATCTCTCTTGACATTCTCCAATTTTTGAGCGATAATATAGTACGTTTGTTCTAATAATTAAACCCTTTCCCTGTCGCCATGCGGTCCAGTCAATTAGAGGGAGAATCGGCTATGACCCGCAGATTATTTATCGAGAACGAGAATTCTTTGCATTGGATGGACCCACCCGAATTGGAGAACAAATTGGAAAATGATGCTTCATCTCCACCTGATATAACCCTCACACCCCGACAGAACCAGGTACTTCAAGCATTGACCAATGGGTTTTCCACCAAGCAAATTGCCTCACAATTGCATTTGAGCAACCGCACCATTCTTATGCATGTTCACGCCCTGAAAGAGCGCCTTGGGGTAATCACCCGTGAGCAGGTTATTCTTAAAGCATTATCGCTTGGATTACTGGAAAAAAAGTGAACCGGAGAAAGTACGGAATCAATTTGCTTCCCAAACCTGGTACAATCCCAGCCTTCCGCCTTCCCCATCCGACTCAAAGGTCTGAATAATCACAAAATTGCTTTCTTTCGCCAATCGTTCCAGTTCATCCCTCGAAAAAAGATGCACATACCGCAGACCAGGTTTCTGTTCCTGTCCCGGCAGTGCTGCCCGCCAATCCAACAAGGTGTCACCGTCTTCAAGCCTGGCAGGGTCAATCCCAGTTAATGACCAGGGTTGAACACGGTTGAGCAGTTTTGGGCTGTTGTGAAATTGCCAGCAAGATAATAAAAGTTTGCCACCCGGTTTTAACACCTCATGGATGGTTTGCATGAATGCTTTGCGCTGTGAAATTCCAGGAATATGATGGATGGTTGCAAAGCACATTACTCCATCATATCGTAACGGGATTGCTGGATTTCGATCCTGCATTTCCGTTAAAAGATTCTGCCAGCCTGCCCTGCCAATATCCGCCTGATTTATCCATACGGATATACCCTTTACTTCTGATCTGTTCAGCTCTCTGCTCTGCTTCTGCCAGCAGGGTTTGGCTGAAATCCAGCCAGTGTACGAACCTTCTTTCGTTATTTCCGCCCAGGCAGATAAAACTGAACCATTGCCGCAGCCCAGGTCAAGCCAGTGACCGTGACTTGCAAAACTTGTCAACAGATTTCTGACCCCGGGTTGAATCCTCTGGCGGGTTTTGGCAAATGCATCCCCAAACTGCTCATAAAAAGTTTGGTTGATGGCAATCAGGGCTTGTATTATCTGTTCATCCACACCCGCATTATACCCTTGCCCGGGGCATTAGAATTCCCGGGTGGAATACCGGTGAGTTCTTATGTATACTTAATATTGCCTGGCTAAACCTCGATTTACCCAAAGGAGAAACAGCATGCCTTGCGAAAACACTCTGGAAGAACGGGCTTCTATCGATACAATCAACCAGCAGGCAGTTCTGGTGAACAACCAGGAAACAATTGCCGCTATCATCAATGCCGACCCTTCGATAGTGATGGTGTTAAACCAGCATAGACAGATTGTTTTCGCAAACCAGGCATTGCTTGATTTTTTACATTTAAAAGATTTCAGTTGTGTTTTTGGGATGCGGCCAGGCGAGGCTTTGAAATGTGAACATGCATCCGAACTTCCTGAAGGCTGCGGGACAACCGAGTTCTGCCAGACTTGTGGTGCACTAAACGCCATTCTTACCAGCCATACGGGTGATTCAGATATCCAGGATTGCCGGATTATCCAGCAAGAGACAGGTGATGCGCTTGATTTAAGGGTTTGGACCACTCCCCTGGTAGTCACAGGTGAGCCGTTTACTATTTTCGCTTTGCAGGACATCAGTAACGAAAAACGGCGCATCATGCTCGAGCGGGTTTTCTTTCATGATATTCTCAACACCGCCGGAAATTTGCGGAATTATGCCGTATTGCTCAAAAAAGCCCGCCCTGATGAAATCGAGGAGTTTTCTGAAGACTTGCGGCGTCTTTCAGAAGGATTGATTGACGAAATCCAATCCCATCGCGAAATATCCCGCGCCGAGAACGGTGAACTTGTGGTTGATCCAATTTTGTTTAAACCTGGTGAAGTTGTGGAAGAAACCGCCGCCATGTATTATCGCCACGAAACGGCTTCGAGCAAAAAGATTAAGGTGCAAATCGATAACCCGGAAATCTCAATTATCTCGGATCCCACCCTGTTGAAGCGAATATTGGGCAATATGATTAAAAATGCACTCGAAGCCAGCCAGGCAGGCGATACCATAACCCTTGGCTTTAAGTCAGAGGATGAAAACGTAACCTTTTGGGTGCACAACCCGGCAGTGATGTCCACCCTGGTTCGTTTGCAGGTCTTTCAGCGCTCGTTTTCCACCAAGGGGGCAGGCAGGGGTTTGGGAACCTATAGCATAAAATTACTAGGAGAACGTTACCTGGGAGGCAAGGTCACATTCCGCTCAGATGACACCATCGGAACGGAATTCAGGCTTGTGCTTCCATATAAAAGAAGAACGGAAAAGCCGCTTGCTTAGAATGTTCAGTTATTGTGCTTCATACTTTGAGGGACATTTGAGAAGCAGTTCATCGGCATAAAACACCCCATCTGCTCCCAGGGTGCCAGTCAGTATTGCCTGGGCTTCCGGTTGCAGCAAATCCGGTTTGATATCCTGGTAAGTCACCCACAAGCGCGGCAAGGTTAAATCCGTGGCAGCCTGCTTCAACGCCGCTTCCAGTCCGCCCATTGCCTGTACTTCATCCATATCTGATGGAATGTGCGCAATTTCAAATCGAACCACGGGTACTTGCGGGTCATACGTGATGCTGTTATCCAGAACCACCCCCGAAATTCGAACGCTTTTCCCTTGCATCTCACCCTGGCGCGATAAGAGTTCTTCCACGCTCAGGTAATATTGACCAGTATTCTTAGACGTGGTCACCATGAGGGTCACAATTACAGCAGCAATTATCAATCCGCCAATCAGGAATTTCGGTTTCATCAATTCTGGCTCCAAAAGTATTTTAATCGATTGTGTCACTTTCAGGAATTGATAATATTTTTTAACTGATGCCAAAAATTTGATATCTTCTCACTCAGGTATAATCACCTCAAAGTAAAACGCATTCAAGGAGTTGGTAATGGCGCGTGCTTCGATTCACTTTCCAGAAGGATTTTTATGGGGTACAGCCACCGCGGCGCACCAGGTTGAGGGACGCAATACAAACAATTCCTGGTCAGCCTGGGAACAGGAACCCGGCAGAATTGAAGGCGATGCCAAAGCCGGTTTGGCATGTGACTGGTGGGGCGGACGCTGGAAGGAAGACCTGGACCGGGCAGCAGAAACAGGGCAGAATGCGCATCGCTTTTCGGTCGAATGGAGCAGAATTCAGCCCGCACCTGACCGCTGGGACAAATCAGCACTGGATAAATACCGCGAGATTGCCCGCGGCATGCTGGAACGTAAGATAACCCCCATGCTTACCCTGCATCATTTCACAGACCCGTTATGGATGTATGAACCCGCACCTGGCGATTCGGGGGAATGGTCTGGCGGCTGGGAACGGGATGACTCACCCGAGTTATTCGCGGCTTTTGTTCGTAAAACTGTGGGAGCCTTGAAAGAATATGTTAACTTGTGGGTAACCATTAATGAACCGAATGTTTACCTTGCAAGCGGTTGGCTGAATGGCGCTTTTCCGCCCGGCAAAAACGACGCAAGGCTTGCCTTTAAAGTTGCAGTGAACTTGATAAAGGGTCACGCGGCTGCTTATCGGATCATCCACGAACTTCAGCCTACAGCCCAGGTCGGCATTTCTCATCACTACCGAAATTTCACCCCTGCCCGCCCCTGGTTCCCGCTGGACCGGATGCTGGCAAAAACCATTTTTAAAAGCTTTAACCATGGATTTTTGGACCCCCTGGTAAATGGAAAAATGCACTTGCTCAACTGGAAAACGAACATTCCTGAAGCGGCTGGCACACAGGATTTTGTCGGGTTAAATTACTACTCCAATGACCAGGTTGCATTTATTCTCAATCCTAAAAAGCTGTTTATGAAAACAAGCTATCCAGCCGGCGCACTTTTAAGTCCGACCGGTTTTATCGCCAATATTCCCACCGGTATGTTTGAGGCAATTAAATGGGGCAAACAATTCAATAAACCGATGTTTATTACGGAAAATGGTGTGGAGGATGCCGCCGACACCCTGCGCCCCAGATACCTGGTTGAACACCTCTTCCAGGTCTGGCGGGCGGTGAATTTTACCTGGCCGGTGCGCGGCTATTTCCATTGGAGCCTGGTGGATAATTTTGAGTGGGAACGCGGCTGGAATCAGCGCTTTGGATTATGGGGACTGGATGTAACAACCCAATTACGCACCCGCAGGCGCAGTGTTGACCTGTATTCAGCCATTTGCCGGGAGAATGGTATTTCATCGGAGATGGTGCAGGAGTTTGCCCCCCAGATTTACTCACAGCTATTCCCAGGTTAATATTTTTCCTACGCCCCATGATTTAGACACAAGATAAATAATAATAAAAGTTAAGTCACCCAAACCTTGCACATTGGGTGACTTTTTCTATTCAATTGGCAAGATTCATGCAACAAGTTGACAGTATGAACACAAATCTATTTAATAAAGTAAGTGTCTGGTTTAAGGAGGTAATCATGACTAAAAAGCGCTGGTTATATGTTGCTGGCGGAGTAATCCTGGTTCTTGTTATCGGAACCATCTTGCTGCTTTCCGGAGGCAAAAAAGATGCATCTGAAGCTACTGCCGAAGCAGTAGTTTATCCGCGCTGGGAATACACAACGGTTATTGCACAGTGCCAGTACGATCGTGGATCAAAGGATGTTGTCTGCGCAACCAGTGAAGGAGAAAGCTGGGTTTCCAACCTGCTGGCTCAAAAAGGTGCTGAAGGTTGGGAATTAGCCTCTTCATTCACCGCCACAGGCAGCGGAAATACAGTAACTGCCTTTGCCTTCAAACGCCTTGTCGATCCAGAATAAAACCACCCGGGGAATAGATTCCGTCAAAATGAAAATCCCAGATCCGTAGAACTGGCAATGGACGAGGAGACCATTGCCAGTTCTACGTTAAATTGGTATAGATTCTCAATCTATCGATACTTCTTTAGTCATGTAATGGGAACCTCGCTTAAAACCCCGGTTTTCGTAATACAGCCTGGTACCAATGGCTGCTATGACTACCAGTCGTGAATACCCCTTTTGAGCAGCAATCGTTTCTGCCAGTTCCATCAGGCGGGTTCCCATACCAGTATGCTGGGCTGCTCCAACCTGTTCGCCGCCCACCGGCAGCGATTGCCCATATACATGCACTTCTCTTATCAGGGCAGCCCCTTTCAAGTCTTTTGCCATACCTGCCATATCCACCTGACCAGCAGAAAACTCTCTGCGGGATAATTCCGATTCCCAAATTTGACCGGGTTGTTTCGGCAGTGATAAACGTAAATAACCGGCAATCTTTCCTTCAGGTGTTTGATATTCCAGGAAGTGTTCTTCTGCAGCCATGGTGTGATAGACTGTCGTTTTTAAGACCAGCCCTTCCGGCAAAATGATTTGACCGCGTATCTCGCGGCAGCGAATGCAGCCGCATTTTTGATCCGTTTCGTTCAAGTTCCGCCAGCACATCCTGGCGCAAGCTGGTGCGCTTATTCCCCTCCACCACATGCGATGAGGGTATATCTCGAATGATGCGGTTGACCCTGCAATAGGCTGGGATTCCCGGCTTGATACTGGCGATTAACCCAATTAACTCTTCGGTAGTGTATGGATGATACTCGCCCCTCTGCCAGTACTTGTAAAGCGCAGAGCTTTCGATAAGCTGGGTGGGGTAAATTTTAATTTCATCCGGGCAGGCATCCTGCCATAAGCGGGTAAAATCTTCCCGGTCACTCTCCAGGCTGGCTCCCAGCAGATTTGGCATCCAGTGCAGAACGATTTTAAATCCTGCTGCCCGCAGCATGGCACATGCCTGAAGCGTTTGTGCAACGGTATGCCCGCGCTGGTTCTGCTTCAGAATGGCATCATCCATTGATTGTGCACCCAGCTGGACCTTGGTGACTCCCAACTGCCGGAACCATGCCAGCCGTTCCGGAGTTGATTTCATCCGGACGGGTTTCAATCACCAGACCCACATTACGGTGTTCACTTGTTTCGTTTGCCCTTTGGGCTTCTTCCATTGTTTGCGATTCAAACCCATTTAAAGCATCCAGGCAGCGTCGGACAAACCATTCCTGGTAATCAATCGGGTATGCTGTCCAACTGCCTCCCAGGATAAGCAATTCAATTTTATCTATCGGGTGACCAATGGCTTCATAAGACTCAAGCCGCGAAGCAGTCTGGCGGAATGGATCAAAATTGTTCTGCACCGCTCTTGCCCCGCCCGGTTCGTCAGACAGGTAGCTTTTTGGCATAAATGCTTCAGTTGGGCAAAAAATACAGTGACCCGGACAGGCTTCCGGTCGGGTAAGCACCGTAACGGTGGTGACACCAGAAAGCGAGCGTACAGGCTTCATGCGTATGCGATCAAGCAAAGCCTGGTCAGGCTGCCAGTCACCGCTTTTCACCAATTGACGGTAGGCAGCAACCAGTACATGCTTGGCAACCACCCCGCCTTCGGGCAAGGGATTGTTAAGTACCGCGCGGTGAATATTTTTACCAGTACGGATTTCTTCCAGTATCTGCTTTGCTATCCGCAACTTTTCAGGCGAATACTGGCGGGCTTCCAGCCAGGCTTTTTCATCTCGGGTCATCATTTCCTCTGGTGGAATATTTATATCACACTCAAGCGACGCAAAGAGGCAATGAATTAATAAAATACCCAGAATTCTTGGGGTAATAAGGTATAGTTTTGCCCTATCATCAATCCTAAAAGAGGAATAATGACCGAAAAACTGGAATCTCAACCACAAAGTGACAGCAATAGCTATTTTGGTTCTCAATCCACCTGGGGTGTAACCAAGCATATGGGTGGGTTGGATGCGACGATTTTTTTGGCAGATCAATGTAAAGTGGATAAAACCACAGCACGTGCTTGTTGTGGGATGCGGTTCCGGTGTTTCTTCCTGTTTCCTGGCACGCACTTATGGCTGTCAGTTGACCGGAATTGATCTCGAGCAAAGAATGGTTGACTGGTCAATTTCACGAGCCGAGAAAAAAGGACTGGCTTCGACTACCGATTTTCGGGTGGCTGATGCACAGAACCTGCCATTTCCGGACAATACGTTTGATACAGTCATCATTGAATCAGTTCTGGCTTTCGTTCCCGACAAAGCCCTGGCGGTACGCGAATTATTGCGGGTAATAAAACCAGGCGGGCTGGTTGGAATCAACGAATGCATCTGGCATCAACCACCCCCTGCAGAATTTCTCGCTTTTATTAAAACTCGATGGGGAATGTCGATTTTTTGGCATTCGAAGAATGGCAGAAGTTATTTGAAAAGGAAGGTTTTGCTCTCCTTCATTCTGAAGCCAGGCGAATTAATGCCTTCCAGCAATGGAAACAGGATTTAAAAGAACGCCAGGAAGCACAGGTACGAGGTGAAAAATGGCAAGCCTGGAAGCAGTTTTTCAAAATGTATATGACCGATAAAAGCTTCCGCGCTTATGCAAAAACAATTACTCCCAGCATGAAAACCTTGCGTTCTTTCTTTCAATATCTTGGATACACCCTGATCATTGCTCAAAAACCAGAGTAGCGGATTACATCCGGCATAATTTTCAATTTGCATTTTCATATACAATATACACAGGTCACTCATGCGGCCTGTGTATTAATTTCCCATACTTCTTAACAATATAACATTCACCAATGATGGGTAATACAGATCATCAACTTATTCTAAGACTTGAAATTGAAAATTTCTCAAATTAAATATTGAATTCAATGGGAGGGTGAAATGGCAACCAAAGACCTGTATGAAGACCTGCTGCGTTTCTATGAATTTCAACTCGGCAAAATGCCGCATCGGGAAGAATTCCACCAGGCATTGCAGGCTACCTTTAGCGAACAAAACCTGTTCATATTTTTCCTTTTGCCCTTCCTGGGTCAGATACCCCAGGAGAAGTTCGAGAAAAAGACCCTGAAACACGGGGTTTCTGCAGACGACCTGCAAGCCACACTGAAACACCTTGTACCCCAGGGATTGGTTGACACGTATGTATCACCCAAGGGCAGAGTCTACAGCCGGGCACCCATCATTGCCCTCCTCGAATTGCAAGTCCGTCTAATTGAAGATTCTCCCATGCGGGCAGCCTGCACCAAGGTGATGAACGCCTTTATCGAAGGTGCGGTTAATGTCCTGCCAACCCGCACCCCGTATTACCGTGTTCTGCCAGTCGAACAAACGCTAACGGGAACTCCCCCTGCACAGGAAATTACCCTCAATATCGTTGTGCCCGACCCCCGGGCAGTCCTTCCGATTGATATCATCTCAGAGATGATTAAGAAAGAAGAAATTATCGCAATTTCAGACTGCTACTGCCGGGCAACCAAACGGTTGGTAGATGAAGATTGCGGGCATCCTTTGCAAACGTGCTTTTACTTTTAATGAACTTGCGCTTGTAAAACTTGAAACCGGTTATGCGCGCCGGATAGATTACGATGAAGCCATGAAAATCTTATACGAGTGCGAAAAAGAAGGACTGGTGCACAACGTCTCCAATTGCAAAGGCAAAATCCAGAACTCTTTGTAATTGCTGCACCTGCTCTTGCGGTGTGCTCAAAGCAGTTGTGCGTGGACAGACCAATGTCAGCGCTCCTTCCCGCTATGTGGCTGTTTTGGAACCGGATTTGTGCAAACTGCATGGGGAATGTGTGCAGGTGTGCCCGGTGGATGTGTACGAAATAATCGATGGGAAGTTGATCCAGCACACCGAGAAGTGCATTGGCTGCGGTCATTGCGTACACGCCTGTCCTGAAAATGCCCTGCATATGGAATTGCGACAGGGAAACGAAAAAAATATTCCCGGATAATGACTCCCTATTCCGCCAGATAAACCTGGAAGCCATCACCGGACTGGCTATCCGCAAACTCGAAGGAAAATAGAGCATTCCTGGAGCTGCAAATAATAGAACCGGGCGAATATAATTAGTGCGACCGGTTACCATTCACAGTGCCCGCCAGACCTGATATAGTTGCCGCATGCTAACCACCCTCGGCTTCGCAGCCCTCTTCATTGCATTTCTCGTCAGCCTGTATGGCAGTTTTGCATCACTGGCAGGTGGGATCAATCACAACCCACGCTGGATTGAAAGTGGTCGGACAGCGCTGCTCATCACTTTTCCCTTGCTGACATTATCCACCCTGTCCATTCTACTGATGCTCATCATCGGTGCTTATGAAGTCGGTTATGTGTTTTCAGTAACCAATTCTGCCACACCTTTTCTGTTACGTTTGAGCGCGTTGTGGGGCGGGCAGGAAGGTTCTTTGTTATTTTGGAGCTGGCTGCTCTCCCTGTTCGCCGTATTCATGGCTTTGCGCAACTGGGATGCCAATCGCGCCCTGCTGCCCTGGGTCAGTCATATCTTCCTTACGGTACAGGCATTCTTTCTATTTCTTTCCACCTTCTTTGAAAATCCCTTCCGGCGTTTCTGGATGCTGAACGACCATACGGTGATTGTCAGGTTGTTTAAACCCCTCAACAGCATTCTTATCACACCGCCTGACGGGCAGGGATTGCCGCCCTTGCTCAACCATCCGGGATGATTTTTCACCCGCCGGCTTTATATCTCGGATTTATTGCCTTCATCATCCCATTTGCATTCGCCCTGGCTTCCCTCATCACACGCCAGCACAAGGATGACTGGAGCCACGCCACCCGTGGTTGGACTTTGTTTGGCTGGGTGCTCCTCTCAATCGGACTCATTCTTGGGAGCCGCTGGGCATACGATGTACTTGGTTGGGGGGGCTACTGGGGGTGGGATCCGGTCGAAGTGGCTGCCCTGCTGCCCTGGTTGAGCAGCACCGCCTTTTTGCATGCTATCATCGCCCAGGAGAAACGCGGCTTGTTCCGCCGCTGGAATATCTTCCTGATTGTCGCTAACTTTTATTCTGGTCATTCTTGGCACCTTCCTTACCCGTTCCGGCATGCTCACCTCAGTTCATGCGTTTGCAGAAAGTGCAATGGGACCCTATTTCTTTGGATTCCTGGTGCTGTTGATTCTGGCGACAATTGGTGTACTGCTTTGGCGCTGGTATGACCTGAAATCTGACCATGAGGTAAACTCCTGGTTTTCACGGGAAGCACTTTTCTTCCTCAATACCATTTTGTTTATTGGCATTATCGTTGTTTGCCTGTGGGGAATGCTGTCGCCAATTATCACCGGATTTTTCGGTCAGGACATCATCACCCTCGGTCCGGAATATTATAAAAAGGCAGCCGGTCCCCTTTTTGGTGCGCTGGTAATTTTGATGGGAATAGCCCCGCTTTCTGCCTGGAGTAGAACCAACCTGCGTACCCTTGGACGTATCAGCATCCTTCCGATTATCGCATCCCTCCTGATTACAACCACACTTTACATAACAGGCATCCACAACTGGATGGCTTTAGGTACTATCAGTTTAATCGCATTGAGCGGTTTGCTCGTTTTGACTGAATTTGGTCGTTCAATATTTCGATATAAACATCAGAATGCCCTTTCCTTTCTCCGGGCAGTCGGACAGGTTGTTGCCACAAACCGCCGGCGATACGGCGGCTACATTATTCACTTCAGTGTCATCCTGATGGCATTGGGAATTGTTGGAATCGAACTATTCCAGGTGCAGAACCAGGCAACCTTGAAGGTAGATCAAGCAATAGAGATAGAAGGGTATTCGCTTACATTTCGATCCCTCGATTACCAGATGACCCCTGCCCAGACCCAGCTTGCCACAGCCAAAATTGAGGTTACAACCCCATCGGGCAGGCAGGTTCTTCTTTCCCCGCGCATGGAAACCTACCTGGTATCTGAACAAACTGTCACCTTGCCTGCCGTGCGCAGTACTTTGAAAAACGATTTGTACGTGGTGCTGACGGAATGGCACACGGGTCAGGAAGCCAGCATCAGTCTGAAGGTGTTTTATAACCCGTTGGTTAACTGGTTGTGGATTGGCGGAGGGCTTGCTGGTGCTGGGTACCTTGGTGGCAGGCTGGCCGGCAAATAAAAAATCTGGATGAAGTATTTTAAATGGAGTATAATATCCGTCCCGCAAGGGAAATGGCTCACTAGCTCAATGGTAGAGCAACTGACTCTTAATCAGTGGGTTCGGGGTTCAAGTCCCCGGTGAGTCACTATTCATTTAATCAACAAAATCGAGTTCGGGGTCACCATCGAGGTGCATGTCAAGTCCCCGGTAAGTCACTATTCATTTAATCAACTGCCAATTCAATGCAAGATGCTTCGTTTCACTCAGCATGACAGGATCGTCACACTTCCTGCTTCTATGGTTCAGGTGATGGCTGTTTGCTTTCGCATGCCGATTGCCAAATTAATATCCAATGCAAGATGCTTCGTTTCACTCAGCATGACAAATTTGCCACGCTTTCTTCTCATTTGGTTTGTACAAAGGAACTAAAATATGGGTTTATAGGGCTGCAGGTAGTGTCATTGAGGGGTACATTACATTATAATTACTTTACTTATGTCCACCCAAACATTACCCCGTTCCTCACTTACCCGGTTTGCATGGCTGTCGATTGCAGCCGCAGTTCTTACGATTGGGTTAAAGTTCACAGCCTATCTGTTGACCGGTTCAGTTGGGCTTATTCTCGGATGCTCTCGAATCCATCGTAAATCTGGTTGGTGCGATCATGGCATTGCCATGTTAACCATTGCAGCCCGACCAGCAGATGATGAACATGCTTTTGGACATGATAAAGCTGAATACTTTTCAAGCGGGCTGGAAGGTATGCTGATTCTCGTTGCAGCAGTCAGCATTGGTATTACTGCTGTCATGCGTCTGATTGATCCAAAGCCATTGGAACAGGTGGGGATTGGGTTGGCAGTTTCACTGGTTGCATCAGCCATCAATCTGACTGTAGCCCTCATTTTGCGTAAGGCTGGAAAACAGTACGATTCGATTACCCTGCGGGCGGACTCGCAGCATTTGATGACAGATGTGTGGACATCTGCTGGTGTACTGATAGGCGTTGGAGCAGTTGTCCTAACAGGTTGGATGCGCCTGGATCCCATCATTGCCTTGCTTGTCGCCGCCAATATAATCTGGTCTGGATTCAAAATTATCCGCAGTTCGGTACTTGGACTGATGGACACCGGTATTTCAACCGAAGATATGCAAAAAGTTCGCCAAATTCTGGATGCCAATATGCTGGATGGAATAGAGTATCATGCCTTGCGCACCAGGCAATCCGGTGCGCGCCGAATCGTATCATTACATGTTCTGGTACCGGGTGAATGGACTGTGCAGCAAGGGCACCAATTGCTGGAACACATAGAGGCAGACCTGCATGCAGAAATCAAGAATGCTACCATTTTTACCCATCTTGAATCGCTCAGCGATCCGACCTCCTGGGATGATACGGATTTAATCCGCGAAAAACCGGCTTCACCAAATCCTATTCATGACCACCCTATGACCCATCTGCGATAAAGAACGATATCGCCCTTTATTCAAATCTAATTCCGGGTCTCTAATTCTAATAGAACGCTATTTGTTTGGATTTTGCATCTTTACGTTTTTTTCTAAAGAGAGTGCGATTGTTCTTAACACCCTGTATACGATTAAAATGAACAAAATCGCTCCTGAAATAAAGTAAATCATCTGAGCCCAGGGTTCTGAGGAATTTGTACCGCTCAGTATCCCATGCACTAAAACGAAACCATAGGTAACAAAACTAATAAAATGGATGGCACGCCACGCCTTGCGCTTGATTCTTTTGCGTACGTAGAAACTCAATGCAATGATTACCCAGAGGTAGAAACCCAGTTGACCTAATCCAACACTCGCCGGTTTGTAAGATGTGGTGAAAAAGGGTACCAGGATTTGAACAAATTTAAAGTTGATGTAATTATCACCAAGCAATATCAATCCATGAAAGAGACCAAAAAACAGACCCAAAATGCTGGTGTATTGATGCAATTCAATGGTAGGGGGTAAACCAGGCCATAGTGCCGCCAGTTTATTGGTTATACCTACACCGAGAATCATGGAAAGCCAGAGTAAAAAGTATGCAGAAAAGGCGCTCCCACGCGAAAGATACCAGAACACCTTGGCATCTACCCCTGTAATTGATTCGCTTAAGCCGGGCAACCAGTACGGCAAAACCAGGACAGCGGTTAAAGCACTGGCAAAAGCTGCCATCACAATAAGTAAAAATCCGGAAAGACTGAAATATGGTTGAACCTCATCAATATTGATTGGTTGGTTGCTATTTTGGCTCATACTTTATTCCAATAAGGGTTGCTTAATCCCGCACTTTTGATAATTTTTCCCTCTTCCAGAATGAGGAGATATTCCGTTCCAGGCAACTCGATTAAGCCAGGGTATTGCTTTTTGGCTTCCAAGAATCAAGGAAGCCTTTGAAATCGCTTCAGCCTTCATTACATTTTCACTGATAACTGTTGCAGTGACAATATCTGTTTCTGCCGAACTGGACGTCCGGGGATCAATAATATGGTGCTGCCAGATGTCATCCTTACGCCAACGACGATAATCCCGCCCAGAAGTTGCCACTCCACCGCCAGAGAGCATTAGCAAATCAATATCCTGCTCCGGGGAAAATGGATCGGATACTCCAACAGCCCATAATCCCCCTTCCTGCCGCGGACCGCTGATTGCAATATCTCCACCTGCATCAACCAGGACGGGAGCAAGGTGTTTAAGTTTAACATTGTTTCATGGGCTGCCCATCCTTTTACCACACCACCAAGATCAATCTTTGATCCAGAAGGGATGCAGACCTGGTGGTTATTCCTGTCCAGGATAATCTTGCTATCGATTGCCCGGGAATATGGTATCAGGCTGCTGGGAAAACCCCTCCAAAGAAGCATTCATGGTCTCAAAACTTCTCGAATACCCGGCATACTCCAGAGCATTCAAAATTAACGGGGTGACGAGACCACCTGTTAGGATTTCATTCTGTTCAGCCATGTTCCAAAACTTTCCACATGGTTTCACTGACAGGCACAGAAAGACCGGTTTGTAGATTAAGTTCTGAAAGTTCACTGGTTACATCTGAAGCGGCTGAAGGTTTGTTCCCAATCCTCAAACCAATTCCTGGCTTCGATAACCTGATCGTTAATCGCTGGATCAATGGTATCCAATGCAATGAGTATTTGACTTCCCATTGCCCTAAAGGTGTTTTTTTCATTACTTTGACGATTTGGTGCTGGTTACAGGTGCTTCGATGATGGCTGGTGCAACGCCCTCAGAACTAACTTGAACATAGGGTGCCTGGGTTGGAGCAATCACACTGCGCAATACCGGTGGTGGTTGAACTTCTGATGATGTAACCGGAGTTGGGCGCTTCTCTACGATTATCAGTGGAACCAGGGTAGGTATAGGAGGAAGGGTTTTTACGTCTGGCAGCCCTGTGGTGGGATCAGATTCTGCCTTAACCGCCTTCAGGTCTCTGTTAGCCAGGATATTCCACAATCCAAAGGTACCCCCCAGGGATATTATGGCAACCAAGACTTTAAAAGCGTCTGGGACAAAGGATTTCTTTTTACGAATGGGTGTATTTTTCATGGGGTTTCCAGTAATGTATTGGCTAATAAACTTAATCATCTTCTTCAATTCATGCTCTTCTTCATCTTCTGACTCTCCAGATGAAGTAACTGGAGCCATTTGTACTGCCACAACGTGACCATACAAGTTTACATAAACGCTCTGCCCGTTGGCAAATTGAACGATGTACACATTGACTCCATTGTATGTGCCGAAACTTACATTGATGGCGCTTGAACCTCCCATGTATTCCTCCGCATAATAGATTGCTTTGTCGGATGAAATAAAGGCACCTTTTTGTTCCTGTAGACCGTTGTAAAGTACTGCACCGGTATTTGCGTCAACATACACTTTCCCATTGGAAAACACCACCTCAAAAGCAGGTGAACCACTAAAATCGACCAATTCCGGTGTATTGTCAGGCTGCATTCCAGCCAGGTTAACTGCAATGGATGCAGCCTGTTCAGCAGAAAACAAATATGGCTGCTCCACCGTTGCAGTAAATTCTGGAGTTACATTTACCAACTCGGAGATTTGCGTATTAGCGAGTTCTATTTTCTGATTTGCTTCATTAATTACTTTTTGATACGCTTCTTCCCGGGCAATAAATGCCGCAACATCTGGTGTTGCGGTGGGTTCTGCTGCATTTGCAGATACGATATCAGAGACCACTCCTATCCCAATGGTGATAAGAAAAACTGCAAGAAATGCAGCAACTACAATGATTGTTTTATTTTTCATCCAATTATCCCTTTTCGCGGATTGTGATAATACAATAGTAATCCTGCAAGATAAGAGTATGATTGAGAATGTCATCCCATTTTCCAATGAAATTCCAATCTTTCAGACTGGATTTATCCGATTTAGGTTTATATAGATATAATGAGTACTGACCATGAAAATATTGTTGATAGAAGATGACAAACGACTTACATCGCTGATGCGCAGCGTTCTGGAAGAGGAACTCTATTCACTCGACATTGAGCATGATGGTGAAATAGGTTTGGAAATAGCCTTGCGTGGGATTCATGATTTGCTCATCGTGGATTGGATGCTGCCCGGTAGAGACGGCCCATCGATTTGCAGAAAAATCCGTGCTGCAAAAATATCAGTTCCAATTCTCATGCTGACTGCTCGTGGTCAGGTGGAAGATAGAGTGACTGGATCTGGAGAGCGGCGCTGATGATTACCTGATAAAACCGTTTTCTTTCGATGAGTTGATTGCACGGATCCGCGCGTTAACCCGTCGCGGTGGGGTAAACCAGCTTGATGCATCAGAAATTCGGGTTGGCGATCTGGTGATGGATATCGAAGCTCATACCATCAGGCGCAGCGAAACGCCTCTAGATTTAACCCGGCGCGAATGGGATTTGCTCGAGTACTTCATGCGTCATCCGGGGCAAACTCTCTCCCGACAGAAAATCGTAGATTACGTCTGGTCCTATGATGCATCTGTAAAGCAAGAAATGGTGGATGTGTATGTTTCTTATCTCCGGCAAAAATTAACCGTAACCGCGAGAAAAGATCCAATACATACCGTGCGTGGTTTCGGCTATAAACTGGTTGCAGAAGATGCTTAAACACCTGCGGTTGCGTCTGACATTACTTTATCTATTCGCTGCCTTGCTATTGGGCTTTACTGTTGGTAGTGGTACGTATTCATTAGCCACCTATTACTTCCAGGTTTCCAATGACCATGCCCTTAAGGTAAAAATGGGACTCCAGTTTGCCGCATTGGATATTCCCCTCCCGGTTGACCTCTATGAAGCAGTACGCCAGGCAGGGCTCGTGATAACCTTGCCAATACCTGAAGGGGACGGGACACTTGAGCCAGGTGAACACGATAAAGATGAAGGCATTCAAGAAAACGAACTGGCTGATATTTATGTGCTGCCGTTAACAACTGCCGGTAACTTTATCCCCGGCTTTTCTACTCAACTATCTACCGCAGCAGTGGATATGGATGCAGTAACCCTTGCAGTGAAAACAGGGTATGACCTTAGAACGATTTATGCAAAAGATAATACTCCCATTCGCATTCTCACATACCGGTTGCCTGAAGGGTATGGCGTTCAAGTATTTCAAATGGGAAAATATCTCTCCTTGCAAAAACTGGTTCTTACGCGAACTTTTGAATGCCATGATTATTCTGGGTGGGATTGAAACTTTATTTATCGGTATTGCAGCCTGGGTACTTTCAGGAAGAACCATTCGTCCAACCCAACAAGCCTGGGAAAGACAACAAACATTTGTTGCAAATGCCAGTCATGAACTTCGTTCACCTCTAACCCTTATCCGCGCAGGTGTTGAGGTAGCCTTGCGTGGAACAAAAACAGAGAATCAAGTGCAGATACTTTCCAATGTTCTTAGTGATACAGATTATATGAACAAACTAATTGATGATCTTTTACTTTTATCCAGACTTGATGCACAAGCGCTTAAGTTAGAAATACAACCAATCAAAATTGTCGACTACTTTCCAGAAATCATTAATCACCTTAACCGCATGGCAAGTGACCGGAAGGTAATAATCCAGTCAGAAATCCAGGATTTTGAAATTCTGGCTGACCCACTCAGGTTAAAGCAAATTATTATCATTGTTATGGATAACGCGCTTCACAATACGCCCGATGGCGAGAAAATAGTTATCCGGGGTTACCAAAAAGACGACAAAGGAATTATTTCAATTACTGGACTCGGGAACAGGAATTTCTGAGGAACACATCGACAAAGTCTTTGATCGATTTTATAAAGTAAATAATCGCAGCACTCCCGATTATAAAGGAAGTGGTCTCGGATTATCGATAGCACAAAGTCTTGTAGAAGCGCAAAAAGGGGTAATTACAATTGGTAATTCTATAAATGGTGGTGCAGAAGTAAATCTACGCGTTTCCTGTACCAGGAAAACCTGGGAAGAACCCCAAAGCCGGCTAACTGGATAAATTGTATTTATCGATTGCTTTTCCTGCTGATTAATACCTTATCCACCCTTCGTTCATCCATATCCATTACCTCGAACCGGTAATCTCCCCAATCAAATTGGTCCCCTGCCACTGGCAGGCGTTCCAGCATGGTCAACACCATCCCGCCCAGTGTCTCATAACGAACTTCGGCTTCTTGTGGGAGTTCCTCAACATCCAGCAAGGTTTTCAAATCATCCGCCAGGTATAGCCCATCAACCAGCCAGGTGCCGTCTGCCCGTTGCGTCACTTCGGGAACATCATTGCTGCTGCTGGCAGTTGCCTGACCGATCATTACTTCCAGCACATCGCTGCGGGTTATTACTCCCAATACACCGCTGAACTCATCCATAATAACAGCCATATCGGTCGCATTCTCGCGCGATATACTCCAGCGCATCCAATGCGGTAATGGTCTCAGGCAGAAAAATAACCGGACGCAAGATATCCCGAACCACAACCTTCTGCTCCATCGCCAAACGAACCATCACATCCCGCACATCCAGCACACCTAGAATGGCATCCAATTGACCTTCGTAAACCGGAAAACGAGCGTAAGGATTCTTTATCAATAATTCCCTTACTTCATCCCAGGCTTCTTCCACCTCAATGAATACCACTTCTGTACGGGGGGTCATCAAGGAAGAAATTGTCCGGTCGTCGAAGTCGAAAAACCCGCTCTACCATTTCCTTTTCGATAGTTTCAAAAACCCCTTCCCTGGTCCCGGCGGAAATCATGGATCGGACATCATCCATAGTCACACCTGGTCCAGTAGAGGATTAACCCGGAAAAGTTTCAGGATGAAATCGGTAGTACCAGAAAGAAATGCCACCACCGGTCGGTTAATTACCGAGAGCATCTGCATTACAGGTGCCAGGGAAGATGCCAGGTTGTCAGCGTTTAAAGCGCGATACGCTTCGGAAGCAGTTCGCCAAAAACCAGCGAAAGAAAGGTGATAAAAACTACCACCAGTCCAACCGAGAGTTCCTGGCTGTACGCTTCCAGGGCGGGATTTAACCAGCGTGCGTTGCAGGGCGGCTGCAAGCGTAACACCACCAAAAGCACCACTGAGGATACCAATTAGGGTAATTCCAATTTGAACTGTGGATAAAAATCGGGATGGACTTTCCAGTAATTTCAGGGCTTTGGCTGCCCCTTTGCTGCCTGCCTGTGCTCGTTGTTCCAGGCGAACTTTTCGGGCGGAAACAATTGCCATTTCGGATAATGCAAAAAAACCATTTATGCATACCAGAACAATAATTATGATAAATTCCAGACCGACTGACCGCATCCTTCTCCTGACCCTTATTTATTACCCGAACCTGGATTTAATTGTACACGTAAACCGCACTCATAACAATTTTGTAATCTGTCCGTTTGCACACTACTGGTAAGATTGTATTATGATATGGATATTCAAAATCCAGTTTTTTGAGTTCAAATACTTGATGCGTTTTCCGGTTAATCATTTTTAGGAGGGATTTCTTATGAAACGAAGTCTTCTACTTTTCCACATTTTTCTAATCCTGGCAGTAGTGCTTGCTGCCTGCAGTACTGAAACACCGGAAAGCAGTGCCACGCCGGAACCCGGAGCAGCAAAATCCACACCGCTGCCCAAGGCTACTTCGAGCGGGATTGATGTCAAGAAAAATATTACCTACGCCACTCCCCAGGTGAATGGGATTCCACAGAATTTAAAATTGGATATTTATTCCCCGAAAAATCTTTCTGAACCTGTACCTGGTCTTGTTTTTGTAGTTGGGGGTGGCTGGATGGAAGGCAGCAAGTCTTCCTGCCCGGGCAATGCTTTGGCTAAAGGCGGATATGTTGTTGCCTGTATTGAATACCGCGTGGTCGGTACCGATGGTGCCTGTTCAAAAGATGCCATTTTCCCTGCCGCGGTCCAGGACGTCAAATCTGCTGTGCGCTGGTTGCGTAAAAATGCCCGGGTTTATAATGTCGATCCCGATAACATTGGATTGGTCGGTGATTCTGCCGGTGGTCACCTGGCTGTATTGGCAGGAGTATCCAAAGGTATCAAGATTTTCAACAACAATCAGAACAGCGGAACTTCAGACGATGTACAGGCGATTGCAGACTGGTATGGCCCGGTGGAGGTAATCCCGGAAGAAATTGCTTTTACAGAAGATGCCTGTAAAACGAAAGCAGCAGACCTCGCAAAGTTATATGAGAGTAACCCCTGGTTTGGAATAACACTTTCCTGGAGCCGATTCCTGGGTGGTTCGCTGGAAAACAATCAGGTACTCGAGCGCGCCCGCCAGGCAAACCCAATTACTTACCTGGATGGCGGCGACCCCCCCATCCTGGTTATCCATGGCAGCGCCGATAATGTCGTATCCCCTGAGCAAAGTCTCCTGTTATCCGATGCCATGAAAAGTATCAACCTCAAGGGTTCTTATCTCAGCCTGCCAGGCGTGGGGCATAGTTTTGGTAGCGCTTCGAATGTAAATGCCAATTTTTCGACTACCACCATCAGTTTCTTTGATTTGTATCTCAAGTAACTGCGGGAATGCTTCATTCACAGGCAACTCCGCCTATCTCACCAGAGCCAGATTTCTCATTCACCTGGCTGGGTGTTGCCGGTTTGGTATTTAAGGCAGGCGAACAGGTACTTGGCGATTGATCCATTTCTCAGCAGACCACCTTTATCCAAACTTCTTTTGGCAGCTCACCCCGGCAATTGAAAAAATCCAGGCTGCCATTCCAAGGTGTACCTATATCCTGGTAAGTCACGCCCATCACGACCACCTGATGGATGTGCCTGTAATCATGGCGCATACCGGTGCGCATGTATATGCATCTCCTAACGCCTGCGAATTATTAATTGCCATGGGAGCGGAAACCGATAAAATCCACCCCACTGGATACGCTGAACAACTCCAATTGGGTGCCTTCCAGGTGGAGGTCACACCGGGTTCGCACATCTGGATGCCATTACCCATTTCAGGCAGGCTGCCGAAACACCTGCATCATCCTCCCCGCCTGTTTGATTTTAAAAAAGACCTTGTGTTTAGTTTTAACCTGCACGTTTAATGGGATTAAGATTGCCTTTGTCCCAGCCCAGCCTGTTGCAGCCGATCTGATGTTTACTTACCCCTATCCGGCGCGGTTGCTCAAAAAAGTCCTGGGGAAAACCCCACCAAAAATAATCATTCCAATCCACTGGGATAACCTGTTTCATCCAATCCAAATACCTGCCCAAAAACTGGGTTGGAAAGAGCGCCTCATTTTGTCGCACTTTTCAACGTGGCTGCATAAATGGGCGCCTGCTGCCAGGCTGTTCATTCCGCAGTACTTTTGCGAAGTTGATATTGGAAAACTGGTGTCAGAATGAACGATTGCACAACTGTTCACGAGCAACAACCTCTGGCGTTAATCGCTTCGTGATATACTTTTGCTTATCATTTTCCCTGTATATTAGTAATAGAGGTTTTTATGAAAAGTTTACTCATCATGCGTCACGCCAAATCCAGTTGGAAAGACTCAGACATTCGTGATTACGATCGCCCCCTGAATAAACGCGGCAAGGTGGATGCACCCGCCATGGGGTTATTGCTCAAAGAGCGCGAACTGCTGCCCCAACGGATTATCTCGTCTACAGCCGTGCGGGCACGTACCACGGTCGAAGCACTTGTATCTGCAACGGACTATACCGGAGAGGTAATCTTCCTGGATTCATTTTACCTGGCAGAATCCATCACGTATCTCAAATCATTACGCCTGTTATCCGATGACCTGGAGCGGGTGATGGTGGTTGGTCACAACCCCGGACTCGAAAGTCTGCTGCAAACATTGAGCGGGAAAGTAGTCGCCCTCCCAACTTCAGCCATCGCTTATATTTCATTGCCAATCAAACACTGGTTTGAACTGAAACCAGATACCGAAGGGGAACTGGTGGAATACTGGGTACCGCGTGAACTGACCGAGAAAGAAATGAAAGAAAAGCACGCTGATTCTTCCAAAAAGCATAAAGACCACGCCAAAAACAAAAAATCCTAGGTCAATAGAAGTATGTCTCCGTTTCCCGAAGTAAATGCTGACTCATTTTACAATCAGGTATTGCAATCTCCACTGCCTGTCCTGTTGGAGTTTAGCGCGCCCTGGTGCGCGCCATGCAAACGGCTTGACCCCATCCTTGAGCAGCTCGTACAGGAATGGGAAGGCAGGATAGGAGCAGCCAGGGTAAATGTGGATGAATCCTCAGAGCTCGCCATGCAGTATCATGTAATGAGCGTACCCACGGTGATATTGATCAAAGGCGGGATAGAAGCTGCCCGATTAACCGGGCTGCAAAGCCGCGAAAAACTCGTGGAACGCTTTTCTCCATACTTATAAAACCTCCAAACAATAAATCCGAAAGAACCTGGTCAATAATTGACCAGGTTCTGTATTTTTTGCACTTTCTGTGTTTTTACTTGCTGATATCGCTTTCCACTGGGAATGTGCCGAATACTTTATCCCAGATTGGTGAAGATACGCCAAAACGATCATCAGGGGTTTTATAGTGATGCTGGTTGTGGTACCGCTTGAGAAACTTAAAATACCCCTTACGCATGGTTAAGTGGTGGGTGGCATAATGGGTAAGATCATAAACAATGTACCCTGTCAGGAAACCGCCGAAAAGCGCACCGCTCCAGGCTTGCGCACCCGGAATGAGCGCACAAATCCCCCAAAATAGTCCGAAAAATAGGGCTGCCATGGGAATACTCAAGGCTGGCGGCATAACCAGGCGGGTTTTAACCTGCGGTTGGGCGTGATGCACCCCGTGAAAAAGGAAGAAAATCCGTTCCTGTGCTGCGGTTTTCGGGCGGTGGTGAAACAAAAAGCGATGCAAATTATACTCGGCGAAAGTCCATAAAAACAGACCGATCAGGAAACCTGCAGGCACATGCAGCCAGGCACCTGCTGTGGGTGACTGGATAACAGACCGGATCAAAAATAAGATGACAACAGGCAGCCAGATGATGACAACTACTACGGGATGTATGTGCGTAAAAAATTCAAGGAAATTGGATTTGAACAATCGGATGGGTTCTTTGCTGGTGCTGACGGTAAAATGATTCATGGTCGTTTGTCCTTATCATCTACGTTTACAGATAAATTCCATATAACTCTACCATAGGAATTAAAATAACAGTTAGCCGGCTTGTCAGCCAGAACTATTCCACCACGGTATTAATCATGGTTACAAAGTGTTTCAGTGCTGCACCTACTTGCTCAGGTGCTTCAAGCATCACCATGTGCCCGGCTCTGGGGATGATTTCATGCCTTGCTTGGGAAATATTATGCACCAGGAAGCGGGCATCTTTAAGGGGTATTAATTTATCCCTCGAACCACTCACGACCAGAACCGGTATTTGGGTTTTCTCTCCAAACGGAGCAAACTCGTAACCCAAACAAGCCCGTATATCCCCTGCCAGTACCGTAAGGCGTACCTTGCGGAGAGCATCCATAACCTTATCTTTCGTTGGATTATTCATATCCAAACCAAACAGGTTGTTGGCGAACCAATCCAAAATATCTGGCAGCATGCGAGGATTTTGAAGCCTGTCGATAATATTTTGCTCCAACCAAAACCGGGTGCCAACGGAAATAAGCCCCAATCCTGCCACTCTTTCGGGATATTTCCGCGCCAGGTGAAGCCCAATGGCACCTCCCATGGAGTGACCGATGAAAATTGCCTTATATATCCCGACTGCATCCATAAAATGAATGACGGCATTGGCATAGCTGGCTATTTTTTGCATGCCGTGTCCACCTGATTTTCCATGCCCGGGCAGGTCCAATGCCAAAACTTTCTGACCCGCCATGTTTCGCAATGCTGCTGGCCAAACCAGGTGACTGCTGCCAATCCCATGGATCAAAATTACCGGCGCGTATGTAGAACCCCCGCCCCTGGCAAGCGCGTAAAAGAAATCTTCGATTACTGGCATTTCAACAGGTTTAACGTGAACGTTGCAAACGGTCTATAGCCGCATCACTCAATGGGATGAAAATACGAATACGGGTACCCTTGCCGGGTTCAGAATCAAGATGCAGTAAACCATTGATCAAATCTGTGCGTTCCCGCAAATTTACCATCCCCAGACTGCCGCGTTTTTCATACGAATTTGTGACAGAAGAGACATCAAATCCGACCCCGTTGTCTGCAATTTCCAGCAGCAGGATATCGGCATCTTGTGGTATCGAACGCAATCTCACCGTGATCGTATCCGCACGGGCATGCTTGCGGGCATTATTTACCGCTTCTTCTACCAGGTAAAAAGCCACACCCTGGCGGGTTGCATCCAATCGTGCTAATGCAGCCTCGTCAAGCTGTAAAACCACATTTTGCTGGTAATTGTCCCGCATTTTCTCACTCATGGTTTGCAGGGCGGCATCCAGTCCCTGCGTTTCAAGAGCCAGGGGGCGCAGGGTAAACAACATGTGACGGATTTCGTTGGTCGTTTTACGCGCCAGGCTTTCAATCATTTCCAATTCCCGCCTGACGGCAGGTAAATCTGTGTCCATATACTTGCTGGCGATACTGGCTCGCATTGCCAGGGAAGCCACAGCCTGGGTGGGTCCGTCATGCAGGTCACGCGCCAGTTGCTTGCGGGCTTCTTCCTGGCTTTGGATAAGCCGTTCCTTTTCATCTGCCAGGTCCTGGAATAAGCGGGCATTTTGAATTCCGATGACCGCATGATGGCTGAGTTGTTCCAGCATCTCACGCCGATCCTGTGAAAAATAATCCTTGTCAGGGTGTGCCAGGAGAAGAACCCCATAGGAATCCAGATCCACGCATCAGGGGCAAGCAGAAGGCAGCTTTGCAAACCTGGATGGCTACCAGGCGGGAAAGTTCGGGGTCAGAGGCAGGGTCACCTACCCAAACCGGCTCACCCTTGGTAATGACTTCACTCAGTGCGCCCTGGGATCCAGGCAAGGTGGTCTTCTGGTCATGGGAAGAAAACCGGCGTGAACACGCCACAATCAGTTCTCCCTCTCCATATAAAAGCACAGCCCGAGACATTTGCTCTGCCTGGGATTGCGGTTCCCCCATGGCAGACACACATAAATCCAGAATGGTGTTCAACACTTCATGGTAATCCAGGGTGGTACTCAAATTCTCAGTCAGGCTATAGAATTTTTGAATCTGGTCACGCTCATGCTGACGGGTGTATTCTTCGGCATCTTTCCGCTGTTGCACCAGAGCCTGGTACTTGGCGCGTAATCGCGTGAGCAGCTTATGGCTGAGCCAGCCAACCAAAACGGATACGACGATATCGGCTGCCAGGGCATATCCCAACCAGTAATACCGTTCGAATCCATACCCAACGCCAAAAACAGTCCAGGTAGCCTGAACAAGGAAAACCAGTATCCCGGTCCAGATAGCGCCTTTCCACTCGTAATAAATCCCAGCGGTAATGATGGGCAAAAAACCAATCCAAAACAGGCTGCCAGCAAGACCCCCGGATAACGTAAAGAGGGCACTGCCTACCAGGAAATCAATGATTACATTCAAAATCCGCTGGGAAGTAAAGCGCTTGTTTAGGATGGCAAGGATGGATATTACTGCACTCCAGATTGCGGAAATAATCAGCAATCCGGCTGTAAATATTGTAAACCAGCCGGTCAGGGCAGCAACAATCGCAGCACCAGTCAGTACAATCCATCGAAAGAGTACGGCAAACCAATCAGCCAGGAAAGGAGCATCATAAGTGCGCATAATTTATTGTACCATCCAGATTAATACCGTGCCATCTGACGAAGCCGATAGTATTTTTGTGCCATCAGGCGAGAAAGCCAATGCAGTAATTCCCTCTGCATGCACGGTCCAATCACCCAATCGATGTTGGGCGGCAATATCCCAAACGGTCAAGGTAGGACCTGTTGTGGATGCCATTACAGTACCGTCTGGTGAAAAAGCCAGAGCATTTGAAATCATGTCGCCATTCAACAGGGTACCCAGTGGTGCTCCATCTCCCGGAGCCCACAATTGAATCAGCGGCAAAAAGGCACCGCCTGTTGTACCGGCAGAACTGGTTGCAATCATCTTGGTATCTGGTGATAACGCCCAGGCTTGTACAAAATCTTCATGCCCCAGGCGAGCCCCAAGCATGCCGCTTCCGGTATCAATTACCTGGACAATTCCGCGAGAGACAAACACCAACTTGGAACCACCTGCAGCAAAATAAACACTATATACCGGAGCCGCAGTTTCAAATCCGGTGATACGGGTGAGGAAATTACCGGTTTGTGTATCCCATAAATCAATCGCAAATACATCGCCAGAGGTGGTGAGGATAGTTTTTCCATCAGGGAGAGAATCCCGCCATCATAAAGACACCTTCAGGTGTAATTGTGCGCACTTTTGTGCCGGTTGCGATATCAAGCAGATCTATGGTTTTCCATTCGTTGGTTACTGCAAACAGGTTGGCTGCCAATGAGAAATCCAGCAGGGTATAGTCTTGAACCTGGATGTCGTTCAATACATTCCAGGCTCACCGCATCAAAAACCCTGAAGCCGTCATTCGAGCCAACGGCAAATCGGCTGCTATCCGGACTCCACATCACCCGGTATGGGATGGGGTAGGTTAACCGGGCAGTGGAATGGATGTAGCTTGCATTGGAAATACTGATAACCTGCGCTGCAGGTACCGGGGTTTCAACCGGAAGGTCAGTTTCGATGATTTCTGGTGCTGCTGATTGAATCTCAATTTGTTTGGGTTCATCAGTTGTTGTTTTGCAGGCAGCCAGCAAAATAATCAGGAGTACCAACAGGAAAATTCGCCTTTTTTTCATTCCCATCTCCCTATCCATGCACTCGAGCATTTGCTGATGAAGATACGCTTTAACTGTACCACTTTTCCCCCTGGAAATATAACCCCGCATTGTTCCCTTGCGAAACTGAAAGGTTTGTCAACACAGGGGATTGGGTGATTGTAATCTGGCTGCCAGGTCCAGAGGGTTTGCCAGCCAGCTGCCATACTATCCAGGAGAGAAAAAGCATGACAACAATAAAACCCACCAGTGCTAAAAGCAGCAAATGGTGTTTTCGTCTTGCCAGACGGGATTCATCACGCATTTCAATCTTTCCAGGCATGGCTTCGCTTTCGCAGCAAAATAATCGTGTTGTGTTTATTATACACAGCGTTGCGAAAACATAAGAAGGCAGCTATGCGAATTGGTATGCGTAACCAAATGGAATATTAATATATATTTCGCGAATTACACGGTTATCCCGCTGGTGCTTTTTCTGCTTCCGATTTTACCTGGTCGTGGTCAGGCAGGATGGTTTCCACGTTACGGACACTCGGAATAAACCAGGCAATAAATATGACCGCCATATACAACACCCCGGCAATCACATACTGCAATGCCATTCCAGAACCAGGGTCGGTTCCGGTCATCCAGCCAAATGTAGTGGACAGAAAAGTATGCGACGTCATGGCAGGTTCGGTCACATAATCCGCCAGTGCACCGGAAGCAATCGGCATGATCGGATCCGTCAGCCAGGCAATAAACCGCCTGGCAGAAAACACCCTGCCCTGCAAATCAGGTGCAACTTTGGATTGCCATATCGAATTGCTGGCACTTTGGGATAAGGGGAATGACATGGAGGCTATCACCGCAACAGGTATCCATACATATAATGACCTGCCCAAACCAAACAGAATTAACCCGAAGAATCCATAAATTCCCCAACCAATCAATAATCCCCGAATGCGCTTTTTAAAACCACCCCAGACACTGACAATTAACCCTCCGGCTACGCCGCCAATCGCAAATGCGGATTGCACAACTCCCATGGATGCGCTGTTGTTGTTGGTTCGCGTCAATATCATGGGTGCAAATAATGATTGGGCAATACCTCCGGCAAGGTTTAAAGATAAAATCATGATCAGAAGGTTCAACAGGCTTCGACGGGCGAAGATATATCGAAACCCATAAATGGCTTCCTGCAGCAGGCTGCCCTTACCGGCTTTGCCTTCTTCGGTTTGCTCAGGTTGTGGAATGTGAACGACCATCAAGGCAGCAATGGCAATAAAGAAGGTGATGATATCGATTAATAAAATCCCGTTCATGCCGATGATGGGAAGCAGCATCCCTGCCAAAACAGGAGAAAACACCGAAGGTCCTAAATCAACCAGCGACATCATGCCATTGGCACGGCCGTACTGCTCTTTGGGTAGCATGGTTGTAATGGCTGCCATGTAGGCTGGCCATTGAAACGTGCCGCTGATCCCATAGATGGATGAAGCCACGCATAAATGCCAGATTTCCAGAACGTCTGCGGCATTCAGGATGAGGATGCAAGCAGTCGCGATTACTGCTCCCAGGTCGCTTACCATCATCATCAATTTCCGGTTATACCGGTCCACCATTGCCCCAGCGATGGGAGAAATAATGAGAAATGGCAGCAGGAAGCTGACCGATACCGCTCCAAGGACTGTGGCGCTTCCCGTCTTCTGGAAAGCCCAAATCGTCAGAGCAAAACCGCTCATGTTGGATGCCAGCACGGAAATTAGCTGCCCAGCCCAAACCAGGGTAAAGCCAAACATACCGGATGGACGTTTAACCGGTGCAGGTGACATACTCATTCGTACCTTGCCTTATTCAACTTTGAAATTTCGCATGGCTTCCTGGTATGCAATAATGATGCGGTCATCAATGACCAGTCGGTCACTTAAATTCCCCCTTTCAAGATTCCATATTACCGCCCGCCTGGCTGCCTCCGGTAATGGTTCATACACAAAATCTGGAAAATCCACTTGAAATTTCTCTGTGCTGAAAAATACATTGTAACGAATCAATTCAGCCAGCAGGTTATTTTCCATCTCTTCATCTTCTACAGAAAAATCACTTCCGAAGGGATATGAACCAGAACAGGTTCCTTGCCAAGGGGCTCTGCGAACATGCGGATGTAATTTTCATATTCCATTACGGTCGGATGTGCAAGGTTATAGATTTTGTTTCTGGCTTCTTCCTCCAGCACCAGCCGTGCCACCATTCTGCCAGTGTTATATCCAGAAGATGCATGCAGCAATGTGGTGCCATCTCCAGGAATCATGACCGGAAGCCCATTTTGAAGATGGTATAAAAGCGTTGGTCCAGCAGCTCTGTCCAGGGCTGACAAGATAAAACGAGGTCCAAATGAATATGCCGGTCGTACAACGGTAAGGTCAAAATGCTCTGGATGTTTTCGTTCGAAAAATACCCTTTCACATTGACGCTTGTTCTCAGCATATTGAGAGCGGGTACCTGGCTGCCAGGATCGGTTTCCCGCATCGGCAGGCGCGATAAAGGATACCCATAGACATCCACTGTACTCGCAAATATATATTGGTTTACCAGTCCGTCTGCCAGAATTCAACAGACCGCTTCGCCTGGTCTGGGTGAAAGCACGCCAGATCAACTATCACATCCGGTTTAAAATCTTTACAGGCAGTCTCCAGTTGCTCGGGTTGGTCCCGGTCACCTGGATATATCTTTACTCGTAAATCAACCTCATCAAATGGACTGCTGGGATAACTGAACAATCCGGTCGCAAATTCTTTATCAACCAGGTTTTGAATCGTACTGCTTGAAATATTTCCGGGTCCCCCAATAACCATGACTCGCTGCATGGTTCCCTCCCTACGAGTTGTTATGAATTACGACAATTTTATCCGAAATTCTTTACACAACAAGGTTAAATTTGTCCAGAAAAACATCCTGCTTGCCGGAACGACACGCAGGGGGTAGAATGGATTTCATGTCAAATTATCAAGCCTATCTTCCCGAAAGCGTACTGGTTATTGCCGCCCATCCTGATGATATCGAATTTACCTGTGCCGGTACGGTTGCCCGTTGGGTTTTACAGGGTACCCGCGCCTGTTATGTGCTTTGTACCAGCGGTGAAGTAGGAATTGCCGATTTAAGTTTGTCAAAAGCAAGGGTAACCGAAATCCGAGAACAAGAAGCCCGCCAGGCAGCAGCGGTTGCAGGTGTTACAGATGTGGTATTTCTGCGTGAACCGGATGGGTTGTTGAGTGCAACTCTCGAATTACGAAAGAAACTGGTGCGGGAAATCCGAAGATTCAAACCGGAAGTGGTTATGTGCGGCGATCCGACTATCGTCTGGTCAGGTGACAGTTACATCAACCATCCGGACCATCGTGCCGCAGCCCTGGCAGCAGTGGATGCAGCGTTCCCGGCTGCCGGTCAACCCCACTTGTTCGAAGAATTGAGCCAGGAAGGGCTTCAAGCGCATAAGCCCCGCAAAGTCTTCATTTACGGACGGGGACAAAATGAAACTTTTGTATCAATTGACGACACGATTGAGATAAAGATTTAGGCATTGCGTTCGCATGTCAGCCAGATGGGTGATTGGGATCCCAGTGAGCGGATTAAAGAATGGGCTGCGGAGCGCGCCCATGGCAAAGAAATGCACTTTGCAGAATCATTCCGTGTGGTCACCCTTAAATCGGATGAAACCTGGTTGAAATTGCACCCCCCGGAATAACACTACTTATGAATGGTGGTATTTCGAAAATCCAAACGCTGTACATCAGCGTTTTTTATTTTGACACATCCCTGTAAGTCCAGGTATTTCAGATGACTTAGGCTTGCCAGCGGTTTCAATCCAAAAAATGTAATCCGGTTGCAAAAGGATAAATTCAGCCATTCCAATCGTTTTAAAACCAAAATGAATGGCGTGCCTTTGTCCGAAATATCACATGAACTCAGGTTCAAGGAAGTCAATCCGGGCACCAGTTTGAGCAGTTCCAATCCTTGATTTGTAATTCTGCGGTTTTCCGAGAGATTTAGCATTTTCAACTGGGGATTGTTGTCAACCTCAATCAACAACTTCTCCAGTTCTGCATCCTTGGTATTCTGGATGCGGATGCCTGCCTCCACTCCCTCTTCGAGATGAAAGATACCAGGTGCATTATCCAGTTCATGCCAATCCTCACCTGGAAGGCGGCTGAATATCTGGCACGGAACACTGAGCGAAAGTTTAGTCATGGGTTCATCATAGTGTAGTTACAACTTTTTGTATATGGCGAAAACCGGGGGAAACCTGCCGGGATTCTGCCAGTGCGATTGCAAATAATTGTACTGGAATAATGTCGAGGATGGGGCTGAGGAATTCTTCCACCAATGGCTGTGCCGGAGAATGTTTATCTTGGGAAGCAGAATGCCCATTCACTACAAGGATTGTCTCTGCACCATAACGGGAAACTTCATCACCCAGCCTGCAGGCGGATTCATACCCGCCACCGGATGCGAAAATAACCACCGCACAACCTGGCTGCACGATTTCCATCGGTCCATGGCGAAATCCGCCAATACTGGCGTGCATGGCGGGTAGTTTTGTCCATTCCTCGGTTAACATGGCTGCCTGCCGGGCTGTAACTGCATGCGGACCGTGTCCGACATACACCAGTCGTTCAATTTTCTCAAGTTTCTGCAACCAATCTGCGGAGATTGTTTCCCGTTCTGAGAGCAGGTCATCCATCCTATCCGCAATTTCTTCGATCCTGTCAAAATCCTGGTCATTGCTTTTTCCCACCCAATGGCGGACAAGCAGCCATAATAACGCCAGGGAATTTGCATAACTTTGCGAGGCTACATACATTTCGTCTGGCGAAAGCAAAGGCAATACAGTTGCGGCTGCATTTCCCAGTGAGCTCTCAGGATAGTTGGTCAAGGCAAATAAATTGGCAGGCTTTTGTAACAAGTCAAGCACCGGTCGAATTTCACCGCTGGTGCCTGATTGGGAAATATAAACCAAAGGGTTTCCCTCTTTCAATAAAGGAGACGCATAGTTCAGCAGGTCAGTGGCTTCAAACGCAGATGCTTTAACTCCATGGACAGACAAATGGATGGCTGCTATTGCAGCCGCATGATACGAAGCCCCCATGCCGGTGAGAAGGGGAACTTGATTCTGTGGAATATCTGGCAATCCATGTACCTTGTAATGTGCTGCCAGTTTTCGCAATGAAGCGGGTTGAGCCAGGATTTCAGTAAGGATGTCCATCAGGTTGGTCTTTCCTTCTCCCTAACATTCGGGAAACCAATGCTATATGGCAAATGGTTTATAGCACCAATAGAATAACGGAAAGCAGCATCAAGGCGGGCACCAGTATGCCAGCCCCCAGCAGCAGATAAGTGATCGGTCGCTGCTCTTCTTTTCGAAAGAAAAAGAATGCGCCTATCACATCCATCCCATAGCTCATGGCTGCCAGTACAGGCAATAACAACAACTGAACCGGATTTCCAGGTTCCAACCGCTCACCCTGTGGGGTAAATCCAATACTAATCTCTGTCAGATTGGGGATGGTAACGGTGACAGCCAGGAAAAACAGCAGGGTAAATCCCAATCCAACCAACATTAACAAGCGGGCATACTTATCCGTCCAAACCTGGCGGATGAAAGCAGCCGGCACCACGGATACCTGAGGGATGGGATTAAGACTGCCCAACTCAGTTGCCCGCTGAAATGCCCGCAGAAATCCACGTTCATCTGCAGGTGAAATGACAAATGCGTTTTCACGGGTAACAATTACACAGGGCTTCATCAATTTCGGATGCCAGGAATTCGACCGTACCCAGGTCTGCAACTTCTCGTTTTCCCAGAATCGCTCCGGTTACACTGAATGGAGGTAAATGCAGGGTGTTTCCCAGCTCAGATGCAGGACGCACCCATTCAATTGTATTCAGCGGTATATCCTCTGTCCGCAAACCCCAGCGGATGCGCAGCCCGTCACGTTCCAGGGTATAGCGTGCCCGTAAAAGGGCATATCCGCGGTAGGCGATGAGTGGCAGCGGCAGCATGCAAACCACAGCCACAACCATGAATAACAGGAAGTAGGCTCCTGCCTGCTGACCTAAGGCATAATACAAACCCCCGCCAGCACCAGCCAGCAACAGTAAAGCCACCCCCAGGTGTAAAAAGATGCCACGCCTGCGTGGGGGATTAAAATCTACAGATTCGCTGATATTCTGGCTGAGCATGCGTTATTTACCACGGGTAATTCATAAATTTTTGGTAATCCCCTTTATTCCAATACTACACCGATAGAAAACCGGGTTAACTTGCCTGCAGGATGGCATTCGCCAGCTCAAAGCAGACCTGCTTTACCTGTTCTTCCTTCATCACACCCGAGAAAGGCAGTGCAATGCCGCGCCTTCCCAAGTCTTCTGTCACCGGAAAATCACCTGGGCGATAACCGAATTGCTCCATCATATATGGCTGGGTATGAATGGGAGAAAAATACGGTCGAACGGGTATACCTTTTTTTGCCAGGACAGATGCCAGCAAATCACGCTTGATTCTTTTATCCAGCCTCACAACATACACAAACCAGCTTGGTCGGGTGGTACTGGAAATGATTTTGGGGGTTTCAACGCCATCAATGACCGCCAGGTACTTTTTATACCAATCTGCCACCTGTTGCCGCTTTGATTGCAAGTTCCTCCAGGCGTGTCATCTGGGCTGCTCCCAACGCTGCACTCATCTCATCCAGGCGATAGTTATATCCCAGGTAGGTATGCTGCAGCCAGGTGTCGCCGGGTGCCCGCCCCTGGTTGCGCATTGCCATCATCATTTCAGCCTGGTGCCCATCCGCGGTGACAATCAACCCACCTTCACCGGTAGTGATTTGTTTGTTGGGGTAAAACGCAAATACTGCGCTGTCTCCCAGGGTGCCGGCTTTACGATTTTTATATTCGGCTCCCAGTGCTTCACAGGCATCTTCGATAAGTCCAAGCGAATAGGTGTTGGTTGTCTCTCGCAGCAGGTCATAATCAGCCGGCTGACCAAATACGTCAATTGCCAGCACAGCCTTCAATCGGCTCTCCGGCAGGGTACCAAAGCGTGGCAGCCATCGTTTTGCCTGGCTGGCTCCTGCCTTCAGGTCTGCAGCAGCCTGGTTCACAAGAGCAGGATCAATATTGCCTGAATCAGGGTCAACATCAACAAATATAGGCACTGCTCTTTCATATAAAAGCACATTGGTGGATGCTACAAATGAAAAGGGGCTGGTAATAACCAAATCGCCTGTGCCAATATTGCCCGCACGTACACAGAGATGCAGCCCGGCAGTACCGGAATTTACACCAATGGCATAAGGCATACCGGTATAACTGCGGAAGGCAGCTTCAAATCGTTCGATATAGGGACCCATGCTGAGGGATGTGCCTTGCAGCACATTGCTTAATTCCTGCCGTTCAGCATCGGTCAGGTCAGGAGAAGACATCGGGATGGAGGATTTGCTCTGGTAATCCATGGGGATGATTCTACCATCAAACATACCAGGGATTACCTGCCCCGTTTGGGCGAGCGGGGAAGAAAACAAACAAATTTTGAGAATGGCTATGCTTCTGGATGCGCTTTAAGATGGGCAACAATCAAACTGACAGGAACGCCGCCCATGCGGTCCTGCTCATGCACTCTTATCAAAAATCCCGCCTGTTCAACCAGCCGGGCAGCCGGGATGGGACTGCAATCCACAATTTTGGGAAACATGCGGTGCAGCCATAAATAAAATCGCTGTGAGAAAGTTGGTGGATCACATTCCGCCATGGATACCAATCCCAACCTGCCATCCGGTTTAAGCACCCGGCTGCATTCAGCCAAGACCTGCGGTATAACCTGTTCAGGAAACAACTCCAGGGTAAAACTCATAAAGACGGCATCAAAAAAATCAGATTCAAACGGCAGTTTGGTGGCGTTACCCTGCTCGAGAACAACCTGCTCTGTTAATCCCATCCTGTTCAACCGGTTTTGGGTAACCCGCATCATACCTTTGGATAGGTCTGTCCCATAAACCTGTCCGTTATCCCCAACAGCCCGCGCCAAAGTTACCAGGGCGCGTCCAGTCCCAAATCCAATTTCCAGCACACATTCACCCCGGGTGGGTGCTAATAATTGCAAACCGGCTTGAGTAAATCGTTTTTCTCCAGGGGAGGTAATACCGTCGTAAATACGGCTTAACCAGTCATAGCTGGTACTACCGGGAGGCTCGCTTTGTTGGGGGGTTGAGTCGTCTGATTCCATGATTACTGGTTTAGTGTAGTATATCTGGGGTTTTTCCGCAACTCCCAGCACATATTATTTTCCACTGCTCCAGAGTCGCAATAATCTAAAGTAGAACTCCAACATCTTTTCAAGATCCAATATACTGATACGCTCATCTATCCCGTGAATTCGTTTTAACGCTTCAAATGTCGATACATAAGGTGAAAAGCGATAAACCGCTTCACTGATCGGCGCATAATGGCGCGAATCTGTGGCAGCCACCATCATGAAAGGTGCAACCGGAACCTGGTCAAATGTGTTCCGGATGGCTGATTGGAGCTGCCCGTACAGGGGAGTATCCGTAGGGGAAGAGGTGATGGGATTCCATGCTGCCAGGGGTACAGGCTGAAAGTGCACCCGTTCATCTGCAACTACCTGCCGGATGTGGGTCAGAACATCTTCAATTGTTTGCCCGGGAAAGATGCGGAAATTCACCTTGGCGGTTGCCTGGTGCGGCAGAATGTTATCCTTGATACCTCCAGCAATTACAGTAATGGCAGTCGTGGTGGAAATCGCTGCCCGCATCATGCCATCCTTTTCGAGTCTGCTTTTTACCATTCCCCGAAACAACCACAAATTGGCAAATGCCATACGGAGGCTGAATGGCAGCAGGTGCGCAACGGAACGCATCATATTTTGCATCACAGACAGGTCAGCCGGCATTGGATGTGCTTCCAGCCTGGCAAGTGCTGCAGCAAGAATACCAATGGCAGTTTGCCTTGGCGGCGTGGAGGCATGCCCCGGTTTGCTTTCCACCAAAAAATCAACTGTCAAATAGCCCTTCTCGGCTACACCCACCATCCCGACCGGTCCTGGAATACCCGGCAGGACCCCTTTGAGGATATTGATGCCTTCATCCCATACGGCAGCCAGGTGAACTCCCCGTTCTGCCAGCAAAGCCGCGATGTGCCCTGCTCCTTGTAAGCCGCCCACTTCTTCATCATGACCAAATGCCAAGAAAACGGTACGGTCGGGTTGATGTCCCTGTTCCAGCAGGGTTTCCACCGCTGCCAATATTGCCACCAACTGGCATTTCATGTCCAGCGTGCCGCGTCCCCACACGAATTCCTCGGTAATTTCTCCCCCAAAAGGCGGTTTTGTCCATTCACTTAAAGTTGCCGGGTCAACCGGAACAACATCCTGATGGGCAGAAAAGAGAACCGGTTCCAATTCCGGGTTGGTTCCCTGCCAGGTATATAAAAGTCCATGTTCATTAACATGCTCAAGGGTGAGTTTCTGATGTACCAGAGGAAAATACTTTACCAAAACCTGGCGTAGTTGCTTAAGAGATTCTTCACTGGGGATTGTTCCTTCTCCGTATGATATTGTCTGGCACTGTACAGCCGCGGAGAGGCTTTCCACCAGGTTATTTACAGGAAGAGCAGGTATTTCGTGATCAGGCAGGTTTTGTTGCTTCGTGCTGAAACGCAGGGTGCGGATGAGAATAATCCCGACGATAACCAATATCATTACAACGAAAACCCAAATGAAAGGCAGCATGAAATCCCTCGTGAGAAAGTATATTTTTATTTTACCCCCAAACAGAAACGCCTTGGTTATGCAGGGTATTAACGGAGATGTCGTCCATCAATTGAAGGGGGATTAAACACACACCCTGCCAATAATGGCAGGGTGTGAATTGAACGTAAAACAATTTTATCTTTTTGCTGAAGCCAGGCTGGTGGTTAGCTTTTTCAGCAGGGTGCTTGCAATGATATCACCACTCATCTTGCGGTGCTGCGTTGCACCCAGCGGGCTGGCAGCCAGGATTGCACCAACGGCTGCTTCCATCGTGCTTGCCCCGCGTGCTTTTGACTGCATGAAGGACATTCCCGCGGTAAGCAAATCGTTGATATCCAGTTTGCCATCACCCTGTGAGCCGGTTCCGGTTGAGGATTGACCGCTGAGACCACCAATCAGTGATCCCAATAAGTCACCGCTCGCGGATTGGCTGGAACCCTGTTGGGCACCACCCAGCAGCGATCCCAATAAATCACCTGCACCAGATTGCGAGGAACCCTGTTGACCACCGCCCATAAGTGCGCCTAATAAATCATTGGCATCAGGCTGTGCATTCTGGGCTGGCGCTTGGGGAGCACCACCCAGAATTGTGGCAACAAAATCCATGGCATTGGTTGAATCCAGCTGTTTGCCAGAGAACTTACGGGAAGCCTGTGCCAGCGAGTCAGCATAAAACTTTCCTGAACCGCTGGTTTGGGTTGCCCTTACCCTGGCGCTGGCGTGTGCCAGCTGTTCAGCAGGACTGGCACCTTTTTTTTGTTTCACGGCAGAGGTTATTGTCGAAAAAATATCAACAATGTTGCTGCCATGATTGTGATTGTAATCGTCTGCCTGGTTTAAAGTAGCCTGGTTGGTACTCAGGTTCTTTGTGACAGCAGAAAATAAACTTGCCAGATCAAGGGCATTGGATGCCATAAGTCTCGCCTACTTCTTTAATTCGGGTGGAAGCTCAGCGATTTTTACGACTTTCCCTGGCCGGTAATCTTTTACTTCTGAACCAATTGTGTCTTTGTTCACTTCGATGATGTACTGCCAGTAAGGTGGTGTGGCATGACCATAAAAGTGCAGTGCCAATCCACTGAGGGTGTCATCGGGGGTGAGTGTGTGTTCTTTGATGATGGTGTACTTGGGCTTGGCAGCAGCCGCGGCGGCTAAAATGCGCTCGCCTTCTTTTTTGGCAGATTCCATTCGGGCAGCATCGATTCGCGCCTTGGCTGCATCCATTTCCATCTTTTTCTTTTGTTCTTCAAGCTCTTTTAGCTTTTTGTCTGCTTCCAATTTGGCACGCAGAGCTTCTCCCTTTGCCATCGCGGCATCCTTACGGGCGGCTTCGGTTGCTGCTTTCTCATCCTTGGTGGATAAAGCATCACCAATTTTCTTGAAAATACTTGGTTTCTTCTCTACCATTTCGCAATTCCTCCATAGAATAAATTAACTGCCTGAGTTTATATCGATCTGTGATGCTGGCTGCCATTTGTCCGGCAACCAGATGTGCAATTTACATGTTTTCCATACAAAAGGTGGTGTGTGGCGGGGTACACATTTGACCACCTTTATTGGAATTTTACAGTCCTTTTACCCGGGTGGCAATCAGCATTAATACCAGGCCAATTACCACAAGCCAAAAGGCGTATGGTGCAAGCAGGCTGATTGGAACCAGCGTGGCAAGCACACCAACAACTGCCAAAATCAAACAAATCCACCAAGTAAGTGCTGTAGGTGGGCTTAATTTCATTATTCACCTCCTGAGGATGATATTCATAGGACTTGCATGCAATAAACAAACAGACCCCGCTCACACCGCTGATATTGAATCCACAGCTATAAAATTATTATACTCAAAAAGAGGGGCTTAAATCAAGTAAGGATTATGGATAACAATTCATTACAATTTTGTTAGCTTCTTGAAGGTACAAATTTGCCAGCGAAGGGTCGCGAATAATGACCAGGTTCTCATCATTATATTTCTCTGCACTCGCGGTAAAGTTGTACGAACCGGTTATCACGGTCTGGCTGTCAACTACAATCACTTTGTGATGCATTAAGCCATACTCGCCATCCAGGCACATTGGTAAACCTGCGCTCACCAGCCATTCATAATCGGTACCTGTATTCGATTGCACCATGTCCGCATCAAAAACCCCCTGTATCTTTACCCCCTGGCGGGCTTTCCTGATCAACGCTTCAGCCAGTTCATCATTTGTAAAAGAATAACTGAGAAATTCTATCTGTTCTTGTGCGCCATCCACGATTTCCAGGATATGTTCCATTACATTATCCTCAGGCGAAAAATACACCTGGATGGGTACCGAAGCCACTTTAAAATCAAATATATCGTTTCCATCTGGCGTACTGTTGGCTCCAAACTGATTGGCGAGGAACATCTCCTCAAATTCCCGGGTATATTGTTCAGCCATTGCGGAGCTGTCAAAGCGGATAAAATTATTGCGGTCGTCGGTCGCCCCATTGGTAGTCAGGTTAAGTGAACCGGTCCATACCTGTTGTTTGTCAATTACCATGAATTTGTTATGCATCAGGCTTTCCCGGTTGTCGCTTACCACCTGAATGCCACTGTTCTACAAGATAGCGTGGCACGCTGCCATCCATGGCATCACTTTCCATCACCAGCCGTACCAATACACCCCTTTGAGTGGCTTTAACCAATGCCTGTCCCACCTGGTTGAGGTTGATGTTATACATCGCAACATCCACCTGGTACTTGGCAGCATGAATGGCATTCACAACCGCTTCAATCACCAGGTCGGGATCATGCCCTTGTCCGGTGAAATAAACTTTAATACCCTCTTCTACTGTTGGGGTGGGTCTATTATCCGGCAAAGGTGGAACGCTGCACGCTGAAAAAATGCCAAATATAAGGATTATTGCAAACAATAACACCCAATAACCTCGTCGAACCTGTTTAAATCGGTTCGAAGATTTATTCAACTATTCCCCACAGTGTGGCTGCGCCATCCTTGCTGGAGCTCATTAACCAGAATCCATCAGGGCTAAAGGCAACAGCATTATAAGGACTATCGCTATTTCCCAATACCGCCAGCGTTGACCAATCCGATGTATCCCAAATCCGCAAGGTTCCATCTTCCGATGCTGATGCCAGCAAATCACCACCTGGATTAAAGGCAACACTTTTTAATATTTGCGGTATGCCCGCTCAAGTGGGTCAACAACCAGCCATGGATGGGTTCATATATCCAGACTTCCTTATTCTGTGCTGCAACCGCAATGACCTTGCTGTCTGGCGAATATGTAATCGCGTTCACCCAATTGCCCTGGGCACCAGCAGTCTGTTTCCAACGCCCATCGGCAGCAAAAATGCGCACTTCTCCATTCCCGCAGCCAGCCGCAAAGCCGGAACCATCCGGGGCAAACGACAGGCTGGTAACATATTCACCACACACTCCCTCAGTTCCAAACGCTGGTTCCATCTTCCACGTTCCAGATGCGGATTGCCTGGTCTTTCGAACCGCTGATGAGATATTTGCCATCCGGAGAAAATGTTACTGCCCGAACGTCATAAATATGACCCTCGATTTTGCGTACGAGTTCGCCCGAAGTAGTATCCCAAATACGAATGGCATGATCCCCACTTCCGCTTGCCAGCAGGCTGCCATCCGGTGAAAATGCCAGGCTGTAAAGATACCCCATATCCGGTGGCTCAATCAATTGCATCAATTCCGCACCGGCTGGAATTGACCATAACCGGATGATGCGGTCTATACCTGCAGTTGCCGCCATGCGGCTGTCTGGTGAAAATGCCAGGGTATTGGCAAACGCATCCAGTTGCAGGATTGGTTTCAGGTTGCTGGCATTGTCAGCATCAATCACCACTCCCGCGTACTTTATCGAGGGTGCTGGTGTGACTGCAACCTTGCTGGTTCCTGGCTCGGTTTCTTGTACAATCGTTGTCGGGATAGTTTGGGTTGTCGAAATCAGTGTTGGTGTAATCTGCACAACGGTTGGTTCAATTGGTGATGGGGTGCTGCATCCGGTTAACCCAAATAAAAAAACACCCATCAACAGTATGCTTTGACTCACTGGGTGAAGGGTGTTCTTTCGTTTATTCATATTGACCTGGTTACAAATAGTGTAACGGTAATTTTACTGTGGTTTATCCTGGGTCCCGTTTTCTTCCGTAGTTTCTTCGGGAGTCATACGCGCCAGGGATGCTACTGAGTCACCTTCTTAATATCCATCAAGTGGGTACCCCTGGTTGCCCTGCCGGAAAGCCGGATATCTGAGACTTTCATTCGCAGCACCAATCCGGCACTGGAAATGAGGGTGACATCATCTTCTTCTTGCACTACCCTGGCAGAAGAGATTTCTCCGGTACGGGCAAGGTTCTTCACGTCAAAGGTCGCAATGCCGCCCGTGGCACGTCCTTTGACCGGGTATTCTTTCAAATTGGTTCGTTTGCCATACCCCATGGTGCTGATAACCATCAGGCTGCCATTTGGTTCAACCACTTCCATCGAAGCCACCCGGTCACCCTTGGATAACTTGATTCCGGTGACTCCGCCCGCCTGCCTGCCCATTGTTCGTATGGAAGTTTCAGCAATGCGCAATGCGTGTCCATGAGCAGTCACCAGGATGATTTCGTCTTTACCGGTTGTCATGCGCACCCAGCCCAATTCATCGCCTTTATCCAATGACATGGCAATCATCCCGCTCGTGCGTACATTGGCAAATTCCGAAAGTGCAATCCGCTTCACTCTGCCCTTTGTGGTTGCCAGGGTAAAGAATCTCCCGGGTTCAAACACGGGCACTGCCAGGGCAGCCGTAATGCGCTCACCGGATTCCATCGTTAACAGGTTCACAGCCGGCACACCGCGATCAGTTGGTTTTGCATCCGGGATTTGTTTGGCACGTTCCGAATACACTTTGCCCCGATCAGAGAAGAACAGGATTGTCTCCAGGGTATGGGCATGCAGGATTACCAGGACTTCGTCCTCTTCTTTGACCGCTTGCCCTGAAACCCCGCGCCGTCCGCGTGAAGTTCGGTAGGATTTAACATCCACCCGTTTGATATATCCACGCTGGGTCAGGGTAATGAGGATTGGCTCATCGGAAGTTAAATCTTTATCGCTAAATGCTTCCACGCCTTCAGCCATAATCTGGGTGCGGCGTTTATCTCCATATTTTTCGCTTACTTCAACCAGGTCTTCCCGAATGACGCTTAAGCACTTTTTCCGGATGTCCGAGCAAGTCTTCCAGGAAGGCAATTCTTTCCAGAAGTTCCTTTTGCTCATCTTCAATTTTCTGGCGTTCCAGGGCTGCCAGGCGGCGCAATTGCAAATCCAGAATGGCCTGCGCCTGAACTTCAGTTAACTTGAATCGGGTTATCAATCGCTCGCGAGCCACATTGGCATCCGGTGACTGGCGGATAAGTTGAATAATGTCATCCAGGTTTGCCAGCGCAATCAACAACCCTTCCAGGATGTGTGAGCGCTGACGGGCTTTATCCAGCTCAAATTGAGACCTGCGGGTGATTACTTCCTGCCGATGCTCCAGGTAAACCTGGAGTGCTTTCTTCAAAGGCAGGGTGCGCGGTTCTCCTTTAACCAGTGCCAGCATCTGCACGCCGAAAGTGGATTGCAGTGTTGTGTATTTATACAATTGATTTAAAACGATATTCGGCTTGGCACCTTTTTTAACTTCAATCACAATCCGCATACCCATGCGGTCGGATTCATCCCGCATATCGCTGATATCACTCATCCGGCCTTCCCGCACCAGTTCAGCGATCCGCTCCAAAAGGGCAGATTTGTTAACCTGGTAAGGAATTTCGCGGATAATAATTTCAGATTTTCCGACCTGCAGTAGGACGAATTTCTGCAACCCCGCGTACCACCAGCCGTCCGCGGCCGTGTGCATATGCCTGGTTGATGCCATCTACACCAATAATCTGTCCACCGGTCGGAAAATCCGGACCAGGAATATAGCGCATCAGGTCTTCTACGGTTACATCATCAATCGTGTAATAATTATCAATCAGGTAAACAAGGGCGGCACACAACTCACGCAAGTTGTGCGGCGGGATGTTGGTTGCCATTCCAACTGCAATACCGGAAGAACCATTAAGTAAGAGATTTGGCAGCCTGGCAGGCAGGACAGATGGTTCCTGTAATGACCCATCAAAATTATCGATGAAATCGACCGTATTCTTTTCGAGGTCGGTCAGTATTTCAATTGCCATTGCCCCCAGGCGGGCTTCGGTATAACGCATGGCAGCCGGGGCATCACCATCAACCGAACCAAAGTTCCCCTGCCCATCAACAAGGGGATAGCGCATCGAAAAATCTTGCGCCATGCGAGCCATGGCTTCATAAACCGCTAGAATCGCCATGCGGATGGTATTTACCAAGCACTTCACCCACGATACGGGCGGATTTTTTGTAAGATGATGCTGATTGCAGTCCCATGTCGTGCATGGCGTAGAGAATACGGCGATGCACTGGCTTTAAGCCGTCACGGGCATCGGGTAATGCCCGCGCCACAATAACGCTCATGGCATAATCCAGATATGCCGACCGCATTTGCTGGTCTATATCAACCGATTGTACAATTCCTGCGTCCATAACCCAACCTGCTGCTGATTTTTGCGCCAAAACTGATGAATTAGTGTCTGGGGCAAGACATTCAATTATACCCTACTAAATCGTAATGACCTTGTCTGCTGCCATTTGTGCAGCCAGGATATCGCCCATCCCTCCCGCAATACCGACCGTTAGATGATCCATCAATCCAAAGTAATTCAGGCAGGTTGTGCAGACTATCAATCTAACCCCAGCTTTTTCCAACACAGCCAGTTGTTCAACTACCGGCAAGTCTTTAGCGTGTTAATTTAACACCATCCGCATAAAAACAAATCGCTGAAGGCAAATCGCCGTTTTCAATGAGCATTTTAAAATCATATACTTGCCAATTTTCGGGATAATTCGGGTTCTGCGCTTCCCATGCCGTCTTGTGTTACCAGGATTACAGTTGAAGCCATTTTATTATTGTTTTGTGTCATGGTTGTCCTTCACCAAGGAAATGAAAGTTTTGGATAGATAAATTATAACCGTCTGCCGGGAATGAGGGATTTTATACACTTTGCATATCAAACTGAATCGGGTAAACTTGACCCCATGCTCCGAAAAATCATTGCACCCATCGCCCTGCTGTTGGTAGCTTTTCTTATGTTAGGGGGAGCACTATCTCCCGTTTCAGCAGCCGAAAAACCGTCTTTCATATCAATCCACAACGCTTAGTCCAGCAGGACCAGCGATTGCTACTTCTGTTCCAGATGTTGAGAATCAGGTGCATGGTTTGTACTTCTATGCGATTGACTGCTCTCACTGTAAAGCGGTCTATGAGGATGTAATCACTCCCTTGTTTGAGCAATATGGCAGCCAGTTTGACTTGCGCATGTTGGAAATTGGCAACCCTGAAAACTATGAACTATTAATTGCAGCAGAATCGTATTTTAAAATTAAACCCAAAGAACGCGGCTTGCCAGTCATTATTATTGATGACCAGATTCTCATCGGTGAAGAGCCTGCCCGCACCAGCCTGCCCGAATTGGTTAAGAGTGGAGTTGAAGGCGGAGGAATTGCCTTTCCTTCTATTCCCGGTCTTGACCCTGACGCTTTATTATCCGGCACTCCGGAGTTTAACCTGGATGAACAATGCACCGTCGAAGACCCGGCAGCATGTGAGACAGGGGAACCGGTATTTGCAGCCTATTTTTACCAGGTGGGCTGCCAGGCATGCAGCCGGGTGGATGCTGACCTGAATTACCTGCGCAGCCAGTATCCCAACCTTATCATTGAAGAATTTAACATCTACGACCATGCCGCCCTGGCAGACTGGATGAGCGCACGGGTAGGTCGGGATGATTTCCACACACCGGCATTATTTATCGGTGATCAAGCCTGGATTGGGGAAGAAGAAATCACGCCGGATGCACTCTTACCGGTATTGGCTGATGTTTCCGTCAAAGGTTCTCCAAACACCTGGAAAAATTTCAACGAAAATGACCTCTCCAACAGACTTATCGAACGGTTTCGCTCGATGGGCTGGATGGCGGTGGTATTTGCCGGTCTGGTGGATGGGCTAAATCCATGTGCCTTTGCCACGTTAATCTTCTTTGTTTCTTACCTCACCATCAGTGGCAGGAAAGGGAAAGAGGTGTTGCTGGTTGGATCCTCCTTCGCCCTGGGTGTATTCCTGGCATACCTGGTGGTCGGATTTGGCTTTTACAAAGTGCTCGACTTGTTGGGTGACTGGTTGGGCTTAATCGGACGCTGGGTGTACGGCTTTACTGCGCTCTTCTGCCTGGTACTGGCATTTTTCAGCCTGCGTGATTTCTTAAAAGCCCGCAAAGGTCAGATCGAAGACATGGAATTGAACCTGCCCAAGCCATTGCGCATGCGCATCAATGCCACCATCCGCGAAGGACGTAAAGCCCGGGCGTATGTCGCCGGTGCATTTGTGACAGGCATCCTGATTTCGTTTCTCGAGCTGGCTTGCACAGGTCAGATTTATCTTCCCACCATCATTTTCGTCAGTTCCATCCCTGAATTACGGGTGCAGGCGATTTTCTTCCTGGTCTATCTATAACCTGATGTTCATCATCCCCCTGATTGTGGTTTTCATCCTGGCATACTTCGGGACCACATCCAAGGATTTAACCGCATTCCTTCACAAACATGCTGCCGCGGTAAAACTGGGAATGGTAATCCTGTTCCTGGGGCTTGCCATCTGGTTGGGTGTTTCCCTGCTGGTATAAATTCCCCGCACACAATACTGAATCGTGTATATATTTCAGACGAGTTTATATTCGTCTGGTCATCTTACCATTTTCGTAATTGGTGCTGAAAATGATATATAAGCCGGTGTATTACTTTGTTCGCAGATTTGGGCATACCGACTAATCAAACAATCCCGATTGCTTCGGTTTTACACTTTCCCCGTTTTCATACTTCGTGTCCGCCGGTAACCCTTTTTTCAGAGTCATCGCCTGCGAAAGTCTGTCACAACGCTCATTCTCAGTGTTTCCGGCATGCCCTTCCACCCAGCGAAAGGTAACTTCATGCTTCTGGGTGAGCAGTAGAATCTCTTCCCATAAATCCTTGTTTTTGGCTGGGTTCTTGCGATCCCGCATCCAGCCTTTGGATTTCCAACGCGCTGCACTTCCTTCATTGTAGTTTTTAACCAGGTATTGCGAGTCGGAATAAAGTGTTACCGGGCTGGGATTTTTCAGACTCTGCAAGGCTTTTATGGCAGCCATCATCTCCATGCGATTGTTGGTTGTCAGCCTAAATCCACCACTCAGTTCTTGCCGGTTGTTTTCTTCCATAATTACAGCAGCATAGCCGCCAGGTCCGGGGTTACCCAGGCAGGCGCCATCCGTATAGATAATTACTGTTGATGGTTTCAAATTTTTCCTTATTTTGGAATGCCAAACAGCAATCATACCACTTCTTAAAACCACTCACCGGTTAGCATGCAATCATCTTCATCTCTGTCGGAATAAATCCGAGTGTTCTGAGCCTGGATTAAAACCATTCAGGTTATAATTCAGGATGATGCTCAAACGCGTCATCTTTTCTTTGTTCTTTTTCTCTTTCTTCCTGGTCGGATGCTCTACAGCCGACCCCTCTTCCATTACGCCAGTCAGCAATGCCTACATTCAGAACAAAGGTTCCGATACCATGGTGAACCTGGCGCTGGCATGGGCAGAAACCTATCAAAAAATTCACCCGGAAGTACGAATTTCTGTAACCGGCGGCGGTTCGGGTACAGGTATTTCATCCCTGTTAAATGGAACTGTGGATATCGCCAATGCCTCTCGCGCAATAAAGCCGGAAGAATTGGAGGAAGCACGCAGCCAGGGCTTTGAACCATATGAGTACGTCGTGGCACAGGATGCCATTGCAGTAATTGTCAACCTGCAAAATCCGATAAACGAATTAACCCTCGAACAAATTTCCGCCATATATCGTGGAGAATACACCAACTGGAGCGAATTGGGCGGTGAAGACCGCCCGATTGTGCGTCTTTCACGTGAAACAAATTCAGGCACCCATGTGTATTTCCTTGAAACCGTGGTGCGCCTGGGAAATTCCAAAGACAAAAGCCTGTTCACTCCCGAAACATTGTTGCTGCCATCCTCGGAAGGCATCATTTCCGAAGTGCGCGACAACCCCAACGCGATTGGCTATGATGGTCTGGGTTACGTCACAGACGAAGTGAAAACCCTGGCAATTGCTCCAAATCCAGGGGAGACTCCCATTCTGCCATCGGTTGAATCGGTAAACGACGGAACCTATCCCATCTCTCGCGAGTTGTTCATCTATACCCACGGGGAACCCAGCACGATTATCAAAGCCTATCTCGATTGGATTCTATCCACAGAAGCACAGGACATTGTCCTATCCCTGGGTTTCGTTCCGGTAAAGGTGAATCCCATGAAGCCAACCCAGGGAGTACGGAAAATTAAATGGAGCGAGTGGCTTATCACCCAATTCATCCGGGTTGCCGGTTACCTGTCGATTTTATATGTCAGCCTGATTATCCTGTTTCTGCTAAAAGAAGGTCTGCCTGCGCTCAAGAATGTTTCCCCTGCCAGCCTGTTTGGTGAATTTTGGTACCCGATTGAAGGTCATTTCAGCATCTGGCCTTTATTATTCGGTTCCATTACGGTTACGATTGGGGCGGCTTTGATTGCCATTCCGCTCGGAGTGGGAACCGCAGTATTCATTTCCGAAATTGCCCCAGCCTGGGCAAAAGAAATCCTCAAACCCCTGGTGGAAATCCTGGCAGGGATGCCTTCGGTGGTATTGGGTTTTATCGGCATCCTGGTGCTTTCACCCTTCTTGCGTGAAGCGTTAAATCTGCCGACTGGGTTGACTGCTTTTACTGGGGCTCTGCTGTTGGGTTGGTCAGCCATTCCAACCATTGTATCCGTGGCAGAAGATGCACTAAATACAGTTCCCCGTGGTTATCGCGAAGGCGCACGGGCATTGGGCACCACTAGCTGGCAGACAATCTGGGGGGTCACTGTACCGGCAGCCCGTTCAGGCATTATCACCGCGGTAATGCTGGGTATAGGCAGGGTGATAGGTGAAACCATGGCGGTCATGATGGTCACCGGCAATGCACCAGTCCTTCCACACGGATTGAACGCCTTTTTCCTGCCCATCCGCACCATGACTGCCACCATTGCTTCAGAGATGGGAGAAGTAGCCCAGGGCAGCGTACATTACCAGGTGCTGTTTTTAATCGGTATCATCCTGTTTCTCCTATCCCTGGTGATTAATATTGTTGCCTTTGCCGTCTCCGCCCGCCGTATGAAACGGACCGAAAGGCTGCTGTCATGATTCTGTCGCCCAATAAAAAACAGAAAATTGGGTATGCAGCCATGGTGGCGGTCAGCGTTATCACCGTGCTGCCGATTATTGCACTCATTATCTACATCCTGGTTCTGGGTTTGCCTGCCATCTCCTGGGAATTTTTGACCGGTTTTCCACGAGCAGGGTATGCGTGCCGGTGGTATTCTCCCTGCCATTCTGGGTACCTTCTACCTGACGCTTGGAACCGCCCTCTTTTCTGTTCCTCCTGGCATTGCTGCAGCCATTTACCTGGTGGAATATGCCCCTGAAAACAACCTGACCCGCTTGATGCGGGTTGCCATGCTCAACCTCTCCGGCATCCCCTCTGTGGTTTACGGTTTGTTTGGGTTGGGATTGTTCGTCATTTTCTTAAAATTTGGCACCAGCATTCTGGCTGCATCCCTTACCCTTTCCATTATGACCCTGCCGGTCATCATCAGCACCACCGAAGAAGCCTTGCGCTCCGTTCCCAACAGTTTTCGGGTGGTAAGCATTTCGTTGGGTGCCACCCGCTGGCAAACCATCTGGCGGATTGTTCTTCCCCAATCCATCCCCGGTATCGTAACGGGCATTATTCTCGGGTTGGAAAGAGCCGCGGGAGAAACTGCCCCCATCCTGTTTACCGGTGCAGCCTTCTTCCTGCCGCAATTGCCCGGCTCTCCTCTCGACCCCACCATGGCACTTCCCTATCACTTGTTCGTCATATCCACCCAGATTCCGGGTATGCCAGTTCAGATTCAATATGGAACCGTGCTGGTATTGCTGGCATTTGTTTTGGGGATGAACCTGATTGCAACCCTCATCCGATCCCGGGCGCGGAAAAAGCGGCAATGGTGAACCATGGATAAAATTCGGATTGAAAATCTGAACGTACGTTATTCGGATGGCTCTGAAAGCCTGAAAGATATTACCCTGGGTATTCCGGAACACACCATCACGGTAATATTTGGACCATCCGGTGGAGGAAAATCCACGCTGCTGCGTACGCTCAACCGGTTGAACGACCTTGCAGATGTCTCAGAGTTTTCCGGCAAGGTTTTCATGAATGATATTAACCTGCTTGACCCGCAAACCGATGTAATTGCCCTTCGGCGCAGGATTGGGATGGTTTTTTCCCGACCGGTAACCTTGCCCCTGACAATTTTCCAAAACGTCAGTTATGGTATGGAGGTGGCTGGAGAACATCGGAAATCAGTACTGCAGGATGCAGTTGAGCGGGCTTTACGCCAGGCAGCATTGTGGGATGAAGTTTATGACCGGCTGCAGGACCCTGCCATTGCCTTATCAGGCGGACAGCAGCAACGCCTGTGCATCGCCCGTACCCTGGCGCTGCAGCCTGAGGTTCTTATGCTGGATGAACCCACCTCTGCCCTCGATCCGCTTTCCACTGCAAAAATTGAAGGGTTGCTGCAGGATTTAAAATCAGAATTAACCGTCATTCTCGCCCCGCATAATACCCAGCAGGCAGCCCGCATGGCTGAATTCGCGGCATTCTTTTTACAGGGGGAATTACTGGAAACCGGTGAAGGCAAAGAACTGTTCATGAACCCAAAAGATAAGCGCACCCAGGATTACATCATGGGGCGCTTTGGCTAAAATGGTTCCCTGACCCAACAGGAATAGTTTTATTTCATAAACAGTATTACTTCAAGACTATCAGTGCCCGGGCTGCCCAATCAAGAAGGCTGCCAGGTATAACGCTGACACCGACCACCAGGATTGCACATCCAATTGCAATGATTCTCACCCAGGGATCACGGCTCAATTCCGGTTCACCGGTTTTCATATACATCATTACCACGACCCTCAGGTAATAATAAGCGGATACCAGGGATGCCAGCAGCCCAATGACTGCCAGCCCAACAAACCCGCCTTCAATGGCTGTGCTGAACAGGTAGAACTTGCCCCAAAAACCGAGCGTGAGCGGAACACCGGTAAACGAAAGCATAAAGACCGTCATGGCTGCACCCAGTAGCGGGTACTTGCGACCGAGACCCGCATAATCCGTTAACTCCAGCCCTTTCATCTCCGCCTTTTCCAGTGCAATTACCAGCGCCCATGCTCCCAGCGTGGTCAAGCTGTACGCCACCAGGTAAAAAAGCATGGCAGACACACTGTCAGTGGCAACATCACCTTTCCCAAAAGGCACGAACGCCATCAGCATGTAGCCGGCATGGGCAATACTGGAGTATGCCAGCAGTCGCTTGATGTTTGTCTGTGCCAGGGCGATTACATTACCGGTCACCATGGTGAGGGCAGCCAGTGCCCACAGCACAGGCGTTATCTGTGTAGCCAGTACCGGAAACGCGGTTACAAATACCCGTAACAAAGCAGCAAATCCTGCTGCCTTGGCTCCAACTGACATGAAGGCGGTAACGGGTGAGGGAGCCCCATGATATACATCCGGCGTCCACATATGAAATGGCACCACGGCTGATTTAAACCCAAATCCGACCAGAAGCAGCGCTGCTCCTACCAGGAAGAGCGGCATGTTCACGGTTTTATCGGCAATGCTGGCGACGATATCGGGTAATCGTGTAAAACTGGTTGCACCAAATATTAGTGCAACACCGTACAGCACAAAGCCTGAGGAAAACGTGCCCAGCAGGAAATATTTGAGTGCAGATTCTTCCGATTCGATATGCATTCTGGCAAAACCTGCCATGATATACAAGCGGTATGGAAAGCAATTCCAGTGCCAGGAACACCACAAGTAAATCTTCGGCATAGGTCATCAGCATCATGCCGCTGATGGAAAGCATAATCAGCGTGAAATACTCACCGCGCATGATGTTAAGACGCTTGAGGTAGTCATACGCCAATCCAACCGAGATTATGCCGCTAACCAGGAAGATGGCATCCATGAAGACAGCAAAACCATCCACCTCCACCATGCCACCAAAAGCCTCTGCAGGAGTACTGAATTTTTGAAGGCTTAACCCCAAAGCCGCTGCCATCCCAATTACCGCCAGGATGGCTGTAATACCCTTGCGTTTGTTTGGTATCCACAGGTCAACCAGGATTAACAGGATTGCCCAGACAACCAGCACCACCAGGGGGAGAATGACCAGAAAATCCTCCAAAATCATCGCATCCTCCTAATAGACCGGTAATACTGTGCCAAGCATGGCTTGCACAGTCGGGTTAATAAGGTCAAAGAACGGCTTGGGATACAGTCCAATCCAGAAAATGACCAGTAAGATGGGGATTAGCACCATCAACTCACGCCAGTTCACATCTTGCAGATTCTTATTCTCTTCATGCGTAACCGGTCCAAGAAAGACCTTCTCAAACATCCACAGCAGGTAAACAGCTGCCAGTACAACACCCAGGGTGGCAACACCGGCAAACAGGTAACTGGGGTACGCTGAAGAAATGAACGCACCTTGAAGAATGGTGAACTCCCCCACAAAACCATTCAAGCCCGGGTAATCCAGCGGATGACAGGGTAACCAGGAGCGTGAGGGTTGCCAAAACCGGCACAACTTTCCATAAACCGCCATAAGCACTCAACAGGCGGGTATGCCGGCGTTCATATAACATGCCAACAATCAGGAATAAAGCACCCGTGCTCAGACCATGATTGACCATCTGTAAAATCGCACCTGAAACGCCCTGCAGGTTCAGGGCAAAGATTCCCAGCATAACAAATCCCAGGTGGCTGATGGATGAATATGCCACCAGTTTTTTGACATCCTTCTGGCGGTAAGCCACCACCGCCCCGAATATAATGCCAATGATAGCCAGGGCAGCCATCCAGGGAGCCAGGGTCAGGGCAGCATCCGGGAAGAGCGGCAGGTTGAAACGCAGGAAACCGTAAGTGCCCATTTTCAGCAGGACCCAGCCAGGATAACAGAACCAGCAGTGGGTGCTTCCACGTGTGCATCAGGCAGCCAGGTATGGAAGGGGAATAACGGTACTTTGATGGCAAACGCGATAGCAAATGCCAGGAAGAGCCAGATTTGCGCGCCGGCAAAGGTGCTGCGGGCTGCCAGTACTTCTGTCATGCTGAAACTGCCTGCCTGCCAGCCAAGGAAAAGGATGCCCGCCAGCATCAAGACCGAACCAGCCATGGTGAACAGGAAGAACTTGACTGCTGCATAAATACGGCGTTCGCCGCCCCATATACCAATCAGGAAGTACATGGGGATAAGGGTAATTTCCCAGAAGATGTAAAACAGGATCAAATCCTGGGCAAGGAACACTCCCAGCATGCCGGTTTCCAGCATCAAAAAGAATGCCATGAAACCTTTCACATTGTCTTCAACTGCTTTCCAGGTGGAAAGAACTGCCAGCGGGGTTAGAAAAGTGGTCAAAAGCACCAGTAAGATGCTGATTCCATCCACACCCAGGAAGAAATGAATATTAAAGCGGGAAACCTGGAACCAATCCAAATCCAGGGTTAACTGCAATCCGCTCAGGGTTGCGTTGAACTGGGTCAACACCCAGATTGCCAGCCCAAATGTAAGCAAGCTGGTCACCAATGCTGTCCAGCGGATTGCGCTTTTTCGTTCAGCAGGTAAAAAGAGAATAACCAGCACCCCAACCAGCGGTGCCAGGGTCATTATCAATAACGGATTTTGCCAAAAATTCATACCATCCCTCGTCCAAGGCTGGACTTTTACTGCAGAATTACGTAAGCGAGAATTGCCACCACTCCCAATAAAACCACCAGGGCATACCGGCGGACAAATCCATTTTGTATGCCGCTGCCCAGTTTGCCCAGCAGAGCAGCAAATTTGCCCAGGTCATGGGCAACACCATCAATGCTGCCCAGCTCACCCGGGTCCGCCAGGGTATCAGCAGTTTTATCAAACGGTTTAATAATCACTGCCCGATAAAATTCATCAACCCACCATTTGTTGTTCAACGCCTTAAAGAGACCTCCCAGGCTGCGCTGCAAGGGGTCTTTCATTTCAGGACATACAAAGGAGCGCCGGGAATATACCCACCACGCCAGGATTAGTCCTGCCAGAGCCAGGAACAAAGACAGACCAGCCACCCATAAAGTAAACTCTACAACCAGTGGATGGGTCAGCGATGGCTCAAGCCAGGTTTCCAGCCAGTGCAGTCCGGGCAGGTTCAATACCCCGCCTGCGATTGCCAGAATGGCTAAAATCACCAGTGGGGTGGTAATGACCCGGTCGCTTTCGGTTGCCAGCAAAGCCGCTTCAGTGCGCGCTTTGCCAAAAAAGATCAGGAAAACCTGCCGACCCATGTAGAAAGCCGTCAGGAAAGCAGAAACCAACAGCACTACAAAAACAGCCGGGTTGTTAACCAGCGCGGCAGCAAGAATTTCATCCTTCGAGAAGAAACCTGCCAGAGGCGCAATTCCAGCCAGTGCCAGTGCACCTGCCGCATAAACCCAAAAAGTCGTCTTTTGACGGCGTTGCAGCCCGCCCATGGTACGCATGTCCTGCGGGTCAAAAGCCTCTTCGTCATCATGACCAATATGACCGGCATGCATGACCGCGTTCCATTCCCAGGATGACCGAGCCAGCTGCAAGGAACAGGAGCGCTTTGAAAAATGCGTGGGTAATCAAGTGGAACATCCCTGCCACCGTAGCGCCCATGCCTACCGCCGCCACCATGAAACCCAATTGGCTGATGGTGGAATATGCCAGGACTTTTTTAATGTCAAACTGACCGACAGCAATTGTGGCAGCAAACAAGTGCTGTTAGCTGCACCCACCCAGGTCACTACCATTTGGGCAGCCGGAACCAGGGTATAGAGCGCACTGGAACGGGCCACCAGGTAGACACCTGCGGTGACCATCGTTGCCGCATGGATAAGAGCAGAAACCGGTGTTGGACCAGCCATGGCATCCGGCAGCCAGACATACAATGGCAACTGGGCAGATTTCCCGGTTACTCCCAGCAGCATAAACAGCGTTATTGCCAGTAACAAACCCGGTGTAGCCGCAGCCAGTGCAGGTGCCTGTTCAAATACAGCATCAAATTGCAATGTACCAAAGCGGCCAAAAATCAAAAAGATGGCAATCAGCAAACCAAAATCACCAATTCGGTTTACAACAAAAGCCTTTTTGGCAGCCTGGGCATTGCCAATTCCATCTTCGCCTTTTTCAAACCAAAAACCGATCAGAAGGTAGGAACATAATCCCACCCCTTCCCAACCAACAAACATCATCAGGTAATTATCAGCGCTTACCAGCACCAGCATGGACAGAATAAATAAATTGAAAAAGACAAAGAAACGGCGGTATCTGCCCGGGTCGCCATTGTGATGGGTATCATGCTTCATATAGCTGACCGCGTACAGGTGGATAAGCGTGCCCACACCGGTTACCACCAGCATCATGGTGACAGAAAGGGTATCCACACGGAATGACCCATGCCAGGTTAAGGCTGCCAACCGTAATCCATTCCGCAATCTGCACATTGATCGGACCAACAATCTGGGTTAACAACCAGCCTAACAAAACGGAAACCACGAAAGCAAGCCTGTCGCCACGGCTGGCGACAATCCCTGCGCTTTTTTGTCCCAATTTACTGCCAAGAATAATGTTGACCGCCAGCCCCAAAAATGGGAAAACCAATAACAACGGAGGAAGAAAGGCAGCCAGTTTTTCAGGTGTCAAAGCCATATCCATTCTCCCCGATTAACCCTTAAGCTGTTCATCTGGTCAATATCAATCTGTGCTTGGTGCGGAAGATTTCGACCATCAGCGCCAGACCAACTGCAACCTCGGCTGCTGCCACCGTCATCACAAAAAAGACCATAATCTGACCGGTTAAGATTTTATGGTAGGCGCGAATGTAACAAACAATAAATTGGCAGCGTTAAACATCAACTCCAGCGACATGAACACCACCAGCGCATTTCGCCGCATCAATACACCCAGGATGCCAATCAAAACATGAGGGCAGAAAGTGCCAAAAAGAACGCTAGTGGCATACGAACTCCCTGTGTGTGAATTTGGGACAGAGGTTTGTGTTCTTCAGCATGGTTATGATTTCTTTCCCTGGATTTTATCAGCCCGGGTCAACAAGATGGCTCCGAGAGTTGCTGCCAATAAAATCACGGACGTCACCAGCACGGGTAAAGCGTACTGGTTGAAGAGCTCAATCCCAATCATTTCAGGAGGAGCAAAAGTCAGTCCTGGAGTTGTGACCGTAGGAAGCAAACCAACCTTCCATAAGATTACAGCACCTGCTTCAAGCAAAAACACCAATCCCAAAATGATGGCAATAGCCGCGATGTCCCTTCATGCTTTCCTTGGCAGTGATTTTTTCCGCTCCCAGGAGCATGATAACAAACAGGAACAAGACCATAATCGAACCGGCATAAACAGTAATTTGGATCAAAGCAATAAAGGGTGCGCTCAACATGACATAAATGACTGCCACCGAGGCAAAATTCAGCACCAGGAACAGAACAGAATAAATTGCATTGCGGCTGAATAACATACCCAGGGCGGTAGCCCAGGATTGCCAGTCCCATGATTGGAACAAAATGATTTCAGCAGTCAGCATTCCATTGCCCTCGTGCCTAATCGGTTAACCTGGGGTCTTCCATTTCCGGAACCGAACGGGTAAATTCACCGGGGTCAGTTTTTTGCGGGGTGGGCATGCCACCCGGTGCAACAGGTTCAATCAGCATTTCCTTGGTATAAATGGATTGTACCCTTCCGGTAAAGGATAGTTCGTAATTGTCTCCCAGGGTAATAGCCTCAGTCGGGCAGGCATCTTCACAATATCCACAAAAAATACAGCGCAGCATATTGATTTCATACGTGCTGGCATAGCGCTCGCCGGGTGAATAGCGTTCTTCATCGGTATTCTCAGATGCTTCAACAAAAATCGCATCTGCAGGGCAGGCAGCCGCACACAGCGAACAACCAATGCAGCTTTCCAATCCGTTTTCATAGCGCTGTAAGTAATGGCGGCCTTTAAAACGGGTGCGTACCGGTCGTTTTACTTCCGGATAAGCGATCGTAACCGGTTTTCCAAACATGGAATGTAAAGTTGTCCATGGACCTTCAAGTATTGCTCGCAGTTTTTTAAACGGACCTTTCGGCATTAAAACACTCCTACCAGCATTCCAACACTATCTAATTTCCAGTCAATACTAAAACCACTGCACTCACGATAATATTAAGCAGTGCAATGGGGAATAACACTTTCCAACCCAGCATCATCAATTTATCATATCGGATGCGCGGTAAGGTAGCCCGCATCCAGATGATAAAGAATAACCAGGCTGCGGTTTTTATCAACAGGTAAATCGGACCGAGCCAGGGAAGCTGCTCAACAAATGGACCACTGTATCCACCCAAAAACAGGGTTGAACCGATCATTGAGATGGCAATCATCTTGATGTATTCAGCCATGAAGAAGAGGGCGAATTTCATACCCGAATACTCGGTGTGATAACCGGCTGTCAATTCCTGCTCGGCTTCTGGCATGTCGAACGGTGACCGGTTTACTTCAGCCATGCTGGCAATGACATAAATGATAAACCCACCGGCTGCAAAACCACAAACCACAAATTTTTCTGTGCTTCAACAATGGCGATCAGGCTCATGGAACCTGCCATCATCACCGGCGCCAGCATGGCAAATCCCATTGCCAGTTCGTAACTGAAATCATCTGGGCAGTGGCCCGCAAGCCGCCCAGTGTGGCGTATTTATTGTTCGATGACCAGCCAGCCAGGGAAATGCCATAAACCGATATGGATGTTACCGCCATGAGATACAGCACACCAACATTAATATCCGTCAGGTAGAGTGTAATCTCGCGTCCGAACATGGTGACTGTCGGTCCCCACGGTACCACCGCGGTGATAATAATTGCAGGAATAACTGTGATGATGGGTGCAGCCAGGAAAATGATTTTGTCTGCTTTGCCTGGTGTCAATTCTTCTTTAAAAATCAATTTAAAGGCATCCGCAATCGGCTGCAGCAAACCAGCCGGACCTGCCCGGTTGGGTCCAATGCGCACCTGCATGCGAGCCAGCACTTTGCGCTCATACAGGGTTACATACGCAAATCCACCGGTCATTGCCAGCGCAATCACCACGGATTTGATCACCCACTCAAGAATCTTCAACCAATCCATACCCATCCTTAACAGACCGGATCACACACTGCGCGGCAGTAATGCCACGCCCTGCGGGATATCCTCACTTATTATCACAGCCACTTCCATGGTTTTTGCACCTACCGAAATGGTTGTTTGCCTGTCTTCTGCAAGTTTATACCTGGCAGCGGTTACTGGATGCACCCAGATTGCCCTTTGCGCCTGGCGTTTTTCCAGCAGTGCGGAATATTTCATTAAAGAACCTTGATCATACAAACGGGTCACAGGCAGAATTCGCAGCCCGCCTGGCAGACGTTTGCTTGCACGCAGTCTCCCCAATTCCACTGGTTCACCCCGGTCAGCGGCAGAACTTAATTGCACGCCCGATTCCCTGGTGATTGTCATACCCGGTGCCGCCATAATACAGGTCGGTTCGCCCAATGGAAGGCCATTGTTCCGGAGATTCAGCCAATTTCTGGTAAGTCAGTCCGGCATACTCTGGTGTTTCAGCCACCAGCTGGTTAAATACCAGGCTGGGTGCCTGTCCTGTAACTGCAATATCCAGCCTTTTGGCAATTGCGGCGGTGATGGCATAATCCGGGCGAGTTTCCGGCAACGGGGCAATCGCCTGGTAAAAGCGCTGTACACGCCGTTCTCCCGAAGTGTACGTGCCTTCCCGTTCCTGCATCGCCTGTGCCGGCAAGACAACATTAGCCAGCATGGCGGTTTCCGTCAGGAAAAGCTCCTGCACGACCACGAATTCGACATCCGCCAGCGCTTGTTTGAGTTCAGGGTCATCCCCGGCTGGGTCTGCACCCGCTATATAGACAACTTTTGAACCTTTCAGGCTGGTCTTCAAGTCCTGATCCGGACGAAAACCGAGATCCCAGGCACCTTGTGCATTTCCATTTTGCCAGGCTGGCAGTAGACCATTGTTGGGCTTGCCAACATGTCCGGTTGATTTCAACAGTTCTCCACACGCAACAGCCAAATTGGCAGATGCTTGCAGACCAATTCCCTCAGAGCCAAAAATCACAATCGCGTTTTGGGCATGGGCAAATGCATCGGATGCTGCCTGTGCGCTTTCCAACGGATTGCGGGCACCCGGAGTCATCCCCGCAATCGTTCGGATTTCATTGCCATATTCGTACCGCACAACATGGGTGGCATAATTGTCCAGGCGGGTCTTGCGTGGGTTGACAACAATCAATGCCGCGCCGCGTTCTACAGCCTGTTTTATGCGCAGCCACCATATGGGTGCTTCTTCGTGCAGGTCACAGGCAGCCACGAGAATTGCATCCCCTTTACCCAGGTCAGACAGGTTGCTGCCCTGCCCCAGACCGACTTTCGCGACCACATCCCCGCCTGCCATATCCGCATACAATACCGCTTTTCCTGACCGGTCGCGGGTCATTACAGATAAATTGAACAGGTCTTCATTGGAGAGGCGTCCGCCGGCAATGGTAACCATACCCACGCAGATGGATTTCATTCCATCGTCCACATACTGTAAGGCTTCATCCCATTCCACCGGCTGCAGGAAACCATCCTTGCGCACCAGGGGTTTTTCCAGGCGTTCCGGGCTTTCGGAATAGTGATAAACAAAGCGTCCTTTATCGCACATCCAGATTTCATTCACTTGTTCGTTCTGGCGCGGCATGACCCGCTTAATAATTGCTCTTCCACCGCTTTTTGCTTCACGCCGGGTGTTGAAGGTGATATTACAATTCACCGCGCAGTGGTTGCAAATGGATGCAGATTGCTGCAATTCCCAGGGACGGGCACCAAATCGAAAATCAGATGTGGTCAGCGCGCCAACCGGGCAGATGTCGGTGGTATTGCCCGAAAAAATTGAATCGAAACCAGGTTCCGATTTGGTAATGATTTCGAGCGCCCGGCCGCGGTGATAAAAGTCAATCACCGGGTCATCAACAACTTCGCTCTGGAAACGCACGCAGCGTCCGCATTGAATGCAGCGCTCGCGGTCAAGGGTTATCAATTCGCCAAGTGCTACCTGCTTTTGAAGATGCTTCTTGTCATCATAAATAAACCTGCTCTCACCCGGACCGTGTTCCATCGTCAGGTTTTGAAGCGGGCACTCACCGCCTTTATCACACACCGGGCAATCCAGCGGGTGGGAGGTAAGCAGGAACTCAAGCATCTCTTTGCGGGCGGCAATCACTTTTTCGTTTTCGGTAATGACAAGCATGCCTTCGGATACCGGCGTGGTGCAGGAGGTCTCCAGCTTGGGAGCGACCTGTAATTTGATTGAACCATCGCCTTCGCGTACGAATTCGCCAGTGGCACGGTCAATTACCGGTCTGGAGATTTCCACCAGGCACATGCGGCACATGCCAACTGCCTTCAATTTGGGATGGTAGCAAAATGTGGGTATATTAATCCCAACCATTTTGGCGGCATCCACAATCATCATCCCTGCCGGGGCAGAAACAATTTTGTCATCAATCATCAGGGTTACCTGGTTTACCATACATGCTCCTCAAGCCAGGTAGGGTCAGATTCGGGTGCTTTTGGCTTTGTGACAAAATCCTGCCGAAAATGCTGAATTCCAGAAACAACCGCCATGGTCGCAAACTCTCCCAGGGCACACAGGCATTTGTTCTGCATTTGAACAGCCACACTGTTCAACAAGTCCACCTGCTGCGGGTCGTGTGTTTCCAAAATCCTGCTGGTCAGGCTATTCATCCAGTACGTGCCTTCTCGGCATGGTGTGCACTTTCCGCAGGATTCGTGCTTAAAGAATTGAACAGTTTTATCCACCAGTTCCGCCATGTTTGTGGTTTCATCCAGAATGATGACGGAAGCAGAACCCAGGGGTGCTCCCAGTAAATTCTGCAAGGATTCATAATCCATCGGGGTGTCCAAAGCTTGTTCGCTGGCTGGGATGATGGTTGAGGATGCGCCAGCGGTCATGATGGCTTTAATGGCCTTGCCATCGATGATACCGCCGCCCAGCTCATAGATAAGGTGCCTGAATGTTGCGCCAAGAGGTAATTCATAATTACCTGGTTTGTTCACCCTGCCGGAAAGACTGAATATTTTCACGCCCGGACTTTTATCCGTCCCAAATTTCCGGTACCAGGCAGAGCCATGCTCAATGATGGGAGGTACATTGGCAAGTGTTTCAACATTATTGATTACGGTTGGTTTACCAAACAGACCAGACACGGCAGGGAATGGAGGGCGTAAACGTGGTTGTCCCAATTTGCCTTCCAGCGATTCCAGCAAGGCGGTTTCTTCGCCGCAGATATATGCCCCAGCACCCAGGTGGGTAAAAATCTTTAAACAGTATTTGGTGCCAAATAGGGATTTACCTAATAAATGCGCTTTTTCCAATTCAGCAATGCAGGCATCAATTTGCCTGGCAATCTGCCAGAATTCACCCCGCAGGTAGATGTAGGCTGTTTCAGCCTTTACCGCGTAGGATGCCAGCATCAATCCTTCCAAAAACTGGTAGGGGTTCGATTCCAGAATCTCGCGGTCTTTAAATGTGCCCGGCTCGGATTTATCTGCATTGGCAACCACATAATGCGGCCAGAGGGTATCGGGTAAAAATCCCCATTTGAGACCAGTGGGAAAACCTGCTCCGCCCCTGCCTCGCAAACCGGATGCCTTCACTTCAGCCAAAACTGCCGCTGGTTCCATATTTACAACTGCTTTTTCGAAGGTCTTGAAACCGCCATGCTGGCGATAGACCTCCAGTTTGTTCAAACCAGCGATATCCCGGTGACGCAGTAAGATATGTTTGCTCATTTACGACCTTTGGACTGCCTGGCAGTGGATTTTGTTTTCGTAACTTGAGCATCAGATCGGGACTTTAAATCGATTAAAACTTGCATGGCACTTTCCAGGGTTTGATGTTCGTGATAGGTAATATCCCCATCACCCTGCACTTGAAAGACCGGTCCTTTATCACAGGCAGCAATACATTTCACTTCTTCAATGGTAAATAAACCATCCGGGGTTGTCTCACCCGGGAGAACTCCCAATGCATCACATACCTGCTTGAGAAATGCGTCTGCACCTCGCAGCGCACAGGACAGATCGGTGCACACCTGGATAAAATAGCGCCCGCCTTCTTCGTGAAAGAGTGTATAAAAACCAATAATCGACGTTACTTCTGTTTCATTTACGCCCGTCAGCTCGGCAATATCTTTCACTGCCTGGGAACTGACCTTGCCGTTCTCTTGTTGGGCAAGATGCAACAACGGCATGATAGCTGAACGCAGGAATTCTGGCGGATATTTCGCCAGTATGGATTTCACTTCATGTGGATACCTGGTCTGTAACTCGTTCAACGGTCTGCATCTCCAAGAACGATATCTGTACTTGCAATCACCCCGACTACATCTGCGATAAAATGCCCGCGGGTTAATAAGGGCATAATCTGCAGATTGGCAAAGGATGGAGTCCGGTAATGCACCCGGTATGGTTTCGGTGTGCCATTGGATTCAAGGAATACCCCCAGTTCACCTCGGGGTGATTCCGTGGCGACATATACCGAACCAGCCGGTGGGGTAAAGCCTTCCGTCCAGAATTTAAAGTGATGAATCAATGCTTCCATGCTAGTACCAAGTTCAGAACGTGGTGGTGGGACATACTTGCGGTTATTGCTGCGCACTTCTCCGCCTGGCAGCTTATCCATTGCCTGCCTCACAATCCGCACAGATTCACGCATCTCATCCATTCGGATTTCATAACGGGCATACACATCGCCTTCGGTGCGGGTGGGAATATCAAAATCATATTGTTCGTATCCCGAGTAAGGTCGTGCTTTTCGCAGGTCATACGCCATGCCGCCTGCCCGCAAGATGGGACCAGTGATCCCCCATTGCAAACATTCTGCAGCCTTAATGACGCCAATGCCTTTCGTACGGTCAAGAAAAAGGGGATTATCGTGCAGCAATCCCTCATACTCATCAATATTTTTGGGAATGATGCGCAGAAATTCTTCCACCGCCGGGACAAATTCAACCGGCACATCGCGCCATAAACCACCGGGACGGATATACGTGGTCATCATGCGCTGACCGGAGCACATTTCGAAAATATCCATCAGCATTTCACGTTCACGCATGGTATACAAGAAAACCGACATGGCACCCAGGTCAAGGGCTGAAGTCCCCAGCCAGATAAGGTGCGAAGCAAGCCGGGTAAGCTCTGTTAGTAAGACCCGTAATACCTGTGCCCGGGGAGGAACATCCAACTCGCATAATTTTTCAACTGCCAGGCAGTACACCAGGTTATTTCCGATTGGATTGAGATAGTCCAACCGGTCGGTCATCACTTCTGCCTTCTGGTAATTCTTTGGCTTCCATGTTCTTTTCGATACCGGTGTGTAAAAAACCAATATCCGGAATACAGTTCACCACGATTTCCCCATCCAGCTCCAACAATAATCGTAATACACCGTGCGTGGAAGGGTGTTGTGGACCCATATTTAAGAGCATGGTCTCACCGGAAATTGCCCGGTCGGATACCAGGTGCTTTAGCTCATCAAGGGATACTTCGTGAATCTCAGACATTGCGCCTCAAATTCAAACGTTTTTTATTCGGAAGCATACGGTTTTCTTAAATCAATTTCGCTGAAATTAAAACTGTACTGCACTTCTTCATATCCCAGGGGATAATCTTTGCGCAGCGGGTGACCCTGCCAGTCATACGGCATTACTATTCTGCGCATATCGGGGTTACCGTTAAAGCGCAAACCAAACATGTCCCACACTTCACGCTCATACCAGGTGGCATTGGGGAACAAACCGCTTATGCTGTCAAGATTGCCCGCCTGCCCATTTACCGGTATGCGCACACAGATTACCTCATTATTGGTAACATCCAGGAAATGGTATACCACGTGAAAACGGGGGATGTCCTCTGGCCAGTAATCCACCGCAGTTATATCAATCAACATATCAAATCCATGGGTATCGCGCATAGCCGTTACTGCAGGCACCAGGTTTTCCGCCGGAAGGATATAACTTTCTTCGCCACGAAATTCTTGCACCGTTGCGCCAAACCGGGCAGACATGGTCTCATATAAGGTTGCTGCTGGTTTCTTCATCCCTTGATCCTTATGCCTGTTATGCCCAGTCTTTGATTTGTTCTTTTTTTACTTTTTCGTGCAGTGTAACGATGCCATGAATCAAACCTTCTGGACGGGGAGGACAACCGGATACATACACATCCACAGGAACAATTTCATCAACACCCTGGACAATGGCGTAATTATTGAATACGCCACCGCAGGAAGCACAATCACCCATGGCAATGACCCATTTTGGAGAAGGCATCTGGTCATACAACTTGCGCAAGACGGGTGCCATTTTGCGGCTCACCCTTCCAGCCACTATCATCAAATCGGATTGGCGCGGGCTGGCACGCATAAGTTCCATCCCGAAACGACTCATATCGTAATTGGATGCCTGGGCAGCCATCATTTCAATGGCGCAGCATGCCAGACCAAACAGCATCGGCCACATGGAATTGGTACGCGCCCAGTTAACGGCTTGTTCCAGGGTGGTTGTCACCAATCCCAGGTCACCAGCTTTTTGCTCTATTCCCATTCAAGCGCTCCTTTTTTCCAGGCGTACACAAATGCTACCTCTAAAATCGCGATGAAAATTATCACCAGCACCAGACCTGGAACACCCAAACTGCGGAAAGAAACAGCCCAGGGTAGGATAAAAACAACTTCTATGTCAAACAAAATAAAAAGAACACCGATTAAATAATAGCGAACGGATACCCGCCGGGTACCTGCCCCGTAAGGAACCATACCGGATTCATAGGGTGAGGATTTTCGTTCACTGGGTCGCCGGGGTCCAAATAAAATTCCCAGGGAGATGGCGACAATGGCAACCACCAGTGCTATCAGGATGATGATAAAAAGAGGAAAATAAGCATTGAACATTAACAATCCTTACAGATAATATCCGATTAGGCGGATTAAGTATATCAGACTTGATAAATTTCGGAATAGATTTGAAGCAATCTATCCTGGTTGTGTTTCCTCACTTTCGGGTAATTACCGCCCTGACAACACGCCGGGTGAGTGCTCCAAACCGGTATTTGTATTCTTCATCACCACGCAAAAAATCCAGGGCGTCACGCTTGTTTTCGATTGCCCACTGGATCATATACCCCAGCAAAACCCAGCCTGGTGAATACTCCTGGAACTTGTAATTTATACCTGAGTTATAAACCCAGATGCGATTTAGATAATCGAAACTTAAGTATGCAGCAGCTTTTTCATTGCCTATTTCCAAAAATGCCAGGTTCAAACAGCCGCAGCCAAAAGAAGTATGAATGGCACGGTGCATATGTTCCCGCATGGCTTCAGTTAAAAACCGGGCTTTGTCTTCATCCTGTGCCATTAAGTCAAAAAAGGCATCGGATTCAGCCTCCAATGTGTCCACATCTTGCACAACTTTGAAGCTAATCGGCAGCCCAATTTCATTGGCGCGGCGCAGTTTACGCCGAATTTCATGCCGCTTTTTTTTGTCCAGACCTGAAAGATAGGTTTCCCAGTCACTTGTCAGCGGGATATAGGGACAACGCTGTAACGTTTCCATTTCAAAATTCCAGCCTGCTTTTATGGCTGCAGCCTTTACTGCAGGCAGGGTGGGTGAATCTTCAAGCAGATTATGAAACTGTAACTGCTGCCAGGGAAATTCCAGGTGAGCCAGGAAGGGAAGCAATTCAGCGATGAACTCTTCCAATTTTTCCGGGCAAACAATCAGGTCGAGATAATCGCTTATCTCGATAGCGCCAACCAGCAGCAAGGAAGAGATTTCTGTGTCCGTGGTGTAAAAGAGTGGCGCAACAGCCACAAGGGAATCTGCTTCCCAGGCGGTCACCAAGTACAACTCAGTCTGTTCCCATTCTCCACCTCCACGGCTATCCCACCAGTCACGCAAGAATTCATATCGTAAAAAAGGCACGTGGCTCGAACTTTTTTCCAGCAGTGCATTCCATTCGTTCTTCAATTCTTCTGGAAAAGTGTGGTGAATGGTCAGATTCATATTGCTATTATAAAGCCGGATAGGAATTTGGGGTTCAAAACATACAAGGTTAAGCACAAACCGTGCTGACAACAATCAGCACGGTTTAAAAGAATCGGGGTCGCCAATTCCATAGTTGCCTGTGATCGCTCTGGCTAAAACAGGCTGCGGATGATTAATAAGAAACCAAAAATGATGAGCGGAATGCCTACAATTGCGCCAACAACTGTCAGGCTGACAACCACTCCAACAATTAACAGCGCCAGGCCAATCACTGCTCCAACGAGTTTACCGGTTAAAGTGATGATGATTACTACCAGGCGCCAGATAGCCCAAAACGGCCATAGATACCAGGGAACGCCACGCTTTACATGATTTTCGGTCATTTTTACCTCATACTATATACGCATAGTGGGTAAATAAGTTGCAGACTTAATTTGTAATATGCTTTAGCTGTTTTTCGCGATACATGCTGGCATCGGCTTTGGATATGGTGGAACGCAGGTTATTACCCGTAAAGTTGGTTTCTCCGCCCATCGAAAAGGCAATAAAATATCGTTTGTCAGGGATGGCATTTTCGAGTTCCATGTTTTTTTGAATACGAGCCATAACCTTTTGCATCACCTCAGGTTCCACTCCCGGAAGGATGATCGCAAATTCGTCTCCCCCAATTCGGGTGACACGATCTGGTTCCCGGACTGATAACCTCAAGACATTCGCAAAATCCCGCAGCAATTCGTCCCCGATTTGATGACCCAACTGGTCATTGACCTGTTTAAACTTATCCACATCCAGCATGATGAAGCTGACCGGCGCAACTTGTTCGATTTCCAATCGGTCTATTTCAGTTTCATAGAATTTTCGGTTATACAACCCCGTCAGGGCATCATGTGTATTTTCAAACAGGAGACGTTCTTCCGACTCCTGGTCTTCGGTTACATCCCGGAACACACCCACTGCTCCGACATAGTCACCGTGGCTGTTACGACTGGTAGTTGCGGTAACATGAACACGCCTGCGTTCTCCGTCCGGTCGAATCACCCACAGTTCATAAGAAGATTCCATTCCTTTAATTCGCTTTTCGGTTTCCTCTTGAATGCGCTTAAATTCACCTTCATCTAAAAATTCATGCAGGTTTCTTCCATGTAATGTCCCCATTGGTACACCAAATATGGCTTCGGCAGCCGGGTTGGCAAACAGGAATTTTTCGGTGTTATCCACAATCCCCACTCCTTCACCCTGGGTTTCAACCAGGTGACGGTAACGGGCTTCGCTGATTTCCAGAGTCATTTCGGCAACCTTCTGATTGTGAATATCCATCACACTTCCGGTAATGCGATGCACTCCACCATTTTCCGGATCAAGGATCACCCTGCCGCGCCCCAATACCCAGCGGTATTCCCCGTCTTTATCTGCAACACGGTACTCAATTTCGTAATGGTCAATTTGCCCATTAATACAGGCATCAAGTTTATTTTGAATACCCTCAACGTCCTGGGGATGTATGGAAGGAAATATTTCCAGGAAACTAAAGGAATTATCAATATCCTCTTTTCGAATCGGGATAATGGATTTTGACTGACCCAGATACGCCTGGGCATTCTGACTGAGGAAGATTTCTTCTTTCTTTAAGTTCCAGTCCCAAATCCCATCGAGCGTGTTATCCAGGGCGGTCTTCAGACGTTCATGTGCCTGGCGCAATTCATCTTCCAGCTGGTTTCGCTTCATAATCGCCCCATCAATCAAAAAGAGGACTATGGCAAAAGCCGTCATGGAAACCAGAACGGCAATTAAGGAGGATCCAAACGGTTCACCGCTCAGGTAAGTAAAGCCGACCGTAACCAGCCCAAATATCGCCAGCATTAATACACACAAGTTGATTGAATAATAAATAACCGCCCAGATGATGGGAACCATCATTAATGTCATCAGTGACATGGGCATATCCAGGGTCAGCAGGGCGATTGCGAAAGCCAGGCTTACCAGTGTATACAGCACCACGAGGTACACCGGTTTGAAAAGCTTAAACTGAGTTTTCATGTTCCCCCACTTTCCTTTTGGCACGTTTGTTACGGTACATACGCGTGTCAGCCAGTTGCAGACTGTGCCTGAAATCTTCCGGGTTAATGCTGGTTGCTCCGCCGGCCGAAAGCTGAATCACATAGGGATATTGCCCGGTGGCATTTTCAATTGAAGTTTTTTGTTGAATGCGATGCATGACTGTCCGTAATCCTTTATCACCTACTCCAGGTAGCAATAACGCAAATTCATCTCCGCCAATTCGTGCGATGATATCATTTCCACGAATGCTCTGTTTCAATATTTTTGCAACGGTCTTAAGCATTTCGTCACCAGCATGATGACCCAACTGGTCATTGGTATTTTTTAAACCATCCAGGTCAATCATAATCACGCTAATCGGGAATTCATTCTTCTTTTCCAGTCGGTCTACTGCGTCCTCATAATAGGTGCGATTATGCACGCCTGTCAGAATATCATGGTGGCTGAGATAACGAAGCTGGTTTTCTGCCTCGGTGCGCTTGGTTATATCGCGCAGCACACCGATTGATTCTATAAATTTACCTTCAGCGTTATAACGTGGGGTGGCTGTAATGAGAATCTGGCGCTTTTCTCCATCCGCACCTGTGATTTGCAGTTCGTACGAGCCTACTTCCCCTTTTTCTCTGCGCAAGGTTTGGGCTAGCAGTACGGAAGACTGGTCGGGTGCCAGGTATTCGGTAATATATCTACCTAGCAGACCACCTATTTTTTCTCCATACAAGATATCTGCAGCCGGATTGGCATATACAATCTGTTCCTTGGCATCAGCAATAACCACGCCTTCACCCTGTTGTTCAATCAGGTCCCTGAACTTCTTTTCGCTGCGTTTCAGGTTCTCTTCTGCTTCCTTAAGGGTGGTTATATCGATAAAACTGCCGATAATCCGTATCGGCTTATCATTTTCTTCTAATCGCATGGATATTGCTCTGCATAAAATCCAGTATTTCTTACCGCTTTTTCGCAGGAACTGAAATTCGATTTCAACGAGTTTCGTTTCATTATTAATCAGTGCAAGCAATGCTTTTCGAAACCGCTCCAGGTCATTGTCCTGGAGCATGGGTAATATTTCTTGAAAACCTTTGGCAAAATCCAGGACGGAAACTGGCAGTATTGTTTCATTTCCAGTGATATCCAGTACTTGCGCTATTTCGGTACTGATATAGATTTGCTCACATTCCAGGTCCCAATCAAACAATCCTTCATTCAAATGTTCAAGGACAATTTTTAGCCTGCGATAGGTCAACTCTAATTCCCGTTCTGTTGCCTTTCGATCGCTGATATCCCGCATACTGCCGCGATACCCCAAATATTTGCCCTGTTCATCAAAAACGGTGCTGCAGGCGTTCTCAATCCAGCATTCTTTTCCGTCTTTTCGCTGAATACGAAATTCTGTCAGGCGAGAGGTTTTCTCCCGCGTTTCCACAATCGCCAATATTTTGGGGCGGTCTTCGGGATGGATGATGTTGAAAAATAATTCCTGGTTGTTATAAAACTCCTGGGGTGCGTACCCGGTTATATATTCGCTGGAGGGTGAAATGAAGATGAATTTTTTTTCAGGATCAATCCAAATTTCAAGGTCTTCACTGCAATCCGCCACCACCCGATAGAGTTCACGGGCTTCTTCCAATTTCTTATCTGCCTGGCGGTGTCTTTCGATTAATTGTCCCAGCCAGAAAATAAGAACAATCAGGATTATGCCAGTAATTGCAGTCACAAGGATGGAGGTTTGCGGGTTTATACCTGCCAGGTTAACCCAAAACCGGATAACCAGGTATCCAATTGTTGCAATGTACGCCCATTTAAGAGGGTAAACAAACGCCAACCAGACAATACCTGCAATCGGGAATATCAGAATACTGACCGGTAAAGAGGGAAAGCGGATAACGGCATACCCCAATCCCAGGCAGAAGAGTACAAATGCCCCGATAATCCATAAAGGATGCGTTTTTTGTTTAGTGAGCATGGGTTATAATTTTTGAAGTACACATTTGTGAATATATAAATATTATATCCCAATGCAATCCAAATCTGCCCGATGTAAAGAGATTGCAAGGACGTGGTGCACTTCCTAACTATATGATCGATAAAACCATTCCCCTTTGTGATTTACACCGTCACCTGGACGGCAGTGTTCGTCTCGCAACCATTCTGGAAGTCGGTTTGCAGCAAAATCTTGCCTTGCCGGGTAATACACTTGAAACCTTGCGTCCTTTCGTGCAGGTGTCTACCCCGCAGCCAGGTGTGATGGCATTTATTCAGAAGTTTGAGTGGCAAACTGCGATCCTGGTGAATACGGATGTATGCAGAAGAATTGCATTTGAGAGCGTTGTGGATGCTGCAGCAGAAGAATTGGATTACGTCGAACTTCGTTTCAGTCCGTTGTTTATGGCAGAAGCACATGGACTTGACCCATCGGCTGTAACGGCTGCTGTTATCGAAGGTGTGCAAGAAGGCCGACAGCAAACCGGTGTCATGGTAAAGCTGATTGGCATTCTCAGTCGCACCTATGGATCACAAAAAGCCTGGTTAGAGTTGGATGCTCTATTGCAGCATCGCCAGGCAATAACCGGTATTGACCTGGCAGGGGATGAAGCCAATTTCCCTGGTGCTATGTTCGTGGAGCACTTTCGTAAAGCACGGGATGCAGGCTGGCAGGTCACCATCCATGCCGGAGAAATTGCCGGTCCCGAATCCATCTGGCAGGCAATTCAACAGCTGGGAGCATCTCGCATCGGGCATGGCCTGAGTGCGATCGAAGACCCGATATTGATTGAATACCTTTTCAAGCACCAGGTTGGGATTGAATGCAATCTGACCAGCAATGTTCAAACCAGCATCGTGTCGGATTACGCACAGCATCCCTTGCGTAAATTTCTGGAGATGGGACTTCTTGCAACCATCAATACGGATGATCCCGGAATTAGCGCAATCACCATCCAGCATGAATACGATGTGGCTGCTCCCCAAGCAGGTATTACCCCAGTATTAGCACGCCAGGCACAACAAAATGCACTCCAGGCAGCCTTTCTTACGGAAAGCGAAAAGCAGGGTTTGTTAGAGAAAAATGCTGGTGAACAACGCTTGTGATACAATATTTCTACCAAATTACAATATTTCCATGAAAATAGAATGTGTCTGGTGGGGTCATCCAGGACGGGAGCAGTAAGTAGTTGTTCCAATACACGTTATTCATTCTCATAGCACCATTTGCGGCTGCCGGCACGATTGCCCTGGCATTCTACACCCGTCGGGCAAAACAAACTCCCGGAGCAAACTCGCTGTTTTGGTGTTTCTCTGCCATTGCTGGTTTTTTAATCGTCAGCACGTTTGAGCTGCTTTTCAATATTTTTGAATTAAAAATTTTCTTCGCCCGGCTGGACCTGCTCTTTTTTGCAATTCTATCGGTCACCTGGCTGGCTTTTTCTTTGGATTACACGGGGAAAAACCATTTATTATCTCCGAGGTTTTTCTGGATCGTCCTGTTAATTCCCATTTCGACAGCCATCCTCACCCTGACAGGAGATCATCATAAACTGATTTGGCAATCGGTTTCGGTAATAGATACAGCTAATTTTTCGCAGCTGCAAATGCAATACGGCATATGGTTCTGGGTTCACCTGGTATATTCCTATGCACTCATAATTATTGGCTCGTCTTTGATTGCCAAAGAGTACTTCGCACTTCACAACGTGTATCGCAAACAATCTATCTGGATGGTGGTCGGTGCCACTTTGCCGCTTTTCGTAAACCTGGTCTGCGTATTCAGTTTGATCCCGGGTTTACATAAGGATTTCTCTCCAATCGGGTTTGCCTTGGGGGGCATTGGATTCGCAATCGGTATTTTCAAATACCAGCTGCTGGACATTGTTCCCATTGCCCGCTCAACCTTGATTGATAAAATGAAAGACGGTGTGATTGTATTGAACCTTCGCGAGCAGGTAGTGGATATTAATCCTGCTGCCCAGGTCATTCTTGGTCTATCCAGCCAGCACATCATTGGTAAGCCAATTAATACCTTTTTTTCATCCTGGCCGGCGTATTTCAATCCATCGAGCCTTACAACCGACCACCAGGAAGTTGAGCTATATCGTAATGGTGAACTTCAGCATTTTGAAGTCCGTATCACGGAATTATCCAGCCGCTCTTCCCAGGTTATCGGATTGTTGCTTACATTGCATGACATTACCGAAAGAAAGGTGCTTCTGGAAAAAGTCCGCAAACTGGCTCAGCTGGATACTGTTACCGGTTTATTCAACCGCAGGCATTTTATCAGCCTGGCTGTCAAGGAATTAGCCCGCACAATCACGGAAGGGCTTCCATGCTCGCTTATCCTGGTGGATCTGGATTATTTTTAAGCAGGTAAATGACACTTTTGGTCACCTTTCGGGGGATATCGTACTTCAAAAAGTTACTGCAGCCATGCAAAATTCATTACGCACCCCGGATATCATGGCGCGTTTTGGCGGTGACGAATTTGTTGTGCTGCTTCCAGAAACTGACCATAAAAAAGCCCTGCTGACCGCCGAAAGGCTGCGCAAACTGGTTGAAACCAATCCGGTTGTTACAGAGCGTGGTGAAATCCATGTAACCTTGAGCATGGGTATCTCCAGTTATGCTGCAGGTAAATCTGCCAGCCTGGATCAACTGCTCGAGCATGCCGACCGGGCACTGTATTTATCCAAAGAAGCCGGGCGGAACCACGCTACAGCCTGGGTTGATGAAACAGTTCCGGTGGTGGAAGTCTAAAAAGGGTTTTATGACGACAATAACAATCATTGGTGCCGGGATGATGGGGACAGCACTATGCTGGCCATTGGCGGACAATCACCATCAGATTCGCCTGGTTGGCACGCCTCTGGACGAAGACATCATCGCAAGTCTGCTGAATACCGGTGAGCACCCGCGCCTGCAGCAGGTTGTTCCCCTGGGTGTGGTTCCATACCCGCACACAAAACTGGCACAGGCTGTTCAGGGAGCAGACCTTGTGGTTAGCGGGGTAAGCAGTTTTGGTGTGCATTGGTTTGCAACTGAAGCAGGCAAATTCCTGTCTCCATCCGTTCCGGTTATTTCGGTTACCAAGGGTTTGTTTGACCAGCCCGATGGCTTGCTGTTGACCGTGCCCGAAATGACCAATGCCTGGTTTCCGGTTGAATTGCAGGGGATAACATCCTTGAATGCCATTGGAGGTCCGTGCATTGCCCAGGAACTGGCTGCCCGCCGCCACACGGGAACAATCTTTTGTGGTCAGAATCCGGATGCCCTGAATTGGATTGCAAGTCTCTTTCAAACCGATTATTACCATGTGCGCACATCAACCGATGTGACAGGGGTGGAAGTCTGCGCCGCATTAAAGAATCCCTATGCCCTGGGTATTAACCTGGTTATCGGGGAACACGAGGATTTGGATGATGACGGACTGGCCCGCCGATTCAATCCACAGGCAGCCTTATTTGCCCAGAGCTTAACAGAAATGCGCCTGATTGTAAAACGGTTGGGGGGTGATACCCACCAGGTTTACGGCTTGCCGGGTGCGGGCGACTTATATGTAACAGTGTTCGCCGGTCGTACCGCCCGGTTGGGAAAATTATTGGGCAAGGGAATTCCCTATCCTGAGGCGCGCCAGATGCTGGCAGGTGAAACACTGGAAACGGTTGAAATTATCTCCAACACAGCCCGGGCAACGGACGCCTGGTTGCAGACGGAAAAGCAGACTGGCAGGATTTTCCCCTGCTGCGCCACATGGCGGACCCTACTCCAGGGTACGGCAAAGGCAATTCCCTGGGATAAGTTTTTTCGCTAGTTTTTGTGTTAATCCATTTCGCTGCATTTCTTTAAATTCTCCTTTAGCCAAAGAATAAAATCACCGGGTGTTCCAATCAGGAACGATACCCTGCTCGCATCTATGACCGAAAAATGTTTCCTGTCATGGGTGACAAACCAATCAGGTTCTGCCTGGATTGCTTCCGACAAAACGCTTGCATCTGGCAGATACGCAACCATACTTGCTGCTTTTTGATAATTTTCTTCGGTTGCTGTGGTTGTAATTGTCACGCCGACTGTTGCCAATAAAGATACAAGGTTGGGGAGTGTGTTCGCAGCCTTCCTTCTTACAACTTCCTCTGCTTCTTTTAAAAAGTCGGACCGTTAACAAGCGAATATGCCCGCTTTCTCCCAATCGAAAAAGCATTCTCGCTCCCCCTTCGGGCGAAAGCACTGCTGAAAAAATAACGCTGGTATCAACGAATACATCAACTTTTGGTTGTGTAGTCATTGCGCACTTCATGTAAAGTGTTCAACATTGTTTCCAGAGATGCCCCCTGGTTGGGCCATTGTTACCCAAACGATCTGCAATGCGATCCGTTTCCGTTCCTTTTGGGTAAGCACAAATACCCCATTCAGATCGAGAAGGGTTAATACTTCGCCTTCCTGAATGTCCCTTTGCTTGCGTAAATCCTGCGGCAAAGTAATAACGCCGCGCTTTGCAACCTGGATGCGATAAACAGTCATAGCTACCTCTTTTCAGTAATCCTGTATTACTGTAATTCAGTATACCTGATTTGCTGGCGAAATTCAAGGTCTGATTTATGCTCTGGTTAACAATTATCATGCTTATATTCCCCACTACTGTTGCGTATTCTTATAACCGCAAAAACCCCCTACTAATCCATTTCAAATACCCTCAATCGCATGCATTTACTTCAATAATGACATGCTCAAACCCATCAATCCCATCCAACAGGCTGCGGTAATGTTCAATGTACTGCGGGTTGCTGGTAACCAGTGACACAGTCGCCATGAGATGATGGAAATCGACCCACCAGACATGTAAATCACACACCTGGTTGTCTGTGTCCGTCTCAATCGCACTGCGGATCAAATCAACCACCTGGCTATCCACACTGCTATCCAGCAGGATTTTCCCGGTATCCACCAGCAAGCCGATTGCCCAACGTGTAATCAACACACCACCCGCCACCCGATGACCGCATCCAACCACACCCAACCCAGCCATTTACCTGCCATAAGGGCAATAATGGCAAACGCGGATGTCAGCGCATCAGCCATAACGTGCAGGTAGGCAGCCCGGATATTATGATCGCGCTTTCCAGGTTGATGTGAGTGAGCGCCATGGCTGTGACCATCAGGTTCTTCGCGCAATAACAGCGCACTTGCCAGATTTACCACCAATCCGATGCCAGCCACAATCAGGGCTTCGTTAAATTCAATGGTTTGCGGGTTTATCAAGCGCTGGATGGATTCCACCACCATGAAAACTGCCACCACTTGCAGCAGCAAGGCACTGCTGAAACCGCCCAGAATGCCCATTTTGCCTGTACCAAACGTAAAACGGGGGTTATCTGCATAACGCCGGGAATAAATGTTGACCCCAGCAAGGTAATTCCCAGGGCAACGGCGTGCGTACCCATGTGCCAACCATCTGCCAGCAGCGCCATGGAGCCAAATAAATAACCAGCAGCAATTTCCGCCACCATCATGATGACTGTCAGAACAACCACCTGCAGCGTCTTGCGCTCGTTACGGCGATTATCTCCATTAAAGGAGTGATTGTATTGTAGTTCAGGATGAGTGTGTTTATGTGTCATGGTATGTGTCCAAATTATATCAGCACAATAAACACAACATCAGGTGTGGAATGTAAATACAAATTCCAACTACTTGACAAAGAACATATGTTCTATATAATTGAGTTATGAATATAGAACAGTTTTAAGACCAGGAAAGCACTTGGAGTTCCGCTTCCGAACGAGATGATGGTTGTATTTGGGCTGCACGGGGGAGCGGCGGTGATGCTTGACCTGGCTGCCAGGTTGTCCTTCACGGGACCGCTGTATATGCTGGACTGCGGGAACCGCAGCAATATGTACCGGGTTGCCAGAACCTTGCGCTTCCTGACAAGTGACCCGGTGGCAATGTTGAAGAATATTCGCCTGTCGCGGGCTTTTACCTGCTACCAGGTGGTTGCCCTGTTGGAAAAACTCTCAGCCGGAGTGCGGGGGTTCCAATCCTGGTTTTAGATCTGCTAGTCGACATTTATGGACGAGAGCGTGCAGGTGGCGGAAAGCAAGATGCTTTTTGAGATTGCGTTGCAGCGGCTTTGCAGATCAGCAGCTGCTCCAGTGGTGGTAAGCGCCAAACCATTATTGCCATTTCGGCTCCGCGATTTGGTTTGTTAAAGCAGCTCAAGGCGCAGGCTTTCCAGGTGTGGGAAGAGAGTGCCCTTCCTGCGCCGGGCAGTCCGGACGCTCAATTATCCTTATTTGCTGATTATTGAGAGGTTGATATGGGACGCACAATTCTTTCTGCCACTCAAACCTGGGTTGAAGAGGAAAAGGCGCTGGGGCGTTTTATCAGGGCTTTGCGCAAGAGTGACCAGAATCTGGTCCAGGAACTTCTGGCTTTCTCACGGCAGCATATTGCCGAAGCTTCATACGCGAGCAATTTATACCCGATGGATATTTATCTGGTATCCATGCTGCTTGAGATGTACAAGAAGGTAAAGCGGCTTGAGACCAGGTTGGAAGAACTTGGTGTTGGCCGTGGGTAACGTCACCTGTGCCAGGAGTTGAGTTCCCACAATTTCCTTCGTTGCTCGACCTGGTGAAACCTGAGATTTATGACTGAGGAGATTCCGAAAAAGGACACCGCGGATCCGGTTGAATATGTGGATTTTCAGGGTGAGGCATCGAAATGCTTTCCCAACTGCGCGGTTGGCTGCTTGACCTCTATGATGATGGACGAGGGGTTGTGTTTGTGGTTCATCACGGAAGACGGTCATGCGCATCCGCTTGCATCAAAAAATGGAGGTTGTTTTTTATGCCAGCGGTGAAAATGAACAGTTCGGGACGCTTTGGAAAATGCTGCGCCGCTATCCGGAGGTGATTTCTTTACAGCGCGAGATGCGGCGCGATGCGTTTATTCCGGAGCCAATCCCTGTTCTGAAGGCTGTTGTTGACAATCCTTCTCACCAGGTGCGCCTGTTTCGGGATGTTCAGCGGCTTTTTCCGCGCTTAACCTATTATGATTCCGATATCCCCTCCAATACCCGCCACGCTGCCAGGTTTGGAACATTCCCGATGGCCTTTTGCGAAGTTGAATATGATGAAACCTGCTCATTCAAAATCTCCGGGTCCTGAATTCGCGCTGGGATTTGACGCCTGTCCTCCCGGTTTTCAGAGTGCTTGCCATTGAGCCTGATTGTGATCCGGGTCGTGGAGAACCGTTCGGTCCGCGTCCGTGGCAAGCAAAAGCAGCTAACTGCGGCTGGACCAGCTGGAGATCTGGTGGACAGGTTGAATTCGGTCCTGAAGCAGGTGGATCCGGATTTTCTTTTGACCCACTGGGGGGACACGTGGTTGATCCCGGCTCTTTTGAAGCTGGCTGAACAGGCAGGTGAAAAGCTGTACCTCAACCGGGATGAGCAGCGTGAAGTGCACTGGCAGAAAGAGATTGACTTATTTTTCCTATGGGCAGATCATTTTTCGTGCTGAGGAAGCACATTTATTTGGCCGCTGCCATATTGACCAGCGCGGCGCGATGATGTGGCGTGATTATGGATTGGACGGTGTATTGGAATCGGCCCGGGTAACTACTCAATCGATTGAGAGAGCAGCCCGTGTTTCCCCGGGGTCCGGAATCTCGGCGATGCAAATGATCACAGCGCTGGAAAAAAATATCCTGGTTCCCTGGCATAAGCAGCAGGTTGAAGCATTCAAAGATGGAGTGGACCTGATCCAGCGCGACCGGGGCGGTCTGATCTATCAACCCATTGTCGGGCTGCATGCCGACGTGGGTCAGATTGATTTTATTTCAATGTACCCCGCGATCATTATCAAGGGGAATATTTCTCCAGAAGTTCCTCTTCCGACCGGAATCACCCCTGCCAGTGATGAACTTGGCGTGGTGCCGCTCACCTTGAAGCCGCTGTATGAGAAACGGGTTTCTTTGAAAATCAGACATGGCAAGTATAAAAAAGGGAACCGCCTTGCCAAACGGGAAAGGCGCGCGCATCTGCACTAAAGTGGCTGCTGGTGGTCTGTTTTGGCTTTTTGGGCTACAAAAATGCCCGCTTCGGGCGGATCGAGGCGCATGAGGCGGTCACCAATGGCGGTCGTGAGATCCTGCTCCGTGCAAAAGAGGTGGCTGAATCGCTTGGTTTTGAGGTTTTGCACATGTATGTGGAT
>CAWCAN010000008.1:0-21007 GCA_963793615.1 uncultured Chloroflexia bacterium
TCATTAATAGTAATAAAAGCCCTGCCAAGTGTCGTCTTACCGCCCAGCATAATCTTCCAGGCAATAGCCCGTAACAGAAGAGAAAGAATTGTGAGAACTATCGCCGCAGTCAGGTTAACAAGACGAATGGAAGCAAATGCAAGTGTCAAATCTTGCCAGGACGCAACCCTGACAAGCACAATAATTGCCACCAGGCTGATGATTAATCCAGGTATCCAGCGCCGGAATTTTTGCCAAAAAGTTGGAGAGGACTCCATCAATCATCCTCCAGTTTTAACATAGCCATGAATGCATCCTGGGGAATTTCCACGCTGCATACCATTTTCATGCGGCGCTTGCCTTTTTTCTGTTTTTCCAGTAGCTTTTTTTTCCGGCTGATATCACCGCCGTAACACTTCGAAAGCACATCTTTCCGTACGGCTTTTACATTCGCACGTGAAATTATCCGTCCGCTTGCTGAAGCCTGGATGGCTACATCAAACATTTGACGGGGAATGAGTTCTTTTAATTTGGTCACCAATTTTTGACCTTGATGGTAGGAGTTCTCTTTATGAACAATCATCGCCAGCGCATCTACCGGTTCTCCCCCAACCAGCACCTCAAGCCGGGTCAGGTTTCCTGCCCGATAGTCCAGGAAATGGTAATCCATCGAGGCATATCCCCGAGAACGTGATTTTACCTGGTCGAAAAAATTCACCAAAATTTCGGAAAATGGAATTTCAAAATTCAGTTGCACCCGGTTTGGTGCAGGGTACTCCTGGGATTGAAAAACACCCCTGCGTTTTTTCACCAGTTCCATCAGCGTACCAAGATGTTCAGTGGGTGTAAATATCTCCAATCGCATCCAGGGTTCTCTAATTTCAATTATCTGGTCTTCAGCCGGCAATTGGGCAGGACTGTCAATCTTTACAAATTCTCCAGCAATAAGTTCTACTTCATATTCTACGGATGGGGCGGTTACGACGATATCCAGGTCATATTCCCGTTCGAGCCGTTCCTGAATAATCTCCATGTGGAAAAGACCCAGAAAACCGCAGCGAAAACCGAAATTCAATGCCTGTGACGTTTCCGGTTCGTAAACCAGGGATGCATCATTTAGTTGAAGCTTTTCGAGGGCTTCTTTCAGGTTGGCATAGTCTTCGCCATCCACCGGGTAAATTCCAGCATATACCATCGGTTTTGCTTTTCGGTATCCAGGTAGCATCTCTTCGGCTGGCCTGATGGTATGGGTAATCAATTTCCGAACCGGCATTCCCGAAGAGTTTTTAATCCAGTCGCAACATAACCAACATCTCCAGTTTCCAATTCGGGAACTGGATTAACAAGGGTGTGAAAATACCAATTTCCACTGGTTTCACAATCACCCCGGTAGCCATCATGTGAATAGAATTCCCGTGCTTGATACTGCCATCAATTACACGGATATACGCAATAACACCTTTGTATGAGTCGTAATGTGAGTCGGAATATAAGCGCACGCAGCGGTTTATCTGCATCACCCCTGGGAGGTGGAACACGGTTCACAATGGCTTCCGATACTTCGACAATGTTAATGCCGTCCTTTGCAGATATGCGGATTACTTCGTCTGCAGGAATGCCCAGTAAATTGCTGATATCTTGGGCGACAACGTCTGGTTGGGGAAATTAAATCAATTTTGTTTATTACAGGAATAATGGTCAGGTCGGATTCCAAAGCAAGATACAAATTTGCCAGTGTTTGTGCTTCAATTCCCTGGGTTGCATCCACGACCAGCACTGCCCCTTCGCAGGCTGCCAGGGCACGATCCACTTCATAATGAAAATCAACGTGCCCGGGAGTGTCAATTAAGTTCAATTCGTAGGTGTTTCCATCCAGGGCAGTGTAATTCATCCGGACTGCGGATGCCTTGATGGTGACACCTTTTTCCCGTTCCAGGTCCATCGTGTCCAGAATTTGATCCATCATTTCGCGGTCAGATACCGTATGGGTAATTTGAAGCATACGGTCAGCAAGGTAGATTTGCCGTGGTCAACATGGGCAGTTATGTAAAAATTTCGATCATTAGTGATCATAGACGCAGCAAATATACTCTATTCCCCATCAATTTCTAAGGCACGCCTTACTGGTATTTTCTTAATAACGGGAAAGTAATTCTTTTTTCTTCGCTTCGAATTCGGCTTCGGAGATGATTTCTTTTCGTTTTAATGCATCCAGTTCGGTAAGCATATCCGGAATCGCAACTGCAGCCTGGATTACTTGCGCTTTAGATTGCATAACCTGTATATACTCATCCGCCATCCCTTCCGCGTTCAACATGGTGGTCTTTGACATGCACCGGGTCACCAATCACTTTAAATAATTTGCACCCATTTCGCTCGCTGTTAAGATTTCAATATCGCCGTAATTAAAGTTTTCCCCAAAAGCTCTGCACCGACTCAACATCATTCACTTTCTCCAGAGAGGAATTGTTACCTGCTTATTGATAATGCCCGCAACCTGGATGACCCTGCGATTGCTCACAATAAATTGCTTGTTGACCCACACCAGGATATCGGAATGATGCCAACAATGGGGATAAGTAAAATAACACATCCAATAGATCCAGATTAACATGGAAATGATCGGGGTAAAAGATGTAAACAGTGAAATTGCGATAATGCCTGCGCTGATTAAAATGATAAAGAATATTTCTGCCAGGATATTTTTAATAGCACAAAAACATGCTGGCGTGTGATGAGTAGTATTTTTTCATTGTCGCTGAGCAAGTTCTTTACATAATTATTCGTCATTCTTCCTCCGCTATCACTTCAGTTGTATCCATATTATCCATCTTTTGTCATTAAATGCAACTCATTAATGAGAGGGGTCATTTCCAATCCCGCTTGCCTGGGATACCTGAGGTGAACTAAAAACTCACGATTACCTTTTGGTCCGACGATAGGTGAAGCTATCAATCCATGAATACTGAATTTCTGCTCCACTCGCTCAGCAGCACTTCCTCCAATACCTGAATATGTACGGCGCCATCCCGGATTACTCCTTCCCCCTTTGCCGATTGCTTTCTTCCCGCTTCAAACTGGGGTTTGATGAGTGCAACAACGTCTCCACCGGTTTGACCAAACCAGGCTGGGATTACGTTCCAAAATACCTTTAGTGAAATAAAAGAAGTATCAAGAACAACCAGATCCACAGGTTCATCCAGTTGCTCAATGTAGCGTGCATTGGTACGTTCCATCACAACTATTTTTGGATTATTTCGCAAGGTCCAGTGCAATTGACCGTAACCTACATCGATTGCATAAACTCTGGCTGCTCCACATTTCAATAAACAGTCGCTGAAACCACCAGTAGATGCTCCTACATCTGCACATACCCGGTTCTTCAAGTTGTTCAATCCAAAAGCAATCAGGGCTGCATCCAATTTTTCTCCCCCGCGTGATACAAACCGGGCATTCTCTTTCAATTTTATTACTGCATCTTCATTAATTTTTCGGATGGTTTTACCGCCATCTCACCATTTACCAGCACCTGACCAGCCATGATCAGGCGTTGGGCAAGGCTGCGGCTTTCAGCTAATCCTCGCTCGGCAACCAGAATATCCAACCGCTCTTTATGCATGACTTCATTTTACATCATGGCAGGCTGGAGAGTGGCATAACAATCTGGAATTCCTGAATATGATATATTTAATGTGCAAATCAAAATTGTTTTGGGATTGGAAATACCATGTTAAAAGCACTCCTAAAATCCATGCGTCCCCGTCAATGGCCAAAAAACTTGTTCTTAATGGCTGCTGTGATTTTCGATGGTCAATTAACCAATCCCGAAGCTTTGCTTCGCTCAATCGCAGGAGTTTTTCTTTTTTGCCTGATATCTGGCAGCGTGTATCTGATCAATGACGTCAAGGATATCCAATCCGATCGCCAGCATCCTACCAAGAAATTCCGACCGATTGCTTCAGGAAAATTATCCATAACAGCGGCAATAATCGCTGCAATCCTGATTCTTGCCATCTGCTTCCCTGCTGCGTACTTGCTCTCACCAGGATTTGCAATAATTGCAGGAATATATTTCCTGCTGAACCTTTCCTATTCCATGTATTTCAAACATGTTCCGCTGATTGATGTTCTCATCATTGCAGCTGGTTTTGTTCTACGAGTAGGTGCAGGGGTTACCCTGATTGATGTGCAGCGCTTTTCACCCTGGCTTTACGTCGTAACTACACTGCTTGCACTTTATATCGGGTTTGGGAAGCGCAGAGCCGAGATTAGCCTGCTGACCGACCAGGCAAACAACCACCGCAAGGTTTTAGATGGGTATTCAATTCCTTTCCTGGACCAGTTAATCATGGTTGTATCCAGTTCTACAATTCTGGCTTACAGCCTGTATACTTTTTCTGCACCAAACCTGCCAGAAAACCACACCATGATGCTTACAATTCCATTCGTTTTGTATGGCATTTTCAGGTATCTGTATCTTATCCAGATAAAAGGAGAAGGTGGTGCGCCTGAGGAACTTCTTTTACGTGACCGCCCTTTACAAATCACCATTCTCTTATTTGGTCTGGCGGTATTAATCATTTTCTATTTGGTTAAAATAACATGCCTGCTGTCAGCGCATCTGCTCCTGCAAAAATTATTCTACTGGGTGAACATGCGGTTGTATACAATCAGCCGGCAATTGCAGTACCGGTATCTGAAGTGCGCGCCAGTGCAGCCATTCTGGCAAAACCCCTCGGTAAATCCAGTTCAGTAGAAATCATCTCAAAACAGGAAAACCTGCATTTAAATCTTTCAGAACTTTCTCAAGACCATGCCTTCTCGCGTTTACTTTCCGCCTTTTGCGAAACATCTGGGATTTCCCACTTACCAGCGATGCAGATAACAATTTCATCTGAGATTCCAGTTGCCTCAGGCATGGGTTCTGGAGCTGCAGTCTCCGTCGCAGTATTGCGTGCGCTTGCGCTGTTTTTCGGTATTCAGTTGGATAACCATCAAATTTCGGATATGGCATTCGAAGCTGAAAAAGCCTATCATGGCACACCTTCCGGAATTGACAATTGTGTCATTGCAAACGAGACACCAATTTACTTTGTACGGAATCAGCCACCAATCTTTTTGGACCTTCCCACAGGATTTCTCCTCCTGATCGCAAATAGTGGCAGCCCCAGTAAAACAATTGAAACAGTCACTGCAGTACGCAGGCTGTATGAATTGGAGACAAAAGCAACAGATGCGCGGTTTCAACAGCTTGGTGAAGGAGTAATTCTTGGTCGAACTTATCTTGAATCAGGTCATCCGGAAAATCTGGTCCAATTTTTAATCAAAGTCATGTCATTTTAAGAGAATTGGGCGTATCAACTCCCCAACTGGACAACCTGGTTAGCACTGCCCAACAGGCTGGTGCATTAGGCGCAAAATTATCTGGTGGCGGTGGTGGTGGGAACATGATTGCCCTGGTAAAAGAAGAAAATAAGGGATTCGTACAAAAAGCCCTGACTGAAGCAGGAGCCACCCAGGTTTTCACGACATGGGTAAACCAAACAGGAAAGGGGTCAAACTGATGCTCACCTTTTTGAAGCTTGGCGGTTCGCTTATAACCGAAAAAAATAATCCATCCACAGCCCTTCCTGAAAAATCGCTGGTATTGCAAAAGAAATAGCATCTGCTTTGAAACAAAATCCCGAATTATCCTTATTACTTGGGCATGGTTCCGGTTCTTTTGGGCATGTTCCGGCAAAATTATACGGTACTCGCAATGGGGTATCAACGGTTGAAGAATGGAGAGGGTTTTCGAAAGTTTGGGTGGAAGCACGCACCCTGAATCAAATTGTAATTCAACATCTGGTACAGGCAGGATTGCCAGTAATTGCAATATCCCCTTCTTCTGCAATCATCACAAATAATGGTGTTGTAACCCAATGGGACACTACTCCTATACAGAAAGCCTTATCTGCTGGTTTAATACCTGTTGTTTATGGTGACGTTATATTTGACCAGGTTTTGGGTGGGACTATTCTTTCTACTGAAGAGTTGTTTTACCATCTGGCGCAAATTTTTTCTCCTGGGAGAATCCTGATATCTGGAATTGAACCAGGTGTGTTCTCAGATTACCCATTAAACTCACGCCTCATTTCGGAAATTTCCCCGGTCACCTACCCTGCAATTCGAGAGCAGATTACCCAATCGGCAGCAATGGATGTCACTGGTGGAATGGCAACCAAGGTGGAAAACCTTGTTTCATTAGTTACGACCATTCCCGGATTGGATGCCTGGATATTTCCTGGTTCACATTCAGGGTCTATCGAACAAGCACTCATCTATGCACCTCAAACCGGTTCCTGGATTCACGCTTAGGAGGTATTTATGTTCACTCGACAACAACTTGAAAACATGGAAGAGAAAAATCTTGCGCCTTATGCCACATTATGCAAGAACACTCACGGACGGATGCATCCTGACAAGGAACCGGATTACCGCACTTGTTTTCAGCGTGACCGCGATCGTATTTTGCATACCACCGCCTTTCGCCGCCTGGAGCATAAAACCCAGGTCTTCATTACCTATGAAGGTGATTATTACCGCACCCGCCTTACTCATACACTCGAAGTGACCCAAATTGGAAGAACGGTTGCGCGTGCCCTGGGTGCAAATGAAGACCTGACAGAAGCAATCTGCCTGGCGCATGACTTAGGGCATCCGCCATTTGGACATTCTGGTGAAATTACGCTTGCACGATTGATGAAAGATTATGGTGGATTTGACCATAATAAACATTCCTTGCGCATTGTGACCCAACTTGAAAATCGATATCCAGATTTTCCTGGATTGAATTTATCCTGGGAAGTGTTGGAGGGTATTGTTAAACACGAAACCGAGTATGACATTTCAGACGCCCGTGAGTTCAATCCTGAACTGCGTGGTCACCTTGAAGTACAGATTTCCAATGCTGCAGATGAATTGGCTTATACGGCACACGACCTGGACGATGGTTTACGTTCTGGAATGATTACCCCCCAGATGCTGAAGAAATTGAACTTTGGGGTGTATTGACGAATTAAAAAGTCATTCCAGGAATGTACGCTTAAGGATTTAACCCGTCACCAAATCATCCGGGACCTGATTGGAATGGAAGTATCAGATCTGGTACATACTACTGCAGAAAATCTACGCAAAAGCCGGGTGAAATCAGGTTTGGAATTACAAAAACTGGACCATAATGTCATCGGATTTTCGGAGGAATTGCATACACGCAACCGGCAATTAAAGGATTTCTTGTATGCAAAACTTTACCGGTATTACAGGGTAGTCCGCATGGCTGTTAAGGCGGAACGCATCATAACCGACCTATTCAGTGCATATCAATCCGAACCTTCCATTCTACCCAATCACATTCAACAGCACATTGATGAGCGGGGATTGGAACGAACCATTTGCGATTATATTGCAGGGATGACAGATCGTTTTGCAATTGAAGAACATCAAAAATTATTCAACCCGATGACGCTTCCCTAATGCATGGTACAATTTTTACCTATATACGAGAGCATTAAGGAAATTGAGTAGAGCATGACTAACGAGAAACACTATCTAACCCGTGAGGGAGCAGAAAAAATTAAGGCTGAGTTGATCCAACTGAAGGGTTCTGCACGTGAAGAACTTGCCAAAAGGCTTCGTTTTGCCATACAGCAAGGCGACTTGTCGGAAAACGCGGATTACTCAAAAGCCAAAGAAGACCAGGGTTTTCTGGAAGGCAGAATCCAGGAACTGGAAAGCATCATGATGGATGCAGTATTGATCGATGACATGCATATTACCAACGATACAATTGGTGTTGGGAATACAGTAACCATTCAAGAAGAAGACTTTCCGGAAGAAACGTATTACATGGTTGGACCAAAAGAAGCCGACCCTGCCAATGGACGCATCTCGCACTAATCCCCAATTGGTAAATCCCTCATGGGACATAAAATTGGAGATGTGGTTGCAGTGACACCCCTGGTGGCGACATTTACTTTAAAATTCTAAAAATCGATTAGCGTCAACTTGCCTCAGAGCAAAAAAGTGCCCCGCAGGTCTTTTGTTCTGGCGGGAGCGACGGAACTCGAATGTATCCCCTTCCGGGGACCTGCAATCTAAAATGAAAGACCCGCTTTCTATCAATCGTTTTCAACTTGAGTTCCAAAAAACCATTTGCCTTTGCAGTCTTATGGGATAAATGGAATAAATCAGGTTCGAAACTACAATACTGAATCAACATTACGTGTGAAGCAAATGCATTAATTCAACCGTATCATGACTGCATGTCGGTTATTTTAGACAAAAAAGAATTTCACGGTTGGCGAGTCGGTAGTGATATTCCCAAATTGCGGAAAGTGCTAGTGCCGTACCCTTTAGATTTGATGAATGCAGAGACTGTTGGAATTTCGGGATCCACTTCACAACATTCTTTATTGGATTGAACTGGATGGAATGCAAGGGAAAAAAAGAATAAAATTCTTGCAGTCCAATTATGGGTATGATACAATCTGTTTTCTATGGTGCCTGTAGCTCAACGGCAGAGCGCCACACTGTGGATGTGGATGTTGAGGGTTCGAAACCCTTCTGCCACCCCTAAAATCCGCTTCAAATTACTGGGGCGGAAAATGATACATCATAAACAAATTCAGAATTTGTTGTCCTGCTATCTGACGAATCAAAATGGGATCTTGTAGGATTTTACAAAACTCCAGGCAGGATAAAAATTGAAATCGTTACTTTTAAGTTTGCAGGATTTGAATGGCTTTTTCAATCCGTTCGAACACGATGTCCCTGCCAATAATTTCCATACTCTCAAATAGAGGTGGGCTCACTTTTTGACCGGTTACAGCCACCCTCAGGATGCCAAACACCTGACCAGCGCTGTAACCCATATTCTCCACCACCTGGCGCATGTGCGGTTCAACAATTTCTGTCTTCAACTCATCAAAAGTCCGCAATTCCTGAAGGCATTTTGCAGCAATATCTGCACTCTCTGCCGCAGAAAGTCCTTTTGCAACCAGGTCATCAAACTGGGGATGCACTGCATCCCTGAAGAAGAAACCAGCCATGGCAGGTGCTTCGTCTAACGTTGCAATCCGCATTTGAAGTATTGGAATAATCTTTAGCAGCGTTTCTTGGTTAACTGTATACCCGGCATTTTCGAAAAATGGTGTCAGTCGATTTGCCAGGTCTTCAGCCTCCAAATTGCGAATATGCAGCCCATTAAAATGGTCTAGTTTTGTAAAATTTATCGCAGCAGGTGAAGGATTGAGGCGATCCAGGCTAAATTTTTCGATCAAATCTTGCATGGTGAAGAATTCGGTGTGGTCATCGTAACTCCATCCCATCAATGCCACCCAATTGACCACTGCTTCGGGTAGATACCCCAATCCTTCCAGGTCCTTCAAGAATATGGAATACCCATCTTTTACCAGCTCAACGGCTTCACGCTTGCTCATCTTGCCTTTGCCGCTCGGTTTTAAGAATACCGGAAAGGTGGACCCAAACAGGTTCATCCCATCCAAATGCCTTTATAAGCAGACTATGTAGAGGAAATGTCGGCAGCCATTCTGAACCCCGTATCACATGGGTTATCTTCATCAAATGGTCATCAACCATCGCCGCCAGGTGATATAACGCCCATCCATCGGATTTCACCAGGACATAATCATCCAAGAACTGGTTTTCGACCGATATATCACCCCTCAACTGGTCCTTTACGATAGTCGTTCCAGTCTTGGGAGTTTTAAACCGAACCACAAAAGTTTCACCATCTGCTGCTCGTTTTTCTGCTTCAGAAAATGCAAGATTTCGGCAGGTGCCATCATAATGCATGTTCTCTTTTCGTTTTTGCTGCTCCTGGCGCATCTTTTCCAGTCGATCTGGCGTGCAAAAACAATAATATGCATGTCCACTCTCAACCAGCTGCCTGGCATATTGCTGGTATATCTCTTTTCGCTCTGACTGGCGGTATGGACCGTACGCTCCACCAATATCCGCACCTTCATCCCACTGCAGCCCAATCCAGCGCAGACTATTCATCAATTCTTCTTCTGCACCTTCAACATACCGTTTTCGGTCTGTATCTTCGATGCGAAGGATAAATTTACCACCCGTTTGTTTCGCCAACAGGTAATCATAAAGAGCAGTCCTTGCACTACCTAGATGAACATGTCCGGTTGGCGAGGGTGCAAATCGTACCCGGACTGGAGATTTTATTTCATTCATAATTCACCACGATTAAGATGTATTTTGCCGGACGGCAACACTTTCGACAAGCCCAATTCCCAGAACCAGGGATAATAACGAACTTCCACCATAACTGATAAAAGGCAAAGTTAACCCGGTTACAGGGATTACGTTTAGATTGACCCCAATATTAACCGCCATCTGAAAGAAAAGCAAGGCAGAAAATCCAAATGCTATATAAGAGCCAAAAGGATCGGCTGCTCTACGGGCAATTCGTACACAGCGAAGAATAACAAAAACCAGTAACCCGATAATTAACACAGTACCGATAAATCCAAATTCAGCCGCCATGGCAGAAAAGATGAAGTCGGTATGACGCACCTTTAAATACCGTAATTGAACCTGTGTGCTATGCCCATATCCCTCACCAAACCAGCCTCCCGAACCAATGGTGATAATTGCTTGCTCAACGTTATAGGCATTCCCGTGCCTGGCGGTAGTATCTTGAAAAAAGAAGTTAAGAATACGCTCTTGCTGATATAGCTCTAAAAACGGAAATGCAACTGCTGCAGCAATTACACCGACTACAGCAAAAATAAGCAGGTACTTGGGTGGCAGACCGCTTATCCATAGCATTGCAAACCAGATTACCATGATTACGATCGAAGTACTGAGATTTGGTTGTAAAAGAATCCAGACCACCACTCCCATTGTCAGTAAAAAACCTGTCACAATCCAGCGCAAATCCCGCGGTTTATCGCGGGTGCGCGAATAGAAATCCGCCAACACCAGAATCATCACAATTTTTGCCAGTTCAGAAGGTTGAATAAAAATTGGACCGAGTTCCAGCCTGCGTGCAGAACCAAATTGCACCTCTCCGATAATAAAAATGACAATCAAAAAGAGGACGGTTCCAATATATATAATTCTTGAAAACGATGAAAAATAATGATAATCAATTAATGCGGTCAGAATAATGACTACCATTGCAATAGCGACATAAATCGCCTGGCGTCGATCATATCCAGCTAAATCGGTATTTCCCGCAATGGCTGAGCGAATCATGGCTATACCAAACACACACAGCACAAGCACGCCCCCAAACAGCCAGAAATCAAAGTGTCGCCAAAATTCGCGCTTCATAAAACCTTATCTTCGTTTTGTTGCAGGTCTGAGCGGAATATCAGCAATAAGCCGCTGCTCACGGCCTTCATGACTCATATTAATCCGGACTGCCTGGCGGTCAATACTGACATACTTGGAAATTACATCAACCAATTCGTCCCGAAGTAAGTCCAATTGGGCTGGGCTTAAGTCGGTTCGATCATGAATGAGAACCAGTTGTAATCTTTCTTTGGCGGTATTTGCACTCTTGTTGTTTCGATTGAATAATCTTTCCACAAAGCTGCTCATCTTAATTCCCTCCAGCCTTGAGCATTTTACCAATCTTGCTGAAAATGTTCTCATTATATTCAATTGCAAGCAGGGGTACATCCTCTCCATTCAATCTGCGGGCAATATTATGAAAAGCTTTGCCTGCCTTGGATTTTTCGTCCATGGCAATTGGCTGGCCCCGGTTTGTGCTGATGATTACCTGTTCGTCTTCCGGTACAACCCCCAACAACTCGATTGCCAGCAGCTCCAGGACATCTTCGGTCGTCAACATTTCTCCCCGTTTAATCATGGCCGGATTCAATCGGTTAAGGATAAGCCTGGCAGGTCCTTTCTCTTCTGCTTCAACCAGACCGATGATGCGGTCAGCATCCCGCAGCGCCGAAACTTCAGGGTTGGTCACAACCACAACAATATCTGCTGGTGCAATTGCATTGCGAAAACCGCGTTCAATCCCTGCCGGAGAATCAATCAAAATCCAATCAAAATCAGGTCGAAGTTCATTACACAGCCTTACCATATCACTGGGGGATACTGCTGATTTATCTCGAGTTTGTGCTGCCGGGATCAGGAAAAGATTTTCATATCGTTTATCCCGTATCATCGCCTGCCGAATTCGGCACCGACCTTCAATCACATCCACCAGGTCGTACACAATCCGGTTTTCCAGACCCAGAACCACATCCAGGTTTCGCAGCCCAATATCGCCGTCAATACAAACTACCCGATGATTGGCTGAAGCCAGAGCTACTGCCAGGTTGGCGGTTGTGGTGGTTTTTCCCACTCCCCCTTTACCCGATGAAATTGTTACAACTTTTGCTGTCATGTCCCATCCTCAATGCGTTTCTATTTTGCTTTCCATACTTCAAAAACCACCTGGTTATCCACAATCTTTGCCATTTCAGGTTGCGGTTTTCCTTTTCGTTTTGCCAATACCGCGGAAACACTGGCTATGCGCAAAGTGGTCGGGGTTAATTCTAATGCACAAATTGTCGCATCTGCCTTATCAGGTACACCTGCCTGTACACCACCACGCAATTTTCCCCATACCACCACATTCCCCCCTGCAGTTATCTCTGCTCCGGGATTTACATCTCCAATTACTACCACATGACCATCAAAATCAACCTTAAATCCTGACCGCAATGTCCGGTGTAAGAGTATGGCTTCTTCACCCGGGATGTTATTTGTACTTATTGAGTTAATTTTGCGTTCCTGGGCTGGCGCAGACAACCGGGTAGCCATTCCCAACATCTGGGCATTCATCTCTGTGGATGGTGAACTGCCTAAAATCGCCCAGATATTCATCCCTTTTTCAGAAAATCGGTCACGCAATTGCCCCAAATCCGCTGCCCGAAGGACAAGGTTTCCGACATCAATTGCGATTTGCGCTCCCCGGAAAAAGTTGGCTTTCTCTTCCAGAATTAATAGTAAGGATGATTGCAGTTCTTGCCAGGTACCCTCACCCAGCGTGATTAGAATGCCTTCCTTTATACCCTTGATCTGGATCAAATTTGAATCATTACCATTCATTTTATGTGCCACCTGCGGTATCAATCGCTTTTAGTTCAAAATAGGCGTCCATTACTCGTCTTACAATTGGCGCTGCAACTGAAGCCCCTTCACCACCATAATACACAAATGCAACTACCACGATTTCCGGGTCATCAAATGGAGCATATCCCACATACCATGCATGGGCAGGCCAATTACCAGGACTGCATAAATTTTTCTCTCTCGCCAGGTCATCACAAAATTCAGCGGTGCCGGTTTTTCCCGCAGAGGGAATTGCCTCACCAGCAAACGGTACTTCAGCAGTTCCACCCAGCATGGTTACCATTCGCATCCCCTCCTGGGCTTTTTCGATGACCCAGGGTTCCACAACTTTTTTTTCTTCGGTTGCAAATTGGTCTTCATCGTAAATCGTAATTACGGGTTCTTTCGTTATATCATGTACCAGGGTTGGGGTGAAAGGCGTAATTACGTTGTTATCACGATCTGTCACTTCGTGAATCAAAGTTGGTTTCATGCGCTTTCCGTCATTGGCAAGCGTGGCAATGGAAACCAGTACCTGAAGAGGTGTGGATACCACATACCCTTGTCCCATGGTGGCAATATAGGTATCTCCTGTTGCCCAGTTTTCAGCAAGGTTGATTCGTTTCCAGGTTCGGATCTGGAACCAATCCGCCTGCCTCACCTGGTAATTCAATACCAGTTGGTTCGCCATAACCCAATGCCCTGGCATATTCACCCATCCGCCAAATTCCAAGACCCACTGGCACTTCACTCCCAAAACCACCACCAACTTTATACCAGTAAACATCACATGACCATGCCACGCCATGTAGAAAATCTACAAATCCATGACCAGTCTCTTCCCAACAAACATAATCGCGCGGAGTACCCGGGTCATTGGGAGAAAACTTCTGTAGAATGGTAATTTTTCCAGGGTCTTCGATCGTATTGTTCAGCGGTAACCACATCTTCATTGAGAATTCCAATTGCGGGTGCCATTTTATACACAGAACCTGGCGGATATTCACCCGAAATGGCATGATTGAATAATGGCTTATCTGGGTCAGTAATTAATTGCTGGTAATAATCAGCCGGGATCAACCGCGCCATGCGGTTATTTTCAAAAGTTGGGTAGGATACCAGCGCTAAAATCTCGCCAGTTTTGGGGTTCATGGCAATAACCGCCCCTTTGGTCATGCGTTCTTCACCCAACCATTGATTCCAACCTTCCAGTTCGGTTTTTATGGCTGCTTTGGCTGCAGATTGAAGGCGGGTGTCTATCGTCAATTCAACGTTATAACCGGGGGTAATATCCACCGGAGCAACCAGGTCTCGTAACACCTGCCCTGCTGAATCAACTTCTACAGTCCGCTCGCCATTTACCCCACCCAGTTCATCCTGCATCCAGCTCTCAATACCGGCATATCCCACCTTATCTCTGCCGGGGAGGAAACCCAAATCCTTGTAATAGTCTTCATATATCGCCGGCACAGGTCCGAGAAAACCAATAATTTCTGCAGTTAATTCACCTGTGGGGTAATCACGAACCGCTTCTACTTCAATATCCACTCCGGGTAAGTCGGCTGACCGTTCCTGAATCACCATGGCAGTGACTTCATCCACATTACACTTTATACGAACAGGATCGTAAGGAGCCAGGGAATCAGCGATAAACACAATTTGCGATATCCCAAGATCGCTTTCGCAAGGTGTGAAAAGCCTTACTACTTCTTCAGTCAGCTCACCCCTGCTCACTGGAATATCGATTATTTCCGATAATTGACGATAAACATCTTGAATGGCACCTTCATCCAGCGGTAAATAAGCAGGTGTGATGACGATATTATAGGATGCGACGTTTTTGGCAAGCACAAACCCATTGCGATCCGTGATGATCCCGCGCTGGGTTTGAATATTAATAATGGTTCGACGATTTTCATCCGCCTGGGCTAAATAATCCGGACCATTAATAATCTGCAATGTAAAAAGTCGTACCAAATAGATGGCTAAAACAAGCCCAATCACGCCATAAAATGCCCAATAGCGTAAGCGGGTATCGTTTTTTTGTTCTAGATCAAATTGGCTCATTCTTCCTTTGTGACCGGTAAACCGTCTGTGCAAAATCTGTAACGATCGCATACAGGGGTATGGATAGCAATATGTTGAGCAGGATGCTGGGTAAAATTACGTACCCGATTGACTTAACCAATTTTAGAGGAGTGCCGGTTAATTGTAACACTGCCAGTGTGGCAAACTGGACAAATATTGTTCCTGCCACAGTGGTGATGAACATGGCAATAAGCGGTGCTTGCCAGAATCGGTTTTTAATAAAACGGACCAGGCCAATGATAATCAAATAGACTGGGATATAGAAATAAAATGGCAGTTTGCTCAACAAGCCAACCATTAAACCACCAATGATTGTCCATTGCCAGGAGGTATCCACCTCCTCTTGGACTGCCCAGGCAATCAATACCAGCATCACGATGTCAGACGCTCCACCCAGTAAATTGATACGGCTGAATATGGTGGATTGAAGTATTGCTGCCAATACAAGAACGGGTATGGATAAGAGTGTTTTCAATTTACGGTATGGGTGTAGGTATAAGCGGGGAAATATCAACCGGGTTGAAGTTTGTAATCACAAGAACTGCCTGCAGGTTTCCAAAATCGACTGCAGGTTGGATGGAGGCAGACTGGAACAAGGATGCCTCGTGTCTGGCGAATGCTTACAACTTGCCCCACAACCACATCAGGTGGATAATTGCCACCCAAACCAGAGGTGATTACCAGATCTCCGCTTTGCAAAAGTATCTCATCGGGAATCATCTCGATGATGACATCCCCTGTTAATGACCCGGATAAGATTGCATCGGTATCCGCATTCCGCAAGTGTACATTAACAATCGAACCTGGATCCGTTATCAATTGAACCCGGGCTGCATTTGCTGTAACGGCATCAATTCTTCCCACCAGACCCTGCTGGTTGACAATAGGCATACCATGACGGAGACCAAAATCAGAGCCATGGTCAATGATGACGTATTGTAAAAATGGGCTCGGGTCTTTACCAATAACCGAAGCAGCCACATACGTATTTTCTGGATTTGAGCGGGCAAAATCGAGCAGGGAATATAAAACCTGGGCTTCATTTATCTGCTGCTGTAATTCAATTACCTGGGTTTGCAATTGGGCAACCTCTGCTTCCAAATCTGCATTTTGCTGCCTCAGGCTGGCTGAATTTTTCGGAACAGTTACAAATTCTACTATCGCGGTATACCGGGTGGAGATCCAGCGTTGTACACCAATAAACGGATTGGTGGCTGCTTTCACCATTGGGTTTAAATATCCACTTAAGGCAAGTGCCATGATGCCACCTACCACAACTGTGAATACAATTGCCTGCCAGATACGGTTAAGTTGTCGGTTCATTGCCTGGTAACCCGAATTAGCGGTTTCCTGTGCGATCCAACCCCACCAGGAATTCGTTGAAATGATCAAGGTCATCCAAAATCATGCCTGCCCCGCGCGCTACACACGTCATGGGATCTTCAGCAACCCAGGCACGAAGTTTTAAATCATCTGTCAGTCGGTCAACCAATCCCAAAAGTTGGCTTCCACCACCAGACAGGCATACGCCATTATCAATTAAATCGGACACAATTTCTGGGGGAACTTCATCCAAGGCATCCTTGATGGTATCGATAATAACCTGGATGGAACCGGCAATGGCTTCGCGAATTTCAACCGAAGATATTTCCAGGGCTTCCGGGAGACCCGTGACCAGGTTCCTTCCCCGCACAATCATCGTTTTCTCTGATTGCAAGGGGATAAGCAGAGCCGATAGCGATTTTCACTTGTTCTGCCATTCGCTCACCAATGAACAAGTTATATTTATTACGGATATATGTCACAATGTCCTGGTCAAGTTCATCGCCTGCCACCCGCAATGAACGCGTAACCACAATTCCCCGCCAGGAAATGACCGCGATTTCGGTCGTTCCACCGCCGATATCAACGATCATGCTGCCGCGTATTTCGGAAACAGGTAAACCTGCACCCAGGGCAGCCGCGCGTGGCTCCTCAATCAGGAAAGCCTGGCGTGCATCAGCAGCCATGGCAGCATCATACACCGCGCGCCGTTCAACTTCCGTTGCTCCGGAAGGAATCCCGACTACGACACGGGGTCTTGGCATGGGGACAATAGTTTGTTGATGCGCTTTACTGATGAAATACCCCAGCATGGCTTTGGTGATTTCAAACTCGGCAATTACCCCATCCCGCATGGGTCGAATAACGATTACATTGGCTGGGGCTCTCCCTGCCATTTCTTTTGCCCGGCTGCCGATTGCAAGGGGTTCCTTGGTGCGCTTATCAATGGCAACCCAGGATGGCTCATTGATAACAATCCCTTTGCCGCGGACATAAACCAGGGTGTTTGCTGTTCCGAGGTCAATTCCGATATCTAGCGAAAATAATCCCCACAACCAGTTAAATGGATTGAAGGCCAAATTGCGCTCCGGGTGCTAGAGTAGAGTTGTTTTTTATCATCATAATTTTGGAAAAGTTGTAAAAATTATACCATAGCGTCCAATTTCACTTTTTATATACATCTAAATTCTTATCCATTTCACATTGACAGCAACTTTCATAGAAAATTTTCAATTTGAATTCTTGACTTAACCGTTCGATTTTTGTAAGATTCCCCTATGGAGCCGCATCAGAAAGTAAGTTTGATAATATTTTTCGTTATTATTGGCGGATTGATTGTTTTTCAATACATCCGGGTGATACGCAATTATTATCGAGTTCAGAAAAAGGACAAAGTTGCCGAGTTCCTTCATCGCCAACGATTTGCAAAGGCAACTCCAGCCCGGGCATCCACGCGCACCATTCAAGCAACAGGAGTATCGAGAATTGGCAGCGGGATGATAAAAGTTAAGTTGGAACTGGAAGTTTCCGGGAATGGATTCCAACATTCAATTATGGATGCAACATGGATAGTCCGCTGGTTGGATTATTACCGATGCACACCTGGCAACAGTTTCCCGGTGCGTATTGATGCGGAAGATAAAAAATTGGTATATCCCGATGTGACCTGGGCAATGTATGATTACACCCAGGAAGAAATCATTGGATGATCACATTATTGTTATTCCACCTGAATTCTAAAATTGGGTAGTTGATTTCATCGAATTACTCAGCTCGCTTTATTTCAAAGCGATTTGGAATAACCCCCTGCGGTCAGTTCACTTTGCATATAATATAATTCAGGCAGAGAAGTTCCGTAAACAATGGGGATGCTTGTGAAAATTTATCACAAAATATCGCAGCAATCATGGTTTGAACCGTTCCTACTCCTAGGATTAATTCTTTTACTTTTAGGCATTTCCTACCTGCCATTTATTGCACAACTTGGTTTTTATTATGATGACTGGTATGTCACCTGGGCTGGGTTTACCGACGGTGCACAAAAAATTGTTGCCTTGCAATCATTGGATCGTCCCTTCCAGGGGATGGAATATGCGCTGGCTTTTTCACTATTGGGTGAAAATCCATTGGGTTGGCATTTCCTCATTTTTGCATTGCGGTTTATTTCCACAGTGGGTTTTTGGGTCGGATTGCGCAAATTGCTTCCCAACCAAAATGCTGCAGCATTCTGCATGGCACTCATTTTCGGTGTGTATCCCGGTTTTACATCCCAACCAGTTGCCAGCGTGATGCAGACATTAATTTTCGGCATGACCTGCGGTACCCTGATGATCAGCGCAACACTGCTTGCATTTCATGCAACAAAAGTGATATGGAAAGTCCTTGCTCTCCTGGCAGCATTTTCACTTGGATTAGCTGCGTTCTTTATGTTCGAATGGATGACTGGTTTTTGCCTGGTGTTGGGAATTGTTCTTGTTTATCAGGTTTTCACTCAACATGGGAAAACTTTTTGGCAGAATATTATCAAAACTGGGCTCTATTGGCTCCCCTCCCTGGCTGCATTAGCCGTTTTCTTATATTGGCGGATATTTATTTTCATCAATCTGCGGGCTGCCACAAGCATCTCTTCCTTGAAAGAAATCTACCTGTCCGATCCAGGTGGAATGCTTTCTCGATTACTTCTCGAATGGGTAAAGGATATTTCTGAAGCAATCCTCTTAGCCTGGTTTATTCCCACCTATAAGCTCATTCTTCGAGCGAAATATTTAGACCTGGTGATTGCAGGTTCTCTTGCCCTGGTTGGAACTATCCTTATTCTATTTTTATTTTCGCAGACTTGAGCGAAGTGTAACAAAATCATTCAACTGGAAACCACTTGTTTGGGTAGGTCTTGCACTAACCGCAGCAGGCGTATTAGTACCTGTTCTTGCCAATCGGGATATCCGATTTGAAACAATCCTTGACCGTTACACATTAATAGCAATTATCGGAGTGGCAATTTTTTGGGTATCACTCATTTTTGCTGCACTAAAGCCGCATGCTAGGATAATAGCCATTTCAGTATTGATATTTGTAGGAATTTTTACCCAAATAAATAGTGCTGCACATTATCGTGACTTTTGGAATATTCAAAAGCAGTTATGGTGGCAGCTAACCTGGCGGGCACCCGATCTTCAGGAAGATACTGTTCTCTTCGCTGCCCTTCCGGAACCGTATAAATTTGCGGATGATTACGAAGTTTGGGCACCTGCAAATTTAATATACAACACTGGCAATTCATCCATCACCATCAAAGCCAATATCCTCAACCAGGAGACATATTACTCACTAGCAAGTGGGTTGAAAGATGAACGCAATATGCGCACAATTTATTTCACCCGTGACTATGCGAATGCTCTGGTGATAAGTTTTCCCGATACCACATCCTGCATGCGATTGCTGGACAGTTCCAACCTCGAATTGTCGCCCCTGGATACCCCGCTCGTTGCAGCAGCTGGGCAGTTTTCAAACATTAACCAGGTGATAACCCAGGGTGAAACAAAACAACCAATCGCTTCCATTTTCGGACACGAACCGGTGCATGGATGGTGCTATTACTATCAAAAAGCCAGTCTGGCTCGTCAAAATGGCGACTGGGCGAAGATTATCAAGTTACAAAACGAGATTGAATCTACCCATCTCGAACCATCCAGTTTAGTGGAGTGGCTGCCATTTTTAGAGGCTCGCTACCGGCTGGGTCAGCTGGATGAAGCAGGTATGATTGCTGCCCGTATAAAAAAATCACCAGAGCAGGTCTCTGCCTTGTGTGCTGAGATATCCCGCCTCAAATCTTCTACTGTTGAGATTGAGAATGGCAAACCATCTCAAAACGAGACTGATTTTCGTGATTTTTATTGCAGTATTCTGCAGGATTGATTGCCCGGTCATTCTGCCCGGGTAATTTGAGTTTATTAGAATAAAACAGAATCCTCTATGATAAAAAAACCGCTTCCTTCGAAGCGGTTTTTTTGAGGGTGCCAGAAGGGTTTCGAACCCTCAACATCCACATCCACAGTGTGGCGCTCTGCCGTTGAGCTACTGGCACCATAGGACACAGATTGTATCATACCCATAATTGGACTGCAAGAATTTTATCCTTGTCTGCTTGTCCTCCCAACCTGATCAATCCAATAAAGAGTGTTGTGAAGTACTTCCAGAAATTCCAACGGGTAGTGCTTGCATCAAATCTGAAGGATATGGCACAAGCATTTTTTGAATTTTTGGAATGTCACCACCGAGCAGCCATTCTTGATACTCCTTTTTTTCTAAAATTACCGGCATGCGGTCATGATATGGTTGGATTAGAGAATTTGCTTCACATGTTATGATGGTACAGGATTGAATTTCCGTACCGGATTTATTCCATTCATCCCACAATCCTGCAAAGGCAAAAGGTTTTTTGGAAGCAAGCTGAAACCGATATGCCGTGGCAGGTGCTTTC
>CAWCAN010000009.1:0-243304 GCA_963793615.1 uncultured Chloroflexia bacterium
ATCCAGTTTCTCAATGTAACGCGCATTGGTACGTTCCATCACAACTATTTTTGGATTATTTCGCAAGGTCCAGTGCAATTGACCATAACCAACATCTATTGCATATACTCTGGCTGCTCCTCTTTGCAACAAACGGTCGCAAATCCACCTGCAGATGCTCCCACATCTGCACATACTACGTCCTTAAAGGTTGTTCAATCCAAAAGGAATCAGGGCTGCATCCAGTTTTTATTCCCCGCCGCGATATAAACCGGGCATTTTCCTCAAATTTAATTTCTACATCTGGGTTTACTTTTTCAGATGGTTTCACCGCCATCTCACCGTTTACCAGCACCTGACCAGCCATGATCAGGCGTTGGGGCAAGGCTGCGGCTTTCAGCCAATCCCCGCTCGGCAACCAGGATATCCAACCGCTCTTTATGCATGACTTCATTTTACATCATGGCAGACTGGAGAATGGCAAAACAATCTCGAATTCCTGAATATGATATATTTAATGTGTAAATCAAAATTATTTGTGGGATTAAAGATTCCATGTTAAAAGCACAGTCCCTAAAATCCATGCGTCCCCGTCAATGGCCAAAAAACTTGTTAATGGCTGCAGTGATTTTCGATGGTCGATTAACCGATTTCGAAGCCTTGCTTCGCTCAATCACAGATTATTCTTGCCTGATTTCTCGGCAGCGTTATCTCATCAATGATGTCAAGGATATCCAATCCGATCGCCAGACCGTCACCAAGAAATTCCGACCGATTGCTTCAGGAAAATTATCCATATCTGCAGCGGAATAATCGCATCAATCGCTGATTCTTGTCATCTGCTTCCCTGCCGCGTACAATTGCTCTCACCGGGTATTTTGAAGTAATCGCAGGAACGTATTTCCTGGTGTAACCTTTTCATATTCCATGTACTTTCAAACATGTTCCGCTGATTGATGTCTCGATCATTGCAGCTGTAGTTTTGTTTACAGAGTAGGTGCAGGAACGTCACCTGATTGATGTGCAGCGTTTTTCACCCTGGCTTTACGTCGTACATTGCTAGCACTTTATATCGGGTTTGGGAAGCGCAGAGCCGAGATTAGCCTGCTAACCGACGAAGGCAAGCAGTCACCGCAGAGGTTTAGATGGAGATTCAATCCCTTTCTGGAACGAGTTTAGTATGGTTGTATCCAGTTCTGACCGTTCTGGCATATAGCCTGTATACTTTTTCGGCACAAAGTTGCCGAAAGCCACACCATGATGCTGACAATTCGATTGTTCCATATGGCATTTTCCGGTAACCTGTATCTTATCCAGATAAAAGGAGAAGGTGGTGCACCTGAGGAACTTCTTTCACGTGACGCCCGATTACAAATCACCATTCTATTGTTTGGTCTGGAAAATATTAATCATTTCTATTTGGTTAAATCGCATGCCTGCTGTAAGTGCATCTGCTCCTGCAAAAATTATTCTCCTGGGTGACATGCGGATGTGTACAATCAGCCGGCAATTGCAGTTCCGGTATCCTGAAGTCCGCGCCAGGGCAGCCATCTTGGCAAAACCTCCCGGTAAATCGAGTCTAGTAGAAAATCATCTCAAAACAAGAAAACCTGCACATAAATCTTTCGGAACTTTCTCAAGACCATGCTTCTCGCGCCATAATTCCGGCTTTTGGAAAACCGCAGGGATTTCCCCATTTACCAGCGATGCAGATAACAATTTCATCTACAATTCCAGGTTGCTTTCAGGCATGGTGTCTGGAGCTGGCAGTCTCCGTCGCTGTATTGCGTGCGCTTGCGCTGTTCTTGGTATTCAGTTGAATAACCATCAAATTTCAGATATGGCATTCGAAGCTGAAAAAGCCTATCATGGCACACCTTCCGAAAATGACATTGTGTCATTGCAAACGTAGACACAATTTACTTTACGTGTGAATCAACACGCCAATCTTTTTGAGACCTGCCCACGGGATTTCTGCTCCTGATTGCAAATAGTGGCAGCCCCGGTAAAACAATTGAAACAGTCAGTGCAGTACGCAGGCTGTATGAATTGGAGCCAAAAGCAACAGATGCGCGGTTTCAACAGCTTGGTGAAGGAGTAATTCTTGGTCGAACTTATCTTGAATCAGGTCATCCGGAAAAACTCGGTCCAATTTTTAATCAAAGTCATGTCATTTTACGAGAATTGGGCGTATCAACTCCCCAACTGGACAACCTGGTTAGCACTGCCCAACAGGCTGGTGCATTAGGCGCAAAATTATCTGGTGGCGGTGGTGGTGGGAACATGATTGCCCTGGTAAAAGAAGAAAATAAGGGATTCGTACAAAAAGCCCTGACTGAAGCAGGTGCCACCCAGGTTTTCACCACATGGGTAAACCAAACTAAAAAGGGGCCAAACTGATGCTCACCTTTTTGAAGCTTGGCGGTTCGCTAATAACTGAAAAAAATAATCCATCCACAGCCCTTCCTGAAGAATTGCTGGAATTGCAAAAGAAATTGCATCTGCGATGAAAAATAATCCCGAATTATCCTTATTACTTGGGCATGGATCCGGTTCTTTTGGTCATGTCCCGGCAAAATTATACGGTACTCGCAATGGGGTTTCAACGGTTGAAGAATGGAGGGGGTTTTCGAAAGTTTGGGTGGAAGCACGCACGCTAAATCAAATTGTGATTCATTATCTGGCACAGGCAGGATTGCCAGTAATTGCAATATCCCCTTCTTCTGCAATCATCACAAATAATGGTTTTGTAACCCAATGGGACACTACTCCCATACAGAAAGCCTTATCTGCTGGTTTAATTCCTGTTGTTTATGGTGACGTTATATTTGACCAGGTTCTGGGTGGGACTATTCTATCAACTGAAGAGTTGTTCTACCACCTGGCACAAATTTTTTCACCAGCAGAAAATCCTGATAGCTGGAATTGAACCGGAGTATTTTCGGATTATCCAATAAATACACATCTCATTTCGGAAATTTCCCCGGTCACCTACCCTGCCATTCGAGAGCAGATTACCCAATCGGCTGCAATGGATGTGACTGGTGGAATGGCAACCAAGGTGGATAATCTTGTTTCCTTAGTTTCGACACTTCCTGGATTGGATACCTGGATTTTTCCAGGTATAAATCCAGGCTCAATCGAACAGGCACTTCTTTATACTCCCCAGACCGGTACCTGGATTCACGCTTAGGAGGTATTTATGTTTACCCGACAGCAACTTGAAATCATGGAAGAGAAAAATCTGGCACCTTACGCCACATTATGCAAGAACACTCACGGACGATTACATCCGGATAAAGAACCGGATTATCGCACTTGTTTTCAGCGTGACCGCGACCGTATTTTACATACCACCGCCTTTCGCCGCCTGGAGCATAAAACCCAGGTTTTCATTACCTATGAAGGTGATTATTACCGCACCCGCCTTACTCATACACTCGAAGTAACCCAAATTGGAAGAACGGTTGCGCGTGCCCTGGGTGCAAATGAAGACCTGACAGAAGCAATCTGCCTGGCGCATGACCTGGGGCATCCGGCATTTGGACATTCTGGCGAAATTACGCTTGCACGTTTGATGAAAGATTATGGCGGATTTGACCATAACAAACATTCCTTGCGCATTGTGACCCAACTTGAAAATCGGTATCCTGATTTTCCTGGATTGAATTTATCCTGGGAGGTGTTGGAGGGTATTGTAAAACACGAAACCGAATATGACATTTCGGATGCCCGTGAGTTCAATCCTGAATTGCGTGGTCACCTTGAAGCACAGATATCCAATGCTGCAGATGAACTGGCTTATACCGCGCACGACCTCGACGATGGTTTGCGTTCTGGAATGATTACCCCCCAGATGCTGGAAGAAATTGAGCTCTGGGGTGTATTGACGAATCACAAAGTCATCCAGGAATGTACGCTTGAGGATTTAACCCGTCATCAAATCATCCGGGACCTGATTGGAATGGAAGTATCAGATCTGGTTCACACTACTGCAGAAAACCTTCGGAAAAGCCGGGTGAAATCAGGTTTGGAATTACAAAAACTGGATCATAATGTTATCGGATTTTCGGAGGAATTGCATACACGCAACCGCCAATTTAAAGGATTTCTTGTATGCAAAACTTTATCGGTATTACCGGGTAGTCCGCATGGCTGTTAAGGCGGAACGCATCATCACCGACCTGTTCAACGCTTATCAATCCGAACCATCCATTCTACCCAATCACATTCAACAACACATAGATGAGCGGGGATTGGAACGAACCATTTGCGATTATATTGCAGGGATGACAGACCGTTTTGCAATTGAAGAACATCAAAAATTATTCGACCCGATGACGCTCCCCTAATGCATGGTACAATTTTTTACCAAAATACGAGAACCTTAAGGAAATTGAGTAGAGCATGACTAACGAGAAACACTATCTTACCCGTGAGGGAGCAGAAAAAATTAAGGCTGAGTTGATCCAACTGAAGGGTTCAGCACGTGAAGAACTTGCCAAACGGCTTCGTTTTGCCATCCAGCAAGGGGACCTGTCGGAAAATGCAGATTACTCAAAAGCCAAGGAAGACCAGGGTTTTCTGGAAGGCAGAATCCAGGAGCTGGAAAGTATCATGATGGATGCGGTATTAATCGATGACATGCATATTACCAACGATACAATCGGTGTTGGGAATACAGTAACCATTCAAGAGGAAGACTTTCCGGAAGAAACGTATTACATGGTTGGACCAAAAGAAGCCGACCCTGCCAATGGACGCATCTCGCATGAATCCCCTATTGGAAAATCCCTCATGGGACACAAAATTGGAGATGTTGTTGCTGTGAGCACCCCTGGTGGCGACATTTACTTTAAAATTCTAAAATCGATTAGCGTCAACCTTCTTTAGAACAAAAAAGTGCCCCTCGGTTGAGGGGCACTTTTATTATAATTGGTTATTTTTGCCAGACTGCCAGTTCCAGCGTCAGTCTCTCGAAGAAACTGTGGGCAGGTAAAGCACCCTGGCCATACGCCATATCCACAACCCTGGCTTCCAGGATAAGGCTGGCAGTTTCGAGAACAATGTGTTTCCCTGGATCCATCAGCAAAGGTTCACCTTTGGTTGCCAGTCGCTGGCTGATGGTGACATCATTCCAGGCATGTTCGCTCATAACCACCTTGGTTACAGTTTGGATGTCATTCTTGTCAAACAGCCAGACCTCGAATGCAGTGACTTTCTTTGGATCGCCCACACCAATTGTTTCAGAGATTCCTACACCACATTCACCCAGAAATTCACCGGTTGGAGAATCGATACTGAATGAATCGTCATACAGGTCATCACCCAGCATGTAAGTGGTCATAAACTGTGCTACGGGTGCATCCTGTTCTTCAGGTTCCTGGATAACTGGTGCAGGCTGACTGGTCACCCGGGCAGGTGCGGCTGCCGGCTGCCTCATTGGTCGTTCCACTCTTTGTGGAGGTTCATATTCCTCTGCTGCCATCTTGCGTTTACGAATAAACAGGACGTACACCAGGGCTCCACCAATCGCCAATAAAACAATACATAACAAAGATAAAAGAACTGCGGTTGAAACCGGCTTCTTTTCTGGTTCAGGGGTGATAATCTGTTCAATTGGAGGTTGTGTTTCTCCCGGCATGGGAGTTGCCACCACTGCGGGACTCTCTTCAATGACGGTTAAATAATCTGCAATTGTCTGTGCATTGATGCTCTGATCCATCAACAACTCATTCAGAATGGCATCTGCATCAGTACCCAGATTTTCCCAGCGCTGTTGGGCAAGTGCCTTATCCTTGTCGGTTGCATAAGAATAGATGGCACTCCGCAAATAATCCTTTTGAAAGGTTTCGTGGAGGTCCGCCGGACTTCCGTTTACCCAATGCACCGGGAATAGCCACCAACCCAATACAACCAGTCCCAAAAATAATCCAATAACAAGTCCGACGATTCCAGTAATGAGAGGTCGCTTTAGATACTCAAGTATTCTGTCCATCTTACATTCCTCCACCAGCGCTTCGTGTTGGTGCCGGCAATTTCAGCAGTTATTCATATTGTAGAGCAGAAATCCGTATATCGCAATTACAACGCACGCTGTCAGTAAATTGTAGATGCAAGGTTTATGCCGCTACTTCCACTTCATCGCTAAACTCGCCCTGCAGGAAAGTGGATTCACACTCCAAGCATTGATATTCCCGCTTATTCAATACTACCAGCAGTCCTTTGCATGAGGGACAGGCATGTTTAACAGGTTCTTTCCATGAGGTGAAATCACATGCAGGATAATTTTCGCAGCCGTAGAAAATTCGACCTCTCTTGGTTTTTCGTAAAACAATCCCTCCACCATCTTTTGGACAGGGTACCCCGATTTTTTCAAGATAGGCTTCTGTATGCCGGCAAGCCGGAAAACCGCTGCAGGATACAAATTTCCCATACCTGCCCCATCGAATGACCAGGTCCAAGACCACATTCGGGACATGGCTTGCCAACCTTTTCCAGCTCTGCTTTTTGTTCCGGCATTTCTGATTGGGCGTGTTTCAACTGCGGTTCAAATGTGGTATAGAAGGATCTGACCGTATCCACCCATTCTTCATTCCCATTGGCAATTTTATCCAGGTCATTCTCCATCTGGGCTGTAAAGTGGACATTTATCACATCAGAGAAATATTCGACTACCAGGTCAGAAACCTGGATTCCAATGTCAGTCGGTGTAAGACGCTTCCCGTCCCGGGTTACATAGCCCCGGTTTTGAATGATTGACAAAATGGGTGCGTAAGTAGATGGGCGCCCAATTCCAAATTCCTCCAAAATCTGTACCAGGGATGCTTCGGTATATCTTGGTGGAGGTTGGGTAAAATGCTGTTCAGGTATTAGGCGAACCAGTTTTTGGACCTGACCTTCTTCCAGTTCAGCCGGAATACGCACGTTATCCCCGTCTTCGCTCTTTATATCTTCATCCTTTGCTTCTTCATATACTATCAAATATCCGGGGAATTTTAGCGTTGATCCTGAAGCTCTCAATAAATAGCTGTGTTCCGGTGTTTTTCCAATAACTTCAACCGAGATGGTATCAAATACCGCCGCTTCCATCTGGCTGGCAACAAAACGCTGCCAGATAATTTGATAAACCTTAAATTGATCGGGAGCCAGGAAAGCTTTTACCTTATCTGGAGTCCGAAAAACGGATGTTGGACGGATTGCCTCATGGGCTTCCTGGGCTACCGCAGCCCGGGTACGATATTGTGGAGGTACATCAGGTAAGAAACTTTTCCCGTGCACATTCAGGATATATTGTCTTGCTTCATTTTGGGCTACTTCGGCAATATTGGTGGAGTCAGTACGCATGTAGGTAATCAAACCGGCTGTTCCGCCCTCACCTACATCAATACCCTCATATAACTGTTGTGCCAATGCCATTGTGCGGCGGGCAGTATAACCTAATTTCCGGGATGCTTCCTGCTGCAGGGTACTGGTAATAAATGGTCCCGATGGTTTCCTGCGACGTTCACTGCGCTTTATTTTGTCGACCTTAAATGCAGCCTTCTCCAGGTCACTTAAGATGCCTTCGACAACACCCTGGGTGGGCAATTCAGGTTCAACATCATCCACACGCGCCAGTTTGGTAATGTATTTTGACTTGCTGCCTTCCGGCTGCAATTCTGCTTCAATCGACCAGTATTCAGTCGGGATAAAAGCATCAATTTCCCGTTCGCGTTCGACGATTAATCGCAAAGCCACAGATTGCACCCTGCCGGCTGATAACCGGCTGCGAACTTTTTCCCATAATATGGGACTGATGCTGTACCCTACCAATCGATCCAGCAGCCGGCGGGCTTGTTGTGCGTTTACCAGATCCATGTTGATTTTTCGAGGTTGAGAAAATGCCTCTTCAATCGCATGCTGGGTAATTTCATGAAAAACCACCCGCTGCGTAATCGCAGGGCTGATTTCTGCTGCTTCCAACAGGTGCCAGGCAATCGCTTCACCTTCCCGGTCAGGGTCGGTTGCCAGGTACACATTTTCAGCCTGTTTGGCAAGCAGTTTAAGTTCTTTTACCACGGGTCGTTTTTCGTTGGGTACGCGATAGCGTGGCGTAAAATTGTTTTCGACATCAATCGATAAGTTCAGAGCGTAATAAATCTCGCACATGCCCCACTGATGCCCTGACAGTGTATCCTTTTCCTAAAAAGCGCCCCACGGTTTTGGCTTTTGCAGGGCTTTCCACAATCACCAGCTTTCCTTCCCTTGCTCTTTACTTTCTTCTCGGGAGGCGGCAAGGTTTCATGTGCGGCAGTCCGTCCAATTCGAATCACTTTGGACTTGCAGACAGGACAAATACCGCGTGTGATTGGCGTGCCTCTGGCATTAAATCCCGGTTCAGTATCAGGAATTTCGCGTTTTGTTTTGCACTTCATGCATTGAATTTCCAAAGTTTCGCTCCTATAAATACCGGTTTTCTCCCCGATCTTTGAGGATTTGAACAATCTTTCGCACCTGCTGTGCATCTTTACGATTGCACACCAACAGGGCATCTGCAGTATCAACAATGATCATATCTTTAAGACCGATTGTAACCACCAGGCGGTCTACATTTTCTGAATATATCACAGTTTGTGAAGTGTCCAGATTAATTTGTTTTCCTTGTAACAGGATATTCCCATTTTCATCACCCGGCAAAACATCAAAAAGTGATTCCCAACTCCCTACATCACTCCAGGCAAGGTCTGGGGCAGGGATAACTGCAACATGTTCTGCTTTCTCCATGATCCCATAATCTATCGTCTGGGGTATTATTTGCGGCCATTCAGTGTTGATAATGGATTCACGATCCAACGTATTCCAGGCAGAATCAATTCGTCGAAGTTGATCAGACAAGGTTGGCATTTGCCTGGCAAATTCACTTAAAATAGCGTCAACTCTCCATATAAACATCCCGGAATTCCAATCATGGTCACCACGGTCAATAAACTCTTTAGCTTTTTCAAGATCGGGTTTTTCTTTAAATTCTTGCACAACATAAACGAGAAGTCCGTTTATTTCTTTTAATAATTTGCCCCGCTGCACATAACCGTATCCGGTTGCTGGAAATGTTGGAGGAATACCCAGGGTAACCAAGTAACCGTCTTGAGCTGCTCTATATGCTGCATTCAGACATTGTTGAAAATTAGGCACATTTTCAATAAAATGATCGGCAGTTAAAACTGCCATCACGCCATTCGGATCACGGTTTTGAATTGCAATTGCAGCAAAACCAACAACTGATGCAGTCCCTTTGGGCATGGGTTCGATTAAATAATTTTCAATCGGGATTTGAGGTGCTTGTTTTTGCAATGCAGCAGCCTGCTCAGAAACCGTCACAACCAGTATTTTTTCAGGTTCAAACAAACCATTCAAACGTGAAACAGCCAGCTGAAAAAGTGAACCGGCAGTGGTTAACTGCAGCATTTGTTTGGGTTTATTCCCGCGTGACATCGGCCATAACCGGGTTCCTCCGCCACCTGCCATGATTACTGCATAGAAATGCTCATTCATCTGGTTCTGCATCATAGAGTACTCCCTTTTCTCTCAATGAATAAACCATACCCCCAGCATGATTTACCATTCCTTTCAATTCCATCATGGTTAGTGCCGCAGATATTTTTTCAATACTTAAGCCGCTTGCTGTTACGATTTCATCAATATGAAGTGTTGTGGAAGCACCCATCACTTGCAGCAAACAGGCTTCAATTTCATTGTCTGGTTTAACTAGCTGTTTTACGGTTGAATTCTTCCTGGGGGTTAAATTTAGTAGAATTCAAGACTTGAGATACCAGTAAATGGAAATGCGCCTTGACCGATTAAACGGTTGGTACCCTTGCTTTGAGCGGCATAAATGCTGCCAGGGACAGCCAGCACCTCCCTGCCCTGTTCTACTGCAAAAGTGGCAGTTATCAATGCACCGCTGGTCTCCCCTGCTTCAATTACCACAGTTGCAAGGGATAATCCAGAAATAATGCGGTTGCGGGGTGGAAAATTAGCCGCATCGGGTTTCGTTCCGGGAGGGTAGTCGCTGATTAACGCACCATTTTCCATTATTCGCTCTGCCAGTTTCTTATGTTCCGGTGGATATACTTGTTCCACACCACACCCTAAAACAGCCAAAGTTCTTCCCCCAGCATCAAGTAGCAGATTGATGCGCCAAACCATCAATCCCGCGTGCCAATCCGCTGACAACTGTAATCCCATTTCTTCCGAGATAATCAGCGATTTCTTCAGTCACCTGCCTCCCATAGGCAGTAACTTTTCGGGTTCCAACGATGGCAACTGCACGGTTATCCGCAGGGGTAATGCTTCCTTTTACATATAAAACTGGAGGGGGTTGATCAATCTCACGCAATAATGCCGGATAGTCTTCATCTTCCCAGGTGAAAATTTTAATATTCTGCTGTTCTATCCAGCTGTTTATCTTGCCCAGGTCTTTGGTCTCTCGTAACTTCTATCACTCTGCCAGCAACTTTTTCGCTTAACCCCGCTTGCATTAGCGCCTGGGCAGGTGCCTGCCAGGCGCTTTCCAAGTCTCCAAAATAATTAAGAATTGAACGCAGTCTGACTGCGCCAATGCCTTTCACCAGGTTGAATGCTACCCAGTAAATCTTGCGTTCCATATGAGTCGAATTATTCCCACTCTTGCGGTTTCAGTACTATTTTATTTGCTTTCAGGTCTATTTTCTTTACGACTTCAGGAATGGCAGGGAATAATTGTTCTGTTCCATCCTGAGATGTTACAACATAGACCGGTACGGCACCAGTCTGAATAATCTCTGTTAATACCCCTAATTCCTCACCCTTTTCCGTAAATCCTTCCAATCCTATTAACTGGTAGAAGTAGTATTCTCCTTCAGGTAAAGGTTCCAACTGGTCCATCGGAATGTAGACCAGGCTGTTTGTGATATAGGAGGCTTCCTCCGGAGAGGTTATTCCCTGGAATCTCACCAGCAACATCTGGTTATGGGGTCTGACAAACTCAACCACCATCGGCTGATGTGATTTCCCAATATATACTGTCTTGCCTACCTCAAAATACCCAAGGTTATAGGAAAAAACTTCCAAAAGGGTTTCACCCTGCAGCCCATGAGGACGCCTTAAGCGTCCAACTTCTAAATATACAGGCTCGCTCAAACCGGGCGAGCCTGTATTATTGGTGGATTGGGCATCTGGCGGAGGAGTAACCTTGCGGGTCATCGTGCCTCAATTACATCAAGTCCAACCTGTTTGTTATCCCTGGCGGCTGCAACCCGCAGCAAAACACGCATTGCATTGACCACACGACCAGATTTGCCAATAATTCTACCCATATCGTCTTTGGCAACCTGTAATTCCAGGTTTACTTTATTGCCGATTGGCCTGCCTTGCCGTACGCTTACCCGGGCAGGATCATCAACAAGTGCTGTTGCAATATACTCAATCAGTTCTTTCACACTGCACCGTCCTTTTCTGGAGGATGGACAGAACTCCTGTTGGTACTATACATCCAGTGGATTTGATGGGAATTAATCGCGCCGTGTTCGATTATCTACCTTGCGGTCTTCAAACGCCTTGCGTGATTCTTCCATCAATGACTCGAGCGTCTCGCCTGCTTTGAAACGAGCATAGCGGTCAGTCAAACCAACAATCTTGAATAGTTTGGCAACCAATTCACTTGGTTGGGCACCGACACTCATCCAATGATACACCCGCGCTTCATCAACCTGAAGCGTGAAGGGCTCTGTACGTGGATTATATGAACCCAATATTTCCAAAAATCGACCATCACGGGGGGCTTCAATATCTGCTGCCATTACCCGATAGGTGGGTTGATTTCTCAAACCAGTCCTGCGTAAACGAATACGAACCATCGAACTTATCTCCTCATGTAGATATATATTAATTTAATTAGCAAGTCTCTTTTCAGTCAGTTGAGGGCGCTGAAGGGGCGCTTCTTCCTGTCCTGAGATCTTACCCAAACAAGCGGGATAAACCTTTGCCGCCTGATGTTTGTAGTGTTTTCATCATCCGTTGCACGTCGCGAAATTGCTTCATCAAACGGTTGACATCCTGTACTTCCATGCCGCTGCCACGTGCTATTCGCCTGCGGCGATTAGCATTAAGTATATCCGGATTTCGTCTTTCTTGCACGGTCATGGAGTTAATGATTGCTTCAGTTTTCTTAAGTTGATTCTCTGCATCCTTTGGATCAACCATTTTGGCTGCCTGACCCATGCTGCCAGGTAACATTTCCAAAATTTGCGAGAGTGGACCCATCTTCTTTACCTGTCGCAGCTGGTTGGCAAAATCCTCCAGGGAGAATTTACCACTAACCATCTTCCCAGCTTGTAGACGGGATTCTTCATCGTCAAACGCTGATTCTGCTTTTTCAATCAGCCCAAGTACATCTCCCATCCCCAAAATGCGGGAAGCCAGGCGGGATGGTTCATAAACCTCCAAAGCATCAATACCTTCACCAGTCCCAATGAACTTGATCGGTACCCCGGTGACCTGCCTGACAGAAATTGCTGCCCCACCCCGGGCATCACCGTCCATCTTGGAGAAAATCAGTCCACTGATGGATACTGCCTGCTTGAAACCTTCCGCCACTTGCAAAGCAGCCTGTCCAATCATTGCATCAACCACCAACAATGTTTCAGCAATCGGTGATTTTTTCCCAATCGATGTCAGTTCATCCATCAATTCCTGGTCAAGCTGTGAACGGCCGGCGGTATCTGCAATTACGATTGTATAACCACCTTTTTGACCCTGTTCAAAGGCTCGTTTTACGAGGTCTGGAGGTTTTACTCCCTGCTCAAATATGACAGGCGCACCAACCCGTTCGCCGAGTGTCTGCAATTGTTTCACTGCCGCTGGACGATAAGGGTCCGCTGCAACCAGCATTACCCGTTCCCCCTGGGAACGCAATAGGCGAGCTAGTTTTGCGGCAGCCGTAGTTTTACCTGAACCTTGCAAACCAACCAGCATAATTAAATGGGGCTTCGCACCCGCAAGATTCAATTTGCCGGGTTCACCCAGCGTGGCAATTAATTCTTCGTGAACAATCTTTATCACCTGCTGGGCAGGATTGAGCGCTTTAGATACTTCAAATCCAATAGCCCGTTCACGCACCCTGCTGAGAAAATCCTTCACGACGCTGTAATGTACATCCGCTTCCAATAGGGCAAGCCGCACCTCGCGTAAAGATGCATCTACATCTGCGTCGCTTAATTTTCCGCGCCTTCGCAGATTTTGAAAAATGGTATTTAATCGCCCTGAAAGATTCTCAAACATACTCATCCTGAAACAAAACGCGATAAATATACCCTTGGGGTATAAATAGCAGTTCATTTTAGTCGACATGAAGCGGCTGGTCAAGAGAAAATCGAACCACAGCAATTTTGGTCACCATTTCATTTTCAACCACCCTGTAACTAATTCAACCATTGCGGGTTATACGGTCTAAAAGGAGAAAATATCCATGAGTAAAGTTGCTATTATTACAGATAGTACTGCCTATATTCCAGCAGAAATGCTGCGTGGTTTACCTGTTTCTGTTGCACCTCTGCAGGTCATTTTCGGTGACGAGGTTTACCATGACGGAATCACTATAAAGCCGGATGAATTTTATACCCGACTTCAGCAATCCAAGATCAATCCCTCTACATCACAAGCCACACCGGAATCATTCAAAAAGCTCTTCCTGCAGTTACTGGATGAAGGGTACGAAATCCTGAATATTGTAATTTCCTCCAAACTTTCTGGTACGTTGGATTCTGCCGAACAGGCGTTATTAGAATTCCCGGGGGCACCAATTGAGCTTGTCGATTCGCTGTCCACCAGCATGGGTTTGGGATACCAGGTTCTCACGGTTGCCCGGGCAGCGGTTCAGGGAGCCAGCCTTCAGGAATGCAAATCACTCGCAGAAGTCGCCCGCCAAAAGACCGGTGCATTATTCACTGTCAGCACTCTCGAATACCTGCATCGAGGTGGCCGGATTGGTGGTGCAGCAGCATTTTTAGGCACAGCGCTCGATTTAAAACCCGTTCTTGAATTACGCGAAGGGAAAATTGAACCAATCGAACGTGTCCGTACTCTCTCCAAGGCGACTGATCGGCTGTTGGATATTTTCATGGAACGGGTTAATGGTCAAAATCCAGTCCGAGTTGGTTGCCTGCACGCAAAAGCTCCCCAGGAAGCGGCATTGTTAATGGAAAAAATTCGGCAGCGTGTCCCAAAAGAACATTTAAGCGAAGCAGTTCTGGCTGAAGTCAGCCCAACTATTGGAACACATACTGGTCCTGGAACTGTCGGGATTGCTTACATGATTGGATTATAGAAATAACGAATTCTCAAACAGGGAATGGTGAAAAACCATTCCCTGTTTTTATTTGGTTGACTTGGATATATAATTTGGGTAGGTTACAATAAGGTTGTTTATAAATAACCCTACTGGTATTTAGATGTGAGAGAGGAAACAATGGGAAAAGTTGCAATAGTAACAGACAGCACCGCCTACATTCCTGCAGAAATGCAAAAAGGGCTGCCAATTTATACTGTCCCTTTGCATGTGATTATCGAAAAAGAAGTATTTTATGATGGCGTAACCATCCAGCCAGATGCATTTTATACTCTTCAAAAAGAGAGCAAAGTGGTACCAACCACATCACAACCCTCACCTGAGGAATTTAAAACACAATTTTCCGAATTGCTCTCCGAAGGGTATGAAATCCTTTGTTTGGTAATATCTTCAGGAATATCAGGAACATTTAACTCAGCCGTACAAGCACGCCTTGATTTTCCAGATGCGAAAATTGAGGTGATTGATTCATTTCTTACCAGCATGGGCTTGGGATTCCCGGTTCTGACCGTTGCCCGGGCAGCAGCAGGAGGTGCCAGTTTGGAGGAATGCAAAGTTCTCGCTGAGCAGGCACGCCAAAAATCTGGAGCCATTTTCACGGTCAGTACCCTGGAATATCTGCATCGCGGTGGACGAATCAACTCTGCTTCTGCCTTCTTGGGAACAGCACTGAATCTTAAACCAATTTTGGAGCTTCGTGACGGAAAAATTGAGGCTGTTGAACGAGTGAGGACTTTTTCCAAGGCTCTCGATCGATTGGCTGATATCTTCATTGAACGCGCCCAGGATAATTATCCAATCCGCATTGCCTACTTGCTGGCAAAAACCAGGAATGAGGCTGAAATTCTCAACGAGAAAATCCGTAAAAGAATGGATACCAGCAAAATAGTTGAAACTGTTTTTGTGGATATCAGCCCGGTCGTTGGTTCACACACGGGTCCAGGTACTTTGGGTCTGGCTTACATGATTGGAATGTAAATAACTCTGTGTAAATAAATGGGTGCAGCGTGTTTCCTGCACCCATTTTTCTTTTTGGTACAATATAAACTACATTCCTCACTTCAAAGGACTTTTCATGAAATCCTATCATTCGATTGGTGTTCAAAGCGCAAAGATTCTGCTACCCGGACAACAAATCGATCCACATACCTGGGCGGTGATTGCGTGTGACCAGTTCACATCACAGCCGGAGTACTGGAAACAGGTGGAATCACTTGTGGGTGACTCCTGTTCCACCCTGCACATGATTTTGCCTGAAGTTTATCTTGGAAGGTCCGATGAACCTGCTCGAATACTAAAGACACAACAAACAATGCAGCGCTACCTGGAATCCGGCGTATTTACAACACATGATGGATTTGTGCTGATTGAAAGAACTGTGCATGGACATACTCGAAAAGGCTTGATGCTGGCTTTGGACCTGGAACGGTATGATTTCAACCCGGGTTCCCAATCTCTAATTCGGGCAACTGAAGGCACCATTCTGGACAGACTCCCACCCCGTATGAAAATTCGGGAAGGAGCACCATTGGAGGTTCCCCATATTTTGGTTCTCATTGATGACCCCAATTGTACGGTTATCGAACCTTTGTTGGAATACCGCTCCAGGTTAAAAAAACTGTATGACTTTGACCTGATGTTTGGTAGTGGACACCTGACCGGGTATGCAATCAGCGATCCTGACCTTGAGCAGAGTGTCGTGCGTGCCCTCGAAAAATTAACCGATCCCAATGCTTTTGCAGAACGATACGGCGTAAGCACGGATAAAGGTATCCTTTTATTTGCTGTGGGCGATGGGAATCACTCGCTTGCGACAGCAAAATCAATCTGGGAGAAAATCAAATCCCAGGTTGGCATGAATCATCCTGCACGATATGCTCTGGTTGAAATCGAGAATTTACATGACAATGCCCTTGAATTTGAGCCGATACATCGGGTCTTGTTTGGGGTTAAACAACCTGTATTGGAGGTTTTGCAGCGAGAATTTGGTGAGAATATCACCATTGAAAAAATAAATTCGTATGAAACACTCGCCACTCTAGTTCAGGCACAAGAGAATAACTCTCAACATATTGGACTGGTTTTCAATGATTTATTCTATCTGTTGACATTTCTTAATCCATCGCAAAACCTGCCTGTTGGAACATTACAGGTCTTTTTGGATAATTGGATTAAAAATGGCGGGGTGGACCATATTGATTACGTCCATGGCGGTGATGTTCTGCGTGACCTCGGGTGTAAGGAGGATTGTGCAGGTTTTCTGGTTCCCGCAATTCGCAAATCAGAGTTATTCAAAACGGTAATTATCGATGGAGTTTTACCTCGTAAAACTTTTTCAATGGGAGAAGCGTTGGAAAAACGCTTTTATATGGAGAGCCGGCGCATCATCTGATGCTTTTGATCCAACACCTTCAAGATGAAATCCTGGAAACAATTTTCTCAATCCGTTCTTTTCCTTGAAACAAGGTCAATTCGGAAAATCCAATACTTTTCCGTGATTGTATTGCTTGGAATTTGCGCTTGTCAGAATGCACAAGCGAATACACCAGTGTCCGAACCAACCAAATCTGCAATAATTCCTACGTCTATTGTTGTTGTCCCAACTGCGTTGGAAACGAGTACTCCAATATCAGTCACCCCTCAACCAGAAGTTGCAACCGTCAGTCCTGTCTGTTCACCCTTGGAGGGATTTACTTTAGAGACCTTGCAAGAAATAAAAACTAACCCGGTGAAAACACCTCGGGTTGGTGAAGATTTGGGTCATCATGGAATTGATTATTCATTCTGGTCTTATGGCGATTGGGATACGATTGAAGGTTTGGGAGTAAACAGCGTACTGAACGGAACCGTAGCCGGAGTGGTTAATAACCGTTTTCCGTATGGCTACATGGTGATGGTTGAAACTCCACTGGACCAACTGCAGCCTGAACTTCGAACCTCCCTGGAAGCCTTACCCCAGCAACCCATTGCAGACCTGACACAATCTTCCCTGACTTGCCCGGTAATGCCTGTCCAGAGTAACGATACTCCCCGTTCGCTTTATCTCGTTTATGCCCACCTGCTTAACCCGGTTACAATAAATCCTGGAGATCCATGTAACCTGTGGCGCTAATCTTGGGAATGTTGGAAATTCGGGAGACTCCAGTAATGCTCACCTGCACTTTGAAACCCGTATTGGACCCTCTGGATTTCGATTTGACGAAATGGCGCATTATTTAAATGACTCCTCCGAGATGGAAAGGTATAACTATTGCATCTGGAGGATAAGTGGAATATATCAACTGGTTGATCCGGAAATAATACTGAAGTCCGGGCAGCCATGATTCTATATAACGATGAAAATAATTAAGCGTTTTCCTGTTCGATATTTATTAATTGGCATGGTTATTCTGCTTATCGCCAACTTAGTATGGATGGCTATGCGCTCTAATAATATTGAAAATTCTGCTGCATCAACCGCAACTCAAATAGCAGTTGAGAGCCAGACCGAGGTTCTCCCAGGAGTAGTCACCACGCCATTACCTGTTGAAAGTACTTATTCACCTGGTGAGTTATTTCAAAACCTGTCTACTGATGGGGTCTTTATCTTCTCAATGGCAGATGGACTCTATTTTCATCTGTTTGCCTTTCATCCAAAGTATTTGCCCTTCACCCGACTGACCAATGATGAATGGGATGATTGTTATCCTTCACTCAGTCCTGATGGCACAAAACTGGCTTATGCATCGCGGCGCAATGGTTATTGGGATATTTATATTCTGGACCTGGTTAGTGCGGAATTAACCCGGCTTACCGATACTCCTGCATTTGACAGTCATCCAACCTGGTCCCCGGATGGTCAGTGGATTGCTTATGAGAGCTATGTGGATGAAAACCTTGATATTTTCGTGCAATCTACTACCGACCAGAAGCAGCCCGTATTACGGCTTACAGACGACCCTGCTTCAGATTTTGCTCCAACCTGGTCTCCCAAAGGTCGTACAGTGGCATTCGTTTCTACCCGGTCGGGCAACGAAGATATATGGCTGGCTTCACTTGACCAAACAGAAAATCGCTATACCAATCTCACCCAGACTCCGGATGAATATGAAACCAATCCAGTCTGGTCTCCTGACGGCAGCCTAATTGCCTGGGCTATGACCAATGGCAATACCACAACATTATGGCAATCCGATTTAGACTCTTTACCCCGCCAGAGTGGAGATGGAAGTTTACCATTCTGGAATATGGATTCGACGATATTGGGTGGAGTACTGCAAACACCTAATGAGAACTACCTGGTTGCTTATGCTGCCAGCGATTTAAAAATTAAGTTACAGGCAGTTCCACTTTGGGGTGAGGTCAGGGGAATTGTGTGGGCAAAAGGAGTGATTCCTGAGATGCTCGCGGATCCAAAAAGCGGGTATACAGCTGCTCAACAAGTTCCACTCTGGCAGGTAGTTGTGGAGGCAAGCCCGCTTCCCCCAGCTGGCAGGTCTGCAATTATCCCATTAAATAATATTGAAGCACCCTATCCAATGCTGCATGATGATGTAAATGAGGCATTTTCAGCATTACAGGTCGCCACCGGGCAGATTGCAGGCTGGGATTTTCTTGCCAGTCTTGAAAATGCTTACCTGCCTTTGACTCAACCACTTTCTCCAGGTCTTCCCCAGGATTGGTTACTGACAGGCAGGGCAATTGCAGTCAATCCAGTCAGCATGTATGCAGGTTGGTTGGTAGTTCAACCAGAAATGCAATACGGTCTTGCCTACTGGCGGGTATTTATTAAAGCCCGCTACCAGGATGGTTCACAGGGTTCACCTCTCGCCGGCAGAGTATGGGATTTTACTTCGCGTTATTCTGGAGATACTGTTGCATATGAACAAGGTGGAAGCTATATAAATCCTCCTTCAGGTTACTGGGTCGATTTTACATCTCTGGCACAACGATTCGGTTGGAGTTGGCTGCCGGCTGAAGGCAATTGGCGTACATTCTTTCCCGGTGCCAGGTTTAATCAATTTGTGCTAACGAATGGCTTAAGTTGGCATGCCGCCATGGCACAAATATATCCTCCCGAAGCCATTGCAACCGTAACAATCACTCCTTCTCCAATGCCTTCACCTACGGTAAAACCACCAATAAATCCATCAGCACAACCATCACCCACCATCACCGCAACGGCAACAAATCAGCCAACATTCACTCCCAAACCATGAACAAGAACTTGGTGATGAACAAGCCCGGTTATCAAATTACACATCCAAATTTCTTATCAACGAAAACTTTGGTTAGAAGGATTCTGCCAGTTATTGTGTTCATTATTTTGTTCACTGGTTGTTCTTCTCCCCAATTAACCGAGGTTATCCAGCAACCTTCACCAACCACTCTGATTGCTGGTACCGCAATTGCTGTTGAAACACAATCAACACTGGTTTCAACAGTTTCACACATCGATGAAGAACCCATTCATTTTACATTTCCCACTCCAGCCTCTCCGCCCATCTCACTCTGGCGTCCGCCGTTATCACCGGTACCCTGGGCATTGGGTCCTTTTGACCATTTTTATTTTTCACGACCCATTGCTGCAGATGACATTAACTGGCCGCTGGCAAATTATCGCTATGGGGGTGTTTTTTATGGGACGGATATTATCCATACTGGTATAGACCTGCCCAATCCGGAGGGTACTCCCGTGATTGCTGCGGCAGGTGGGAAAATTATTTGGGCAGGTTACGGACTTTATACAGGCAGCTATGACGAAGATGACCCTTACGGATTGGCAGTAGTCATCCGCCATGATTTTGGGTACAAAGGACGCAGCCTAAATACAGTTTATGCACACTTAAAGAGAATTGATGTTGAGGTTGGTCAATTAATCGAAACTGGAGACCAGTTGGGAGTGGTCGGTACCACTGGTGCAACAACAGGCCCTCATTTGCATTTCGAAGTCCGCATTGAAAACAACAGCTTTTTCTCTTCCCGTAATCCAGAATTATGGCTTTCGCCTCCCCAGGGATGGGGTGTGCTCGTGGGAAGAGTAATGAAAGGAAACGGCAATACACTGTACGGACAGGAAGTTACAGTAATTTCGGAAGAGACCGGTAAACACTGGACAGTGTATTCGTATGGTGGGGCACCAGCGAATAGCGATGACTATTACCAGGAGAATGTTGTTCTGAGCGACCTGCCTGCCGGGAAATACCAGGTGGAAATTAAGTACGACGAAGAAAGTTTTACACATTCCATCACAATATTCCCTGGTGCAATCTCATACTTCACCTTTTGGGGTGAATATGGTTTCTATTCCAAATTACCTTCGCCTGCTTCCCCTTGACAAAATTCAGCTATTCTATGGTATTATTCCAAAATCGGAAATATGTATTAGAACTAAAAAAATCAACATTCCAAGAATATGGAACGGGTGATAATACTTTCACCCAGATGGAGGACTTATGTCGAAAAATAGCAGACTCGAGAATAATACTGGCATTGCTGCTTGGCATGCTGGTATTGAGTGCCTGTCTCAACAGTAATGCATCACCAACCCCGGATATCAACATGATTTACACCCAGGCGGCACAAACGCTGGCTTTTCAGTTAACTGGAACTGCCGCTGCCCTGCCAACCGCCACTTTCACTCCGGCACCTACGAATACAACGGCACCAACTGCCACCCTGGCGCAGACGTTACCTCCTTTGGGAACAGTCAACCCGGTTATCACATTACCTGGTTTTGCAACTGCAACACTTTCTGCACCCAAAGCCCCTGATGCTGCTCTCTGGGTGGACCAGAGTCCGGCTGATGGAACTGTTATGGGTGGCGGTAATACGTTTGATATTGCCTGGAGACTGAAAAATACAGGTACCACCACCTGGACAACCAATTACACCTATCGCTACTTCTCCGGTGCCAAATTGCACGAAAATATAAACACCTATAAGTTGAAAGCTCCCGTTAAACCAAATGAAGAGGTGGTGTTGTTTGTAGATGCTGTTGCACCTTACACTTCCGGTGAGTATGTTACCAATTGGGTAATCACAAATGAAGCAGGAACCAACTTTTACAATTTCAATTTAACAATCAAAGTCGGGGCAAGTTCCCCAACTGCGACAATTGATCTTGACGACATATTGCTGCGAATCAGGTGCTCCTGATCCTGCTCATATCGATGAAAAAATTTGTGAAACCTATAAATCAGGTGACAATACCTGTCCGTAGAATGATTCTTTATTCTGCATAAGGAAAAAATCATGAATAAATTTGCGACACTAATAATCCGAATGCGGTTATATTCGCAATATTATTTAGTCAATGCAGGCTGTAATGTGTTTACCCAGCCAACACTTGAAACAGTTGCCACGGTTGACCTGGAAGCAATTCAGGAAGACGCACAGGCTACTGCCAATGCTGGCGTTGGGGAGCTGGTGGATGCTGCCAAAACTGAAGCAGTTGCAACCGCCATTGCTGCCATTACCGAAGATGCACTTCTCAATCCCAGCCCGACTAACACGGCTGTCGTTCCCACATTGGCAACAACCACCCCCGCTCCAACAGTGATGGCAACCATTGTAAAAACACTTGCCAAACCTCCCGTAGCAGCCATCCCCACCAGAACAAAAACTCCCTACACGGATAATTGTTCAGTGGTTTCCACTAGTCCCAAAGATTACCAGGTACTGACCTCCGGTCAGGATTTTGATGGTGTATGGGTACTGAAAAACACGGGCATGGTCACCTGGACGAACGGGCAGTACTACATCAGTTACCTGTCTGGTAATATCCCTCACGCCAAAGATGTGTACTACATCAGTGGCGATGTCGCTGTGAATGATACAGTCGAAGTGAGGGCAGATATGGTCGCCCCGACTGCATCCGGCACATATGTTTCCAACTGGGCGGTAATTAATAATGTAGGTATGCCGTTCTGTTACATTTTTGTAGCAATTACAATTCCCTAAAAATGCTCGATAAAGAACGCATCAGAGCCGAGGTGATGAACCTCGGCTTTTCCTTAGTCGGTTTTACAACTCCTGAACCACTGCCCAGTTTTCCTATATTCGAGCAATGGGTAAAAAATGATTTCTTTGGTGAAATGACGTACCTGGCGCGTGCTGATACTATTGCAAAGCGATCCAATCCCCGACTGTTAATGCCAGAAGTAAAAACCATCATTGTGCTGGCTGCTTCCTATCCTCCTCCCATTCAGGAGGTAATAAATGACAGGAATATTCCAGGGGTCGCAGCGTATGCCCGGTTGCAGAGTGATTATCACTCTATTTTTCAATCGTCCTGTGCCGAAGTAATTACACTCCTCGATAATATGGTGTAAAGTTCAAACCGATAGACCAATACCAGGAACCGAAAAATAAAATATTTGCTGACACGGCACCCATATTGGAAAAAGCTCTTGCCCAACGTGCCGGCTTGGGTTGGATTGGCAGGAATGGCTGCCTGATTAATCCGCAATATGGTTCCTGGCTGCTATTGGCAGAGATTTTCACTTCACTTGAAATTACCCCCGATGTTCCTTTTTCCAGGGACTTGTGTGGGAATTGTAGTAAATGTATTTCAGCCTGTCCAACAAACTGCATTCAATCTGATCGTACTTTGAATGCTCCGCTATGCATTTCCTACCTGACCATTGAACATCGCAGTGATATTCCAGTTGAGGTACGACCTGCCCTGTCAAACCAGGTCTTTGGATGCGATATTTGTCAACAGGTATGTCCCTGGAATGGCAAATCCATGTCCGATTCATCCAGCAAATTTACTGGAATTCCAGGAAAACCATTCCCACCAACTGGCAAACCGCACTGGAATATGATGCTGAAACCTTTCAAATAGATTTTGAAGATTCTCCAATTTCAAGAATCCGATGGGAACGGCTGGTTACGTAATTGTCTGATTGGAGCAGGAAATTGCGAAGATAAATCACTTATTCCGCTTCTTGTTTCCATGCTGACCAGTAACCCTTCAGCCATGGTTCGCCGGCACACAATCTGGGCGTTATTACACTGCGCAAAAGAAGATAGTTTTCCGATTTTTCGGAGTGCACTTGCCAATGAAAAAGACGAATCGGTTCGGACTGCTCTGCATGCTGTCCTGGCTGAATAATGTGGGATATTTCGGCTATAATTAACTTATGAAAAAGTTTTCGTTATTAATTACTTTAATTACATTGCTGATTACCATTACAGCTTGTTCCACGCCGCCTGCTTCGCCTACTCCAGATATCAATTTACTCGCCACACAGGCGATTCAGACCTATCAGGCACAACTAACCCAAACCCAGGCTGCTCTTCCAACCATCACTGTTACCCCAAGCAAAACAAGCACATTAACACCCACAGCCACTTCGACATCGGATACAGCACTTCCGACTTACGCACCATCCGTTCCAGATAAAGCAGTGCTCGTAATGCAATCACCAATTGATTATGCAGAGTATGGTATCAAGCAAAAATTTGACATCGTTTTTGTGATTAAAAATGAGGGTCAGACTACCTGGACAAGAAGGTACAAAATTCGCTATTTTAGTGGCTGGTCGGTGGCTGAATCAAGGGAAGTATTTTTTCCAAATGTTGTAAAACCTGGAGAGGAAGTCAGCCTGGTATTGGACGCCATTGCGCCACCCTATACCGGTACATATGTCTCCAATTGGAAATTAACCAATGCCGAAGGACAGAATTTCTACGATCTTTACTTGAATCTCGTCATTGTATCAGGTCCCACCAGAACACCAACGCCAACAATAACTCCAACACCTGAAGAGTAAACAAAAAACTCTCCCGATATGAGATGCGGGAGAGTTTTTATATTTCTATAAACCTGGTTTACGGAGTCGCAGTAGCACTTGGAGCAGTTAAAGTGCCTGGGCGGGGAGTGCTGGAAGGTACAACGGTGCGGGTTGGTGTAACAATATAGACTGGAATAATCAACAAATCACCAGCCAAAATTGCGTTCTTGTCGGTAATATTTGGTAAATCATTCTTTGCATTGTAAACATTGGTAGCCTTGATGATTTCGTCAACGGTACTGCCAAATTTGGAGGCAATCCCGTCCAAACTGTCACCTAATTTGACGATATATTCAATTTTCGTACCGCGGCTTAAATCTGTTGGAAGTGCTGTCTCAGTTGGTAATTCCTGGTCGGGAGCGGGTATGAGAATGGTATCGCCAGGATTGATCGGGCAGGAATTGCCAAAATTATTTATCAGCAGCAACAGGTTAATATCCACCTCAAATTGAAGTGCAATATCCCAGCAATTGTCATTTTCTTTTACAGTGTAAGAAAATGGTCCTGATGGAGTTAATGTCGCTGAAGCGGTGGGTGTGGATGTCTCTGTCGGTGTTAATGTGATTGTTGCCGTTGGAGGTACATTGGTTGGTGTGTACGTAATTGTCGGCGTTGGTGTTTTGGTTTTAAACAACGAAAATTGACCTTTGCCAGGTCCAACCAACCAGACCACCAGGATTACAATTCCAACAATCACCAGGAGTGCAGCCAAACCTCCCAGAATGAAAGGAAGCAGCTTTTGTTTTCTTCGGTAAGAATTTATTACATCTTGCGGATTTTCATTTTCATCACTCATAGGGTTTCCTGTATTTTTTCTTGAAATATGAACAAACAGTTGTGCCCGCTAACAGGATATTACCTGAAAAAAGGCAATATGACAAGATGGATTATGCGCGAAATTGTCAATGATTGTTGTTGATATAGCGTTTAAGAAATTGTCCGGTATAGGATCGATCTACATCACAAATCTCTTCTGGAGTTCCGCTTGCCAATAATTCACCACCCCGGTCACCACCCTCCGGACCCAGGTCAATAATTTCATCTGCAACTTTTACGATATCCATGTTGTGTTCAATGATGAGTACCGTATTTCCTGCATCCACCAATCGCTGCAATACTTCGATAAGTTTATGCACATCGGCTGCATGCAGTCCAACTGACGGCTCATCCAGAACGTACATAGTACGACCTGTGGCGCGGCGGGATAACTCTTTGGCGAGCTTCACGCGTTGTGCTTCACCACCAGATAGGGTTGGAGCAGGCTGACCGATGCGAATATATCCTAATCCAACTTCGTGCAAGGTGCGCAGGCGGGTCATGATGGCTGGAAAAGCCGAAAACACTTCCAGACCTTCTTCAATGGTAATATCCAGAATTTGGGCGATCGATTTTCCCTTGAAATGAACCTGCAGGGTTTCTCGATTGAACCGTGAACCGTGGCAAATATCGCACGGCACATACACATCTGGAAGGAATTGCATTTCTAATCCTTAATTGACCCTGACCCTGGCAGGCTTCACACCGTCCTCCATGCACATTAAATGAAAAACGTCCTGCTTTATAACCGCGCATTTTGCTTTCTGGCAGCTCAACAAATAATTTACGGATTTCGTCAAATACACCTGTATAAGTGCCCGGGTTGGAGCGCGGGGTACGCCCGATCGGGGATTGGTCAATATTAATTACTTTATCGATAAATTCGATTCCATTAATGCGCTCATATTCTCCAGGCTGGGTATGGGCACCATGCAGTTCACGTGCCAAAGCCTGGTACAACACGTCGACCATCAGGGTTGATTTGCCTGAACCAGAGACACCAGTAATACATACCAGTTTTCCAAGTGGAATCGCCACTGTAAGGTTTTTAAGATTATTCGCCTTGGCACCCACGATGGTCAGATGCTTTCCATTTCCCTTACGGCGTGTTTCTGGAATAGGCACTTGTAATCTTCGGGAGAGATATGCCCCGGTGATGGATTTTGGATTCTCCATGATTTGGGCACTGGTTCCCTCGGCAACCAGGTAACCACCTTTTTCACCGGCACCAGGACCCAGGTCAACCACCCAATCAGCAGCTCGGATGGTGTCCTCGTCGTGCTCTACCACTAAAACAGTGTTGCCCAAATCTCGCAGACCAACCAGGGTATTTAATAACCGGTCATTGTCACGCGGGTGTAATCCAATGGATGGTTCATCCAGAACATAAAGAACACCCATCAGGTGCGAGCCAATTTGAGTTGCCAACCGAATCCGTTGTGCTTCGCCACCTGAAAGGGAACCAGCAGAACGGTTTAATGTCAAATAATTTAATCCCACATCCACCAGAAAACCGAGCCGGGATTGAATCTCCTTTAATAACCATATCGGAAATGGTTTTGTCGCGTTTATTTAATGGGCTGGAATTCACCTGCCAGTCGATTAACCCATTCCAAAGTCCGATTTACCGGCCAGGAGGTAACCGTAATGATGTTTTTCTCATCCACTTCGACTGCCTGGGCTTCTTTACGCAAACGGGTTCCATTGCAAGTCGGGCATGGACGATTGGACATAAATTCAGAAATCTTATTACGAATGTATTCTGACTGGGTTTCGCGATACCGTCGTTCCAGATTGGTTATCACACCTTCAAAACTGGTTTGAAATGATGTTTGCCGGTCTTCGCGTTCAAGATGGATGGTGACTACTTTTTCACCGGTACCGTAAAGAACCGCATCAAGCTGCTCTGGTGACAGTTTTTGTACCGGAGTGTTCAAGTCAATATGATAATGGCGGGCAACTGATTCAAGCATTTGCCAGTAATATTTGCCGTTTTCCCGGCTGTTGCTCCATTCCATGGCAATAATCGCGCCTTCATTGAAGGAGCGTTCTTTGTCTGGAATAAGTAAATCCGGATCAATTTCGAGTTTTGTACCCAACCCCTGGCAATCTGGGCAGGCTCCATGAGGTGTGTTGAAAGAAAATGTTCGCGGTTCAATTTCAGTCAGACTTACGCCGTGTTCCGGGCATGCCAGATGCTCGGAATAAAAATGTTCGACCGCTGGCTCAGTGGTAATATCCAACACCGTAACAAAACCTTCACCCACTTTCAAGGCAGTCTCAATGGAGTCGGTCAGGCGTGAACGGGCAGCTTTTTCTTCGGTTTCATCTTCCGGTTTGCGTAGCACCAGTCGGTCAACCACGGCTTCGATTGTATGGATTTTGTATCGATCCAGGTTGATTTGTTCATCAGCCAGGTCAAATACCACACCATCTACGCGTACCCTGACAAAACCTGCTTTGCGGATTTCATCAAAAACTGCCTGGTAGGTTCCTTTTCGTGCCCGCACAATCGGTGCCAAAACCAATAGCCGGCTGTCATTGGGTAATTGTTCAATAAAATCAACAATTTCCTGGGCAGACTGCTTGACCACTTTTCTTCCGCAAATCGGGCAATGCGGAATACCCACCCGGGCGAATAATAGACGAAAATAATCATAAATTTCTGTCACCGTTCCAACGGTGGAGCGTGGATTATGGGATGTCGCTTTTTGATCGATGGAAACAGCAGGTGACAATCCATCAATATAATCCACATCCGGCTTGTCCATCTGCCCTAAAAATTGGCGCGCATATGCAGACAAGGACTCGACATATCGTCGTTGTCCTTCTGCAAAAATAGTATCAAATGCTAATGAAGATTTACCAGAACCCGAGAGACCGGTGATTACAACCAGCTTATCCCTGGGAATTTCGACCGTGATGTTTTTTAAGGTTATGCTGCCGGGCACCTACCACCCGGATAAATGAAGATGACATGGCACTTCCTGAATTAGAACATATATTCTTATTATACTACGAATAAACAATTTTGCATTATAACATAGGTGCTTTTTGCTTCAATTTCATGGCCATGTTTGCTATTAATGCAAATCCCCAATCACATGCATGTATAATGGAATTGAATTTATCCCATTTTCCCGAGGTTGTGATGGATCCAATTGAACACAAGCGAGCCATTCGTGCCTGGACACTTTATGACTGGGGCAATTCTGCTTTTGCCACCACCATCATGGCTGCTGTTTTGCCAGTATATTATTCATCAGTAGCCGCAGGTGACTTGCCAAGACATATCGCAACGGCATATTGGGGCTTTACTACTTCCATCAGTGCCTTGCTGGCTGCCATCATCAGCCCGATTTTGGGAGCAGTTGCTGATTTTAGTGGCACCAAGAAGCGGTTTTTAACGCTCTTTATGTTAATCGGCGTGACTGCAACTGCACTTCTGTATTTCATCCAAACCGGTGATTATTTGCTGGCATCGTTGTTTTTTGTTTTTGCCAATATTGGTTTTGCAGGCAGCCTGGTTTATTATGACGCCCTGCTTCCGCATGTCGCCCGCCCGGATGAAATCGACCAGGTTTCTTCGCGCGGCTATGCCATGGGCTATATTGGCGGTGGTATTCTGCTGGCGGTTAACCTGGTCATGATCATGGTTGTCCCCAGCCTTATTGACGGAATTGATGCAGGGTTAATGACCCGCTTTTCTTTCGTGACCGTTGCAGTGTGGTGGCTGGTATTTACCCTGCCCCTTTTGAGAAGGGTTAGCGAGCCCGTTCGCCGGATTGAAAAAGGCGAAGAAGGTTTCAGCCCATTTCAGGCCAGTTTTTCACGGCTTCGAACAACATTTAAAGATATTCGCCGCTACCGCGACCTGGCAACAGCCATGCTGGCATTTTGGGTTTATTCCAATGGAATTGGCACCATCATCACCATGGCAACCATTTACGCCACAGAGCTGGGTTTTAGCCAGACAACAACCATTGGTACGTTGTTAATGGTGCAATTTTTAGCCGCGCCATTTGCATTTTTATTTGGCTGGCTTTCACGAAAGATTGGGACAATAAAATCCATTTACCTCAGCCTGAGTGTTTACATACTCATTTCCATTGCGGGATACTTTCTCTATCAGGAATGGCAATTCTGGGTACTCGGGGCAGCAGTCGCCACTGTTCAAGGTGGCAGCCAGGCACTCAGTCGTTCACTGATTGGAAAACTGATGCCTAAAAGTAAATCAGCTGAGTTTTACGGCTTCTTCAGCGTTTTTGAGAAATTTGCCACAATTCTCGGACCTTTGCTCTTTGGTGTTGTCTCAACCATCATGGGCGAAAGCCGATTGAGCATCGTCTCTCTGGTCATCTTCTTTATATTTGGATTACTGCTACTAACCAGGGTTAATTTGAAAAGGGGTATGCAGGCAGCCCTGGAAGAAGAAGCCCGTATGACAGACCTTTCCTCTGTATGATGTTCACTGTCAATAAAAACATCCGCTCAAAATTTTGAGCGGATGTTTTTATTTACTCACACTATGAAAAATACTGCAAAGCCATTCGCAAACGGCTTTCCACATCCTTTGGAGCATCTTTTGGCAGCGCTTGCAAGGCTGACTGGGCTTCCACCACGCTGTACCCCAGACCTGTCAAGGCTTCTATCACTTCAGTATCCAAATCCTGCATCTCCCCGCCTAATTTATCCAAATCTCCCCGGATTTTCCCCTTGAGATAAAGGAGAATTTTTTGGGAGGTAGTTTTACCCACACCGGGTACTCTTCCAAATACATCCGCCTGCTCACTTAACACAGCCCGTTTTATGGCATCGGTGGATAAAGTACCAATAATTGCCAGCGCCAACCGAGGTCCCACCCCATTTACTCCCAGGAATTGCGTAAACAAATCCCGTTCTTCTGCACGTTCGAAACCATATAACGCCAGCAGGTCTTCCCTAACCACAAGATGGGTATACAAAGAGATTTGTTGCCCGGATTGTGCCTGCCTGGCAAGGTCATTAATTACAAATACGCGCAAGCCCAAACCACCTTGCAGCACGACCAGTGCATTTTCTTCAATCGCAAGTACATTTCCTTCAATAAAGGCAATCATTCTTTTCCTCCAGGTACCTGATCTGGTAAGCGTCGTTGATTGAATATTTCGTACAATACAACTGCAGTTGCCGCAGCCAGGTTCAACGAATCAGCCGAGCCAGCCATGGGGATAGAAACAACCCCATCACAAATTGCGTAGTGGGCTTCGCTCAAGCCCTGGCGTTCACTTCCCATCAATAATATCATCGGTTCTGGATACGGGTACTTATGATAGTCATCCCTGGCTGAATCTGATGTTCCGATCACAAATAATTTTCTTGACTGTTTCCAATGCCCAAATTCCTGGAGGGTTGTTTTACATAATGTGAGATTAAACAATGAGCCCATGCTTGCTCGCATCGCTGTGGGATCATACGGATCGGTGGAATGATCCAATAAAAACAAGTGCGTGCCACCTACCCCATCCAACGTGCGCATAATGGTGCCCAAATTACCAGGATCTGCAACAGAATCCAGTGCAACCGAAAGCGACCCCGGTGAAATCACGATTTCATCGATTGCTGACCATTTTTGGTGACAAATGGCGGCAAGTCCCTGCGGATTTTCCTTTTGCGAGATTGAATGGAAAACGGAAGATTCCAGCTCGAGCACAGGGATATTAAGTGAGATTGCTTTTGCAACCAGATCCCGACCATATTCACTTATTAGTAATTCAGGTGCGATGAGCAGGCTGTCAATAACTGCCTGGTGGTCAAACGCATCTCCAACTATGCGCAGCCCCTCAACACAAAACAAGCCAGTCTCCTGGCGTTCTTTACGCTCCCGCAGTTTTCTGATTGCCTTAATTTGAGGATTTGCAGTGCTTGTAATCATGAGGCTAATTGCTCATAGTTGTGATGGTTTAGGTGACAGATGGCTACCGCCAGCGCATCCGCGGCATCATCAGGGCGGGGTAATTCACTCAATTGCAGAAGAGTTTGCACCATAACCTGAACCTGGTGTTTATCTGCTCCGCCATATCCAGTTACCGCCTGTTTTACTTCAAGGGGTGTATATTCTCCAATGGGAATTTTTGCCCTGGCTAAAGCTAATAAACATACCCCCCGGGCTTCTCCTACCGCAATGGCAGTTGTAACATTTCGCTGAAAAAACAACTTCTCCACAGCAGCCATTCCTGGTTTGTGGAGAAGTATGATTTCTTCCAATTCTTCATAAAGAATATGAAGCCGTTCAGATAATGCTATGCCTGCCTTAGTTCTAATCGTTCCATAAGTGGCAATTTGAATATTCCCATCCGGCAGCTGGGTAATCAGACCATAACCGGTCGTTGCAACGCCTGGGTCAATTCCAAGTACCAGCATTAACCCTCTTCCAGGGCAGCCAGTGCCTCCTCAGAAATATTCAGGTTGGAATAAACGCTCTGGACATCATCCAGCTCTTCCAGGGCATCCAGGGTTTTCAGCACTTGCAGTGTATCCTCAACACTTAATTCCATTTCCTGGTTGGGAGCCATCCGCAAAGTTGCCTCTTCCATTTGAATACCTGCAGCACGCAATTTATCACTTAAGATTTTAAATTTATCCACGGGAGCGATAATCTCAATATCATCATCGTCATTCGTGACATCATCTGCCCCGCCGTCCAAAGCAATTTCGAAAATCTTATCAAAGTCATTACCTTCAGAAGGAAGGGAGAAATACGCCTGGCGTGTGAATTGCCATGCAACCGATCCTGCTTCTCCCAGGTTGCCGCCTGAGCGGGAAAGAATATGGCGAATTTCTGCAACGGTGCGGTTTCGATTTTCGGTCATGCACTCTACAATCACAGCCACACCATGTGGTGCATAACCTTCATAGGTTGCCTGTTCAAAAGTTACGCCATCCTTTGCGTCGCCGGTTCCACGTTTAATCCCACGTTCAATATTCTCTTTGGGCATGTTCTGTGACCTGGCTTTATCAATTGCCAATCGCAGTTGGAAATTCATTTCAGGGTCTGCCCCGCCCTCACGTGCTGCCATCACAATTTCACGTGTCAGTCGGGTAAATATTTGACCCCGTTTTGCATCAGCAACACCCTTTTTTCGCTTAATGGTTGACCATTTATTATGACCAGACATGTTCATTCTCCGTGAGCTTAAAAATACCCAATTTTGCAAGATTATACCATACCGCCTGCTTCTCCTAACAGTTCTGCAAGGAAGAGGGGTTAATGGGTAAAAAGCCTTGAATTCCCTACCAATATAGTCTAAAATCTAATCAGTTTATTACCGTTTCATTACCGTTATTCTACTACAACATTACTTTACGGTTGAACTGATAAGATGAAAAATACAAAAACTACCTTTCGTTTCATTCTAATTCTCGTTTCCCTGGTTTCCTTGTTTTTATCGTCAGGTTTTGCTCCTGTCATTCCTGGAACCGCAGGGACATTTGATACAGTTACCGAATCTACAGTAACATCCTCCTTCCCAACAATTTCAAATTTTGTACGTACACTAACCACAAGTTCAGCTGAAACTGTCTCCGGTGTTTATATTCCTTCAGAGTTTGCATTCAATGTAACCCAGCAGCCTGCAGGAAATGCAGGATTTGTTTCCAGCGAAGAGAATTTAATTACCCAATTCGGTCTTGCCAGTAAATATGGTTCCACCGGATTAATTGCACACAATCACCTGGCTGGCGCCACCTTTAGTGATGTCACTCCAGGTCAGACTGTTGTTGTGGTAAATGGGGATGGAACTCTGGATTACTATCATATTTTTGCCGTTGAGAAATACCAGGCGCTCAGCCCCTACAGCCCTTATTCCCAATTCCTCAATCTCGATAACTCGGGCAAACATTAACCAGCACAGAACTATTCATGCACATCTATGCCCAACCAGGACAACTTGTACTTCAAACCTGCATTGCCCAAGGTGATGAACCATCCTGGGGTCGCTTGTTTATCCTGGCTGAACCGATTGAGGCTTTTGAGCCGCAGTCTTAGCCTGCAGAGACGGTATTCTTTAGAATACCAAGACCTTCAACTTCAACTTCAACCTCATCGCCTGCATGGAGTGGACTCACTCCCGCAGGCGTTCCAGTTAACAAGATATCCCCCGCCTCTAGTGTCATAATTGAAGAAGCAAAAGCAATCAATTGCCCAATGCTGAAAACCATCTCGCTCGTTGAAACCATCTGGCGCATTTCCCCATTTACCCGGCAGGTCAGCATGGCGTCCGCAGGATCAAATTGAGTCTCAATCCAGGGTCCCAAAGGGCAAAAAGTGTCAAAACCTTTTCCACGCGTCCACTGTACATCCAGTCTCTGGATATCCCTGGCTGTGACGTCATTCGCAATTGTATAACCCAGAATGTATTCCTGTGAATCTTCTGCTGCAATCCATCTGGCACGTTTTCCAATGACTACAACCAATTCACCTTCATGTTCAACCTGGTTGGATTGTGGCGGTAAAATGATTGAATCCCCGTGTCCAATCAACGCACTGGGTGGCTTTAGAAATAACAAGGGAATCTCGGGTACATCCACCCCATGTTCAGATGCATGTGCACCAAAGTTTCTGCCCACACATATGATTTTGGACGGAGAAACGGGCGGCAGCAATTTTACCTGGGAAAGCGGTATATGAACTTCTCTACGCCTGAATTCACCAAAAATATCCCCGTCCACTTCTCCCACGAGGTCATTCAATATCCAACCGTTTCGTGGTTCTTCATCCTTAATTTGATAGCGAATAAATCTCATGGCTTTTTCCAGTTTAGGGTATAATAGCGGCTGCGGGCGGATAGCTCAGTTGGTTAGAGCGCTACTCTTACACAGTAGATGTCGCAGGTTCGAGTCCTGTTCCGCCCATATGGTTCCAAAACAACTCTCCCATCTGGGAGAGTATCCATTTAATGCCTAAAACCAATCGCGCTTGATGAATACTCCAACAACAAGTCCGGCAATACCGGTAAACATGGCGATGATGATGAGGTAAGCCAGTGGGTTTTGGGCAAATGGCAGGGTAACGTTCATTCCAAAGAAGCTTGTCACAATGGTAGGTATGCTCAAGACAATCGTGATGGAAGCCAGGAATTTCATTACCACATTAAAATTATTGGAAATGATTGAGGCAAAAGCATCCATCATGGAACTTAAAATGTTATTCGCAATATTGATCATTTCGATCGCTTGCTGGTTTTCCGTAATAACATCTTCCAGCAAATCTTCATCTTCCGGATACATACGGAACAATCGTGTGTTTTGCAGTCGGTTCAACACCAGCTCATTCGATTTTAGTGCCGTGGTGAAGTACACCAGGCTTTTTTGGTATTTGAGAATTTCCAGCACTTCTTTATTCCTGGAAGAAAGTGTTAATTGGTCTTCAAGAACATCCACCACCTTGTTTATTTCGCGCAGGTACATTAAATACTTGCTCGCAGTGGTTAACATGATCCGCAATACAAAGCGGATGCGTTTTCCTGTTGTCCAGTTTTTCACTTTTCCAAGCGTAAACTCATTCAACACGTCTGCCGGCAATTTACTGATGGTGATAAAGAAATTCTCGTGTAAAACCATACCAAGCGGAATGGTTGTGTAAGGTATATCCACGCCTGGACCCTGGTAATATGGAACCCGCATGAGAATGAAAAGCGTTCCATCATCCTCCCGTTCGGTTCTGGGTCGTTCATCCAGATCCAAAGGATAAGTGATGAAATCCAGTGGGATTCCCATCGATACAACCAGTTCAATTTCCTCAGTTGTCGGGTCAACCAGGTTGATCCAGCAACCATCTACGGGTTGGCTCAGTATTTGCAGCCCATTGTCTGTGCTTTTATAGATCATTATCATGGGATGCCTCCGTAAAATGGTGTCAAACAAAAAGCCTTACGAAGGTCTCAAAGGCCCTATAAATCAGGGAAACATTCCTTTGCCAGTAATTCTGTTTGGACTGCCCGATGACAGGTCAGAACTGGATTGAAGACAAACCTTCGCAAGGCTTGATGTCTTATTCGAGAGTATATTTTACTCCCATTCAATCAATCTTCATAGATGTATTTTGCATCAAACTTGCCAACCTTTACCCAGATTTTCTGGTAATTTCGATTTTTGATGCGGTATAATGAAATGGCATTGGGGATGACAGGCTTCGACGGGGGAGGCTGGTCCCGAATTGCGAGCCGAGAGGTACCGAACTCGTAAAATCCGTACAAAAACACAAGTGCCAATCGCACTTCATACGCTGCAATGCCCCTCGCTGCATAAGCGAAGGCGTTTCAGTTGACCTTCTCGTAAGGTCCGTCCGCTCACACCGAACTCTTGCCGGTCGTGAGGTCGGGCGACACAAAGCCGGAGTGCCATCTGTTGTGCCGTGTACCAGATGAAAGAGGGCTTTCGGGCTCAAACGGATAGTCTGTCCTGGTTTTCGCTGGTCGTGCCAGGCATGACGAAACATTACAGCCAGCTACGCTCGTAGTATATTCGAGGGTCGAATCTTTCGGACGCGGGTTCGAAGTTCCCGCCATCTCCACCTTTTCCCTCTCACCCTTAAGAGTTGAGGGGGAATATTTTTGCCAGTTTCAATTTTCAATATAATTGATATTAATAATCAGACAGTATTTTTGTTTCATCTAAGGGTATGTATGAATCGGAAATGGATTACCCTGATTTTCAATCTACTGCTGTACTTTAGCGGAATTGCATTATGGGGGCTTATTCTCAATTTTGGGGATTTCACACCCTTTCATGATTGGGGTGAAATCAATATACCCCGGCTGGCATTTCTCCAGGATGCAATTCGTACAAATGCATTCCCCTTGCACATGATTGGCACTGGTGCTTTCCGCGGATTAACAGACCGGTTTCTCTCTATACCGGATGTCATTCTCTCCCCAGATTTGCTCCTGTTAAAATTCATCAGCATTAAGGCATATATTTTCATTCATTGGATAATTTGCTTTACATTTGGTTTTTTAGCTTTACTCTGGATGCAGTTTCGATATCAAGTTTCGAAGGGTTTCATCTTCGTCACCTTTTTCCTGTTTAATTTTAATGGTCATATTGTTGCCCACGCTGTTGTTGGTCATCTTACCTGGGGGGCTTATTTTCTCTTTCCCTGGTTGTTTATTCTCTGCATGGAAGTCAAAAATATTCGAGAGAAATGGTTGTGGATTAGTGCAGTATCCTTCTTAATGCTGGCAATCTGGCTGCAAGGATCATTTCAACAATTTGTGGCAGGTATTTTCTTTCTGCTGTTTTTTGCACTTCTCTCAATTCGAAATTTTGTGAAAATTGGATTGGCAATTCTTTTCAGTCTCTTGTTATCCCTCTGTCGGATATTACCCCCCATCTTAATCATGGGTATCGCAAATTCCAATCCACTCGGTGGATACCCGCTCATCAGGTTCATGCTGAATTCGATTATTGAACCACGAATTTCATGCAGATTGGCTTCCGTTTACAAATTACTATAGTCCGCTCGGGTGGTGGGAGTTCAACCATTACCTCGGAATAGCAGGTGTTTTCTTTCTGGTTCTTCTTGGGATCATTTGGATAATTAACCAGGTTCGTATGCGGTACATTTCTCCTTTTTGGATACCCATCCTGGGTTTTATATTCCTGTCGATAAGAAATAATTACAGTACCCTGATAGGTTTCCTGCCCTTATTTTCAGGTATTCGGGTAGCGACCAGGCTGTTAATTATCCCCATGATTACCGTGCTTTTTATTGGTATCAGAAATATTCCTGAATTCACAAAAATCCTTCCCAACATAGTTGAAAAAATCCTGGAGGTTGGCGTTTGGCTGCTGGGTAGTTGGATTGCATATGATTTGATCCAATGGGCTTTCCAATGGGATGTGACCTCACTAAGTGAGGTATTTCCAGCACAAATGGTGGATACTACGCTTCAAGTTGTCGGCAACCATCCAGACCCGGTCTATTTTTCGACCATAATCGCTGGTGGGCTATGCAGTCTTTTAACTTTTGATTCTTGGTCTGGATGATTTCGAGAGAAAATAACAGACTGAAGCGAAATTAGAATAAGATGTATCAATAATCGGAGGATAACCAATTTCACCTAAAAGCTGGATAATTCTCAAACCTCACCCAATAAGTAATTACCAGTAATATTTTGTTTATAGCCCCAATCTTGAGCGAAAATAATTTTCCCTCTGGTATAATTCTTTGTTCAGTAAAAACAATGGAAATGGATGGGTCACGGTCTATGTTAGAAAAAACAGCCGCAATTGAATCCCGGCTTAACGAAATTAACAGGTTATTGGAAGAAAATGCAGCAGATTATCATCTCGTTGCCGAATTATCGCGAGAGCGTGCTGAATTATTACCCGCTGCCACCGCCTCTCAGGAATATCGCAAAGTTGTAGAACAAATTCAGCAGTCTGAATCGCTGCTTGATAGTGACGATGAAGGGATGCGTGAACTCGCCCAGGCAGACCTGGATGCACTCCGCCCGCAAGCAGATGATTTGGAAAGGAAACTTAAAAACCTCCTGGTGCCCAAGGATAAACGGGATGACCATAATGTAATCATGGAAATCCGGGCAGGTACAGGCGGTGATGAAGCCGCCTTGTTTGCAGCAGACCTTTTCAGGTTATATTCCTTTTTTGCGGAAAAAAGGCGCTGGAAAGTGGAGATATTATCTCAAAACGAAATTGGTATTGGCGGATTTAAAGAAATAATCTTCATGATTAAAGGGAAAGGCGCATACTCCCAGTTGAAATATGAATCAGGTGTGCATCGAGTTCAGCGCGTCCCCACCACTGAAGCTCAGGGTCGCATTCATACCTCTACGATAACTGTGGCAGTAATGGCAGAAGTAGAGGAATTTGATATTGATATTCCAGAGTCAGACATCAAAATCGATGTGTACAAATCTGCTGGGGCTGGCGGGCAAAATGTACAGAAAAACTCGACCGCAGTACGCATCACCCATCTGCCTTCGGGTATGGTTGTCGCCTGCCAGGACGAGCGATCACAATTACAGAATAAATTACGGGGAATGAGTATTTTACGTGCTCGCCTATACGAAATAGAGTACGAAAGACGGCGTAATGCAGATGATGAAAGCCGCCGTTCCCAGATTGGTACCGGCGAACGCTCTGAGAAAATCCGCACCTACAACTACCCGCAATCGCGTGTCACGGATCATCGCATTAATTATTCATCGTTTAATCTGCCTTCTGTCATGAATGGGAATCTTGACGAATTCATTGAACAGCTCTCCATCCAGGATGAAGCCGGCAGGTTGGCTACCAGTGGTCTGGGAGACAGTGAAGACTGACATTGGCTCGTGGCTGATTCAGGCAAGTAAGAAGCTCCAGTCAATTGTTGAAACGCCCTCTCTGACTGTCCAGGTTTTATTGGCAAATGAACTGGGTGTCGAAAAAACCTGGCTGGTCTCCCACCCGGAGCATTTGATTCCCGATGAGAATATCCCCGAATTAGAGAAAAAACTTCAATCTCTTATCTCTGGATATTCCATTACCGTATGTTTTGGGTCATTGGGACTTTTTTGGATTGTGTTTTCAGGTTAATTCTTCCGTCCTTATCCCCCGCCCTGAAACCGAATTGCTGGTGGAAACCGCAATCCAATGGCTCAGAATACACCCGAATGCAAAGCAAGCCATAGATATTGGAACGGGTTCAGGCTGCATTGCGATTAGCGTTGCCCAAAATCACCCGGCTGTACACTGGCTGGCAACGGACATTTCCCGCTCCGCGTTGGATATTGCCAAAAATAATATGAACTACCATCAGCTTTCTGATCGAGATCTCGCTTCTCCAATCCAATCTTCTGGAAGGCATCCAAACAAGATTTGACCTGATTTGTTCCAACCCACCATATATCCCCACATCTACCTATTCGGGTTTATCCGTTTCCCAATGGGAACCGCGAATCGCTCTGGATGGTGGAAAAGATGGCATGGAAACCATCACCAGATTATTGGAACAAGCAAAAAATTGCATTAATACTCCAGGACTGATTTTGTGTGAAATTGAAGAGACCCAAAAAGCCTTGATTCTGGATCTGGCTGTAAAATTATTCCCCCTTGCAGAAATTTCGGTCAGGCATGACCTTGCAGATAAACCCCGCTTGTTGCAGATAGGTTTACAATAAAAAACATGCATACCAGAATCATTTCCGTAAACCACGCCAAGGCAATTCAGCAGGCATCAGAAATATTGCTCGCCGGAGGATTGGTCGCTTTTCCGACGGACACAGTTTATGGTTTGGGTTGTCTTGTAAAAAATGCAACTGCCATTGATCGTCTTTACCAGGTGAAAGAGCGCAGTCAATCAAAAGCGATTGCAGTTTTAATTGCGGAAATTACCGACCTGGAAATGCTTACGACTAGCGGTACCTCCATTGGCAGCCAGCCTGGTGGAGCGTTTCTGGCCGGGGGCTCTCACGCTTATCTTTCCCAAACACCCTGAATTGCCGGAAAATATCAGCCCATTATCGACCATTGGCATCCGCATGCCTGACCATGAATTTGCGAGGAGCCTGTTACGCAGAACTGGACCCCTCGCAACTACCTCAGCCAATATTTCAGGTCAGACGAATCCAACTACTGCCCGCGAAGTGCAGGACCAACTTGATAAGCGCATTGAACTGATACTGGATGGCGGCGAAACACCAGGCGGAGTGCCCTCCACGGTTGTCGATTGTACACTTTCGATACCCCGCATAATCCGGGTTGGAAAACTTACAGCAGAAATGTTGGGTTTGCAGCAACTCTAACCCACAATTTCCCAGCTGCCCGCCTTCTAAATCCGAATCCATCCCTTGTAATAACTTTCCCGCGAAAGAAGTTCCGCTTCTTTTCCCCGCTCTCGGATTTTTCCGTTTTCCATGAAGATGATTTCATCCATAAAATCAAGACGGGTCAGGTGATGGGTTATCCATACCAACGACTTTCCGCGAGTTACCTTCTCCAACAGGGTAATAATTTCCTGTTCCAGGCTGGCATCCAGGTTTGCAGCAGGTTCATCCAATAACCAGATGGGGCTGTCATGCAGAATGCTGCGAGCAATTCCAAAGCGCTGCAGTTCTCCCCCGCTCATCTGGTGACCTTGCGAGCCAATCCAACTGTTCAAGCCCTCCGGTAATCGCTTCACCCAATCCGACAGGCTAACCTGCTCAAATGCATACATGATTTCTACTTCTGATGCATTTTTCTTTGCTAATCGCATATTCTCCAAAACGGTATTTTGAAAAATGTATGGATCTGCTGAACAAACACTCATTTTGCTCCGAATATCCCCAGCAGAAAATTCCTGGGCAGGGCAATTTTGAACAAGGTAGCTCCCTTTTTCCACTTCGTAAAAACGTTCCAACACTCGCAGCACGGAGGTTTTTCCTGCTCCACTTGGACCAACCAGAGCAACTCTTTTTCCATAAGGCAGATGTAAGCTGAAATCTTCCAGGACAGGAGTAGGATCTGATGGATATGAAAATGTGATCTTATCCAAAGTTATATCAGGTTGAGAAGAAACTTCAGGTGGATTAGCTGGTTCATGAATTTTCGGGGTTGCATCTACAATCTCAAACAATCTCTGGGCGGCTTTCAGGCTGTTTTCAAGATATTGGGCTGCCTGCCCCAAAGGAGTAATCACTTCAAAGCTTGCCAGAGATATCAACGCTAACACCGCCAGGTTGATACTCGAGATTTGATGCATTGATACCAGGGGGATGCCGATAATCAGAACCAGCCACATTGTGAAATTGCTGGAAAATGTTTGCAAACTATTTACAAATGCACTAACTGAATTAAATTGCATTTGCTTGTTATTATAAAGTACGCTGGCTTGATTTGCCTGGTTCAGATACAACGCATCTGCTTGCAGGCTGATTAATTCCTGGCTGCCCTGTATCATGCTGATAATCTGTGCGTTCAGGTCTCCCCGGGCAGATAATACATTTCCTCGCATGCGTGCACTTAATCGATAAGCCAGCCAGCTTATGAGAATACCGCTTACAAGCAGCCCACCGCCAATTAAAACCCCAAAAACCGGCACAAAAGTACCTGTAAATAGTCCCACCCCGATGGTTACTGTTAATGCCGTTATGGGTGGGGCTACCACACGTACATAAAAGTTCTGCAGAACATCAATGTCTGCAATTGCCCGTGATTGAAGGTCACCCATGGAAATATCATTGCTGCCTTCCGGGGTTATTCGTTCCAATCCTTGATAAAATGCCACCCGCAAATCAGCCAACAATCGAAAAGTCACATCATGGGTTGCCAATCGTTCCAGGTATCGAAATACCCCGCGTGCAATCCCGAAAAATCGCACTCCAACAATCGCGACTTGCAACACTGCAATAGAAGGCTGCAAAGCAGCCATGGTAATCAGGTAAGAAGATGAACCCATCAACCCAATACTGCTGGCTGTGGTTGCGCTGCCCAATAAAACAGATAGGGCAACCCACCGCGTATAAGGTCGAATCATTCTCAACAGGCGGCTAAAATACCTCATAGTGCACCTGCCGTAATATCCCTTAATGGATTGCCTGTCTTTAAATGTTGAACCATGCTTGAGAAATACCCACCTTGCTCAAGTAAACTCGCCGGGCTGCCTGATTCAACGACCTTACCCGAATCCAAAAGGACAACTTGATCAGCATGCAGTATAGTCGGCATACGGTGAGCAATTACAAGGACTGTTCGATTTTTTACCAGTTCGAGTATTGCCGCGTTTAGGTTTTTCTCCAAATCCGGGTCAAGGTGTGCTGTGGGTTCATCCATTACAAGCACCGGCGCATCTCGCAGAAATGCTCTTGCCAGTGCTATGCGTTGAATTTGACCACTCGAGAGATTTCTACCCGTTTCATAGATGTTACTTTCCAATCCATTGAACTGACTCATTAATAAATTCAACCAGGTTTGCCTTCTGAATGGCATCCCAAAGCATGCTTTCACTTGCATCTGGTCTACCTATGCAGATATTTTCCCGCAAAGTTCCTGCAAACAGAGTTGGTTGCTGAGGAACCCAGGCAGTCTGCGACCTCCACCAATCGCTTGGAAAATTGGATAGCGGAATCCCATCAACTAGAATAGTCCCATCTTGCGGCGATCAAAAATCCGAGTAACAGGCTGGATAGCGTAGTTTTCCCACTTCCACTCCGCCCCACCAGGGCTGTCATCTTTCCAGGCTGCAGGCTGAAGTTAACCTGGTGCACAGGCATCAACCTCACGCCCGAGATACCGGTAACTGACGTCTCGAAAAATAATCGGGCTATTTCGTATATCTGGGTATTTCTGTATTAAGATTTTGGATGGTTCCCGGTTTTCATCAGGTAAAAGCAATTCAAATATTCGTACAGCTGCAGTTCTACCGGTCATGCCAGCATGAAAACGAACCCCCAATTGGCGCAATGGGAAATAAAACTCTGGTGCCACCACCAGGATAAAGAACGCCAGTTGAAACGGGATACCCCCATTTAACAATCGCAACCCAATTTGCACTGCAACCAGTGCAGTACTGATGGTTCCCACCATTTCCAGTACCAGGGCGGAAAGGAAGGTAACCCGCAGAACAGAGATAGTAATTCTGGCATAGGCATAACTCGTTTTCCGAATTTCTTCGGTTTTTTCCAAACTCTGGTTGAGCCTTTTAATTCTTCCAGCCCTTGAATGGTATCCAGAAAGTGCGTGCTCAGGCGAGACAATTGATTCCACTGCCGTTTTGTTAAGATTTCGCCTGTTTTTCCAATTAAGATCATAAAGACCGGGATCAGGGGTGCTGTCACCAGGAAAATTATCCCGGAGAGGAAGTCAATCGGAAATATGACGAAAAGTATGGTTACCGGAAGTAAAACTGCAATGACTAGTTGTGGCAGGTATTGACTGAAATATGCGTCCAGGGCTTCAACCCCTTCCACAACCACGGTTGCGAGTTCTCCTGTTTCTTCTTTACTTCGCCTTACAAAACTTTGCCGTACTACCGCCTGCATGAGGAGCTCACGCAGTCTTTCTTTTATCCCTGCTGCAGTTCGGCTTGCAAAAATATCACTGATACCTGCCAGAATTGCCCTGCAAAGGATAATCCCCAGGAGAATCCAAAGTAAGGGCATTAGCTGTTGCAATGTGGCATTTTGCAGGTGAACACGGTTGATTACCTGGCTCAACAGATATGCCTGGGTTATTATCATCCCGCCTGCCATCAGGCTGGCAGCAATATTTGCAGCAAACCAGGGTCGTACCCAGGTGATGAATTGGTTGATTTTCCTCGGGAATGACATGTACCTATTTTGCCTGAAAGCAAGCCTGATAGTCAAATTTTCTCTTTTTTGCCTGCAATGAGGTATCATATGCCACATTGGTGTCTCAAAATGCTGAAATTTATTAATTCTCAACCCGCCAGGTTTCTTTTAATCGCAATTCCATTAGCCGTCATTGGGTTAGTCACCCTGTTTTGGATGAAAACTAACGCCTGGACATCTGTCTTGCCTGATCCAACCCTCACACCAGGGTTGACCACGGAAGTTGCAGATACAATTATCCCTGCAACATCCACGATCGAAATACCAACATCTACGGTAACCATGAACCAGAGGTGCTGGTGGATTTCCACTCCTACCTCAACACCAATTACCTTGATAATCCCTGAATCCTTCTACATCACAAACATCAATGGCACCGGTCAATATTTCGCTCTTGGATGTGAAGCCAGCGCTGCTGTTGATTGGGCGAATTACTTTGGCGTAACTATTTACGAATACAATTTTCAGCACGAGCTGCCCCTGTCCGATAACCCTGACCTGGGATTTGTTGGAGATGCCAAAGGTCCTTGGGGACAGGTTCCGCCCTATGCCTACGGTGTTCATGCAGAACCTGTGGCGGAATTATTAAGACAGTATGGTTTGCCTGCTGTGGGAGGCAAAGGATATACGCTTGAGCAAATAAGAGGTACCCTGGCTCAGTCCAAGCCAGTGATTGCCTGGGTCATCGGGAATATGGTTGGGGGAGTTCCAGCAGAATACACCGATTTACAAGGAAATGTCTCGATTGTGGCAGCCTATGAACACGTCGTCATTTTGACCGGTTATGACGAAAATACCATCCGCTATTTAAACAATGGCAGGTTTTTTGAAGTGCCCAATGAAGTTTTTCTCAACTCATGGGGGGTGCTTGGAAATATGGCAGTTTTCCATGAGTGATAGGTTTTAATAAAACGAGACCACCCGAAAGTGGTCTCGTGAATTGAAGTAAATCTGTTCTAGAGAACTATATTTACCAACCTGCCCTTGACGTACACCACCTGTCGGGGTGCTTTTCCCTCAAGAAACTTTTGAATAGCTTCACTGCTTAGCGCTAATTGCTTTGCCTCTTCATCCCCAATATCCACCGGAACCATGATGCGGTCGCGCAATTTGCCATTCACCTGTACAACCAGCGTGATTTGTTCCTCTATCACTGCTTCTTCATCCAGCACTGGCCAGGGTTGTTGATGCACCGAATAGCGGTTACCGCCTAACTCCCAGAGTTCTTCGCTGATATGGGGTGCAACTGGTGCCAGCATCCTTAAATAAATGCTGACCGCTTCATCCCAGGCAGATGATCCCCAAGCGCCTTGTGTTTTGGCTTTAATCATTTCATTCAACAATTCCATCAGGGAGGAGATGATGGTATTAAATTCAAAGGCTTCATAATCATGAGTCACCGATCGCAGTGTCTGGTGAACTTTTCGACGCAGGTTGCGGATGACTTCTTCACTGGAATTTCCACCGGGAGCCTGTTCCAGGAAGGTTGTCCACACCCGCCGCAGCCAGCGATGGGTGCCATCAATTCCGCTATTGCTCCATGGTGCACCCAACTCCCAGCGGGCAAAGAACATCGAATAGCCCGAACTGTATCAGCACCATAGGCTGCACCAGGTTATCTGGTGCGACCACATTTCCATGACTTTTCGACATTTTTTCGCTGTCTTCACCCAGCACAATCCCCTGGTTGCGTAGTTGCAGCATGGGTTCATCCCCTTTGGTAATTCCCATGTCGCGCAGGGCTTTATGGAAGAAGCGGGTATAAATCAGGTGCATATTGGCATGTTCAATACCACCCGTGTAATTGTCCACTGGCATCCAGTAGTCATATTCCTTTGGGTCAAAAGGACCCGATCGTGATACCACGGGCTTAGATATCGCAGGTGATACCAGGAGGAACACATAAAAGTATCCATGGTATCGGTTTCCCGTTCAGCCTGGCCACCGCATTTGGGACAGGTGGTAAAACGCCAGGTGGGATGCAGTTTTAACGGGCTTTCACCGGTCGGCTTCCATTCCACATCATCTGGCAGCAGCACTGGCAGATGGTCTTCGGGAACCGGTAGTACACCGCATTGATCACAATACACCATCGGGATCGGCGCACCCCAGTACCTTTGGCGTGAAATCAACCAGTCCCGCAAGCGGTAATTGACTGCCTGTTTGCCTATGTCCCTTTTCCTCAAGAACTGAACTGCTGCATCAAATGCTTTCTCACCTGGTGTGCCGGTTAATATCCCCGAATTCACCATCCTTCCGGCTGCCGGTACCGCTTCAGTCATTCTTCGGATACAACTGCAGGTCGCTATCTTCGGGTTGAATTACCACCCGAATTTCCAGTCCGATATTTTCGGGCAAATTCAAAATCCCGCTGGTCATGGGCTGGTACAGCCATGATTGCCCCTGTTCCATAAGTCATCAGCACATAATCCGCAATCCAGATGGGAATACGTTCATCATTTACTGGATTAATGGCATACCCGCCAGTGAAAACACCGGTTTTTTCCTTGTCAGTGGATTCCCGCTGCACATCTGTCTGCCGGGTAGCCTGCAAAATATAGGCGTCGACTTCAGCCTTCTTATCTGGTGTGGTTATTTTTGCCACCAGCGGATGTTCAGGTGCCATAACCATAAAGGTTGCCCCCCACAGGGTATCCGGTCGTGTCGTAAAGACTTCCAGTGCATCGCCTTGCTCTGTGTTAAAAATAACCGAGGCACCTTCAGACCTGCCAATCCAGTTGGTTTGCAGCGTGCGCACCCGTTCCGGCCAGTCGATGGTGTCAAATTCAACAGTTCATCGGCATATTGGGTGGTACGGAAAAACCATTGATCCAATTTCTTTTTAATGACAGGTGTTCCACAGCGTTCACAATGCCGGTCATCACCCCATACCTGTTCCCTTGCCAGGGTTGTATTGCAATTCGGACACCAGTCAACAGGAGAATACTTCTGATAGGCCAATCCCTGCTCAAACAGCTTGATGAAGAACCATTGGGTCCATTTGTAGTATTCAGGATCAGAGCGAGACCATTTCCCGCCGCCAGTCAAACATGGCACCCATGCTCCGCAATTGCTTGCGCATACGTTCAATATTTTTATATGTCCATACATGCGGATGAATATTGTTCTTGATGGCAGCATTTTCAGCAGGAAACCAAACGCATCAAATCCCATGGGAACATCACATTGTATCCCTGCATGCGCAAAAACCTGGCGCGCGCATCCGGAGGGGTCATGGCATACCAGTGACCAATATGAAGGTCCCCGGAAGGGTATGGCAGCATGGTTAAAGCATAATACTTGGGTCTGTCAGGATCCATATCTGCGTGATATAGTCCGTCCTTGTCCCAGCGTTCCTGCCATTTCGCTTCAATTTCACCCGGATTGTAAAATGGAATGTTTTGTTTTTGGTCATTTTCTTCTCCTTAAATAAAAAACCCTCACCCAAATAGGGGCGAAGGTCTGTTCTCCGTGGTACCACCCTGCTTGCCCGGCAATCTTCGGACCGCTTAGGTTCATGATAACGGGTGAATCCGGCACCGGCTACTCTGTTCACTGCAACCTGCCAATAAATGCAACCAGGCGAGTTCAACCTGTGAGTTCCGATACCCTGCCAGTTTTCACCACTTCCCTGGCTCTCTGCCGGATGGTCTACTATTCCCGTTCAGGCATATAAATTATGTAGAATCAACCCGTAAAAGTTTTTCACTGCCCGTGGTGACTCATGTTCTGGTGGACCCAGAGGGATTCGAACCCGCGACCTTCTCAATGCCATTGAGACGCGCTCCCAACTGCGCTATGGGCCCATGATATTATCCTGTTTCCACCTCAGGTCTTCATCCCTCAGTGGACCTGGAGGGGATTCGAACCCCTGACCTCCTCAGTGCGATTGAGGCGCGCTCCCAACTGCGCTACAGGCCCGGTTATTAAGGTTCTGCGATTATACGTGATGGAAGTGTACCTGTCAAGGAAAGCACAGTTAATCCATTTTACGCTCCATTTATGCTGCCCTTGGATGATTATTTCCAGATATAATCATGCCAAAGGATTTTCCCATGACCCACTCCCGCATTCAACACCTGCAGCAACTAATGGAAGAAAACCACCTGGAAATGCTGGTACTCAACCCAGGACCAACACTGACGTACCTGACCGGGTTACATTTTCACCTCAGTGAACGTCCCACCCTGCTCTGGATTCGTTCTGGAAAAACACCTGCCCTGGTATTACCCGAACTGGAAGTATCCAAGGGGGAAGCCAGCAGATTGCCGGTAAAATTCTTCCCATTTTCAGATGATCCTTCCACCTGGCAGTCTGTGTTTCAGGAAGCGGGTAAATACATCCAACCCGATAACAACGGAATTGGAATTGAGCCAAATCGCCTGCGCATGCTGGAATTTCAGTATATCCAGCAGGCTGCATCCAAATCCATTCTCATCCCGGCAGTTGATGTGCTTACTCGTTTACGCATCCAGAAAGAAGATGAAGAATTGCAATCCATTCGGCAGGCAGTCAGGATTGCAGAACAGGCATTTCTGGAATTAAAGAAATTTATACGACCAGGTATCACCGAACGCCAGGCGGCTGCTGAACTGACCATCCAATTATTGCGTGCCGGCTCAGATGTTGAGCTGCCATTCAGTCCCATTATTGCCAGTGGACCCAACAGTGCCAATCCGCATGCCTTTCCAACTGATCGGGTGCTCACAGCAGGTGACCTGATTGTGGTGGACTGGGGAGCATCATTCAGGGGATACGTATCCGACCTGACCCGAACTATTGCCCTTGCGCCTGTTTCTGGCGAATATTATCAGATTCACCAGGTCGTGCTTAAAGCAAATGAAAAAGCCCGGGCTGAAGCCGCACCAGGAATCCCCGCAGGAGCGCTGGATGATACTGCCCGCCACGTGATTGAGCATGCAGGATACGGAAAATATTTTACCCATCGGGTCGGGCATGGAATTGGATTGGAAGGACACGAAGCCCCTTATCTGAATGCAGCCAATTCTGAAAAATTGCAGCCAGGAATGGTATTCACGATTGAGCCTGGGATTTATTTGCCTGGGATTGGTGGAGTTCGTATTGAGGATAATATCGTCATTACAGAGAAAAAATCTGAAACACTGAGCGTAATCCCGAGGGAATTGTATGTCATCTCATAAGGCTGGAAAAGAAGTCATCCCGGTTATTATGCCCGGTGCCGAGCCTTTCTTCTTCCAGGGAGATGACACCGGGGTGCTGCTCATCCATGGTTTTACTGGTACTCCGCGTGAAATGCGGGGCATGGGAGCATTTTTATCACAACAGGGTTATACCTGCCTCGGAATTCGTCTTTCCGGGCATGCCACCCGGGTAGAGGATATGCAGCACATAACCTGGCAGGATTGGTATTCCGACGTTTTGGACGGCATTGCCCTGCTTCGCACCTGCACCCGGAACATTTTCCTGGCAGGGTTATCCATGGGTGGAGTTCTAAGTTTATTCACTGTTGCTAATGTGCCAGATATTTGCGGAGTGATTGCCATGTCCACCCCGTATACCCTCAGTTCAGATTGGCGGTTGAAGTACGTCCATCTCTTGAAATTAGTAGTACGAAAAACCGAAAAAGGTCCCCCAGATTGGGTGGATAAAACCGCAGTATCTCAACACCTGGAATATCCGTATTTCCCAACCGCCGGAATCGATCAATTGAACAGTTTGATGGTCAGGATGCGCCAGGATTTATCCAAAATTACTGTGCCCACCTGCCTGATGCATTCACGGGAGGATCAAGGTGTGCCTTTCGAAAATATGGAAAAAATATACAAGGAAATAGGAAATACCAGGAATGAAATGATTGCAATTGAACGCGGCAGTCATACCATGACCTGTGACAGCGAGCGGCAAACCGTTTATCAAAGAGTACACGAATTCATTCAGAAAGTCCTTGCCAATTGAATTGCAATTACATTCTGCTTTGCATTTCCCTGTTTTTATGGGGTTTGGGAGAAAGCATGTTTTTTATCTTCCAACCCTTATACCTGGAGCAATGGGGCGCATCACCGGTGTTAATCGGCACATTGCTTAGTGCAAATGGCATTGCCATGGCGTTGGCAATGTTACCTGCGGGTTATTTATCTGATCGGTGGGGTCCACGACCATTAATGTGGGTCTCATGGGTTATCGGGATGATGGCTGCCTGGGGTATGGCTCTGGCGAATTCGTTACCGCTTTTCGTTACAGCCATGGTGATTTATTTTTCCACTGGTTTTGCAATTCCACCCATGAGCAGCTATGTGGTTAATGTCCGTGGAAAACTAAGCGTTGAAAGAGCGCTCACATTTTTTTCGGTAATGTATAACCTGGGTGCAGTTTTGGGTCCTTCCATTGGTGGTTGGATTGGTTCAGTGTATAACCTGAAAACCATTTATACATTTTCAGCCATTGCTTTCATGATTTCAGTTGTGGTCATATTTTTTATTCAAAAAATATCAACTACCTCTGCAACCAACCTCGAAGAAAGACCGAAATCCCGCGGCTTTCCTCCTCGATTCTGGATATTTATCACCCTGTCTGCAGCAACTGTTTTTGTTATGTACCTGTCCCAACCGCTAAATTCGAATTTCCTGCAGAATATTCGCGGGTTGGATATAGCCACAATCGGTCGCTTGGGGACAATTGGAAACCTGGGAAATACCATCATCATGCTTGCCTTGGGGAGTATCCCAGCCTATTATGGGATTCTGGCGAGTAGTTTCCTGGTCGGGTTGTTTGCATTATTTATCTGGAAAGGCACAAATACAGCCTGGTACGGTATTGGATTTTTTTATATGGTGGTTTCAGGCTCGGGCGAAGTATGCTGGCAGCCTTTGGTCGTCATCTGGTAGAGCCGAATAAACTCGGGTTGGCGTTTGGCTTCCTGGAGTCTGCCAATTCATTTTCGATTATTCTGGCCCCCCTCCTGGCTGGATTTTTATATGCAAAAAATCCGGAAAGTATTTACCAGGTCACTATCATTCTGGTTGGAGTGATACTCATTCTCAATGCGCTAATCTTATTTCGGATTTAATCAGGTAAAAGTGACGCTAACAAAAATGTAATTACGGAAAGTAATCAACAATGAACTACGAAAAACATGGTATCGGCATGATGCAAAATAATACGTATATTATTTATGCGAACAAATAACTTACAAGCTATTGTGATTGATCCAACAGACAATATTTCGCCGGTATTGGAACATCTCCAAAAAAAGAACTGCACGCTGAGTGCCATCTTGATTACCCATGCCCATTTCGATCACATCTTGGGTTGTGGTTTGTTGAAGAAACATTTTCCAGATGCAGTTATCTACCTCCACCCCGACGACTTAAATTTGTGGACAACTGGCGGGGGTGCCGGTCATTTCGGGTACACGACTGCCACCTTACCCCCACCAGATGCCTGGCTGAAACATAATGACCGCATCGCTTTTGATGATTTAAACTTGCAGGTTTTACATACACCAGGTCACACTCCTGGGCATGTAATTTTTTACTCCCCGGAGATGGGTGTCGTTTTTTGTGGAGATCTTAATATTTGACGGTGGAGTTGGTCGCACCGACCTTCCGGGTGGCAGTTTTACGCAATTGGAAGAAAGCATCCACAACCAGGTATTCACCCTCCCTGAAGAAACTATTCTTCTTCCAGGTCACGGTGCAAATACTACCGTCAAAAAGGAAAAAATATCCAATCCTTTCCTTTAACGAAAAAGAGGTTGACCCTTTAGTCAACCTCTTTTTGTATCATGCCTATTTGGCGTAATCGACTGCCCTGGTTTCACGGATTACTGTGACCTTTATTTGACCCGGGTATTGCATGGTTTCTTCAATTTTCTTTGGCGATATCCCGTGCCAGCCGGGTAGATCCAGGTCATCAATGTCTTCCGGGCGCACAATAATGCGTACTTCACGCCCGGCCTGAATGGCATAGCTTTGGGCTAACACCTTTAAAGCGAATTGGCAATTTCTTCCAGTGCCCGCAGACGTTTAATGTATTGTTCCAGGTCTTCACGGCGGGCGCCCGGACGGGCACCGGAAATAGCATCGGCTGCTTCAACAATCATGGCTTCGACACTTTCCTGTTCAGTTTCATGATGATGGGAAGCAATGCTGTTGACAACTTGCGCATTTACACCATAACGGCTGGCAAATTCTGCACCGATGATGGCATGGGTACCTTCCGTGTTATGGTCCATGGCCTTGCCAAGATCGTGTAGCAGTGCGCCGGCTTTGGCAATTTCAACATTGGCACCCAGTTCAGCCGCAATAATGGCAGCAAGTTTGGATACTTCCACCGCATGCGCTAGTTGGTTTTGCCCGTAGGAAGTCCGGTATTTTAAACGCCCCAGATACTCGTAAAATTTCCGGGTGCAATCCTGCCACACCGGCATCAAATGCAGCCTGTTCACCGGCTTCAATGATGGATTTTTCCACTGCGCTTGTTCATCAGCAAGCACTTTCTCAATATGAGCAGGATGAATTCTGCCATCCAAAATCAAGCGTTTCAAGTGAACGGCGGGCAATTTCACGCCGGACCGAGTCAAAACAGGAAATGGTGACGGATTCAGGTGTATCATCTACGATCACATCCACGCCGGCTGCCTGTTCAAATGCCCGGATATTGCGGCCGTTACGGCCAACAATACGTCCCTTCATTTCTTCATTCGGTAATGGGACAATGGACGTGGTAACTTCTGGCAACATGGTCAGATGCCACCCGTTGGATGGCATCAGCGATAATCTCACGGGCGCGTTGATCGCCTTCAGCCCGCGCTTCAGACTTCAATCTGGCGGATAATTCTTGCCATATCATTGCGGGCTTCTTTTTCAGCATCAGCGAGCAATTGGGCGCGGGCTTCTTCCACACTCATTTCTGCTACCCGTTGCACTTCTTCCAATTGTTGGGCGTACAGCTTTTCCAATTCATTGGTACGCTTATCGATGGCACTCTGGCGTTTATTCAGGGTCTGGTCACGCAGTTCGATTCGTTCCATCCGTGCATCAATCTCAACTCGCCGCTTTTGTAAACGGTCTTCCTCGCGTGCCAGGTCTGCTCTACGACGGGTAACATCGGCTTCGCCTTCCTGCATAATTTTGAGCGCTTTGTCGCGGGCTTCCAATTCGATTGACTTGGCGGCTTCGCTCGCCTTGGTAAGTACACTATCTGCCTTCAGCTGTTGTTCCTGGTGAAAACGTTTGATGCGTGATTGAAATAAGAAATAAGTTACTAAAACCACAATCACCACATCCAGCACCAACATTCCTAATACGATAATCCAAAAATTATTTCCAAACATAATTTATTCCTCGGTATTTCCCATAGTCTCAGTTGAAAGTTCTTGATGCAATTTTTGCCAGGTCTCATCTACAACAGGTTTAATAACGAAATATGAAAACCCTAATCTGCCCAGGTATGCGCTTAACTTGTTACGAAAAACGTTCCATTCCAATCCTGTCAAACGTCTTTCATATCTTTCAGCAGCTTTGCGTGCCTGGCTTTCTTCATCTGGAGCACTGGCAAGTGCCTCGGTGATAACCTCTTCAGAAACGCCCTTTTGTTTCAATTCATATCGCAGGGCACGGTGGCTGCGGGGGCGAAAATCTGCCCGATTCTCAATCCATTGTTGAGCAAAATTAGTATCACCAATGAACTTTTGCTCTTCAAGGTGTGTGAGAACAGCCTGAATAATTTCTGGTTTAAAACCTGCCCTGGTCAGGCGCTCATTTACTTCATGAGTAGACCTGGGGCGATAGCTCAGGAAATGTAATGCACGCTGATAAGCAGTTTCCCGTTCTTCAAGTTCCAACAAAGTTTGGATCCTGGCATCCGTTAATTCTTGTCCAACTTTTAACCAGGCTCCAACGATATTGGATAAACCGAATGCAAACTCACCATCAAGGTAAATATTCACCCTGTTTGGATGCTTCTTTTGCGGTTCAATAGCAGAAATTACTCCAGACATAAAAACACAGCCATCCACCTTGCAGGTGTGGCTGTGTGCACATATAAACGACGTATGCCAGAATTAGTGCTGGTAGGGTTTTGACCTATTACAGACTATCAAAATCTACATACAAAGATTTTCTCCGACTTTCAAACACATTCCTGTCTGAAAACACTCGGTATGCACTTTCCGGCAGCCAATCTTTACAAAAAGGCACGAATAAGTCTCGAAAGATTGGTGAACTTTACCAAAACTAAGACAGAAAACTCTGTCAATTTCCCAGCGCCCGAATGGGCGTCCAAACGCAAACGTCATTTATATTTAAGCCACAAACCCGCAAATAAAAAAATGAAAAGAGGTTTGTTCGTACAAACACATTATACAATATAACTGCATTTTAATGAACGAAAAATGAGGATTATCCCCCCAAGAGCGTTATTTTAATATCATAAATCGTAGTTCCATTACTTTATATTTTTATTGACCAGAGTACCAATGGTTGTCAGCATTTCATGTTAGAATATTCTTATGAAATCAAGCGGTAATAATTCGGGTGGTCAACTTATCCCTGTCTTGCATCGCAGGCAAAAAGTCTGGCAAATATTACTGCCAATTGTGCTGGTCACCCTAACGGCAATTACTCTTTTTGTTTTACTTCTGATCCAAAACACCGGTGCAGCATCATCTATCAGTGAGTATTCCAGCATTTCGATTATCTGGTTGATATTGCCTGTAATGGTTGGCAGTTTGTTTGTGCTCCTGGTCCTGGCAGGTTTTATATACTTGATTCACAAATTAACAGGTGCTATTCCGCTATTTGGTTTGAAAGCCCGCACGATCGTTTATAACATTGCCTTGTTCCTCCATAAAGCAGCAGATAAAAGTGTCATTCCAACCATGAAGCTTCATCAAATTCGTGCTGCCTGGAAGACCATTATCCAAAAGTTCAGACCCAGATAGTCAAATATCAAGAGGACTTATGAATCAATCAGAAAATTGGAAATTAAAAGCGTTGCTCCTCGGAGCAGGCATTGGTGCAGTCACCGGACTGGTAGCCAGTTTTATCCTGGTTCAACGGGCAGAACAGACTCAGAGTAAACCAGAATTGACGACTGGGGATGGTGTGAAAATCGGATTAGGCGTTTTGGGTGTACTTCGAATGATTTCCGATTTTGGTATCCCCAAACATTAATCGCTTCAAAACAATTTTCAATTTTAATTTTTCTCAGGCATTCGGTAATGACTGCAGATAGTTCCCCCCGCCTGATAACCCTTGGTCAACTGACCAGGGATTTTATTATTACACCAGCTGGTAGCACAGTTCTGGATATCCCTGGTGGAGACGCCATATTCAGTGCAGCAGGCATGTGTTTTTGGAATAAGTCACCCGGAATATGTGCCCGAGTAAGTGAACTTTATCCGGAAAGTTGGATTGATACTTTTGAAGAAAATGGCATAAATACTTCGGGTATTATTCCCCACCCGGAAATTTCCGATTTGATCCGGTTTTACGCCTATTCTGAGCCAGAAATCGTTACGCAAGATAATCCGATCACCCATTTTGCTCAAATGGACTTGCCGATTCCCAAAACCCTTCTCGGTTACACCAATCCGATACAACAAAATGACAGTCAAACCCAGATTGATGTGCATAATGTACACCCCAGAGGACGTGCCAACCATCTACCTGGATGCAATTGCATCCCACCTCTGCTCCTTGGATTATGCTGCCTACAATACCCTGTTACATATCCTTAAACAAGGCGGAGTTCACACAATCAGCATAGACCCAGGCATGGGTACGATGAATTCCATGTTTTTTGACCTGGTCCCTAATTTAATCCGGGATGCAGCCATTTTTCATACAAGTGAAACCAAAATCCGGCAATTGTTTTACGGTCACACAGAAGATTTATGGGAAATGGCATCCCAAATTGGAGAATGGGGTTCGGAAATTATTGCAATTCGGTGCGGCAGGCAGGGACAAATGCTGTATGATTCTGTTTCGAAAAAACGCTGGATTGTACCCGCTTATCCCAGTCAGGAAAATGATCCAACTGGAGCGGGAGCTGTTTTTTGTGGAGGTTTTCTGGCAGGATATTTAGCCCATTATGATGCACTCATGGCTTGCCTGATGGGTTCGATAGCAGCTTCTTTCTCAATCGAAGGCAGCGGACCACTCTATATACTCAATACCATGCCAGGATTGGCGCAAAGACGGCTGGAACTCCTGCAGGAAAACGTAAAGATAATTTAAGGTTTAGAGCACCTGAATAACCTGGTAAGCGGTTATTCGATTCTTTTTCCCCTGGCAATAATGGGTCCCCAATTTCGAGACCATCACCCGCTCTCTCACACGCAAAAATGCCTGGTGGCTGATAAATATTTGACCGGGTCCTGTATTTTCCTGTAACCGTTTGGCAATATTCACACAATCACCAATGGCGGTGTAATCCAGACGCTGTTCTGTGCCGATTAAACCAAGTATTGCCTCTCCAACATGAATTCCTGTACCGAAATAAAGACGATAATCTTCAGGCATATCTTTATGCAGGTTTTCAAGTGCGGCTCTAATTCTTAATGCTGCCTTTATTGCATGAAATGTATGGTCCGGTTGGGCAACAGGGGCATTGAACCAAGCCATCACTGCATCTCCCATAAATTTGTCGATTGTTCCCCCTTCTTGAAGTACACAATCTGCAGCAATGGAAAGATATCGATTGAGTACAGCCACCAGAGTTTCAGGTGGATTCGCTTCGCTTAGCGCAGTAAAGCCACGCAAGTCAACAAACATGGCTGTAATCTCAACTCTTTTCCCTCCAGGTTGAATGCTCATAGGATCCAGATTTTGTACAACTGCAGGAGAAACCATTTTTTCAAACAAACGATAATGCGCCTCAAGACGTCTTTTTTCAGTTAAATCATCCAAAACGATCGCCACCCCATGCGTAACTTCCCTTGTGTCCCGCAAGGGTGCAAGGCTGTATCGTAAATCAATAGGTGTATGATGGGGAAACTTCACTGTTGCTTCCATCCCAACCAGCGAAATGTTTTCCTGCAGCACAGTAGAGATGTATTTTTGTAAGCCCGGAATATGGGGAAAGAGAACGACTTCCAGGGACTTATTTTGCAGCTGGTTTGCCTTCATTCCCAAAATTTGTTGGGCAGCATGATTGGAAAGAACAATCTGATTTTGAAAATTGGTGGTTAAAACGCCACTCGGAATGGAGCCAAATATCTGGTCAAGCAGATTCTTCAGAGCTGTGACTTCTCCCAAGGAAGCACGTACTGAATCGAATAAACGGGCATTTTCAATGGCAATTGCTGCTTGATGAGAAATGGTATTGACCAATTCCAATTCATTTTGTGTAAAAATACCGCTTCTCACACGATTATCAAGATAGATAACCCCAATGGTTTGGTCACGGCTTTTCAATGGGACACATAGAATGGATCGAAGATTATGTGAAACAACGCTATCCTGGGTGGCAAACCGCTTATCTTCCTGCGCATCTGAAGTGAGAACTGGAATCCCAGTGTCAACCACCCGTTGAATTACAGTTTTACTGATGGTCAGTTCATCCGCATCAATACTATCCTGCTCCCAGTTTCGGGCAATTTGTACTTCCAAAGAGCCTGAAGGGCTTTTCAAGATCAGGCTGCATCTTTCAGCACCGGTTATTCGAATTACCTCATCAATTATCCCCTTTAGTACTACATCCAGTTCCAGCGAAGAATTAAATGTTTGTCCCACCAGGTTGAAAAACTCAAGAGTTTGACGTTCTTGTTCCAGTTTTTTAATTGCTGAATCGATTTTCGGGAGGATAGTACTTAGTTTTGCTGCTTCATCAAATACATGAGTGCGGCAAAATTGCCGGTCTTTTCTGCATAAGCACGGTATTTATCGCACTGGAAAGTGTATTTGCCTCTTTCACCAGGCTGGTTAATGGGTGTACGTTTGATTCTTCTTCACAGGGATTCCATTCTACTTCATTTAACGCATGGCATTCCAAAATCGGTTCGAGTGTACAATAAGCTGTAAACTTTCGTCAATAAGGCGGCTACATGGATACTGGATATACATCAGAAGTTTTGGTTAATTTGTTTCTGCAAAGTCTTGGAACCGGGACATTCGCTATCATGAAGGCAATCAGTTTTCTCGGACAGGAAGAATTTTTCTTGATTCTGATGCCCTTCTTATACTGGTGCGTTGATGCCCGCCTGGGCTTAAAAATTGGTCTGATGTTGTTGATTAGCAACGGAATCAATGGCTTTTTCAAAGTTGCTTTTGCAGGACCCAGACCATATTGGTTCGAGGGGACAGTTGAAGGTGTAATTGGGGAAAGTTCCTTTGGAATTCCTTCTGGTCATGCTCAAATATCTGCCAGCGTTTGGGGTTACATGGCTGTTTTATTCAAGAAAAAATGGTTCAGCATTGTTGCGCTTGTGATTATATTTCTAATTGGTATTTCGCGGCTCTTTCTGGGTGTCCACTTTTTGCGTGATGTACTTTTCGGTTGGCTGCTCGGTGGGCTTTTGGTTTTGGCATTCGTAAAATTAGAGCCGATTTTCATTCGTTTTGTGCATAAACTAAGCTTTCAAAATAAATTATTGGCAATTATTATGGGTTGCGCACTTTTTCTAATCATTTTATTGATTCCACATTGGTTACGAACCAGTTATGTTTTGCCACAATCCTGGATTACCAATGCACTATCCGATATTCCGGAAGTTAACCCTGAACCACTTTCCAAGGATGGTGTCTTCACCGTTATTGGCACACTACTCGGAATGCTTCTGGGGTATACGGGATTTGCCCATTATTTCGGAAATCTGGATGCTAAAGGTAAACCACCTGTTGTCTTGCTGCGTTATCTTTTAGGGTTAATCGGAGTGTTTGTTCTCTGGTTTGGCTTGGGAAAAATATTCCCGCGCACTGATGATTTGATTGGTAATGGACTGCGAGTATTGCGATATACACTGATTGGGTTATGGGTGTCTGCTATTGCCCCCTGGATATTTTTACGATTGAAACTGGCAGTACTTTCAGCAAATAAATCCGAATAACTTGTTCATGGTTTCCTTGTTTCAGGTATAATTAAAATAAAGTAGCAGATTCATAGGAGGAAAATATGCGAAAGTTGGGTTACTTTGTATTTGGTTCTTTAATCGGTGGGTTGATTGGGGCAGCCATTGCCCTGTTATTTACCCCTGCACCAGGCAGTGAACTTCGTACCAACATTAAAACATATACATTGAAAACTGTAGATGAAGTACGGCAGGCAGCACTTCAACGTCGTGATGAATTGGAACAACAACTTGCCAATTTACGTACTGGCGCATCAACAAAACTGGAGTAGTCTTTTCCACACTATGGACCCCATCTTGAATCAAGATGGGGTCTTTTTTATTCCTTAACTACACGAAACCGATATGAAGCGGGCGTACGGGTAAAACGGGTAGTGCCACTAACAACCAGTACAACTTCGTCTGCAGTTTTACCATCAACTTGAAAACTTATTACCTCTCCAGATTCGATTGTATATTTCTCGACACTGATATCATCCCCAAAATTCAAAGCAGAAACTCGAAAACTTTGTGGTAACTGGCTGCTTATTCTCACAAATCCATCGGGTATCCAACCGCCATCATCAAACTCGAAATCCGTGGAATATTCGATTTGCGGTATGGCAATATCATCAACCAGCAATCCTTCACCATTCACTGCAGCGTCGGTGACATATTCAAACCGAACCTGGACCTCCTTACCGGCATACGGAGAAAGGTCAATATAGTCTTCCACCCAGTCTCCACTTTTACCGTTATATCCCCAGCCGTAACTATTCCCTGTTGGGTCCAGGTCTGTCCCATTTTGCGTTTCCAATATTTCCCAATGCACACCATCCAGGCTGACTTCAACATACAAGTAATCGTAATCAATTCTGTGTCATACCATGTCCAGTAGGTCATTTCCACTTCACCTTCAACCTGGGTTAAGTCAAAAGACCTTGTAAGCGTCATGCTGGAATCATTCCCCCAATTGGACCAGAAAGCGAAATTGCCTGAATATGGAGCTGCAGGTAACAGGTCAACCATTGTGGAGCCTTCGATTTCAACTCGATAACTTCCAGAGCAATCAATTGAAATATAATCAGTTCCAAACTGGTTTACCTGGCGCTCATGCCACCCGGTTTGGCATGACTTGATAGTTTCTGTTGATTCGGCAGTCGATGCATTGGAATAGAGTTCATACCCGTATCTGCCATCGGAAATGGTTGAATCATTCACATAATTGGCTATCGCCCAATCAGCAAACACATCTTCTGCTGTGATTATCTGTCCAGTTGTACCATCCACAATCTGATTATCAGCCAGTACTTTGTCTACTCCAGCCAATCCGTTTTCTGGTGCACGCACTAATTCTTTGGTTAAATCTTCACCAAATCGCTCCAGAAAGTAGGTTACAAAAAGAAATGCTGAACCATAACTGGGTCGAATTCTCCATGGAATCCACTGGCCATCGAATTTAACTGCCAATCCGGGTTATTCAGAAACACATAATCCATTCCCCCTGGATCAAATCCATTCAATAAGGCTGCCAGCTCTGAAAAACCCTCGTTTACCCAGCCATCTTCATTAATGTCCTGGTAAAAGTGGATCATATGCTGGAATTCGTGAGCCAGTACCCCATAGGTATATTCCGCATCCAGGGAATTGTAATCAGCACTGATAAAAATTATCTCATGCGCATTGCTGTATTCATGAACTTCCGGTAAATATGAGTCAGATGGAGAAAAATATCCACCCACAGACCCCATTCCCTCGGCAAATAATACATAAATGTGGATATCATTATCCACTCCAGGGCTCCATTCACTCCCAAAGAAATTTTGCGTTGTTGGATATATTTCATTTTCAAAGCTGTCACATAAACTTTGCAATTCGGAGGTGGAGTAATAAACATTTTCTCCAATCCAAAAATACAAATGGTCGCTCTCACACCCCAATTTGGCTTCCACCTGGTATGGCTGGTTATTATCGTTATTAAATGCCCAAAAGGTTTTTCGATCTCCAACGTCATAATTGACGGGATCTTCTGACCGGGTGATTTCAATTTTATCAATCATTCCAAACTGAAAAGCCAGTTGACGTGGGTCACTGGCATGCACATTAGTATCCTGTATTATCCTCAGGTTTTCAAATGCTTCTGGTACGACTGGATCCAACTTCATTATCACGGTTGGTTCTGGTGTCTGGCTGGGAAAGAAAGGAATAATTGACTTCGATTATCTCAGGCTGCTCATAAACAGAATTACCAGCAACCAAAATTCCGCTAATGCCAATAATGGAAACAACTACACAACAACATAGGATTACCAATAATCCAATTACCAATAAAATTAATCCACTGGTTGACTTCATAAAACCTCAAATCATATTTTCACATATAGGTCAGGTGGAATTATATCCTGCGAAATGTGTTAATTCAAATCAGGCGCATCCAGGGGTTTATCAATATTGGTTTTTTGGGAGAGAGTAACAAAAATGCAGGAGATCAGTCCCAGGGCAATCCAATAGTACGGAAGTCCGAAGGTATCCAGGCTGAATCCTTCAAAAACCAAACCAACCAGCACAAAGATACCCATCCAGCCCATCGCCCCCATTAACGGCTTCTGATTATGCAGCATGGCTGGGATAGTTTTCGCGATGGCGTACAGCCAGGCGAGAAAAGCACTGAATCCAATGATCCCAGTCTCTGCTAAAATCCGAATCCACAGGCTTTTTGGATTGAGTAAAACTTCAGTCCGATACAATAACATCCTTACTTCAGTTAATTTCCAGGCATATGGATTCAAAGTTTCCGGGAAATAAAAACCGCTGTTTCCCAAGCCTGTTCCCAGCCAGGGAAACTTGTCAAAAACCCCCCAACCGGCATCCCAATACACAAATCGGGCTGCCAGTGATAGCTTTTCTGCATAATTTAAAATCGCGTCCCGGTGCTGGAAATCAAATTCAAAAAGAGAACGCATACGATAATCCAATTTACTAAGCAAATATCCGAGACCAAGTACTACTCCAAGCGCTAATATCACCAGGAAGGTAAACCAGGCAACTCGTACCAGGATTTGGATAATTCGATGTGAAGAGTGAAAATTGAGTTTGTTAAATATTCGCAGATTAAATTTTTGTAATAAGCCCAGAGCAATTCGGATGATGGGGATTGCCAGCATAACCAGAACTGCAGCCAGACCAATCCGCGAATAGGTAAGCAATAAGACCATCATCGCCAGAACCAGCAACAGGTTTTCGACAGTAAATTTCCAGACTTTCAAACGAAAAACAGTACTTTTAGTCAGGGTTGCACCCAACCAATATGGAATGAAAAGAACGTTTAACTGGTGTGCCAACCAGGAAGGTTCCAACGCAAATCCGGATACCCGTTGTCGAAACAGTGGTCCTACTGAATACACATCATGAATTACCTTCATCCATTGGGGGTATCGATTGATTGCCATCCAACTCACAGCCTGTGCTATAGACCAAAAAATAATCAGCAGACCTGCAATGGATATCCATTTGAGGGTGTTCTTTAGTTGCTGCTCGTCCTGAATAATCGTTACAGTCACAAAATAAAACGATAATCCAATACCCAGAGTAATAAAGGATGTAAGGCTTTCATTAATTGAGGTGTGATTTTTATATGCTGGTAAATCATAAAACTGCGCGATGAGCGTGGCAATAATCGCAATCCCAGTGAAAACAAATAAGGGGATCGAAGATTTAGGAATTTTTCCCCGCTTCACGAAAAATGGGATCAACCATATGACGAAGAGGATAGACAGAAATATCCCGGAAGGTGCTGCTACGGTATCTGACCTGACCAGTCGCACCATGAATGGCATGCTGGTAATGGGTAGAAGTAGAAGGAGCAACACCCAATTCAAGTAACGGAAGCGTTCGAGCCATTTCAACCTGGTTGGCATTAATGTTCTCTGCGTTTGTTGTTGTGAATTAACGACCAGAAAATGAACACAACCCCACCCAACAATGCACCACTGAAAATGAGTGCTCCGGTCAATCGTGCAACTGGTTTATCTGAAGGAACGGCCTGATTGGTTATTGAAAAATCCAATGCAGGCAGATAGGCCAGGCTCATTTCCTTTTCCTTCAAATATTCATTATTCGTTACGCGTAATTTTTCCTGTACCTCACTCAGCGCCAGATCACTGCAGACTCCCGCCACCGGTAGTGCCTGACCCGAATTTTGGATACATTCCTGTAGACCAAGCATCTGTCTGTAAAGGTCATCTGCATTTAAAGAGTGTTGTCTGGCAGTTAGCAGGGTTTTATTTGCAGCAGCAACCCACAAATTAGCCAGTTTGGAGGCAGTATCCTTATTATTGTGCTGCACGACCAGCACATACCGGAAGTTATAACGCTCTAAAAAGGCATTCTCTCCCATTTCGAAATCAGATTGGGTAAATCCCAAACCAATTCCTTCCTCAATTACCTCTTTGGTAATATTCGAAGAACTGATAATATCCCCTGCGGTGACTATTGCCACATCCTCTTCAACGTCAGTCAAGGACCCCGTGCGGGTATAGTCAATGGAAAAGGTTATTTCCGCGCTCGATTGGTAAACGGGTGGCATAAGTAAATGGATGCTGTATCCTATAACGGCACCAATTAGCATGCAGAAAAACAAACCGATCCAATTCTTTTGTATCTTTTCGAATTGCTTCCGAGGTTCAAAGAGATTTGTTGAAGTAGGTTTCATGAATAAATTATATTATTTCTTCTCTTTATAAAAAGATATGGCTGATGGATACCACCAGCCATATCTTACCATATCATGTACCTTCAGTTTCGCAGATTACTTCTGCATAAAATTCGCAATAATCAGATTTTTGGTGCAATCCGTGTAAGTCGGAAATGCTATTGAATTACTAACTGGTTGCCCAGCCAGGTTATACACAGTAACTTTTAGAGTGTTTGAAGATGCAATTGCGGTGGTTGCCAGGGATATCTCGTAACCGCCAGGTCCATACAGTGGTGCTAAACCGGTTAAAGACAACCCATCAATCACTTTTCCTCCCAAAGTGCCTTCCACCCCCACGACCAGAATTCGGAATAGGATTGCCTGATTTATCAAAGACCTGTCCGGCTATACCCATCCATTTACATCCAAGATCCGGATATGCGAAATTGGTGGTATGAACGACAGAATTTTGAATTTGATAAGGTACAGGTGTTTGCGAAACTGCAGGGGTAGGTGTTTTTGTTGCGGTTGCAGTGATCACCGGTGTGGCAGTTTTCGTGGGTGGCACCGTGGTTGGTGTTGGCGGAACCGGTGTGCTTGTTTTTGTTTTTGTGGGTACAGGTGTTGGGGTGGTAACAACCGGATCCTTACAGGTTAAGGTTTTCGGAAATGGCGAGTGTGCTTGTGCATAATACCAATTTCCGTCATCAAGCTGCACTTGAAGCTTGATTGTATGTTGTACATTGTGGGTAAACCTGCTCTGAAGATTGACACACTTATTATCGCCAAAACGCGGCACACAGGTGCTGTTCATATTGACATTGTAAATTCCACCGCTTTTTGTGGCGAATGTTCCAACACTGACATTGTCAATATATAATCGATAATTCAAACTACCTGTTGATCCAGTGTTTTTAATGAAACTCCCATATACCTTGCACATGGTCATATCCGTGACCACTCCCTGGGAACCGCACGTTTTAATGTATAGCTGGCGGGAGAAAAAGCAGCTGCCGGGATGAGTTTTTCCGCCTGGGCAAGTACCTTATCCGGGATTTGGGTTCTCCCCAGTAATAAAATGGAAAAAGACAGGGTCATTGTTAGTAAAACAAATAAGATTTTTCGAATTATCAGTGCCTCCACAACCTGCTGCAATGAAAATTGGCAGTCTTCCGTGTTGGATGCAAGATAGATGCCAGATTTTTTATCCACGTTTTACCTTGCAGTATTAAAAATAAAAAGCATCCAGGTTATGGATGCTTTTAATAAGAAGAGAAATATTTTGTCTGGCAATCCTGCCAGGCAATTTAAATGCTTATCTAGTCGATATATTTATGGGAAATTACTCTTCAGATGGAGCAACATACTCAAATTGCATGCCATCAATTTCAAAATATGCACCAGGTGTACCGGGATAGGTAGTAGCCCTAACCCTGCGCCGAATTTCCTCGATGGGCATATCCAGTTCTAATTTCTTGAGAGCATTTAATTCTATTCTTCGGTAAGGGGTACGGGTCCAATGTTCATCACTCACCGGCAAGGGTTCACCGTGTAGAATTTTTGTAATTATCTCAAGAAATAAATCAAACATAGTTTTATAACATTTCTGAGTTAATGAAAAAACACTTTCGGAGGACAAAACCGGGAAATCTCCGAACTGCAATTACATTCCCGCTATCCACCTTGGGTTCCATGAAATGACACATAACACCGTATTCTTTTTCATCATTATAGAGTGCAAAATTGGTACAACCCGTTCCCGGATAATCAGGAGTTGCCGGGTGAAAATTGATGGCAGCAATTTTTGCATTCTCCAATAGACTTCTGGGGATAACCCAAGGGCACAGGTAGGAAATAAGGTAATCTCCCCGCCAATTGAGGACCTCTTCAGAAATGGCTTGTCCCGGTTTTACCAGTACAATTAAGGAATCACTGAAAGTTTGCAGTGATAAAATTTACTGCCCGCTGTATATATACATCGTCGCGGTCTTTGCTGATGAAAAGAACCTTCACTACCCCTCCTCTACCTTTGATTTCAAATTATATCATGCGTAAAAATCTGCTTTATAATGAACCTATGAGGATAAATGCATGAAACAGGTACTTCAAAACCTACGTAACGGACAAATTTCTGTAGAAAATATCCCCGCTCCACAGGTAAAAACAAACACTGCACTGGTGCAAAATGCTTTTTCTCTGGTTTCTGCCGGCACTGAAAGAATGGTTGTGGAATTTGCTGAAAAAAGTCTGGCAGGTAAAGCCCGTTCTCGCCCCGACCTGGTAAGGCAGGTGTTGGATAAAGCCGGTCGTGAAGGAATTATCCCCACCCTGCAGTCCGTGTTCAATCGCCTGGATCAGCCCATGGTATTGGGTTATTCCTCTGCCGGCACGATAATCGAAACAGGAACCGGATTACATGGTTTTCAGCCTGGAGACAGGGTTGCCTGTGCAGGTGCCGGTCATGCCGTTCATGCGGATTATGTGACTGTTCCAAAAAACCTGTTGGTCAAACTTCCCGATACTGTCAGTTTTGAGGAAGCTGCATTTACCACCCTGGGCGCGATTGCCATGCATGGATTCCGCCTGGCAGAACCGCAATTGGGGGAAAGGGTAGGTGTGATTGGCTTGGGCTTGCTCGGGCTTTTAGCTGCCCAAATCGCCCGTGCTGCCGGATGTAAAGTCATCGGATTTGAACCTGATCCTGCTCGCCGCAGCCTTGCGCGTAAACTTGGTATTGAAGCATTTGACTTAAGTGAAGCACAGGATAAAAGCAAGATATTTTCAGCGGAGATGGGATTGGACGTGGTGTTGATTTGTGCAGATACTACTTCCAATGACCCCGTCAGCTTGGCAGCCAGCCTGGCTCGAGACCGGGGCAGGGTGATTGCAATTGGTGCGGTCGGGATGGATATCCCCCGTAAACCTTATTTTGAAAAAGAGTTGTTATTCCGTGTTTCGCGGTCGTACGGTCCCGGTCGCTATGATTATGAATATGAAGAAGAGGGGCGTGATTATCCTGTTGGATTTCGTGCGTTGGACAGAGCAGCGCAATATGCAGGCATTTGTCGATTTACTGGCTTCCAAGTCAGTAAATGTATCTGAATTAATCTCGCATATTTTCCCGATCGAGGATGCACCCAAGGCATATGAACTAATTTCCAATAAAGATTCATCGCCTTATCTTGGAATTTTATTGAAATATGCTTTTGATCAGGATGGAAAATCTCTGGAAAGAAAAATCACATTTTTCACAACACCTTCGAAACCAGAAACTCAGCAGGCGGTTGTGGGAGTATTGGGTGCTGGTATGTATTCCCAGGCTGTGTTTCTTCCCATGCTTGCAAAGGCTGAAAATACCCGGTTGCACACCATAGTATCCGCCTCTGGTGTATCTGCCAGCGAAGCAGCACGAAAGTATCATTTTTCCCATGCCAGTTCAAATGAGAGTGATGTGCTGGATAACCAGGAAATTAACACGGTTGTTGTGCTCACCCAGCATGACCTCCATGCCCGTCAGGTCATTCAGGCATTACAGCAGGGTAAACATGTTTATTGTGAAAAACCACTGGCTTTAAATCAAGAGGATTTGACCACCATCTTTGAGGTGCTAAAAACAAACTCATCCACTTTAACAGTCGGATTTAACCGCCGTTTCTCACCGCTTGCACAGCAAATGAAAGCATTTATCACGAAGACTGCACAACCCATGATGATGTATTACCGGGTGAATGCCGGTCCTTTACCTGCCAGCCATTGGTTACATGACCCCAGGCGCGGTGGTGGCAGGCTGCTTGGTGAGGGTTGCCATTTTATCGATTTCCTTACCTTCCTGGCTGGAGAAAGCCCAACTGCCATGGATGTTCAAGCCTTGCCTGCATTCGAAGGCCGACCTGCAGAAAATGCTGTCATACATCTCCATTATCCAAACGGCACAATCGGCACTATCGCCTACATGTCCAATGGAGATCGATCCTACCCGAAAGAAGCCTGTGAAGTATTTTGTGGAGGCAAAATCGCCATTCTGGATGATTTCAGACGGTTGACAATGGTTGAGAATGGAAAAAAACAAGTTGTCCGAAGCCGACAGAATAAGGGGCATCGTGAATCCTGGGATGCATTTGTTAATGGCTTTTTACAGGGTGGAGCACCCTCAATCCCTTATGAACAGCTTTGGAGTGTCAGTCTGGCTGCCATTTTGGCACAACAAACCGCCAACTCTGGCGACCGAATTGCCATCCCTCCTCTGGTGTAAAAAGTACAGGTATGCAATCAATACCACGTCATACAATAATCATTAAAGCCATTAGTCAGTTGGGTCTGCCTGCTGTCTTTCGCATGGGTATTCATCGCCTTGCATATACGACAGGCTATTACAAGTTCAAAACCCGCAAACCACCAGAACTGCCGCAAGAACAGCTTGACCGGGTGCAAATACCAGGAATTTTGAATATCCCACCTGCTGAGTATTTCACTCTAGATTCCAGGTGCATTCCGTTGGCAGAAGAAATTTGCAGCGGTTATTTTCATCCATTTTCAGGCGAAGTTGAACCATTACGCTTTGATGTCCCCGAAAAGGACCTGCACTGGACGCAAATTAAAGACTACGACCCAAATAATGATTTGAAACTACTCTGGGAGCCTGCAAGATTTCAGTTGGGTTTCTTCGCTTGTTCGCGCTTATGTCTCGTCAAAGGACTCCAGGTATATTGAAGCCTTCTGGAAGCACTGGAATGATTTTCAAGAGATAAATCAACCTTACCTGGGACCGAATTGGGTTTCCGGTCAGGAAGTGGCTATCCGGTTGATTAACTGGGTGATTGCTCTGCAATTTTTTGCCATTGATCCTGCATCCAGCCAGGAAAACAAGCTAAGCATAATTCAATCCATTTATCAGCATGCGCAACGCATACAACACAGTATTGGCTATGCGAAGGCACAAAATAACAACCACCTCCTGACTGAAGCCGCAGGACTGTACACCGCGGGCTGCCTATTCAAGCACCTGTCTGTTGGTAAACGCTGGATGCGTATCGGTTGGAGTGCATTTATGCATGGAATAAGTACCCAAATTGATAATACGGGTGCCTACATCCAGCAATCCACCAACTATCATCGCCTGATGCTTCAAACTGCGATGTGGATGTCGGCTGTGGCACGTACCCAGGCACTGAACATTTCCGAAGATGTTCGCAATAAACTTGGAAAAGCCACCGACTGGCTTTTCCAGCAAATGGATCCCATTAGTGGACACACTTCGAATCTGGGACATAATGATGGTTCCTATCTTTTCCCGCTGACTGGCATGGATTACAGCGATTACCGTCCAGTCGTTCAGGCTGCAGCCAGGTTATTTCTTGAGAAACCCATTATTTCCACCAGGTCCTTGGGATGAGATGTCTGAATGGTTTTTATCAGGCACCCAAAACAATAACAACACTCCGCTTGACAGCACCAGGATGTACATTTGCAGCGGAACGCCAACACTTTGGACAGGGCTTCGGATGGCGAACTTTTTTGGCAGGCCAGCCCATGCCGACCAGTTGCATGCAGAAATCTGGTGGGATGGAGAAAATATCGTTCGTGATCCAGGTACATACCGCTATACTGCTCCGCATCCCTGGGATAATTGCCTGGCTCGGGCTGCTTACCATAATGCAGTTACCGTAGACAACCAGGAACCCATGCTGTGGGCTGGTAGATTTTTGTGGTTGGACTGGTCAAAGGTGAACCTGGAATTTGCTTCTGCAGAACAAATCATTGCCAGCACAGATGGGTATAAGAGATTAAATGTCCACACAACCCGCTCAATCAGGACAAAGAATTCTGACCAGGTTGAAATCACAGACACACTGACTGCAACAAATCAAGAAAAAATTCCCCACACTATTCGCCTGCACTGGCTGCTTCCCGATTGGCAATGGCAGCAACAGGACAACTCCATCACGCTGGAACATCCAAATCAATCAAAATCGGTTACTATTCAGTTCACCACCTACTCCCGAGGAAGCCCACCACATTTTGGAGTATCAACTGGTTCGGGCAGGAAAAGTAATTTCAGGTAAAGAAGAAGATGCCAGTACATTTGGGTGGTATTCTCCCACTTACAACATGCTCATACCTGCCCTGTCAATAAGGTTGGCGATCACCGCTTCGTTACCAATATCCATAACCAGCCTATTCACATTTAATAAACATACCCACACATAGGTTCATTCGAGTAAAATTCATACATGCATATCTTACTGATTCACCAGGCATTTGCCGATTTGGATGAAGCCGGGGGGACCCGTCACTTTGAAATGGCAAGGATATTGGCAGGCAAAGGACACACGGTCACGATTATTGCCAGTCCAATCAGCTACATTACAGGTAAGAGCGCGAAAGAGAGTGTATCCAGTTCCTCCAAACAGTATCCATTGCCTGGTGTAACGATAATACGTGTATATACATATGCTGCCTTGCATCGCAGTTTTGTCCATCGTATCTTTAGTTTTTTTAGTTTCATGGTTTCATCTTTCTTAACCGGTCTCACCATCCGTAAAGTTGACCTGGTTTGGGGCACTTCTCCACCAATCTTTCAAGGGTTTGCCGCCTGGCTGCTGGCATTCCTAAAGGGAGTACCATTTCTTTTCGAGGTGCGCGATTTATGGCCGGCATTTGCCATTGCAGTTGGAGTTCTCAAAAACAAATTCATCATCCGTCTTTCTTTATGGTTGGAGCAATTTCTGTATCGAAGAGCAGACAAGGTGATTGTCAATTCTCCAGGTTATGTTGAACATGTGAAAAATCGTGGTGCAAAAGATATATCCCTAATACCCAATGGAGTGGATCCTGAAATGTTTACCACTCCTGCTGTACGCGCCCACAATATCTGGATGGAAAGAAAAGACAATCACTTTATCGTTTTGTATGCAGGTGCACACGGCATATCCAATGACCTGAAAACTATTTTGCAAACTGCCAAATTATTGGAAAAAGAAACCAATATTCAATTCTGGATGGTAGGAGATGGTAAGGAGAAAGAAAACCTGAAGAATCTTGCCTCTGAAATGCAGTTAACCAACCTGGAATTTTTCCCATCCGTCTCCAAGCAGGAAATGAACCAGGTCCTGGCTGCATCCGATGCATGCATTGCGATTCTCCTGCCTATTGATTTGTACAAAACAACCTATCCCAATAAGGTGTTTGATTACATGGCTGCCGCCAAACCGGTTATTCTGGCAATTGATGGTGTTATCCGGCAGGTAATTGATGATGCCAACGCAGGATTATTTGCAGAACCAGGTGACCCGGCTGCTGTTGCAGATGCCATCGTGTATTTGGCAAGTCATCCGGATATTGCCCTTCAAATGGGATTAAATGGTAGAAGATATGTAACGGTCCACTTTAACCGTAACAAGTTAACTGAAGATTTTCAATCAATAATTGAAAAAATGGTATCAACCCATGAGTGAAAAGATACTGGTTGTTGATGATGAAGTTACATTAGTTGAGACAATATCCTTTCAGTTAATCCGGCAAGGTTTTTCAGTCATAACTGCTTCAGATGGTGAAATGGCACTTGAACAGGCTCGCTCTCAAAAACCAGACCTGATAATACTGGATATCATGCTGCCAAAACTGGATGGTTTTGAGGTCTGCCGATTGGTTCGACAGGAAATGAATACACCTATTCTCATGTTGACAGCCCGGGATGATGAGATTGACAGGGTTGTCGGACTCGAAGTTGGAGCTGATGATTACCTCACAAAACCCTTCAGCATGCGTGAGTTGCTTGCACGTGTAAAAGCTCTCCTTAGGAGAGTAAAAATGCTAAGGGAAGAGATAGCGGAAAATTCTCCTGAGAAACCCGGAATTCTGCATTTTGGCGATTTACAGATTGATGCAGACAGACACGAAATTCGTCTGCAATGATAATATAGTCACTTTAAAACCCAAGGAGTACCAGTTATTGTTATTTCTCTCCAAGCATCCCGGGAGGGTATATACCCGCGAATTACTACTGGAACAAGTATGGGGTTGGGAATACTCAGGTGATAGCCGTACAGTAGATGTTCATATTCGTTGGTTACGGGAAAAAATTGAAACGGATCCCACGCATCCTAAACACCTGATCACAATTCGCTCGTCTGGTTACCGTTTTGAGGCATGAAAATGAATAAATCTCTTGGGTTTCGCATTGTGGCCATTGTAGTTTTAGTGGTTCTGATTGCGTTTGGAAGCTTGGGTATTTTTCTTTCAAAAACAATCAGAGAGAATGCAGTGGATTCCCAAGAAAAGTTGCTCATCCGGGCTGCTGAAAAAATTGTAAATCAGGTAGGGTCAGAAATCGAAAATACTGGGAATAAAGACCAGTTAAACCAGGATATTCAAAACCTGGCAGAGGTGACTGGATTTCGGATAACCGTCATTCTGAAGGATGGTACTGTAGTTTTGGATTCTGAGGAAGACGCCGCCAGCATGGAGAATCACCTCTCCCGACCTGAAATTACACAGGCATTATCTGGTGCTTCATTTGTAGAAACTCGTTACAGCAGAACCCTGCAAAAGCAACTTATGTATGCTGCAGTTCCTGTTATCAAAAACAATCAAATCATTGGGGTAGTGCGAACTGCATATCCGTTGGACAACATCAACGCTGATATGACATTGGCTCGCAATGCAATGGTAAATGCGGTGATTATTGCTGCATTATTAATAATATTTATTACAATTTTTTCCACAACTTTATTAATTCGTCCATTGGTAAATTTAACTAATCAGGTTGAAGAATATGAAGCAGGGAAAATACCTGATTTCAAATCAAGTAACCGCAAGGATGAAATCGGACAATTGGAAAAAGCATTTCATCGCATGACGGAACAGATAAACAATCGCTTTAATGACTTAGGTGCAGAACGTTCACGATTGACTGCGATTCTTAATCATATGAATGACGGCATTATCATTGTTAATCAAAATGGAATGGTTGACCGGATTAATAAAGCGGCGGAAGTCATATTCTCCATTTCCTCAACTGAAGCAATTAACAAATCCATCGTTGAAGTTTTGCGTCAGGTGCAGCTTGTCGAGTTATGGAAAGCGTGTGTTTCAACTGGGAAACAACAAGTCACTACTGTGGATACTTCACCAGATCATCTCTTTTTGCAAGGCATTGCTACACCTATCTCATGGGGAGATCAGAATAACGTCATGCTGATTTTCCAGGATCTCACACGCATCCACCAATTAAAATCCATCAGAAAAGACTTCGTAAGCAATGTTTCTCATGAATTGCGCACACCACTTAGTTCATTAAAGGCATTAACAGAGACCCTTCAGGAAACAATAATTGACCAACCGGAAGCATCTCAAAAATTTCTCAATCGAATGGATCAGGAACTTGATAACCTGACACAGATGGTAAATGAATTACTTGAGTTATCCAAATTGGAATCCGGTAAAGTACCGCTTGACCGGCAGCGAATCTCGCCATCTATATTGCTTCAGGCAGTCGAGGATCGAATGAGACTCCAGGTTGAGCGCAATCATATAGATTTCGTGGTAAAGTACCCTGTTTCATCTCCAGATGTCAGTGCAGACTCGAACAGAATTGAACAAGTATTGACCAACCTGGTGCATAATGCAATTAAGTTTACCCAACCAGGTGGCAGGATAACCATTCACACCCAGGAAGAAGAAAACCAGGTTGTTTTTGTAATAAATGATACCGGTATTGGAATAGCACCTGAAATGATCGCACGAATTTTTGAACGCTTTTATAAGGCTGACCACAGTCGAGCAAGCACCGGTGCTGGTCTAGGCTTTCAATCGCCAGGCATGTCATCGAAACCCATGGGGGAAAAATATGGGCTGAAAGTGAGCTGGGTGTAGGAAGCACATTTTACTTTGCCTTACCCATTTATAAAGAATAGTACGATCCAAAATATAAAGTTAAGTTCTTCAACTCTCTCCCAAATTTTATTTCTCAAACGTTAACCAACCGTTAACAGGATGTTCGCTGTCCATTAAACACTCCCTGGTATTATGCAATCATTGAAAATAGCATACATACAAGAGGAGAAAAAATGATTAAGAGAAGCTTTGTTTTTATCGTATTAATTGGCAGTATTATCCTGTCGGCTTGTGGTGCATCACCAACACCAACCAACCAGTGTAACGATTCAACCAACAACTTCCGCTACAGAACTTGTTACAGTCTCACCTGAAGTTACTAATGAAGTTACCCCTGAAGAATCAGGTACCGCACTCCCTGAGGTTGATCCCTCATTGCTGTCAGGAGACATTTACACAGCAGGTTCGTCCACGGTTGGACCCCTTACCGAGGTAATGATTGAGCAGTTCATTCTTGAAGGTTTTACTGGTCAAATAAAGAATGACATTATTGGTTCAGGAGCTGGATTTAAACGATTTTGCGGAACCGGTGAGACAGACATTTCCAATGCAAGCCGTGCAATCAAAGATTCCGAAGTTGAAGCATGCGGTCAGCTAACCCCTGCCCGCAATCCGGTAGAATTTCGTGTGGGTACCGATGCAATTGCAGTAGTTGTCAACAAAGAAAATGACTTTGCAACGGATGTTACTCTGGAAGAACTTGCCATGCTCTTTACTACCGCAGAAAAATGGTCGGATGTAAGGGCTGACTGGCCGGTTGAACCCATTCAACGTTATACGCCTGGAACCGATAGTGGAACATTCGATTTCTTTGTTGAGGTAGTAATTCAAGGACCCCAGAAGATCGAAAAGCTGGAAGATGCAAAAGCCATGGTACTGAATGCAACTGGATTGCAGACAAGCGAAGACGATAACGTACTTGTCAAAGGTGTAGAAGGAAGCCCATATGCAATCGGTTACTTTGGGTATGCATATTTCCAGGAACAGGCTGAACTCCTGAACGTGGTGTCAGTGAATGGTGTAACTCCTTCGTTTGAGAGTGCCGAGAGCGGTGATTATGTCCTTTCCAGACCACTGTTCATCTATTCAGATGCAGCCGTCATGAAAGCAAAACCCCAGGTGGCAGCCTTTATCAATTACTACTTATCAAATGTGAATGAGTACATTGAAGAAGTTGGGTACTTTCCAGCCAGTGAGTTGGCTTTGAATGAAGCAAAACAAAACTGGATTGATGCAATGAAGTAGGTAATCCGAGTATCAAAAAGTCTCTCCCACTAGTTGGGAGAGACTTTATGCTTATTTGGTTTGAGGTGATTAATGGTGAAATAAATGCACTGTTGGGTAAACGTAACACTCAAATAGATGCTCATATTCTACGTTTAGGCGTAAACCACGTTTGGGTGAAAATATAGTCCAAAATATTTTATTAATCTGTGCCATCGTTTCAGTATTTACTACACTTGGTATTGCCTATGAGCTTGGAAAAGAAGCCCTGCTCTTTTTTCAGACACCTGGAGTTAATCTTTTTGCCTTTCTCACTGGTACCACCTGGCAGCCTGCCATTGGTAAATTTGGTATTTTGCCATTATTAACTTCAACTTTAATTACCACTTTTTTTGCAATGTTGATTGCGCTCCCACTAGGATTGGGTGCAGCAGTCTATTTGAGTGAATATGCATCACCAGGGAAGCGGAAAATATTAAAACCAGTCCTTGAAGTCCTGGCTGGAGTGCCAACTGTTGTCTATGGCTATTTTGCACTGACTGTAATGACGCCTTTTCTTCGTTTTCTGCTTGGAACCGAAAATGTGCAAATCTACAATATGCTGTCTGCTGGTCTGGTTATGGGAATAATGATTTTGCCTCTGGTTTGTTCAATGAGTGAAGATGCCTTGCAGGCAGTGCCACGCTCATTGCGGGATGCAGCCTTTGGACTTGGGAGCTACCCGTTTTGAGACTTCGCTGCAAATTGTAGTTCCTGCTGCATTATCAGGGATTATTGCTGCATTTATTATCGGTATATCCCGTGCAATTGGAGAAACCATGATAGTAGCCATTGCAGCCGGTTCAGGTTCAGCGTTCACTTTTAACCCACTCAAAGCTGCTGAAACGATGACTGGATATATTGCGCGAATCAGTGGTGGTGATGTTGCTTATGATACCCCGGAATATAACAGCATTTTTGCAATCGGACTATTCTTATTTCTTATTACTCTGGGATTAAATCTTTTAAGCCGTAAATTATCCGCCAGGTATCGTGAGGTGTATGAATGAACAACCTCCATCAACCCCTCTCTTTTCACGCCGAGGGAAACCTGCCAATACGTCATCGTGTTGGTAAACTTTGGAGAACCTCATTCTTGTGGTCAACATGGATTGGCATCATTTCATTATCTATTCTCTTAATATCGCATAATTAATCAGGCATTTGGATATGTCATCATTCAGAACAAAGTGCAATCTTCCTCAATATCTGCTGTGCCTTTGGATCAACTTTCAACAGGTGAACTCATCCGTGTATTACAAGACAATATTTCAAAAAATCGATTGAAAACAATCGAGCGAGATTCACCATTACTAATGATGAAAGAATCTGATCTGATTCAATTAATCAAATCGGAGGTTTTAAAACCTGAAATTCTGGATAGTTATTTTCTCTCTGAATCAATCACAAAAAAGGATGATATTTTCCATCTCCAACAAGAGAAATATCCTGAAGCGACCATAGAATTCAGGTCCTGGTTCAGTTGGTCCTTTATCAAGAATTCGCTTTCCAGTAATCCTGGCATTGCAGGGATTCGTACAGCCTTATTCGGTTCGCTTTGGATAATTGTTATTACAATTTTGATAGCATTTCCACTTGGTTTAGGTGCTGCCGTTTACCTGGAAGAATATGCAGTCAATAATTGGCTAAATCGCATTATCAAAACGAATATTGATAACCTGGCAGGAGTTCCATCCATTGTATATGGCATGCTCGGACTTGCGGTGTTTGTTCGTGGATCTCAATCCATTAACAAGCGGTGCCATTTTTGGAATTGACCAGAGTAATGGAAGAACCATCATCGCGGCAGCATTAACGATGAGTTTCCTTATCCTTCCTCTCATTATCATAAATTCTCAGGAAGCCATCCGTGCAGTACCTGCCAGTTTGCGTCTGGCAAGTTATGGGCTTGGAGCAACCAGGCTGCAAACCATCTGGCATCATGTTTTACCTGCAGCCATGCCAGGGATATTGACTGGAACAATATTAGCCATTTCTCGCGCCATTGGTGAAACTGCGCCACTCATTTTGGTAGGAGCATCATCCTTTATCAATAAAGATCCGACAGGATTATTTTCCAACTTTACGGTTTTACCCATTCAGATATACAATTGGACTACACGCCCGCAGGATGAATACCGCAATCTCGCTGCGGCAGCGATTCTGGTATTATTAATTGCGCTGTTAACACTCAATTCAGCGGCAATTCTTTTACGAAATCGGTTTGATAAAAACAAGGCTGCATAACATGACGGAAACAAAGAATGCAACAATCATTAAAGTTAAAGATATAAGTATTTTTTATAAGTCTTTTCGCGCAGTCAAAGAGGTGAATTTTGAAATAGAAGAGCATAAAATAACTGCAATCATAGGTCCATCTGGTTGTGGGAAAAGTACCGTTTTGCGGGCATTCAATAGAATGAACGATTTTATCCCCGGGGCATCCCTCAATGGAGATATTTTCTTTCATGGGAAGAATATTTATGACCAGGATGTAGATCCAGTTCAAGTTCGGCGTTTAATTGGAATGGTATTCCAGAAACCAAATCCTTTTCCAAAAAGCATCTATGAGAATATCGCCTGGGGTGCACGCATGAACGGGTACAAAGAGAACATGGATGACCTTGTGGAGCAAACCCTCCGTGATGCTGCATTGTGGGACGAAGTTAAGGATGATTTGAATAAAGAATGCCTTATCTTTGTCGGGTGGACAGCAGCAACGATTGTGTATCGCTCGTGCATTGGCAGTAAAACCTGAAATCATTCTTATGGATGAACCTTGTTCAGCATTGGACCCCATTGCGACTTTAAAAATTGAAGACCTGATGCGTGAACTTATCCCAAAATTACACCATCATTATCGTCACCCATAACATGCAGCAGGCAGCCCGGGCTTCCGACCTGACTGCATTCTTTACCATGGATGAAGACCGCGCCGGGATAATGGTAGAATATGGTCTGACTGCACAAATATTCACCAATCCCCGCCACAAGCAGACGGAAGACTATATTACAGGACGATTTGGATAAACCATTGGAAAGAGGAAGATATGCCTCGCGATACCCTTGATCGTCAGATTAATAACATCAAAGATGAAGTACTAATACTGGGTAACATGGTGGAACAAGCCACCCTTAAATCCGTTGACACATTAAAAAAACGGGATGTGAAAGCAGCCCATGAAGTTTTTGAGTACGATTTGCTTATCAATGATAAGCGTTTCGCAATTGAAAACGCAGTGCTTATTCTGATTGCCACCCAGCAGCCAATTGCCCGCGACCTGCGCATCCTGGCAGCCATTTTGGAAATCATCACTGAACTTGAACGAATGGGTGACTATGCCAAGGGCATTGGCAAAGTAACGGTTAAGTTGGATGAAATTGATATCCCAATTCCGATCAAGGATATTTCCAAGATGGCTGAACTGGCAGTCGCCATGCTTCATAAGGCATTGGGAGCATTTGTCAATGAAAATCTCAACCTGGCACAGCAAATTCCCCAGGAAGATGACAAAATCGATGACTTGTATAACAAGATATATCGCGAAGTGGTCGCAATGATGGTTGCAGACCCTGCCATTATCGACAATGCGAATTTACTCATGTGGGTTGCCCATAACTTGGAACGGCTTGCTGATCGGGTAACCAATATTTGCGAAAGAACCGTTTTCATCGCTACGGGTGAATTGCTGGAAATGGATTCCACAGACGATGAGGACGAACAAATAGCATAGTTGTAATATCAGTGAAACCAAAACCAGCGGTCATCCAACCGCTGGTTTTTAATTTAACGCAATGCTATAATTGGAACAAATCAATGACTTCTGTAAGAAAGAGGTAAATGTGTTAAAGCCCGGGGATTATAAAGGGAAATTGATAGTTGTTGAGGGTATTGATGGCAGCGGTAAATCCACCCAGATTGATTTGCTGCATAAATGGCTGCAAGCCCAGGGTAAAAGTGTTTATTTTTCACAATGGAATTCATCCACATTGGTTAGAAGCACCACCAAGCTGGCAAAATCAGAAAAAATCTTCACTCCAACTACATTCAGCCTGCTCGCTGCAACTGACTTTGCAGATCGCTGGGAAAATTTCATTTTACCCTTGCTTAAGGCAGGCGTAATTGTGCTGGCAGACCGGTATGCATTTACCGCGTTTGCCCGCGATGTTGCACGTGGTGTCGATTCGGAATGGGTTCGGAACCTGTATTCCTTCGCCACCCAGCCTGACCTGGTGTTTTATTTTCACATACCCCTGGATACGGCGGTAGAGCGGATATTATCCGGACGCGCGAAATTAAAATATTACGAAGCAGGAATGGATCTGGGCTTATCTGACAATAAAGTCACCAGTTTTCGCTTGTTTCAACAAAACATTATTACCCAGTATGATGGCATGGTCGATGAATTCAACTTCACGGTAATTGATGGTATGCAGCCAGTTGAGAAAACCCAAAAACTCGTCCGCCAGGTGGTCAGAAATAACCTGCGCGGCTGGGAGGGTCTGCCTGCACCTGCTACCATGCACAAAAAGCACACCAACAAGGAAAAAGTTCAAACAGGAGGTGTGCAATGAAAGGTACCCAAAAATACTACGGGGCAGGTTTTCCATACTTGAAATTGGATGACATGCCCGGTAAATTAATCGTATTGGAAGGTTCCGATGGTGTTGGTCGCACCACCCAGGTACAGTTGCTGCGAACCTGGTTGGAAACGCAGGGATATGGTGTCTCGGATACAGGTTTACGACGTTCACCCCTCACCCAACCAGGATTGGATGCAGCCAAACAAGGACATACGCTCAGCCCACTAACGATGAGCTTATTTTATGCTACCGACTTTGCTGACCGGTTGGAAAGCCAGATTATTCCAGCACTCAAAGCCGGTTTTATTGTCTTGTCTGACCGCTATTTCTTTTCCGTAATTGCTCGTGATATTGTCCGTGGTGCAGATCCGGACTGGGCTCGAAAAGTGTATGGTTTTGCCTTGGTACCAGACTTAATTCTTTACTTGCGTGCCAACCTGGATACCCTGGTAACTCGTATTGTCCATGGAAGAGGAATAACATACTGGGAAGCAGGTATGGATATCCATTGTGCGGATAACTTGTATGACAGCTTCCTTGTCTATCAAGCAGAGTTGATAGAGCAATTTGACATCATGGCAAAAGAATTCGATTTCGTGACAGTCGATGCCAACCGGTCTCCCCAGGCGGTGGATATTGATTTACGCAATCACATTACTGCCATGTTTCGAAAAGAGAAGTAAACAATCATAGATTATATTGTGGATAGATGCCCACCATAATGGATGATTCCATTCAGTTATTTGCATTCCAGGTGCTCCAAGGTCATGTAAATGCCATCCTGAACGAAATGGATGGAGTCAGGCAGGCAAAAGACATTGAATGTATCCATCGTATGCGGGTGGCATCGCGGCGTCTGCGCAATGCCCTGGATGTGTTTTCCGACCTTTTACCAGTAAAAAAACGAACCCGATGGCTTATTGACTTGAAATCCCTTACCAGGTCCCTTGGCGCTGCCAGGGATCTGGATGTTCAGATGGAAATCGTTGACACCTTCATCAAACAAAATCCGACCAGGAGGAACCTGCCAGGTGCCCGCAGGCTGCATGCCCGATTGGGTCAAACCCGCCGCAGATTGCAGAAGAAAGTGTTACTTGCATTGGATGAGGTCACTAAAAGTGGCAGACTATTGGAAATGCAGAAGAAATTCGACAACTACAAATATCGAAATTCCGAAAGATGAACCAGAGAATAATTCTGGACAAGAATTCTACCAGTTTGTATTACATGGCTGTAAACGCCATTTTTCAACGCCTGGAAAAATTTTTGGCATATGAAATCCACATGTATGATCCAACCAAAATTAAAGAACTGCACGCTATGCGCATTCAAGCCAAATGGCTGCGTTATACCATGGAAATATTTGCTGGTTTATATCCTGACCGGTTGGAAAATAAGATTAGTGTTGTCCGAACTGCCCAGGATTATTTGGGACAAATCCACGATTGTGATGTGTGGGCTGGTTTTATGCCCCACTTTATCGAACGTGAATTCCATCGCAGCAAGCGCTATTATGGCAGCGAATCTCCCTTTCATTTCATAAAACCAGGCTTGGAGGCATTTCTTCAGGAAAGGGTTGCAGCCAGGCAATATCTCTACCAGGATTTCTTGAAAAAATGGGCAATCTGGCGTAAAAAAGGGGTTTGGGATGAATTGCGCCTTATTCTTACCCAACCTCTGACAAACCCCACCCATATCCTGGGTGAACAGGAATCAGGAAAATAAACTATCCCAGGTCTATGCCTTTCGCCTCTTCCCACAGACTATCCATCTCCTCAAACGAAAGCTCGGCAATTGTTCTGCCATTTGCTATTGCTTTTTGTTCAATATACTTAAAACGCTTTCGGAATTTCAAATTGGTTCCACGTAAAACTGATTCCGCATCCACTTCGTACCAGCGCACCAGGTTCACCACCGCAAACAACAGATCACCCAATTCTTCGCTCTGTTCTTCTTTTGTTTGTGCATCTGCAAGTTCCTGCAACTCTTCGTAAACTTTCTGAAGAACTGGAGCAATTTCAGGCCAATCAAATCCCACTCGTGCTGCTCTGTTTTGGATTTCTTGTGCCTGGCTCAAGGCTGGCAGTGCCACTGGAATGCCATCCAGCATCCCCTTGTGCCTATTATCCGCATCAGTTGTCCGCTCATCAGCCTTTATCTGCTCCCAGTTTTGCAAAATTGTGTCCACCCCATCTACATGTACATTCCCAAATACATGCGGATGCCGGCGAGTAAGTTTCTCATGTATCCCCAATAGGACATCCGCTATGCTAAAATCTCCGTTTTCACTCGCAATTTGCGCATGCAGATACAATTTGCAGCAGCAAATCACCCAATTCTTCCTTTAATGCTGCTGGATCTTCATTATCAATCGCTGTGATAGTTTCATACGATTCTTCCAATAAATGAGGACGCAAGGATAGATGCGTTTGCTCCCGATCCCAAGGGCATCCATCTGGCGCACGCAAGTGGGCAATCAGCTCGTGAAAATCCTCAAATGAAGTACCTTTCCCTAACGGTGGCAGATACAATACGCTCATCAATCCAATATGGGTGCTTCGATCAATCTCATAGAGCGCAATATCTTCAATGACCTGTTGATGAGTGCCGGCATTATGCACCATCCGAACGGGATGTAAATCTGGATAAAGCGTATTGAGCGTCATCTTTACTTCTGCTGCCACCTGTCGTGAGTAAATTTGCCCGATGATGACCGGGAAGCTGACAGGAAAAGCAGGCACATGGCTCTGTCCTAATTCAATCGCATCATAAATCACAAGGTTGGGAAATGGGTCGATTTCCAGTGCTGTAAAACAGGGTTCCAAAAAGCTGATGCCATCCAAAACTTCAACCGGGATATTGCTCATTTTCGCCTGGCGTACAATCTCAGGACAGGTTGCTTCTGCCACCATCGGATGACCCGGTACGGCATAGGTGACCCCATCAGCATATTGTGCCAATTCCATTATTTTTGCAACAATTTGCTCGTATACCTGCTCAAACGTCTCCCCATTTTGGTAAAACGAGTCAAACGAGTGCACCTGAACTGTAGTCGGTAACTCATTCACAGCCGGGTGATTTTGAGTACGCACATAGATTTCTTTTTGCTTGGAAATCCAATCCCATGCCTTGCGTGTTATCTGGTCTGCCCCCCTGGACCAAGCCCAACCAGCGTTATTTTACCCATAGATTCTCCAAATATTGCATGAAGTCAATTTCGATCATCAATTTTACAATACAGAACTCCTATTTGCCATTTAACATGGCAAATAGGAGTTCGTAATCTATTCAGCAAAAATGCTGCGTACTTCTAACGTTTTGTATAGGTTGGTGCTTTACGAGCACGTTTCAAACCAGGTTTCTTGCGTTCCTTGACACGTGGGTCGCGGGTAAGGAAACCACCTTTACGCAATGGCTGCACCAATTCAGCATTAATTTTCACTAATGCGCGTGCCACACCAAGTTGAACCGCATCTGTTTGCCCGGTGACACCACCGCCAGCAACCTTAATGGTTATATCGAATGATTCCCGCTCCATGCCAACTGCATGCAAGGGTGCAACAATTGCTTCGATATCTCCAGTGCGGTTAAAATAATGCTCTGCGGCTTTATCATTTACCGTAAAAACACCAGTTCCAGTGGAAAGTCGAACACGCGCAGAACTTTCTTTGCGTCGTCCGATGCCTTCAGTATATTGACCTGCCATAATTGCTCAGCTCCTCTAAACAATAGGTGTGGGGTTTTGAGCGGTATGTGGATGCTCATTCCCAGCATAAACTTTTAAACGCTTAAGTATCTTGCGACCAAGCCTGTTATGGGGCAGCATTCCCCACACCGCATGTTGAATTACACGATCAGGGTGCTTCTCAAGTTGATCTCGCATTCGGGTACTGGTTAACCCGCCTGGGTAACCGGAAACACGATGATACATTTTCGTATCCAGTCTTTTCTCGGTAACCTTCATCTTTTGAACATTGATCACCACAACTGCATCACCCATATCCACACCAGGTGTGAAAGTAGGCTTGTGTTTGCCAAGCAAATAGCTGGCAATCAGGGTGGTCATTCGACCAAGTGTCTGGTCAGTGGCATCAACCACTACCCAGTTTGGTACTTGTATCCCTTTTAATACGTAGGTCTTTTCCACGCTTTTCAACTCCACTTACATCAAAGTTATTCCGCTTCCATATCCAATTCCAGGTTGTGATACCAGGAATTGGTTTTATCATAACTTACGTTTTCCAACACCAGCCCTTTGGCAGGTGACATTCCAGTTCGAATTCCCTTGCCAAAGCAAATTGCATCAGACAATGCTTCCATTGATGCCTTGCCTGAAGATACAACCAGTTGATTTTGTACCATCCGGCGAACCATATGGTACAGAAATCCAGTGGCGCAGACAACATATTCCAATCCATCGGATGAAATGTTCCAGTGTGAAACTACCACCTGTCGGATGGTATTTCCATCCTTTTTTGGAGCCACTCCAAAAGCAGTAAAGTCATGCCTGCCCAGATAAAGGGCTGCAGCCTTCTGCAGTATCTCGATGGACGGTTCCGGCCATACTCGCCAGGCGTATCGCTCTACCAGTGGGTTTGGGAAGGGGCTGGTAAAAATGCGATATCGATAAGTTCGATTACTGGCGGAATAACGTGCATGAAAACTCTCATCCACAATTTCCACTCCAGTAACAGCCAGGTCAGCAGGTAATCTGGAATTGAGGGCGTTTTGCAAGGCAAGGATGGGATGTTTCCAATCCAGGTTCAGACAGGCAACCTGTCCTGTTGCATGAACGCCACTGTCAGTACGCCCAGCCAGTTGGATACTTTTTTCCTTCCAGCCAAGCGTTCTAAGCACATCTTCCAGAACCAGTTGAACTGTTCGTTTCTTTCCCTGGCGCTGTGAGCCATGAAAGTCGGTGCCGTCGTAAGCTATGAATAATTGGTAACGTGCCATTCCAACCGGAAACTCCGGGATGGAGTACTACTCTTCAACCAGTTCAATGAGAGCCATATCTGCAGCATCGCCCAAACGCGGGCTAAGATGGAGAATACGCAGATAACCACCTGGACGATTTTCAAATCGTGGTGCAATCTCATCGAAAAGTTTTTTTACAACAACCGGGTTGTTTCCTAACCGGGCAGCTGCCAGACGGCGTGCATTTACTTTCTCAATATCACTCCCCTTGCTGCTGTTGCGCGCCAGGGTAATGAGTTTTTCTGCATCGCCACGAATTGCCAACGCCTTTGTATGGGTTGTTTCAATCCGCTCATGGGTAAATAGCTGGCATATTAGATTTCTGCGTAATGCCACCCTATGACCTGTTGATCTACCTAATCTATATCCTGCAACCTGATGACGCATTTCTATTACTCCGTCTCTTTTTCATCTTGCAAAAAACCCTTTTCCTGCATTTTAACTCGCAGTTCATCCAGGCTTTTATCTCCAAAATTGCGGATTGACATTACTGCTTCATCGCCCTTTTCCAACAATTCAAGAACATCACCTACGGTGGTAATACCTGTCCGTTTGAGAGAGTTGAAAACTCGTACCGAAAGGTCCAGGTTTTCAATTGGGGTTTCTGCTGCTTCGCTATTAAATTCTTGAAGTGCTAACTTCTTTTTCGGGTGCAATAAGCAGTGATTCTTCAGTAATACCCGAAATATGAATAAGGTGGTCAATCATAACCTTCGATGCTCTTACGAGCGCTTTTTCGGGTCCAATGGTACCATCCGTCCATATTTCAAGGATCAAACGGTCAAAATTCGTACTTTGTGCCAACGCGGGCACTGCTCACAGTCCAGTTTACACGTTTAATCGGGCTGAACACTGCATCAACTGGCAGCACACCAATTACTTTCACAATGCGCTCATTTGCAGGTAAATAACCACGTCCACGTTCAACCGTCATGTCAATTTCAAGGCGGGTATTTTTGTCATCCACGGTGAAAAGGTACAGGTCAGGATTGACTATTTCCACCTCTGGAGGCAGCACAATATCTGCTGCAGTCACTTCACCGGCACCATGTACTTCAAGATGCAATTGTGCACTGTCTACATCGTGCAGAATCAAGCGTATCTGTTTGATTTGCAGCATTACCTGGATAACATCTTCGCGTACACCAGGAATATCAGTGTATTCGTGCTGAACATCTGGTATCTGGATGGAAGTTATTGCAGCACCATCCAGAGATGAAAGCAAAACCCGACGAAGTGCATTGCCAAGGGTTACGCCGAAACCGCGTTCCAATGGGCTGATGACAAATTTGCCATAATTCCGAGCCTCTGCTTCGCGCTCTACTTTTGGCTGTACCATATCATTGTTTGTAGCCATGTTTCACCTTTCCCGATGTACCCTGGATTACCGCACACCGGCTGGTTTCAAATACTACCTTGAGTAGTACTCGACAATTAGCTGTTCTGATAGGTTACCATCAATCTCAGAACGTTCCGGCAGGCGAAGTACGCTGCCAGAAACACTTTTGACATCACGTTCCAGCCACATTGCACACTGCCGTTTTTCAGCAAAATCAGGCAGTTCTTTGAAGAAGGGTTTGGTGCGGGATACTTCACGCAATTCAACCTTATCGCCTGGACGCAGAAGCATTGATGGAATTGTAGTTCGGCGACCATTGACCATAAAATGACCATGACCAACAACCTGGCGTGCCTGGGCACGATTTTCTGCCAATCCCATGCGATACACTACATTATCCAGACGCAATTCAAGTGTCTGTAACAAGTTCAAACCAGTCAAGCCACGACGTTTCAAGGCGACACCGAAATAACGGCGGAACTGACGTTCCAAAATGCCATAAATGCGGCGGGCTTTTTGCTTGGCGCGCAATTGACGTGAATAGTCGGATGCACGTTCACTGCGACCCTGACCTGAACGACCATGTTCTCCTGGGGGATAAGCACGATGCTCGAATGCACACTTGGGTGTGAAGCATCGTTCACCTTTAAGAAACAGTTTTTCACCTTCGCGCCGGCACAATTTACATGCCGGACCAATATATCTTGCCATATTTATTTCCTTCCTTTACACGCGGCGTTTCTTCGGAGGTCGGCAACCGTTATGCGGTACCGGTGTCACGTCTGCAATGGAACGAACCTTAATGCCAGCAGCCTGTACTGCCCGGATGGCAGATTCACGACCCGGGCCAGGACCTTTGACGATCAATTCCACTTCCTGAACACCCATTGATTGGGCAGTTTTGATTGCCTGTTCAGCAGCAAGTCGTGCGGCAAAAGGTGTACTCTTGCGAGACCCTTTAAAGCCTGCAGAACCTGAACTGCCCCAGCAAATCGTATTGCCCTGGACGTCAGTGATTGTGACAATTGTATTATTGAATGATGCAAACACATGCACCTGTGCCGTTGATACAGCCCGTTTAACCTTTCGGGTCGTGCTGGTACGGCGGGTAGATCTTACATTTTGAGCCATATTTCCTCGTATCTTCCCTCACATTGCAAGTTCATGTATCCGAATGATGCAAGCCTGGTCAGGTAGCCGCAGGAGGAAGTTCCCTCCTGACCAAGGCTGCACACTCGATTATTTCTTAGTTGCTCCACGACGGCGACCGCGACCTGCAACTGTCTTTTTCGGACCTTTGCGGGTACGAGAGTTGGTGCGGGTTCGCTGACCACGAGCCGGTAAATTACGGCGGTGGCGCATACCACGGTAGCATCCGATTTCAATCAGTCGTTTAATGCTCATCTGCACTTCTCGGCGAAGGTCACCTTCGACTTTGAAGTTCTTAGCAATATATTCACGCAAAACAATCGCTTCCGCTTCAGTCAGGTCTTTTACCCGAGTATCGGGGTTTACCTGGGTGGAAGCAATGATTTGCCGGGCACGAGTTGGTCCAATGCCAAAAATATACGTTAACGCAATTTCAATGCGCTTATTACGTGGAAGATCAACACCTTCAATTCTCGCCATAGCCTGCTATCCCTGTCGTTGCTTATGTTTTGGATTTTCGCAAATTACAAACAAAATACCCTTGCGCTTTACAATTTTGCATTTTGCACAGCGCTTTCCAATGGAAGTTGTAACCTTCATTAAACCTACCTTCGCTTTCTATGAACAGCCAAAGACAAAATTATACCTTTACTTTCCTAACCTGTCCAGAAATATCCCACGGATTGGAGCCATCCCCTAATGCCGTCAGGATCATTGGACCATCCTCTGTGATGGCGATTGAGTGCTCAAAATGGGCTGTTAAGGACCCATCCAGTGAGACAACCGTCCACTCATCAGGAGTTACTCGTGTCATGGGCGTACCCACCAAAACCATGGGTTCAAGTGCAATCGTCATCCCTGCTTTAAGCAGCATGCCCTTGCCAGGTGTGCCATAATTTGGAACCTGGGGACCTTCATGCATACGCCGTCCAACACCATGCCCGGTATATTCGCGGGTCACATGGAAACCTTGTGGTTCAACACTGGATTGAATTGCAGCAGAAACATCGCCCAGAAAATTACCAGGCTGCATTTGTGCAATTCCAGCAAACAAGGCTTTTTCTGTCAGTTCCAGCAGCTTTTGGGCTTTGACTGAAATTTCGCCAACACCCAGTGTAAATGCTGAATCACCGACATATCCTTCATAGACAGTGCCGCAATCAACGGAAACAATATCGCCTGTCTTCAATTTCCGTTCACCAGGTATGCCATGAACAAGTTCTTCATTGATGCTGACACAGATACTTTTTGGGTACGGATACGGTCCTGGATAATTCTTGAATGGCGAAAATGCGCCGTATTTCCGTAATACTTCTTCTGCCAGTTCATTCAGTTCGCCAGTTGATACGCCAGGTTTAATTGCCGAAGCAACTGCAGCCAATGCTTCTGCATTAATTCTGCCTGCTTCACGCATTATCTCCAGCTCTTTTTGGCTCTTTATGTTAATCTGGCGATCCCAAGACATAAATAATCCCTTTAAATGGCACTCAGTAAATCCGCAGTTACCTGCTCGATTTCCTGTGTACCATCAATCTCAACCAGCAAATCGCTGGTTCTGTAATAATCTAACAATGGTGCAGTTTGCTGCAAATAAACTTCGATCCGGCGCTTTACGGTATCTGGTTTGTCATCTTCTCGTTGATAAAGTTCAGAACCATCTACATCACACACACCAGCCACCAAAGGTGGATTGAATGTTGCGTGAAAAACATGTCCCTGTGCCCTGCAAGACCAGCGGCCACTCAAACGTTCGATTAATACCTGGTCTGGAACATTGATATAAGGAACGCGTATCACCTTGCCGCCAAGCGTTTTCAACATCTCATTCAAAGCATCCGCCTGTGCCGGCGTACGTGGAAAACCGTCCAGAACGGCACCCTTTTGACAATCAGGTTTTTGTAAGCGGTCAGCAATCATGGCGATGGTTACATCATCCGGTACCAGCTCACCTTTATCCATGAACATTTGTGCCAGTTTACCAAGATCCGTTTGCGCTTTGAGGTTCTCTCGGAATATATCTCCAGATGAGATATGCGCCAGTTGCAATGTCTCAGCCAAACCTTTGGCTTGTGTGCCTTTACCGGCACCAGGTGGACCTAACAGGACAATAAAAACTCGCATACCTATCCTTTAATCAAGTCCTCTTCATAACCGTGCAGTTTTAATTCGGTTTGAATAATAGTGAAGGTATCACGAACAACACCCACCACAATCAGTAAACCAGCAGCAGAGATGAGCAACAGTCCAGCAGAGTGCACCAACCGGTAAAACAGCCCCGAGAATATATGGAAGTACTGCCACCAAACCCAGGAAAAGTGCACCAGGAAGTGTGATACGGCGTTGTACCTTGGTCAGGTATTTTTGCGTTTGGACACCGCGGATAACACCAGGAATTTGTGCACCCTGTCGCTTCAGGTTATCCCCATAATTCTGCTGGGTAAACATGACATCTGTATAGAAGAATGTGAAAACGACGACCAGTGTGAAATAGATTAATGCATACCACAAGTTGTTCCCGCCAAATGTGGTGGAAATACCGTTGGCGAAATTCCGCACCCAGTCTGTCGGGGAATTAATAAAATAGCTGGCAACAATTGCAGGAAATGTCAGGAATGATTGCGCAAAAATCAAGGGAATCATGCCTGCCATGTTCACCATCAATGGAAGATTACTGCGAACCGGCATGGACATGCGATTGCCAACCCGCCTTCCAGGGAACAGCACCGGGACATGCCGCCGTCCTTGCTGGACAAACACAATTGCAAAAATGGTCAGCAGCAAAATCGCTACAATCAATAATCAGCAGCCACCAGCCATTTACTTTATCAGCAAGAATGCGAAGCAAAGTTGCGCGGGATACCTGAGACAATACCTGAGAAAATAATCAGGGATAGACCCTGATTGGGAATACCATATTCAGAGATGAGCTGACCCAGCCAGATGCCAAACATCGTCCCAGCAATCATGCTGAGCAAAACAGCGGTATGTTGGTAACAGGTTTGCCCCGGTAAAGCCAAAGTTCGACAAAATGGATGCGCCGCCTGTCATCGAGTTGAAGATATTAATCTGACCAATCGCAGAGAGCAATGCCATCGGAACAGTCAGGATGACAGTCCAACTTTCCATCCATTTCTGCCCTTCACGAGGATTATCTTTCATCCTGCGTTCCAGGGCAGGAATGATTGGCACCAACAACTGCAAGATAATCTGCGCAGTAATATATGGATAAACACCCATTGCCAAAATGGAGAAGTTCGAAACCGTTCCGCCAGAGAGCAAATCAAGCAAGTTAAACAAGTTTCCTGCAGCTCCACCAGAAGTGGATAAGTGCAGCAAGAACTTCCCGGTTGATGCCAGGAACAGGAATATTTGCTGCCAGCCGGTAAAACACCAACAAGAACAGTGTGATCAGCAGCTTTTTGCGAATATCTTCAGATTTCCATAAATAGCGCCAAGGTGATCGCTTCATCTGATTCTCTCCTTTTCAGATGCTTAGCCGATTAATTCAACATACCGCCAGCAGCTTCAATTTTCGCTTCGAGCGCTTTTGGTAATTCGGTGTACTTGGACTTTCAAAGGTACGCTGATTTCACCACGTCCCAGGATGACAACAGGATTTGCAACCTTGCTGACAGATTTGCATCTGCCATTGTCGCAGGGGTTATCTCTGCATTGGCTTTAAAACCAGCGAGCTGGGTCAGGTTAACTTCGTTGTATTCAACCTGAAATGGCGGGGTAAATCCTTCACCACGAATGAATGGCAAATGGCGGTAAAATGGCAGGTTACCACCCTGGCGGTAAAGACTTCCACCCTGACCGCTGCGAGCGCCTTCACCTTTTGTTCCACGACCGGCTGTTTTATCCGCCGCCCGCAGAAATTCCGATGCCAAGGCGTTTTCTGTTTCTTTTTTGCGCCCTTCGTTGGGCATTAAATCATTTAGTTTCATTACTTTACCTGTTCTTCTACATGTACCAAATGGCTGACTTTCGCCAGCATTCCGCGAATAACTGCGGAATTTGCATGCTCAACAGTACTGATTTAGCTTGGCTAAGCCTAATGCCCGTACTGTAGCCTGCTGGCGTTCAGGTGAACTAATAACACTCTTTACCAGCGTAACGCGAAGCATTTTTACTGCTTCCTTTTTCTTAGCCATTCTTCCTCCGTTCCCAGAAAGGCAATAGTTCTCTCTCTGGTTTTCCACGGCGGATGGCTTCTTCAGCTGGAGATTTTAATTGCTCAAGTGCCTCAAATGTTGCTTTAACAACATTTAACACGTTGGCACTACCCATTGATTTGGTAAGAATATCGCGCACTCCAACTGCTTCGCAAACTGCGCGAACACCACCAGCAGCAATAACACCAGTACCTGGTGACGCAGGCTTCAAAAGAACCACTGCTCCACCGACTTTACCGATCACTGCATGTGTAATCGTAGTTCCAGATAGAGGTACATGCACCATGTGCTTGTGTGCCCGTTCACTGGCTTTGCGCATCGCATCCGGAACTGCATTTGCTTTACCAATTCCCAGACCAATCTTGCCGTTGATTATCACCTATCACCACTGTGACACGGAATTGAAAACGACGGCCGCCTTTTACTACTTTGGCAACACGCGCAATTTCAACCACGCGTTCATCGATATTGTTCTTCAAGAGGTTTGTATTCGACTAAATCCATATTCTTGTCCTCGAATTTTCCCTATAACCCAGAACTAAAACTGCAGTCCTGCTTCGCGGGCAGCATCTGCCAGCGCTTTTACACGACCGATGTACTGAAAACCACCACGGTCAAATACCACAACTTTTACACCTTTGTCTTTTGCACGATCTGCAAGCGTTTTGCCAACTAATTTGGCTTGTTCGGTCTTTTTCAGTCCGACCAGTTTTTCGCGTAGTTCGTGATCGATTGAAGATGCAGATGCCAGTGTAATGCCTTCCTGGTCATCAATCACCTGGGCATAAATATCTGCCAGAGAACGGTATACACATCAATCTCGGGCGCTCAGGAGTTCCTTCAATGTGCTTGCGAACCCGGCGGTGTCGTTTTTCACTTGCGTCAGAACGAGTAATTTTCGCCATATCTCACCTTACTTCTTTGCTTTGCCCGCTTTACCAGCTTTTCGGCGGATTTTCTCACCCAGGTAATGAATTCCTTTACCCTTGTAAGGTTCCGGGGGGCGTAATTTTCGAATATCCGCTGCCAGCTGACCAATTTGCTCATTATCAAAGCCAATGATGCTGACCTGGCGGGTTTTGGTTTCTACCTCAAAACTAATGCCTGATGGAGGATTGATTTTTACAGGATGAGAAAAACCAAGATAAAGAACCAGGTCATTGCCATCCAATTCAGCGCGGTAACCCACACCTTCAATTTCCAGCACCTTTTTGAAGCCAGTGCTTACACCTGTCACCATATTGTTGATGAGGGCGCGGGTGGTGCCATGAATGGCACGAACCGGTGCATCATCAGAGATACGGGTAACAATCAAACTTCCATCTTCAAGGTTAACCGATACGCTCGGTAAAAACTCGCGGCGTAGTTCACCTTTAGGTCCCTTGACAACAAGTACGTTGCCATCAACCTTAGCTTCCACACCTGCGGGTACGGTAACCGGTAATCGTCCAATACGAGACACTGTACTACCTCCTTACCTACTCGGCCTACCAGACCTTGCAGATGATTTCGCCACCCACACCCAGTTGACGGGCACGCGAGCCAGTCATGACACCTTTGGGGGTGGAAACAATAGTGATACCCAGCCCAGAAAGCACCCACGGAATATCCTGTTTGCGGGTATAAACCCGCCGTCCGGGGCGGCTAACACGAACCAGTCCAGTAATGACAGGTTTACGTTCCCGACGTTCGCCTACATATTTCAATCGCAGACGCAGAGATCGGTGAGTTGGACGGGTTTCATCCACAGACTGCTCATATCCTTCAATAAAACCTTCTTCTTTCAGAATACGGGCAATCTCAACTTTTATCGTCGAATCAGGCATTGCCACCAGGGATTGCCCTGCGAGCATGGCATTGCGTATTCGGGTCAACATATCAGCAATAGGATCATTAACACTCATATTTTCTATCTCCCACCGGGGCTACCAGGATGCCTTTCGAACGCCAGGTACTTGCCCCTTTAGTGCGGTTTCACGAAAGCAAATGCGGCACATGCCAAACCGGCGCATATAACCACGGGGTCGACCACAAAGTTTACAGCGGTTTCGAACCTGTATTGGGCTCTTACGCCGCATTTCACGGTAAATCATGCACGTTTTTGCCATATTATCCTTTCCTGAAAGGCATGCCTAATAATTGCAGTAACAGTGCAGCCTGATCATCTGCTGGTGCAGATGTAACAATAGTTATTTCCATGCCGCGTACTTTATCAATTTTGTCGTACTCAATTTCCGGAAAGATAAGTTGTTCCCGCAATCCCAGGGTGTAATTACCCCGGCCATCAAATGCATCGGGTGAAACACCCCGAAAATCACGCACGCGAGGCAGAACAATATTCAATAAGCGATCCAGAAACGCCCACATTTTTTCGCCTCTCAAGGTCACCTTTGCTCCGATGGTTCTGCCTTCTCGCAATTTAAAGTTGGCAATACTCTTTCGGGCTTTGGTAATTACAGGTTTCTGTCCGGTAATCAGAGTCAGGTCGTTTGCGGCTGCATCCAGTGCTTTTGGATTATCGAGAGCCTCACCCATACCAATATTAACCACCACTTTTTGAATGCGGGGAACCTGCATAACAGTTGCCACATTCATCGCTTTCATCATGGCGGGTACTATTTCTTTTTGATACTGCTCTTTCATCTTATTCATATACTGTCTCCCGGGTCAGCCTATTCATCCAGAATTGATTCGCATTTCTTGCAAATGCGCTGAACTTTTTCACCTTCACGGCTCAAACCAACCCGTGTTGCCTTATTACATTTCGGGCAAACCAACATTACATTTGAAAGCGAAATCGGACCTTCAAATTTAACCTTACCAGGATTTATGGTTCGTCCCTGTGACTGAACCTGTCGTTGATGCTTGGTGCGAATGTTTACGCCCTGCACAACCACGGTATTGTCATCAGGTACGACTTTAATAACCTCGCCCCGTTTCCCTTTGTCTTCTGTTCGCCCGTTGATAATTTCAACGGTATCACCCTTGTGAATTTTGACTTTCATCGTCAAGCTCCTTTGCTCTCTTCTCTAAATGACTTCCGGTGCAAGAGAGACAATTTTCATGTAACCCTTTTCACGCAATTCACGGGCAACAGGGCCAAAAATACGGGTGCCTCTTGGGATTTTCACCATCGGTATCCAGAATAACCGCAGCATTATCATCAAAGCGGATGGTCGAACCATCTTCACGCCGCCATTCTTTCGAACAACGCACGATCACTGCTTTTACGATCTCGCTTTTTTTAACGGTTCCTTGTGGTGTGGCTGATTTTACAGTTGCAACAACCAGGTCACCCACTCGTCCGTAACGGCGGTGCGTCCCGCCAACCACCTGGATAACCAGAAGTTCACGAGCACCAGTGTTATCAGCAACTTTTATTCGAGTCTCTTGCTGAATCATGCCTGCTCTCCTTCAACGATGGGAGATGATGCTGCCTCATCACGATTGAGGATGGCTTCCACTACCCAACGCTTTGGTACGGGATAATGGTTTGCTTTCAACAACCCGCACCTGATCACCCATTTTGCATCTCGAGTTCATCATGTGCATATAACTTTTTGGGTTGCATGCACCACTTTGCGATAGAGAGGATGACGGTAAGTGCGGCTGATTTGCACTACAACGGTTTTGGTCATCTTGTCGCTGATTACTACACCAGTTAATCGACGTCGTTCATTCATTTCGCACCTTCCTTACTGGCTTCCAGCTCACGTTCGCGTAAAATGGTTTCATATTGGGCAATCTGGTGCTTCACTTGCCGTAAACGGCTTGTATCAGTCAGCTGACCTGTAACCATCTGAAACCGCAAATTCATGTATTCCTGTCGGGTATTCGCCAGTTTGGTTTTAACTTCCTCTGTTGATATCAGGCGGATTTCATTTGCTTTCATGCTGGTTCTCCTGCAATTTCATTCCTTGCAATTGCTTTCGTCCGGATGGAGAACTTGTATGTTGCTTGATTCAATGCTTCCAATGCGACTGCATCGGGTAATCCACCAATCTCAAACATAATTCTTCCCGGTTTCACAACGGCTACCCAATACTCCACATTACCTTTACCTTTACCCATACGGGTTTCCGGTGGTTTTTGTGTGTAGGGATGGTCCGGGAAAATACGGATCCATAATTTACCGCGACGTTTCATAACGCGAACTAATGCACGGCGGGCAGCTTCAATCTGACGGGCTGAAACCCAACCGGGTTCCAATGCCTGCAGACCATATTCACCGAAAGTTAATTCGGCTCCTCGTAAAGCTTTCCCACGCATTCGGCCACGTTGCTGTTTGCGGTATTTCACACGCTTTGGCATTAACATAGTCGCTACCTCTTTCCCAATCGCCAGAATTGAATTCCAGCGGAATTTCTACTCACTGACGTAAACACCTTCAGTAGTCTCTACTTTTTCTTCAGCTTCTGCCAGAACAACACCACGATAAACCCATACTTTGATACCAATCTGACCATAGGTGGTGGATGCGTCTGTGCGAGCAAAATCAATATCTGCCCGTAATGTCTGCAGTGGAACCTGACCTTCGCGCAATGTTACGCTGCGTGCCATTTCGGCACCGCTTAAGCGTCCTGCAACTTCGATCTTCACACCTTTTGCACCCTGCCGTAATGCTTGCTGAATGGCTCGCTTCATTGCACGTCGATAACTTACACGACGCTGCAATTGCATTGCGATGTTTTCAGCAACCAGATAGGCATCTGTATCCGGGCTGGTGATTTCTTTAATCTCAAGATCGATTTTCTTACCAGTAACACCTTCAAGTTCCTGGCGAATTTTCTTAACATTTTCGCCTTTTCGACCGATGAGAATACCTGGTTTTGCAGTGTGAACAACCACTTTTACTTTGCCTGGATAGCGTTCTACTTCTACCAGTGATACACCTGCGCGGTCATTCTGGTGGCGTACAATCTTCCGCAAAGCAAGGTCTTGATGAAGCTGTTCGGTATACTCGGCACCTTCAGCGTACCAGCGGCCTTCCCAAGGTTTATTAATCGCGAGACGAAATCCAATTGGATGTACTTTTCGACCCATATTATCTCCTGGTTTTCCTGTTAGCCATTCTCTTGACGAGAGTTGGCCATATCCGTTTAGGCTTTCTCACGCAACACAATTTTGATATGTGAATTGCGTCGTAATAACGGTTTAAACCGTCCCCTTGCACCAAAACGCCGCCATTTGCGGGTGGGGGCTTCATCTGCCATGATTTGATAGATCACAAGGTCGTCACGGCTAATTCCAAAGTTTTCTTCTGCATTGGCTACCGCAGACCTGAGCAGCTTGTGAATATGAAACGCTGCAACTTTGGGCATGAAGCGAAGGGTGTTCAGGGCTTGCACAGCCGGTTTTCCACGCACCACGTCAACAACCAACCTGGCTTTTTGCGCAGAAACACCGCAATTGATTAATTCAGCACGAATATCCATCACACATATCCTCGCTTACTTCCTATCAGACATATGCCCGCGGAAATGGCGGGTGGGTGCAAATTCACCCAGGCGGTGCCCAACCATGTTCTCGGTGATGTAAATCGGTACGTGGCGGCGGCCATCATGCACAGCGACGGTATGTCCTACCATCTGGGGGAAGATTGTGCTGGCTCTGCTCCAGGTACGAATCACTTTTTTCTCGCTACGGGCATTCATAGCTTCTACTTTTTTCAGTAGTTTCGGGTTGATATACGGACCTTTTTTGAGCGATCGTGACATAGGTTTGTCCCTTTCTCTCGCTTAATCTAATCTCTTATCGATTATCGTCCGCCAGTTTTCCGGCGACGAACAATATACTGGTCAGTTTGCTTGTTACGGCGGGTCTTGATAACCGCGGGTTGGTTTACCCCATGGTGTTTTCGGACTCGGCATACCAACAGGCTGGCGACCCTCACCACCACCATGTGGATGGTCTCGGGGAGACATGGCTGTGCCACGAACTGCTGGACGGATACCCATATGGCGTTTGCGTCCTGCTTTTCCTAACTTGATGTTACTGTGTTCAACATTGCCCAACTGGCCAATGGTTGCCCTGCACATTTGTCGCACCAGGCGAACTTCACCACATGGCATACGAATTTGGGCATAATCACCCTCTTTTGCCAGCAGTTGTGCAGATGAACCAGCAGATCGAACCAATTGACCGCCTTTGCCTTCATGCATTTCAATATTGTGGATAGTAGTACCCACAGGAATATTGGCAATGGGCATGCAGTTGCCAGGGCGGATTTCAACGTTGGCGCCTGACACAATTTTGTCACCAACTTTTATCCCGACCGGTGCAAGGATGTAACGTTTTTCACCATCAGCATAGAATAACAATGCCAGGCGGGCAGTTCGGTTGGGATCATATTCAATCGCAGCCACTTTGGCAGGAATTTCGAGTTTGTCGCGTTTGAAATCAATCAAACGTACATACTGGCGATGACCACCACCCTGATGCCGGACGGTGATTCGACCCTGGTTATTGCGCCCGGAATGCTTCTTGCGAATAACAATCAGCGAACGCTCGGGAGTTGATTTGGTAATTTCATCAAATGTGTATCCGGTCATATCACGCAGACCGGGTGTAATTGGTTTGTAAACTTTAACAGCCATTACTCCACCCCTTCAAAGAACGGAATTCGGTTATCCGGAGCGAGCGTAACAATTGCTTTCTTATAGGAACTCTCACGCACTGCCATCCGGCGGCTGCGTGCTCGTCGTGAACGTTTGGCTGGGGCATTCAAAATATTGACCTTAACCACGGTCACCTCAAACAACTGCTCTACAGCATCCTTTACCAGAGTGCGGGTGGCATCTGGTGTAACTTCAAATACATATTGGTGCAGCTTGCTTAGCTGGTAATTTGATTTTTCGGTTACCAGTGGTCGGCGGAGGACGTCATAAATCGTAGTCATTTTTCTCTCCTACCTAACCTAAATGGTCGCTGATAACATCCAGCACTGCCAAAGGCATTACCAGTTTGTCATAGTAAACAAATCACGAATATTCAAGTAACTTGCCATCAGAATTTTTGCATCTGGTAAATTATTGGTGGAGCGGATTACATCCTGATAATCCTCTTTTTGAGGGATCAATATCAGAGCGCTATTACCACCAATCAGGTTATTCAATACACCTGCCATCACACGCGTTTTGGGTTCGGCTATTTTCAGCTCATCCAATAACACCAGGCTCTGTTCAGCTGCTTTAACTGACAGGGCTGAACGTAATGCAGCCCGGCGCATTTTACGAGGCATCGACTGTTCGTAAGAACGGGGATGGGGTGTATGAATTTGTCCGCCACCTTTCCATTGCGCTGCACGTGTGGAACCCTGACGGGCACGACCGGTGCCTTTCTGGCGCCATGGTTTATGACCACCACCAGAAACTTCACCGCGTACTTTTGTGTCATGGGTGCCAAGACGTGCATTTGCCATCTGGCGAACAAACGCCTGATGCATCAGGTCACGATAAATTGGGGCTTCAAAGATCGAAGGTGGTAATTCCACCGTTTTGACCTTTTTCCCCTCCATATTTAGAACATCTATTACCATTGTCTCTGTGCTCCCTTACCGCTACTGCTTTCGTGCTTCTTTCAAAAGTACCAGACCACCACGTGATCCAGGTACAGCGCCACGAACACCAATCAGGTTGCGTTCCGGGTCCACCAGAGCGACTTTAAGTTTTGGGCAGTCACCCGGTCATCACCCATATGACCAGGACCTCGTGCACCTTTAAACACACGCCCAGGAGTCGTGCCAGAACCACGAGATCCGGGAGCTCGATGTCGGTCTGACTGACCATGGGTTTTTGGACCACCAGCGAAATGATAGCGCTTTACAGCGCCTGCAAATCCGCGGCCTTTACTTGTGCCGATGACATCCACATGGTCGCCGAGTGTAAACATCTCGCCAACTTGTAGTGTGTCACCTTCTTAACCTGAGGGTCTTTAACTCGGAATTCGCGCAGGAAGCGCAGGGGGGGGACGTTATTGCGTTTCAAATGTCCCATCTCACCACCCGTTAAGCGTTTTGGTTTAACTTCTACGAAACCCAGTTGCACTGCCGAATAACCATCCTGGTCAGGAGTGCGGACCTGGGTAACATAACATGGCCCAGCTTCGATGAGTGTAACAGGAACTGCCGCACCATTTTCATCGAAAATCTGGGTCATGCCGATTTTCTTTCCTATTAGCCCTTTAAACATATCAGTTTTCTCCTTTATGTTTTCAGTTTCAGAGACTGTCAGCTTGGGCTGGGCTGCATCATCTCACTGGGCAGTACAGTCAGCCATTCTGCTGCGACACCCGCATTTTTCCAGTGCGCCCACAGAAAACTCTTACACAGCCGAATGAGCTGGTTATGAGCCCCAACCTTGCAAATATATCATAAAATCCTGATTACGCTAGGTTCTATGAATATTCATGTCTTAAAACCCCTTCGGTGATTCATGAAGAAGCAAATGCTTCCCAATGAATTTAAATCTTGATTTCAATATCCACACCAGCAGGTAAATTTAACCGCATTAGCATATCAATTGTTTTTGAATCAGGTTCCAGTACATCGATCAAACGATTATGTGTCCGAATTTCAAAATGTTCATGGGAATCTTTATCGATGAAAGTTGAACGGCGAACTGTAAATCGTTCAATTTTTGTAGGCAAAGGTACGGGACCAACAACCTGTGCGCCACTGCGCTCAGCTGTATCGACAATACGTTTCGCTGATTGGTCCAAGAACACGATGATCATATGCTTTCAGACGAATCCGAATTCTTTGTTTAGCCATAACCTCTACACCTACTCAAGAATTTTGGTGATCACACCAGCGCCGACGGTCAGACCACCTTCGCGAATAGCAAATTTTGAACCCTGCTCCAACGCTACCGGGACAATCAATTCAACTTCCATGTTCACATTGTCACCTGGCATTACCATCTCGACACCTTCTGGCAGGGTGATCGAGCCGGTTACATCCATCGTCCGAATGTAGAACTGCGGTCGATAATGCCGGTGAAGAATGGTTTGTGTCGTCCACCTTCTTCGCGTTTCAACACGTACACTTCAGCCATGAATTTGGTGTGCGGGGTGATGCTGCCCGGTTTCGCAACTACCATGCCACGTTCCACATCATCACGCTCAATACCGCGCAGCAACAAGCCCAAATTGTCGCCTGCCATGCCCTGATCCAGCAGTCTTGTGGAACATTTCCACACCCGGTGCACACCGAGTTCATGCTCTTCTCGCGTAAACCAACGATTTCCACCGGTTCGCCGACTTTGATCATGCCACGATCTACACGTCCGGTTACTACCGTGCCGCGTCCTTTGATCGAGAATACATCTTCCACCGGCATCATGAATGGTTTGTCAATCGCACGTTCCGGTTCTGGAATGTATGCATCCACCACATCCAACAACTCCTTGATGCTGGCGTATTCCGGTGCATTCGGATCGGTGGAGGTGCTCTCCAGTGCTTTCAAGGCACTGCCGCGCACAATCGGGGTCTCATCGCCCGGGAATTTGTACTCGGTCAACATTTCCCGCAGTTCCATCTCAACCAGTTCGAACAATTCCGGATCGTCCATCTGGTCGGTCTTGTTCAGGAACACCACAATGCTGGGTACTTCCACCTGGCGTGCCAACAATACGTGCTCTTTTGTCTGTGGCATCGGGCCATCCGGTGCTGCTACCACCAAAATCGCTCCGTCTACCTGCGCTGCTCCCGTGATCATGTTTTTGATGTAGTCACGGTGACCGGGCATATCCACATGCGCATAGTGCCGGTTTGCTGTCTGGTATTCTACATGCGCAATGTTGATCGTGATGCCGCGCGCTTTTTCTTCCGGCGCATTGTCAATGGAATCGTACGCACGAAATTCTGCGTATCCCAAAAATCCACAGTACTTTGGTGATCGCCGCGGTCAGCGTGGTCTTCCCATGGTCAATATGTCCCATGGTTCCCACATTCAAATGCGGCTTATTGCGATCAAATTTCTGCTTCGCCATAGTTCACTTCTCCTTCGTAATTCTAAATAAAAAAGAATGATTAACCGTTGAGTATTTTTTCAGCAACAGCTGCGGACACAGGTGCATAATGATCAAATTCCATGGTGAAAACACCACGTCCCTGGGTTACAGACCGTAATTCTGTTGCATAACCAAACATTTCAGCCAGCGGAACCAGTGCATGTACCGCATGTGCATTTCCGTGGCGTGCTTCCGTACCCTGAATTTCACCACGGCGGGCATTGAGTTGTCCCAATACATCACCTAGGTAATCTTCTGGCATAACAACTTCAACCTTCATGATGGGTTCAAGTAGAACTGGTCCACCCTTTTCGGCACGCTTCTTTGAAACCAAAAAAGCTGCCATTTTGAATGCCATTTCACTTGAATCGACCTCGTGGAATGATCCATCCACCAAAGTCACTTTTAAATCAGTGACTGGATAACCGGCCAATACACCGGATTGGGCATGCTTCCCTAACACCATTTTCAATGGCTTTGAAATATTCTTGCGGAATTGTCCCACCGGCAATTTTATTCTCGAAAACAATCACCACCACCACTGATCCAATGGTTCCATGTTGAAAACAACATGCCCATATTGACCATGACCACCGGATTGTTTTACATATTTATAACTGAGATCTTTGACCAGTGATTTGGTAATTGTTTCCCGATAGGATACGCGTGGTCGACCAACATTGGCCTTGACATTGAATTCACGCATCATACGATCAACCAGGACATCCAGATGGAGTTCGCCCATTCCGGAAATGATCGTTTGACCGGTGGTTTCATCCGTCTGAACTCGAAAGGTGGGATCTTCTTCTGAAGGCGTCGCAATGCTTCACCCATTTTGTCCTGATCAGCGCGTTGTTTTTGGTTCAATTGCGATCGTAATGACCGGTTCCGGGAAAGTTGATGTTTTCCAACACAATGGGTTTATATGGATCACATAAAGTGTCCCCTGTAAAACTAAACTTTAAACCGAAAATCGCGCCAATATCACCAGCATGAGATTAATTCAACATCTTCTCGGCGATCGGCATACATGCGGAATAAACGTCCAACACGTTCTTTTTTACCTTTGACAGGATTGAATGACTGTTTCACCAGTGACCATTCTGCCGGAATAAACCCGGAAATAGGCTAATCTGCCGACATATGGATCAGTGACAATTTTGAAAACAAGGGCGCTCAAAGGTGCTCAGTATCAACTGGGTAATTCAATGATTTCTTCCGTATTCAGGGTGAATGGCCTGGACTGGCGGGATATCCATCGGTGAAGGTAAATAATCAATCACTGCATCCAAGAACCGGTTGAACACCTTTATTCTTGAGTGAAGAACCACAAAACACCAGCGTTGCTCTGGTTATCGAATAACTGCTTTGCGTAAGGCTGCTTTTAATTCATCAATCGTAATTTCCTGCCTTCAAGAAACTTTTCAATCAAGTCATCATCCAGTTCGGCTGCTTTTTCGACCATTTCTGCTCACGCGCTAATTCAGCCGGTTCTTTATATTCAGCAGGAATTTCACCAATGATGGTTTCCCTGTCCTGTCTCGGTCTTCCCAAACGATAGCCTTGCATTTCAATCAGGTCAATCACACCGATGAAATTGCTCCTTCGATGCCAATTGGGAGCTGCATTGCGAATCGGATTCGCACCTAGTCGGTCGTATAATGGAAGCAATTGATCGTTCAAATGAAGCTCCAATTCGATCCATTTTATTGATGAAACAAATGCGTGGGAACCCATATCGGTCAGCCTGTCGCCAAACGGTTTCGCTTTGGGGTTCAACACCCTGGGCCGCATCAAAAACAACAACACCGCCATCCAGAACACGCAAAGAGCGTTGAACTTCAGCAGTGAAATCGATATGTCCGGGAGTATCAATAATGTTGATCTGATAACCTTTCCATTCAGCAGTTACAGCAGCGGATACAATGGTGATTCCACGTTCCCGTTCTTGAGCCATCCAATCGGTTACAGTAGTACCATCATCGACAGAACCAATCCGGTAGGTCTTTCCTGTATAAGAACAGAATTCGTTCGGTGGTGGTGGTTTTACCGGCATCAATATGAGCAATGATACCGATATTTCGGTACTTTCTCAATCGGAAACGTACGATGCATAATAAATGAACCTTAAAATCCTTATAGGAAACTACATGCGATAATGAGAGAAAGCCCGGTTGGCTTCTGCCATTTTATGGGTTTCTTCGCGTTTACGAACAGCGGAACCCTGGTCGGTTGCAGCATCCATCAACTCGCCGCAAATTTTTCTGCGAAGGAATTGCCTGCAGCGGGCGCGTGAAGCGCAATGATCCAGCGCATTGCCAGAGTAACCGGCGTTCAGCAGGAACTTCCATTGGTACCTGGTAGGTTGCACCACCCACACGACGTGGGCGTACTTCCATTACTGGTCCAACATTTTTAATGGCAGCGTCCAAAACTTCAATAGGATCTTTGCCAGTTTTCTCTTGAACAATATCCATGGCATCATAGAAGCAGGTTGTGGCGATGCTTTTCTTGCCACGTCTCATAATGTGATTAATAAAATGTTGAACAACTTCGTTATTGAAGCGTACATCCGGGTAAATTTCCCGTTTTTCAGGACTGATACGTCTCATGTTCTTTCTCTCTCCAAAATTACTGCCGAAATTACTGGCTTTTGGCCGTTTGGAACCATACTTCGAACGACCCTGGCTGCGTTTTGCAACACCAGTGGTATCCAATGTTCCACGCACGATATGGTAACGAACACCTGGCAGGTCTTTTACACGACCACCACGAACCAATACCACCGAGTGCTCCTGTAAGTATGACCTTCACCAGGAATATATGCAGTGACCTCAATACCATTCGAAAGACGCACACGGGCAATTTTACGTAAGGCTGAGTTCGGTTTTTTAGGTGTCATGGTACGTACAACCGTACAAACACCCCGTTTTTGTGGTGAACCTTCCTCCTGACGAGTGCGGCGTTGTTTCATGGTATTGAAGGTATATTGCAAAGCTGGACTTTGCTTTTACCCTTTTTAATCTGGCGACCTTTGCGGATCATTTGATTGATAGTTGGCACCTTTTATCCTCCAAAATACTTGCGACTGTTAAGTCATTACCTAATTTTTTTCTCAATAAGTGAGGCCATCTGGTTCAATGATGGCCTCGCCGCATTAATAACGCACTGGGTAAAATACCCATAACATAGTCAACGGAAGCCGATTATAACACGGGCAAAAATACCCGTCAAGAAAACCTACAGCAGTCCGCCTTCCTCAAAATCAACACCCAGGCCAAGCAATCCAGTACCCACTTTGGGTGGACGAATACGTTCTTCATCTTTACCAAATCGGATTACTTCACCACTATCCATCACTGCTTCAACTGCAAGTCCAAGACTTTGCAGCTCTTTCACCAAAACACGGAATGAAGCGGGAAGACTGGGTTCTTCAATAGGCTCACCTTTAACAATAGCTTCATAGGTGTTTACACGACCTTGAACATCGTCAGATTTTACGGTCAACATTTCTTGCAAGGTGTATGCAGCACCGTAAGCTTCCAATGCCCATACTTCCATTTCTCCAAACCGCTGACCACCAAATTGTGCCTTACCACCCAGCGGTTGTTGGGTAACAAGACTGTATGGACCAGTTGAACGGGCATGTACTTTATCTTCAACCAGATGATGCAATTTCAACATTGTCATTACACCAACAGTTACAGGCTGGTCATAAGGTACACCAGTCTTACCATCCCACAAAATTTGTTTTCCAAGAATTGGTAATGGATCACTGGTTTCGTAAATTATTTTTTCTGCTTTATGACGAATTTCACTGGCTGAAGTCTTTAAGGTCAATGCCTTTACTCTCCATCCAGATTCTCAGACAGGCATCAATGGCATCTAGATCAATCTGGCGAATAAATTTCGCACCGCTCAAGATGCTTTCGAATTCCAGAACTTTATCAGGGTCATATCCTTGCTCTTTCAACCAAACTTTTACGGTTTCACGACGTGCAAACCCTGGATCACCAACCAGTTTGCTGACGTTGACACCCAGATTGGAAAGCTTTTGTTCCAGGTAAAGCAGGCGGACTTCATCGTCATCCTTTATCTGGTCTGGTGTCAATTCCTGGTCTTTAATCCATTCCCAGGCTTTTTCTCCGGCATCTTTCCAGGCTTGATCCATCATCCAACCGCGGGCAAGTTCTGCTTCAATTTCAATTTCGTTCGCACCATCAAATACAGGTGTGATAGCCCGAAAACCAAGTTGTTTGGCAGCCCAACCGAGATGGGTTTCAAGAACTTGTCCAATATTCATACGTCCTGGAACACCCAGCGGATTGAGAATGATATCCACCGGCGTGCCATCTTCAAGGAATGGCATGTCTTCCACTGCAACAACACGGGAGACAACACCTTTATTACCATGCCGTCCTGCCATCTTATCCCCAGCGGTAATTTTGCGGCGTTGCGCAACAGATACACGCACCATCGTATCCACACCCGCGGAAAGATCATCATTGTCTTCACGGGTAAATACCTGTACATCCACTACTTTACCGCGTTCACCATGAGGCATACGCAGGGAGGTATCTTTCACATCACGGGATTTTTCGCCAAAAATTGCTCGCAGCAACCGTTCTTCCGGGGTTAGTTCTTTTTCACCTTTGGGTGTGATTTTTCCAACCAGAATATCATTGGGTCCAACTTCAGCCCCAATGCGGATAATTCCTTCTTCATCCAGATCTTTGATGGCTTCTTCACCAACATTTGGAATATCCCGGGTGATTTCTTCTGGGCCGAGTTTGGTATCGCGTGCTTCTACTTCATATTTCTCGATATGAACCGAGGTGAATTGATCGTCCTGAACCAATCGTTCAGAAATGAGAATGGCGTCTTCAAAGTTACCGCCTTCCCAGGAAACAAACGCTACAACCACATTTTGTCCAAGTGCCAGGTTACCGGTAACAGTGGATGAACTGATCTGCCAGCACATCACCTTGCTTGACGTGTTGACCTATAATAACTGCAGGTCGTTGGTCAATGCAGGTACTTTGGTTAGAGCGCTGATATTTGCGAAGATGATAATCTCGCAAGTTGTTATCTGTTGTCCTGACGACAATTTTTCGTCCGGTGACAGAAATAACTTCCCCATCTTCTTCTGCAATCAGTACCTGACCGGAATCAATGGCAGCATACGCTTCCATTCCTGTGGAAATCAGTTGGAATGTCAGGATTTATCAATGGAACAGCCTGTGCCTGCATGTTTGAACCCATCAATGCCCGGTTGGCATCATCATGCTCCAGGAAAGGAATCAGGGAAGCACTGATACCCACAACTTGATGTGGTGCAATATCCATATAATTGATTTCATCTGGGGTCAACAATAATAAAGTCGGAATAATGCCGGCTCGAAATTCGGTTCTCGGCAAATTCGTTAAAGTCATTCAATAATGGTATTTGCTTGCGCAATAATGAACTTATCTTCTGCATCTGCAGAAAGATAAACAACTTCTTCGGTCACAAAAGGCTCAATAAATACCGTGGCTTTGCCTGCTTTCTTAATATTAGCCAGCATTGCTTTGGTTACCCTTTCGCCTTTTTGAGCAATTACTTCACCGGTTTGAGGATCTGCAAAATCGACTGCGATTAGGCGATCCAACAAGCGCTTGATCGTTCTGAAGTTAGCTGTCGAACAACCCTGCGATAAGGTGTTTCAATAAAACCATATTCATTCACCCGGGCAAATGACGCCAGACGGCCAATCAAACCAATGTTTGGACCTTCAGGGGTTTCGATAGGGCAGATACGACCATAATGGGAGTGATGGACATCACGAACATCAAAACCAGCCCGTTCACGACGTAAACCACCAGGACCTAAAGCTGAAAGGGTTCGCTTATGGCGAAGTTCTGCCAGCGGATTGGTCTGATCCATGAATTGGGATAGTTGACTGGAACCAAAGAATTCACGTAATGCTGCAACAACCGGGCGAATATTTACCAGGCTGACTGGGGAAAGCTGATTCCTGGTCACGAATGGACATGCGTTCTTTAATCACCCGTTCCATGCGGCGCAAACCAATTCGCAGTTTATTTTGAATCAATTCACCGACTGTTTTTACACGGCGGTTGCCAGATGGTCAATATCATCTTTGTCCACCTTTTCATTATTGATCATGATCATCCGCCGAACAAGATAGACAATATCCCACTTGGTGATTGTGCGATGGGTTACTGGGATGTGCTCCATCAAATCAAGTTTTTGGTTGAGCTTATAGCGACCCACTTTTTCCAGGTCGTAATGACGCTGGTCAAATAGCTGTTCTTCCAGGAATTGCCGGGCATTATCAACAGTGGCAGGGTCACCTGGTCGCATGCGTTTGAAGAATTCAAGCAAGGCTGCTTCAGCAACGGTTATCTTGCCGCTTAAATCCCAGTCGGGTTCTTGTTTAAGAGTGGAAGGAATGAAAAGCCGGTCTGTGATTGTTATCAACATCCTTGAAAAGGTCAATCAATTCCTCATCTGTTCCATATTTCAAAGGCGAATCTGGCATGCCATCATCAACTGCAGCCAATGCCCTTAAAAAGATTGTGATGGGAACGACACGTTTGCGGTTGAACTTCAGAATGATGTAATCGTTTTTGCGGGTTTCAAATTCCATCCAGGCACCGCGATCAGGAATGAGCTTGCCTGTTGCAAGCCGGTAACCGGTTGCCCGGTCAATCGGGGCTTCAAAATACACGCCTGGAGAACGGATGAGCTGGGAAACTACCACACGTTCAGTACCATTAATGATAAAGGTACCCTTTTCGGTCATTTCAGGAAAATCGCCCAGGAAGATGTCTTGTTTGATCGGTTCGGGAACTTCGCCACCCGTCAATAATACTGACACATATAAGGGGCTTGAATAGGTCAAATCTCGTTCAACACACTCTTCAATCGTATGTTTCGGTTCTCCAAACCAATATTTCAGCTCAAAATCACAGATTCGTCCGATTTGCTGGGGAAATACAGCTTCATGCCCTTGTTATAGGACTCGATCGGGGAAATTTCGTGAAAGAGATCGGTTAAACCTTCAGATTTTAAGTCTTTGAAAGGAATCAAGCTGAACTTCAATAAGGTTTGGGAGATTAAAAATTTCTGGAATGCGCGCGTAAGATTTTACGGGCAAAGTTGAATCCATTCGTTCTCTCCTAAGCTGTTAAACCTGATCTAAAAATTACCAGGCAAAAGAATACAGAACAACTACCGGATAACCGGCATGCAAACGAAAATTATATCAAGTTATTAATCATGGGTCAAGTACTTCATTGCTTTTTTAGTATCTCTATTCCTCCCAATTTTGCATATTTACGACTAACTTAAACATGAATTGCCAGAAGTGGATGCTTAAATCATCGGTATCACGATTGGTCATTCCGTATTTACTCAAAAATGACACTTTGCCCTGCATCTTTTCTGCTGGAAATCAACTCTGAATTACGAAAGAATGACCAGGTCAAGAAGCAGGCAATACCATAGATTATTGTTGTCGCAATGAAAAGCGGTTGGAAACCTGCTCTTTGTTGCACCCAACCAGAAATTAGTGGACCCACCGCCCAACCAAGTGTCCAGGAAATATTTAACAGGCTGTTTACAGAACCCTGTGTACTGGGAGGGATTTGTTCCATGGCAAAAGCGGAGAAGAAAGGCGTGGCAATATTCATCAAAACCCCTCGTGCCAAAAAACTCACTTCAGCCACCCAGCGGATGGGTATGAAACCCATGAATACCAGAAATATCAGGCTGCTGGATTGCGTCAGGACAATGGTCTTTATCTTGCCATAAATCTTTCTCTCCAGTATGGGTCCAACCACTGCCCCCACGCCCATCATAAGCGATGAAATACTGAAGAGAACACCTATATCTCTCTCTGGAACATGATAAGTATCTGCAAAGAAGAGGTTCATATAAGGGATAAGGATGGCAGCCCCTAAGCCGATTATCACATTCGGTGCAATCAATTTCCAGATGAGAGGTTGTTTCAGGATAGTTCCAAATTGCCTGATCCTGCCTTCGCTGTTAGCCTCCTTCACTTCCGCTGGTGGGTCTTTCAAGAGGAAAATGGGGATAAGTGCTGAGGCACCAAGAAAGACGGATAACAGCAGGATGATTCGATACACTTCTGTACTGCTGGCAGCGACATGCAGGATGGGAGCAATTAATGCCGGCATCTGACCTGCCACAAAATTACCAGCAGCTCCTGAAATGGTCGTTAATCCAAAATTTAAACTGAATAAGAGAGCCCGATTGTCTTTGTTCGTAACAGACATCATGAAAGGAGCATGGCTGATGAGATAGAGTGTGTTTCCCGACCCATATATCACGCTGCCGGTAATCAACAACCATTTTGGCTGCGCCAGCAAAGTGCAAGCCATACCGGCGGTTTGGAAAAACAGCCCTATCAGCATGGCTCGGCGTCTGCCGATTTTGTCGGAAAGCATACCCAGGGGAATACCCAGCAACAATGCTGCGATGGATGGAATGGAGTTCATCACTCCCAAAAATTCACGGTCAAATCCGCGTGACAAAATGAAGAAGTTAAAGAAAAGCAGGGATGCACTGAATATGACCCCGTCAATTACAGTTGCAGTGAGAAAGAGTTTGGTATTGCGATTAAAACTATGAATAGGTAGAGCTTTTGAAAGCCAGTTATTTGCCACTCGCACCCCGCAGGAGAATACTTATTTCATCGATTGCCTGCTGCGAATTTTGAAAATGAACTGCCAACAGTCCTGCATCCCTGGCACCTTCAACATTGGCAATAAAATCATCGACAAAGACTGCCTGGTGGGATTGTATTCCAAGTCGATTGATTACAAGATCGAAAATTCTCTTATCAGGCTTACGGATTCCAACCTCTGCTGAAAACACACTTACATCAAATGCTCCCAGTAAATTGGGATACCGCTCGGTTATAATTTTTCTGGAACCAGTCCAGGCATTGCTGAGAAAACCGAGTTTATAAGCAGGTTTTAATGTGCAAATCCATGCAACCAATGGTTCATCGACAGCATCCCCTGCCCAAAAGTTGGACTGAAATTCCTGCATCTCTGCCGGCGGGATACCCAGCCGGTCAGCTACTATTCCCCAGTGCTCAGTATCTGTAATTTCTCCCATCTCAGCAAGGTGGGCACTTTCGGACGCAAACACGATCTGGTCTAATTCAGAATAGGAAATCCCATACTTTTTGGCTAACTGCATGCGGGGTTGGCGGTTTTCTGTACGAAGCAGTACTCCACCCATATCCCAGATGACTGCTTGAATACTTGCTGGCATGTTCCACCTGTATCTTTTAGTATTTCCAGTATAACATTGTGAGAGTCAGGATAATCAGAACTCTCACAATGTTTTTATCTATTTACGGTTTAGAAAACTTTATACTATTGCTTTCTACCAAGTCCAAAGTTACTCCCCATTTCCAGTCTTGTTCGTATCGACTTCTTGGTTAAATCCACCATTGGCAATTTTTTCTTTTTCTTTTGCTGTCATTTTGAATTTAAACCAGACCGGGAAAATGGTCAGAATTGTAACCACCGCGGTTATATAAAATGGTACACGTGGACCCGACTTTTCATACACCTGGCCACCGATGGCAGGTGCGGGAAGCGAGAATAATCCCAGGCTGGTGCTCATTAAACCGAATGCTGTTCCGCGGACTTTCTCGGGGACTGCCTTGCTTATTAATGATTGGTAGGCAGGACCCAGTTAATCCATCACCCAGCCCAAACAGAACCCAAGAAAGACCGTAAACCCAAAAGCTCTCTGCTTTCAGGAAAACCACCAGAGCAAAGAAAAGGAGAATATATCCGAGAACGATTCCAATTCGTTCCCCTTTTTTATCTGACAGCCATCCGCCGGGTATATTCATTACCATGCTTGCCATACCATAAAATGAAGCAAGCCATCCGATTTGTTGGATGGATAAACCGCCAACGTCATCCAGGTAAAGCGGCATTAAATTGAATGACATGGCATACGCAATATCCCGCGTTCCATCTGTAATTATCAACCAGGTAATCAAACCCCCGGCAAACATCAACCCTAACATTGCGCCTAAATTCGATTTAAGGGAAGCACCAGAAAGTTTGGTTGGATTTGCCTCATGACCCCGGGCAGCAGTACGCGCCATGAATACCCTGATAATGGTCGCAAAGGTATACAGGATAAGCGCCATTAAAAACATAAACTTAAAACCGTAGGTATCCGCCAGCCATCCGCCCAAAGGTGGTCCAACAATTACCACAATCATAAACAGGGATTGACTGATTCCAAATACCCTGGCGCGGTTATGTTCGGAGGATTGCTCTGCAATGAAGGCTCCGAAACTTGGTCCAACCAGAGAACGGGTTAATGAGCCGAAGCCCTCCCCTAATAATACCCATTGCCAGCCAGGTGCCAGCAGAATGGCAATATATGACAGAATACCTGCCACGCTGCCAATGGCGATACTGCGTAAACGCCCCAGGTTGTCCGATATCCAGCCGCCTAAAATCTGCAAAACCAGTGGCACAATCGAAGACAGGGTAAAAAACAGCCCAACCTGTGCAACTGAGGCATTCAACTCTTTTAGGTAAAGTGGCAGCAAAGGACCATACATTTGCGAAGAAATGTTTGCAAGTATCATCGCCACCAGGAATAACTTTAAGAGGTTATTCAACATTGGCTGGCGCTTGATTTCTGTTGTTTCGACTGCGATGTTTTCCATGTCAATCATCAATTCCCATTGTAGCAATTTCTAAACCCGGTCGCATTTCGAATTCATACATGTGAAAAGCCTTGGTAACATACATACCGGCTTTTTCATATAGTCTTGTTGCTCCGGTCAGGTTTTGTGAATCAACAGCCAATCCGATTGAAGGGATTCCCCTTCGATACAATTCTGCAAAAGCTGTTTTTAGTAGAATTGTTCCCACACCCCTTTTGCGGTGAGTTCTACTGACTCCCAATATATTCACCCAACCCATAGTTATGTCGGTCGGGGATTTTTCTGCGCACAAACACACACCCACTATTTTTCCATTTTGCCTGGCAGCAAACCATATAGTAGGATCAAATTCCGGTCGCCCAAAATACATATTTTGCCATCGCTTGTACATCTCTTCTGGGGCTTCTGGAACCCAACCCCAGTGATCTTGAAAACTATCTTGAACTGACAGAATTATGTCCATTTCTTCCCCAGGCTGCATGGTACTGATGCTGACGGTATCAGGCAGCGGTTGTATCTCAGGCACACTAGTAACATCTATGCGCATATGGTAGCTGCCCCGTTCAACTTTAAAACCATGCCTTTCCAACGCGTTTGCCAGCCGTGTATCCTGTTCGAGAATATAAATATTGAGGGTTACTCGATGCTGGGGATTGGCTTTTTCCATTAATTGACTTGCCCGGTGTTTCATCCATTGGATCAAGCCGTTTTCCAGGGCTTCTCCGCCCCTGTTGGGGAGTACGGAAATCCAACTGTTCATCATTGTGTGAGTACTTTTTGTGTCAAATAAATCAACATACCCTATCAGTGCACCGGTTTCACCAAACGCCAGTTGGGTATCGGTCTCGAGGTTCAACTTTGGATCACTGTATTCTTTTTGGGCTTGCTCAATGGTAAAGATATCTGATTTAATGAGAGTCTGGGTATGGCTGTTCATTAATCCAACTACCTGGGGAATATCCTCCAATGTCATGGGTCGGTAATTAAGTCTTTCGAAGGGTATTTTGTTGTCCATAATGTTATCCTCCCAAAAGGTTTCGCTCCGGGAAATAACCCGGAGCTGGACCTTCATCTCAATTAACTAAACTGCACAGGCTCTGTGATAACGGAGACAAAATGAAGCTATCACCCGTACAGATGATTTCAACCTCAGAGTTCAATCTATTCAGGCTGCTTTGCTCAACACAGTCCCAAACTGCATCCATCAATTCTGCTTGATGATGTACAACCACTCGATTGAACAATCCTTTTTGCATATCTTCGAACATTTGACAGCGGGCTGGCCGATTCAGTTCAGCTTTGCTGCTTATATCCATGTAGACTGCTACAAGGTTTCCAAGATTTACCGTTCTGGTAATCCATTGCAAGCCGGATAAGAGATGATGGCGTGCTTGCTTTGAATAACCACACACATTCTCCAATGTGCCATGCACATAAAGACATAAGGATTTTGGTGTTCCAGAGACTGCAAGATTTATATAATCTATGCGATGTCCACTGGGCTGCATCATAATTTCATACATGGCGATTACTCCTTACAAAATCCAACAAAAAAACTACGGTTTCCCGTAGCCTTTTGCTGCCTTAAATAAACAGGCCACGGGTTTGGAGTGTCCCGTGGCCGTGTCGAAAATTAAACCTCGATCCTAACCGTAAACAGGCGCACTCCGAGAAGGTATTGCAACACCAACGCCGGCGTCGCTGAGAAAGAAGAAGAAAATGTTTTTCACCATACTCGTCATGCAGTCCTTTCTAAGAATTATATTAACGGGCAAATGTTATCACAGGCATTTTGTAGTTGTCAAGGGTTTTAGGGCACCAATTTCGGAGTTTGTTATCCGATTAATTACTTATAAGTTGCGGCCAGGTATTCTATCAGGGTTGCTTTTTCATCTGCAGTCAAAACAGCTCCCTTGCCCATCATCCTGTCCACAGTTGTTGTCCAACCGGATATATCTTTTTTGCTGGATTTTACCCGGTCTAATGTGTGGCATCTTGTGCAAGTACGTTCAAGTATCGCATTTCCATCCAGAGTAATCGGTGCAGTGGTTACTGTTGGATCAACTGGCGCTTCACTTGTTGAGCTTTCTGTTTCAAGAGCAGGGCTGGTAGGAGCAACAATCTTGGGAGTCACAGTAGCTTTTGTTCCACATGCAACTAAAAATAAAATGATAAATATGAATGCCATCATACCCAATAATTTATTTTTCATCCTTCACTCCTCATTTCTACGATATATTACATTATTATACGGGCTAAACAAGATTTTGCACATCACCATATGAGTATAATTCAGGTATGAATTGATTAATTGAATATGCGCGCACAAAGCTTAACCTTCATCTCTCCCCCAGGCAATTGGAAGCCTGTAAAACCTATGAAGAATTGCTGGTAGATTGGAATGAACGCATCAATCTGACAGCAATCCGCACGCATGATGAGATTGTAAACAAGCATTTCCTCGATTCTCTATCTTGCCTGACAGTTATGTCCAATCCTGCACCGAAAAGTCTCATTGACGTTGGAACTGGAGCCGGCTTTCCTGGTATTGTCCTGAAAATCGCCATCCCTTCCCTGACCCTGGTCTTAGTTGAATCGGTTGGCAAAAAGACTGCTTTTTGCCAGCAGGTTGTGGATACTCTGAAGCTGGATAACGTCACCATCCTGCAGGCTAGGGCTGAAGAAATCGGACATAAATCACAATACCGGGAACATTTTGATTGGGCTGTCGCACGGGCAGTTGCCAATTTACCAGTATTATGCGAGTACTTGTTGCCGCTATTACGAGTGAATGGGTGCATGCTGGCGCAAAAAGGTGAAAGTGGTCCATTAGAAACGCAGCAATCCTCCACTGCGTTCCGAAAATTGGGTGGTAAATTGCGAATTATCCAGCCAGTTACCCTCCCTGGAATCGTTGAACAACGTTATTTGATTGTTGTTGAAAAAGCCCACACCACACCCTCAGAATACCCCCGACCGGTTGGCATGCCGACGAAGAAACCTATTTTGTAATTACACTTCCGGCTTGTATATGCCAGATAGTATTGGGATGAACAAAATCTTCCCTGAACTGGTCCATGTCTGCTGTTGTTAAGATTGCCTGTTCACATTCTTGCAGGGTACCAAGCAAATCGCTTCTTCTCTTTTGGTCCAACTCAGCCAGGGTTTCGTCCAACAGCAAAACAGGCCAGGAACCAACCTTTTTCTTCAGCCAGTGTACTTCTGCAAGTTTTAATGCCAGCAATGCAGTCCGTACCTGGCCACGCGAGCCGAAATCACTCAAGTCTATGCGGTTACCAGAAACACGCATTTCATCCCTGTGTGGACCAATCGTGGTTATCCCGCGTGCAATCTCTTCCCTGCGTAAAGTCTTTAATTTTGATCTTCATCCCACTGGCGATGTCTGCCAGGCTGAAATTTTCCCGCTGAACATCAACATGCATGGGTAAAGGTTTTTGTGAATAATCAGGTACCGCAGGTTCATACGCGGGTTGATAAAGTAACCTTAATACTTCCTTGTTTCGGGTCAGCTTGTGATGTATGGCAGAAGCAATCTGCTCCACTTCGGATATAGTTGAGATGCGGGTATGCATGATTTGGGCACCCCGATTCGCAATAATCTCATCCCAAAATTCGAGTTGTTCAGGATCGCCGCCCTTATCACCCAAAAGTTTCAGTAATGCATTCCTTTGAGTAACTGCCTGGGTATATTCACTTAGCGCTTGTGCATACCCGGGGATAGCCTGGGATATCATCAAATTCAAGTACCTGCGGCGTTCGTCCGGACCGCCCTCCAAAATACGCATCATTTGCGGGAGAAATAAGACGGAATTAAAAAACCCGATACTTTCCTGGGCGCTATGCTTGACATTATTTAAAAGAATTTCTTTGCGGCAGCGTAAATTTCCGTTTCCATTGGGTTCCTGGATGATGCGGATTTCCATTTTATGATGTTGCCCTTCACGCTCAAATTCGGCAACAATTCGGGCAACTGCCACAGGCTCTTCACTTGCAATGAAGCTGATTAATTGTCGATCGTTGGCTGCTTGAAATGAAGTGAATGTGGATAGAAAAAAAACTGCCTCAAGTACAGTTGTTTTTCCCTGGGCATTATCACCCACCAACAAAATGACCCGCCTTGGGACATCAATATCCAGGCGGGAAAAAATGCGAAAGCCGGTGAGTGATAGATGGGTGAGATACATATCAGTCGCGAATATTTTCCAATTCTTCTGGATCTGGCTGCCAAACTTTTATTGCCCGGTCAGTGAAAAGAACGCCATCCAGGTGATCGTTCTCATGCTGTAGTATCCGTGCCATCCAGCCTTCCAGGCGGTATTTTACGGGCTTTCCATGTCTGTTTTGCCCCTTCACCACCACATAAGTATGTCGCTCAACTTCTCCAGCCAGCCTGGGGACAGATAAACATGCCTCTATGCCAATGATTTTTTCTTCTGAAACCTCAATAATTTCAGGATTTGCAAATACATAGAGTTTTTTGGGAATGTTTTCGTCTTCTTCATCCCCATATTCCATCACCAGCAGACGTGTAGATAACCCAATTTGGGGTGCCGCCAACCCAACACCAGGTGCCTGGCGCATTGTTTCAATCATGTCGTCTACCAGGGTTTGAAACGCTTTATCAAAAACGGTCACCCGATGTGCTTTACGGCGTAAAACCGGTTCTGGAACAGAGACAATTTCTCGAATAGCCATTTTCTACCTCTAATTTGATTCGTCTTGCGGTTTTTCCAGCGCAATTGTACCTTGAATTTGGGTTGTTTGTTCACCTTGATCATCCACTTTATTCTGAACGGTGTTTTCTTGAACATTGTTTTGAGAAGTTTGTTCTGCCTGTTCCTGTTCAAATGTCAGCAGAACTTTGTTGTAGGCTTCAATCCATTCTCGAATCCGCACTTGCTCTGCTTTTTCTTCCACCTGCTTCAGGTGATACTCACGGGCATACAACCTGCGGAAGATTTCACGCTGCACTTCAGAAGGATTAAATACGTTGTTAAATGTCAACTGGTTATCGCCAATTAAAATATAGACAGTTCCAAAATTAAGGAAAATTCCCAACAACCCATTCCGCTTAAAGTTAATACTTTGAATGTTTTTTAAAGGTGCAGCACGTTTGTCTTCGGTTCCCAAAGGTTTTTTATATACATCCACCACCTGGTCTTCGGTGATTACGTAATAATCGTTGCGCCAGTCTGCAAACTGGTAAACCCACCACAATAAAGCAGCCAGATCAAGCATACCAATAACAATTGCCAGTCCAACCAGGTCAATCGATTCAAACACACCCGATATTCTTGCGACTAATGCTAATTGTAAAAACAGCAGTACAAGACTGGGGAAGAATATCTTTTTAAGCATGATCAGCCAGTGAGTACGATAGGTAATGCTTCCATTGTGCTCGAACCGAAGCATGAATAAATTCGCCAGTTGGCTGCCAAATCCCATGTTTCGGTTTACTGGTTGGATGAGCTTTATTCTCTGGCCCTTGTTGCTCCCCCATCAATTGATTGCGCAGCGATGCTGCCATTTGCTCCACCCGCTCCCGCCTGCCAATAGGCAGCATGGGTTGTCGTTGCAAGTAAGCAATCACTTCAGCAACCAGCTCGGGTTTACGTATGGCTGGCAGGGTAATTACTCCCGTATAAGTCCTGACTGCCAGCTCGCCAAATTGAAAGATTCGCCCGATTTGGGTGGAATCGCGGCCAACGGATAAAACTGCATTAATTGGGGCTTCCTGACGGCTGTCATACAGCATGATAATGCGTTCCTGGAATAGAACCCGCCGGTTCGTGACGATGGAATAATCATTTCCCCAATCAATCCATAGTAAAACGACCCAGAGAAGAATTGCGATGGTTAATCCGCCAGCCATGTACCAGGCAAAGATATTGCCGGGCTGCGTTGTTGATAATAACAGCAGAAAAGCCATCATGCCGGTCATCCATACTGCAGCCGGCGTAATTAATGACCATAACAGGACGGCAGGATGCCGGTGATCTGCAAAATAAAAAACTTCGTCAGATTCCTTCCAGGCAAAATTTAACTGGAAATTTATCCTTGCCGCCCGATAGAGCGATTTGAAATGGTCCACCAGGATGGGATAATCATGCAGAATTACCTGTAAATGTTTCAAGTTAAAGCTGAGAACCACAACCGGGGTTTCTGCTGTTGCAGAAGACCATCGCTTCTGACCATCAACCCCTTCCATTCCAAACACACTTCCCAATTGGACAGTTTCGTTTCGCGATACTTTCCCACGCGAAGATGTTACAGTAAGTTTCACACCACCCTGCACTAATAAATAAATTCTGCTGGCAACCTGGCGCTGCTGGTAAATTACCTGTCCCACATCAAACTGGTATATTGCAGCATGTTGATACACTTTTTCAATTTCATCATTTTCCAACAGATGAAATGGATATGCTGCCTGCAGAATGGTTAACAATTCTTGTGATTCAACTTGCATAGCAATAGTATATCAGACGTAATTAACCAGAGAAAATAAAAAAGCGGGGCAGCGAATTGCTGCCCCGCAAGGATTTATTGAGTAACCGGTTTCTTGGTGAATAACAGTTGCTTATTATCATCCACAGAAACCTGGATAACATCACCGCTGACGTACTCTCCACCCAGCAACTTGATGGACAACGGACTTTCGATTTGTTTTTGTAATACTCTTCGTAAAGGTCGGGCTCCAAAAGCTGGGTCATATCCAGTATCTGCCAGCCAATCGCGCGCCTCTTCACTCAACTCCACCGAGAGACCATGCTCTGCCAGGCGGCTTTGAACTTCTTTCATCTGCAATGCCACAATCAATCGCATCTGTTCAAGCGTGAGCGGTGAGAACATGATGATTTCGTCCACCCGGTTCAAGAATTCCGGCCGGAATGTGCTTTTTAGGGCTTTATCAATTTTCTCGTGTTCCTGGCGTTCTTCACCGTCACTGGAATTCTGAAGGAAGCCCAATGTGCCTCCCTTTCGGACGAACTCTGTTCCCAGGTTGCTGGTCATAATGAGCACTGTGTTCCGGAAATCGACAACTTTGCCCTGGCCATCAGTGAGGCGGCCATCATCCAGGATTTGCAATAAGGCATTCCAAACTTCAGGATGTGCTTTTTCAATTTCATCAAACAGGATCACCCGGTATGGTCGTCTTCGTACAGCTTCTGTAAGCTGACCACCTTCTTCATACCCCACATAACCTGGAGGGGCACCAAATAACCTGGATACGGTGTGCTGTTCATGATATTCACTCATATCCATGCGCACAAGTGCATCTTCATCATCAAACATGAACTCCGCAAGAGCTTTTGCCAGTTCAGTTTTACCAACTCCGGATGGTCCAATGAAAATAAAGGATCCAATCGGTCTGCGCGGATCTTTTAACCCTGAACGGGATCGCCGGATTGCATCTGCAATGGCAGAGATGGCTGCTTCCTGTCCAATGATGCGTTCATGCAGGCGGTCTTCCATCTGCAATAATCTTTCCGCTTCAGATTCCATCATTAGATTCACGGGGATACCAGTCCATTGTGCAACCACCTGGGCAATATCATTCACGTCAACCACTTCATCCAGTTTATGTTCATCTTCCCACTGGTCCCGCAGTTTATTGAATTCTTCATCAATCCGCAATCTTTCAGCTTTCTTGCGTGCTGCCCGTTCATAATCGCGCTCAAGCCCTGCCAGTTCCTCTTCAGCAACCAATCGATCCAGCTCACTCTTCATTTGCTTCAGGTCATCAGGAAGTGAATATAATGCAACTCGCAATTTTGCCGCGGCTTCATCCATTAAATCGATTGCTTTATCCGGCAAATGCCGGTCTGTGACATATCTGGAAGACAATTGTGCTGCCGCTGTTAATGCCTCATCCGAAAAACGGACTTTGTGATGGGCTTCATATCGGTCACGAATGCCATGCAGCATCTGAATCGTGTCTTCCACGGAAGGTTCTTCCACAAAAACAGGCGCAAAACGTCGTTCGAGTGCAGAGTCTTTTTCAATATATTTATGAAATTCATCCAACGTGGTAGCGCCAACACATTGCAATTCGCCACGTGCCAGGGCAGGTTTAAGCATATTGGAAGCATCCATCGCACCCTGTGCCGCGCCAGCTCCAACTACCGTATGCAATTCATCAATGAACAGGATGATTTCACCAGCAGATTTTTGAACTTCCTGTATGGCTGCCTTTAAGTCGTTCTTCAAATTCACCCCGAAAGCGAGTACCTGCAATCATGGCACCCAAATCCAAAGCAATGACCCGTTTCCCGCTCAGCAACTCTGGGACATCATTGCTGGCAATTTTCTGAGCCAGTCCCTCAAGGATTGCAGTTTTTCCAACACCTGCTTCACCAATCAAAATCGGGTTGTTCTTTGTTCGTCGGGATAAAATCTGCATTACCCGTTGAATTTCGCTATCCCGTCCAATGACCGGGTCAAGCTTACCCTCCCGAGCCATCGCTGTCAGGTCACGAGAGTATTTTTCCAAAGTTCGGTAACGAACTTCAGACTGTGGATCCGTTACCCTTTGTCCACCCCGCAGTTGAGCAATGGCATCATTTACGCGTTCGCGGGTAAGACCTGCTCCTTCCAACAGCCGGGCAGATGGAGTATTCCGTTCACTTAATATTGCCAAAAAGATATGCTCGGTGGATATATATTCATCTTTCAATCGGCTGGCTTCTTCATTGGCTAAATCAATAATCCGTTTAACCCCAGGAGTGATAAAAATCTGGCCGGGTCCGCTTCCATATATGCCAGCTTTCGGGCTGGTACGCAGAATATAATCCAGGCGCTCAACCAATGCATTGGGGTCTACTTTTATGAGCTCCAGAATTTGAGTTACCACTCCCTCTGGCTGCTCAATTAATGCCAGCAAAATATGTTCGGTATCAATCTGGTTATGTCCATACCGTTGAATAATTTCAGCAGCACGTTGGGCAGCTTCCTGTGCCCGCTCGGTAAAACGATCAAATCGCATCATAGCATCTGTTCCTTTTGCCATTTGGTACTGCTTGTACCAAATGGATACCTTTATTCTTAAAAATTATAGCATGCAGTGTATAAACAAATCAAAGAAATCCTATTAGAGTTGTATAAGCGGAGTAAAATAGCACTGTGAACGCCATAGTAAATCCTCAACACCCACAAATTCGAGCACTGCAATCCCCACAAGACCTCCTGCCTGTTGCGGATTTAATCGAATTATGCTTTTCTGCCACCATGGACGAGGATGGAAAGGACTTTCTGCGGCAGATGCGGAAAGCAGGAAATGCCTATCAATCCGCAAAATGGCTGACAGGAGAGATGGAGCAAGTTTCATACCCATTACAGGGTTTTGTATGGGTGGAAGGCAATCAAATTGTTGGCAACCTTTCACTTATTCCCTTTATTCATAAACAGCACTGGTATTACCTGATTGCAAATGTGGCGGTACTGCCTGAATTCCGGCAAAAAGGAATCGGAAAGGCTTTGACCCAGCAGGCGATTGAACATATTCAAGCACTGGGCTCAAATGAAACCTGGCTGCAAGTTAGAGATGATAATCCCGTTGCTTATCAGCTTTACCTTTCGCTGGGATTTGAAGAACGATATCGCAGAGACACCTGGGTTTCACAGAAATCCATTCCTCCTTCTGAATCTACTGATGCAAACATCCAAATTTCCAGTCGGAAAACTACTGATTGGAATCAACAAAGACAGTGGCTTGAGATGATTTACCCCTCAGAAATTGCCTGGAATTTTCATTTTGACAGTAACCGTTTTGTACCCGGTATTTGGAAAGACCTTCAGAGACTTCTCGAAGGTATTGTTCACCATCATCTGGCAGCCAGGCGAAGGGGTAAATTGCTTGGTCTTGCCACCTGGGAACCAACCAGTCATCACGCTGATACATTATGGCTTGGGGTCGATCCATTGGAACAGGAAGAAACCATCAAGAGCCTGCTCGAGTTTTTCCGGTCAGATTTTTACGATATACGCCCGGTTCAAATCAATTATCCCGCCCATCAATCTCGAAACGCATTCCTGGAAAATGGGTTTCGGCTGCAGCACACCCTGATCTGGATGAAATACCCGGTGAAATAATGGATACCCAGAATTTATGGGACAGACCTTGTTTTCTTATGAAATAATTATCGAGGAGGAACAAAATGAAACGATTTTTGATTCGATTGGCAATAAATGCAGTTGCGCTCTATGCGGCTTTAACCATCATGAACGGTCATGGTGTAACGACCACCAATGCAACCTGGGTCAATATTCTGCTCCTGGCATTGATATTTGGTGTAATCAATGCCACGATTAAACCGCTTTTGATTGTTTTAGGTTGCCCGTTAAATCATCCTGACCCTGGGGCTTGGAACTTTATTGATTAACACCGGCTTATTTGTTCTGGTTGGCTGGGTCGGAAAATTATTCGAAATCGGTTTTACTGTGGATGGTTTTTGGCCGGCATTCTTGGGTGCTCTGATTGTATCGGTTGTGAGTTTTATTCTTGGCTTGTTCTTCAAAGATACATTGAAACGGAATATCCGCAAATAAATTGGGGATTAAATAAAAACAGCCAGTCTGGCAATATTCCCAGGCTGGCTGTTTTTTATGTCACTTAAGGTATAAGGGGTGAAGCAAAACGCATAACACGATTGTTGCCTGAATCTACCACCCATACACTGTCATCTGGTGCAACCTCGATCCCGCCTACCATGTCAAATCCATCCAGGCTGGACGAGTACTCTCCCCAACCTGTAATAAACTCTCCCTCAGAATTATAAACCAGCACCCGGTAACCCTCAGGATCCGCCACGTAAACATTTGCCTTACTGTCCAGTGAAATATAGGGCTTATTTTCAGTAGATTGACCATACCAGCCGGCAATATCCCATTCCCGACCAGCTACATACATCATTTGAGAGTCATCAGGTAAGAACACCTGAATCCTCTGGTTCCAGGTATCGGCTATATAGACATTCCCGTCACCATCTATACCCAGACCCACAGGTTCATCCAGCATGCCGCGTTCCATACCTGCGGTGCCAAATTGGGTGATGTAGACTCCATCAAGGTCAAAAACAACCACACGTTTATTTCCTGTATCAGATACATACACCCGGCTTTGATCATCAACCACCACATCGCGTGGTCCCCACATGGCATCCGGTTGTTCTGCCTGTCCAAAGTAGCCCCATTGCGTGATGAATTTACCGGTTGCACTAAATCGCTGAATACGGTGGTTCCAGGTGTCCGTTACCAGAACGCTTCCATCTGGTGCAACTGCGATGCCCCAGGGTTCCCTGAATGTACCGGGTTCCGCCTTTTCTGAAGCAGAAACCGTACCCCATTGATGTAACAATTCACCGGTGCTGCTAAAATGCAAAATCCGGTTATTTTTAGTATCTGCCAGGTACATGCTGCCATCATCAGCAAATGCAATTCCATGCGGCTCGTTAAACGGACCGGACCCTGTGGTAGCGCCATCAAGTACAAAATCTGGCAACAACTGTTTAATTCCTGCCGCGTACGGGTCTGTTTCCACTTCCGAGGTAACCACAGGCGCAGCCCCATAATCCCAAATTTGGGCAATGATATCCTTTCGAATATACAAACGGATACCATTATTCGGCTGCCAATTGGCAAGGGTAAGATTATCGCGCTCCTTTCAAATCTGCATATGGTTTGTAATTACGGTTCAACCAGATTTGGAATATTGCGGAACGCATCTTTGGATTTTTTATATCTTCCCAGACCTGTTTCAATTCCAGGTTGGAGTAATCCTCCATCGGCCACCACAAGCGTGTGTAATCATAATAAATGTACTGGTCTCTTACAATCGAATCGAGCTTACTGAAATTCGCAGTTCCAACAAGGATAATAGGAGCATCTTTCAAATCACGGGTTGGTTTTTCACCAAAATACTGGATGTTGGGATAGCGCCGCAAGTACCACCAGAAGGGGTATAAGGATTCATTATCATAGGCAACTTTTAAATCCAGCCCCCCTGTCAGGCGTTGAGATATTTCTTCCACCTGAGCCAGAATTTGTTTCGGTCCTGTACCTGCATGGGCATAAACCAGGTATTCTGTTGCATATTCATAATTTATGTATGAAGCACGATATGCCGCCCGAGCCGTCAGAATTGCCATCAACCCAAAAAACACCAGTGTTAACAAGCGGGAAATATTGTTCCAGTGCCATTGTCGCAGCAAATACACCAAACCTGCAACACTGCCTGCCAGGGCAAGCAGCGATAACATGAAATTGGCAGTTGCCTCCAGTTGGGTGAGACTTTTCCCTGCAAACGGTGGCTGCACACCCAATAAGCTGCTCAATGTACCAGCCAGGCTGACGAGAACAAGCATAGCCATGCACACGCTTAATACCGCTCGGTTTCTTTTCAGGTCTTTCCAGGGGGTCGAATCCAGCAAATAGCCAATGCCCCAACCCGCTGCCAACAGCATCGGCAATGCAATATGGACCGTCAGCCAGGGCATTTTCTCTCCAGCCAGCGTATAGGCTGCCAGGCTGGTAATCGACCAGAAGATTAGCAGGGTAAGAACCGGCACACGGGTTGGTACATCTGCTGAAATTTCATGTTCAGCCAAGGTGCCATCTGCGTTTGCTTCTTCATAATATACCGGTAGCGGTCCAGGGTCAGTATCTGTTGGCTGTAAATCAGGGTTCTGTGTAAATTTCTTGTGCCGGACTCCAAAATATACCGCCAGTAGACTGCCTAATACTGCGAGATACTCATACATGGGTACCTGCAAAAAGGCATAGTAATACCAGGGTTGCGACCCACGGTTGACACCCTGCTGTTCCAACCAGTAACCGAGTGAACCCACCAGACCGGTAAAGAAACCCACCCCGTTGGTAAAAAAGGTAGTGTACAGGATGGTAAAAATGCCATAAAACAAAACCGCAGCCCCAATCCAAACCGTTCGGTTCCACCATAAACCAATAGCGATGGAAATTGCAAAACAAACCGCAACTACAATCCCCGATCGGATCAACCCCTGGGTTTGATAATCCAGCGGATTGAAACCTAACAACTTAATCGGGAAAGCACTCAACAGGGGTAAAACCAGGGTAAACAGAAGAACCAGTAAATCGAAGGAACGCTGTGCCCTGATTGTCTTCCAACCGAGCGAACGAACTACCACGATCATCGCAACCACACCTAAAATCATCGCAACCGTCAAAGCGATAATTTCACCGGTCAGTAGACTTTTCAAGATTGGTTGAACTGCATCCACAGTCGCCGATGCTTCTTCCGGTGGTTTGGCATTCATCACGGCAAACCCGAGTGCAACCACAAGGCTTAGTAGAGCAGCCAACATTAAATACACAAATACATTTTTCTTCTGCCGGGCTTCCCAGCGAACCCTGGTCAGGTTCTCCAGGAAGAGTATTCCTATGAACAACAAAGCCTGGGCAGAATAAATATATGCAGTTTCCTTTGTGGCAAAATCTATAACTGTTGCTCCTGCTACCAGGTACAGCGACAGGCGGTCCCCCTTATCAAGATACCGTAGTATTCCATACAGTAACAATACCCCCCATAATTCAATAAAGCCCTCGTTACGCGTATATCTTCCATAAAACAACATATAGGGAGATATCAGGAACAACAACCCACCTACCAGGGCACCTGTGTTTCCCAAATAACGGCGGAAGGCAATCATGATAAATGCTATCGCAGCCACGCTGAATAATGCTGCTGGAACGCGTGACGTAAAATCGTTATCACCAAAAAGGAAATAAGTCAGTGCAACAATATGAAACTGAAATGGCCCATGTGTTACTGGGTCATGCCGGTAACCTTTTCCTTGCGAGAGGTCAAAAGATGGCACAACATGATTAACCTCATCATGACTCATCGTCCGGGTGCCCAACATGGCAAACCTGCTGACGAGTGCAAGAACGAGAATTAACAGGATAATCCCGGTGCGGATATTCCAATGCGGTAAGAATGTTGATAACGACCTGTCTAGCCAGGATTCACGAGGGATATTGGAATTTTCCATATTATTCCGCTTTTTTATCGAATTTTATTGCACTTCAAAACTGAAATATACTTCTCCACCGGGTATCTTAACCCCTTGAGCGTTTACCAACCAGAAGCGGGAAATATACTTCCCGGTATTGATGGGGGCTGTGGCTGCCATATAAAAGTCACAGGATTCCATCGGCTTGGTGGCTTCTTTGCTGCAAGCAGTTTGGCCGGCATTTGCAACCTGGGTTCCACTCTGAAATACCATTTTATACTCTTTATTCCAGGTAGTGGTTCCATTATTGACCATGCTGATCATTAATACGAATTCCTCATCCGTGCTAAAAATTGACCCGTCTTTCGGTGATTGCGAGCCATACGCTGCAAAATCGCCTGACTTTTGCACCACGCTTGTGCTGGTAGCAATGGCTGCACCTTTGGTTGCACTTACCGCCAGTGTTGGTGCACCAGTACCTGCTGTTACCGAAATAACCGGTAAAGTTGGCGATGGGAGTGCTTCCGTTTGGGTTGCGGTTGGTTCCATGGTTTCGGTTGGTTGTGGTGTTTCAGTTGAAGTTGGCAGCATGGCTGCAGTTCCAGTTAACTGGGCACCTACTGTGGCAGCAGCCATTGTGTAAATTGCCATGGGGTCTTCTGTTACTTTTGGCTGTCCAAAACTGCAACCGGATAATAGACCTGCAAATAAACTGATTACCATCAAACCATAAATTGGTTTTTTAATTTTCACAATTTCACCTCTCAAAGCTTTGAAAAACTTCGCTCAATATCAGATTACGTTTCCAAAATGCTTCCACAATTATACCTGATGTAATTACGCCATTTTTGTTACTCTAATCTATGACGCTTATTATTCCAATTTCTTTATAACAGTGGAATATTAATTAATAAATCCACTTATAAAGACCTCAATATTTTCAATGCATTAGGTAATCGCTGGTTATAACACAAATATATGGAAAGCTTGGTATCCACATTTTGAAAAGATATTGAAAATAATATTTTGTGAGGTTGCCAAAACAGGTTGGGATTATTGAACTGGTAAATTAAAATAGTTATATATTGCCCTGCTGATTTCAGCCAGCATCAGATTATCTGGATCAAATAATATCTGAACCGGGTGATATTGAAATACGGTTAAACGTAATTTCCGCCTGGTGAATATACTATACCTACATCAGCAACCTGTTTAATTACGAAGTCTGGTGGTGGGCTTGTCCAGCCATGTTTGTGGGCAAATTTGGTTCCATCCGGCAAACCAGCCTGCAACAGAACCCCGATGCGATCCCGGTTAAGTGTTTCAATCATATACCGGCATTCACTTTGTGTGATTGCACCATCAAATGCTGCGATTAATGTGCCGCCACCCATTTCTGCGCATTGATAAATGTCGTTCAGCAGCATACCCATTTCAAGCGAAGTCGTCTGATTATATACATCGGGATCAGTGAAATAATCAATCCTGGAGTTGGCAGGTGTGGTAATTCTCTGTAAAAGCGGAGCACCATTATAGTAATAACCTGCCATGAAGGTGGATTGCAAGCCGATTTCCTTCATATCATCCGTTACCTGCAGCGGACCGAGATTTCCATCCAGTACGGTCTGCATTAATTGGTCGGCTGGAGCATTTTCAGAACGCACAATCATTAGCTCAATCAGGTTTGCAAGGTCACCTGGGATAGGTTCGGAAATCCTTTGAAATACCGAAACCATGATGGGAATTTTTATCGTGCTTGCTGCCGTAAACGCAATCCCGGGAGTAATATTTTCACCGCGCTCATACGCAAAGAATAGCTCCTGGTTATTGGAAAGGTCCAGCAAGTAAATTTCAGTAAGCCCGTCGTATCCTGAAGTATCGATAATTTGTTGAATGAGAATTTGTAAATTCTGCATGGATGGACGCGGCGAACTGACCTGGCTGTAAGTTACAGTTACAATCCTGGAGCTGGAAGACTTCAAAGCATCAACGATGATCGGGATTGACCGTTCAATATCAAGTTGTTGTCCGGGTAAACCAGGTTGAAAACTGGAGGTGCCAGGTATGGGAATCGCATCAGTTGGTGGTGAATCATACCGGGTAGAAATTTCACTTATCAAAAAGTTTCGCAATTGGTCTTCAGCCACAGTTGCCAATAACGGAACAGGTGACGGTGTTGGCAACCGGTTCCATAAAAAATCCCAGAATCCTTGCCAGAATGGCTGGTTGATTCGCTGCATATCTGCAGCGGTTAACATACCGGGAATATTCAACTTGAACCCAACCAGGTCCGGTTTGACCTGAATGATTGCATCACCATATCGAATCTCGACTGGAATTCCATAGGCTTGATTTAATCTGTCAGATGCCTGCTGGTTTGTCAAACCGCCAACGGAAACACCAGCAATCTTCATACCTGCAGGAAATCGCTCACGTATGCGGCTATAACGCACAAGTTGGAATACCAATAGCACCACTGCTGAAAAAATCAGGATGAGTGCCAACCAGCGCAAAATGGAAAAAGAATTAGTTCTTCTCATGGGCAATAAGTGAATGCAGTGGGATTGTACCAGACTTTCAATTCCGCTAAATGCCTGTACCACAATGTATTGTTTGGTTTATAAAACATAAGTCTGGTTGAATTGACAGGCATCCTACCCGTGGTTATACTTGCAATGCTTAATAAATACCAGTGGAGGCTCACTTGAAAAAAGCGCTGATTACCGGCATTACCGGTCAGGATGGTTCTTATCTGACTGAGTTGCTGCTTTCGAAAGGTTATGAAGTGCACGGCATTATCCGTCGTGCAAGCACATTTAATACCCGTCGCATTGACCATCTTTATCATGACCCGCATAATAATGGTGAAAAGGTACATCTCCACCTGCATTATGGAGATGCCACTTCACCGGAATCCGTTCTCGATGTGATTTACAACATTCGTCCGGATGAAATTTATCATCTTGCTGCCCAAAGCCATGTGCGTGTCAGTTTCGATATGCCTGAATACACGGGAGATGTGACCGGACTGGGTACAACCCGGATTTTGGAGGCTGTTCGAAAAAGCGGTGTAACCTCCCGGTTTTACCAGGCATCATCCAGCGAAATGTTTGGAAGTGCAAAACCCCCACAAAATGAATTCACCCCATTTGAACCACGCTCCCCTTATGCCGCAGCCAAAGTATATGCCTATTGGATTGCACGCAATTATCGGGAAGGCTATAACATTTTTGCCAGTAATGGTATTCTCTTTAACCATGAAAGTCCCCGGCGTGGTGAAACATTTGTCACCCGGAAAATTACCCGCGCATTGGCTGCGATCAAGGCTGGCAAACAGAATAACCTGTTCCTCGGTAATCTCGATTCCAAACGCGACTGGGGATATGCTCCTGAGTATGTCGAAGCGATGTGGAAAATCTTGCAGCATGACCAGGCAGATGATTTTGTGATTAGGCACAGGCGAAGCCCACACAGTTCGTCAATTTTTGGATGAAGCCTTCGGTTATGTTGGTATGGACTGGAACCAGTATGTAAAAATTGATCCCCGCTATTACCGCCCCACCGAAGTCGATTTCCTGCAGGCGGACTCAACACGTGCAGCAACGATTTTGAATTGGCAGCCCAAAATACATTTCCACGAACTGGTAAAAATTATGGTGGACGCCGATTTGGAATTAATGGGTTTGGATTCCCCGGGTGAAGGCAGACGAATTATTGAAGAAAAATTTGGCGGCTGGCATCGCTGGGAACACCAGGTCGTCAGCATGGATAGAGTGTAGACAACCCTGAAACTATTCTACAGAAGACGAATAAACAGCAAGCACCTTATCTGCATACGAATAACCGACACCTGCTGGACCATAGGCAAACAGCCCGTCCCGCAGGTTGTTGTTTTTATTAATATATCCTTGCAGCAAACGGGTGCCATAAGCAATATTAAATGCAGGATCGTATAACTCAGCCATACTTGGTCTGCCGGAAAAACATGGACCATTGATACATTGAAAATTGGCTGCCAGACCATCCCTGGGCATGACCTGCATCAATCCCACTGCACCACTGTATGAGTAGGCATCGGGATCACCTGCGCTTTCTACCTGGATTACTGCCGCAATCAGGTTAGGGTCAATCCCTTCATCTTGTCCGCTGGTTTGAATAGTTTCACACCACATCCTGACCGCATCAATAAATTGATACGAGATTGAACAATCCTCTCCTACATCTGTTACTTTCAAATCATTGGCATTGGTTTCTTCGCTTACAGGTGACTCAGAATTCATGGAAACTTGCAGACTTAACCTATAATCCGCCGACGCTAATTTTGCAGTAGTAAATATGATAAGCAAAGCGGCGGTGAGCAAGGCTGGAATTAAATATCGAATTGGTGGGTTCGTCATATAACTATTATAGTACTTTTGTTCTATTATTGCAATATACAGGTTATGATAGTATTAATATTGTGAACTCTGGAAAGAAACTTTCTTTTTGGGGAATATGTTTCCTGGGTATACTGATTTTTGTTACTTCAGGATGCAGCGCCCCACCGATACAACCCCAAACTTCGTTGGATATAATCATTAACGAAACCGGGTTTGATCCAGATGTTCTTTATGTACCAACGGATACATTGATATCGGTAACCATTACCAACACTACTGCGACCGACCACGAATGGATTGTGCTGGCTGAACCATATTTCAACCCGTTTCAAACAGGTGAACCTGAAGTTTATTTCCAGGTTTCCATCCCAGCAGGTGAAATAGTGTCAACCCAATTTCAATCCCCTATGGCAGCCATTGAACTGGATGTAATTTGCGAATTATCCACCTGCATTTCTGCAGGATTACGTGCCAGGTTGGTTATAGTTAATCAGTAAAGTTATCGGCTCGCAGGGTGGATTATCAACACAAATTCACCCTTCTTTTCCCCCACCTGATTACGAATTGCTTTGATATCACCCCTATAGATTTTTTCGTCTGGTAACGTAAGGTTAAACGCTAGCGTAATCTGCTGTTGGTCACCATACGCCCGTCCCACATCCTGCAATAATCGTCCAAGCCTGTAAGGTGTATCCAGCACAACAACCGTCTGGCGGGTTGCTTTTAATCGCAGCAATTCCCTTTTTCGCTCTTCCTCCATGCGGGGTAAAAAACCAGCATAATAAAAAGGTTCTGCTTGAAAATCCAGGATGGATAACGCAGTCATCAGCGAGGATGGACCTGGTATGGGCACTACTTCAAACCCAGCCTGGCTTGCGATGGCAATAATTTCTGCCCCAGGGTCAGCAAAAACGGGTGTACCGCAATCTGAAATGAGCGCAATATTCTTTCCTTCCAGTAATTTGCGCAAAATCTCTTCTTGCATTTGTTTCTCGTTATGCTCGTTAACCAGCAGTAATTCTTTGTAGGTAATATTCAGTCTTTTTAATAGGGTTGTTCCATGACGGCGCTCTTCACATAATATGACATCAACTTTTTTCAACGTTTCCAACGCCCGCAAAGTGATATCCTGCAGGTTGCCGATTGGTGTTGCCACAATGTAAAGCACACCCATTTCAGTCATTTACACCTTAACGATTCTTGATCGCTCCGACCAGCGTTTCAGCAGTGCAATTACCACACCTTTTCTGGGTGAGAAGGCATATACCAATACAAATAGAATGGTTGCAGTAAATACTATCGCTGCACCGGATGCTACATTAAAGTAGAAACTTGCATATAATCCCACCAGGCTCGAAATCCCTCCGAATAATGCAGCCATTGCCATCATGGCAGGCAAGCGGCGGGTTACAAGATAGGCAGCCGCAGGTGGTGTTACCAGCATGGATGCCACAAGACCCACCCCAACTGTTTGTAAAGAGATGACAATCGTGACAGCCAGCAAAATCAGGAGCAAATTCCGAATCAGGTTCACCCGCAAGCGCAATGTGACTGCAAGAATGGGGTCAAATAAAACCACCAGAAATCTGCGGTAAAAAAGCATGACAGCAATAAATATTACGCTTGCTGCAATGATAGTAACGAGTAAATCTTCAGTGCTGACTCCCAGTACATTCCCAAAGAGGATATGGGATAAATCTACTGCGTAGGTGCGAATACTGCTTATTAATACTATCCCAAGTGAAAGCGCTGCAGAGAAAAGGATTCCAATTGCAGTGTCTTCTCGAATGGTTCCCTGACGGGTTAACAACCCTATTCCTACAGCCACAATAATGGCTGCCACCAATGCCCCCAAAATGATATTGCCACCCAACAGGTAGGCAATCGCAATTCCAGGTAAGACAGCATGAGCCAGGGCATCCCCCAGAAAAGCCATCGATTTCAAAACCACATAGCAACCAATAATTGCACATAACACACCAACAATTAATGCAGCAACAAATGCCCGTTGCATAAATGCGTATTGAAAAGGAGTAATCAGCCAATCAATCATGGGTATGTCCAAACTGAATATCTTCAGGGGACAGCATTCATCAACCACCATGGCGCCATCCAGCATCATTACTCGCTCTCCAAAGGCACTCTTGATAAGCGCAGGCGAAAACACCTGGTCAGGTGCACCATAAGCGATAAGGCGGCGATTTAATAACAGCACTTTTTCAAAACGCTGAGATGCCATATTCAAGTCATGAGTCGATACCATCACAGTCACGTTTTGTTGATGCAGGTCCTCCAACAAACGCATGGTTGCCTCTTGTGTCGGGGCATCCACACCGGTAAACGGTTCGTCAAGCAATAGTATATGTGGTTCCTGGGCAATGGCTCGTGCCAGGAATACCCTTTGCTGCTGTCCACCAGATAATTCGAGAATGGATCGATTTGCCAGGTTATCAATATCAAGTTGTTTTAATGCTTTATGCACTGCTTCTTCATCTTTAACTTTTGGTTTTCTCAGCCAACCGGTGTGCATGTAGCGTCCCATCATGACTACGTCTTTCACCGTGACAGGAAATTTCCAATCAACATCTTCCCTCTGTGGCACAAATGCAACACAATCCTGGTGGTGTCCAAGTGGTAAGCCATGAATAAAGATTTGACCTCGGGTGAGCGGCAGTAATCCAACCAGGGCTTTAAACAAGGTTGATTTACCCGCCCCATTTGGTCCAACAACTGCCAGACACGTGCCGTGGGGAACCTCCATCGATAACCTATCCAATGCAACAATATCATCGTAATGGACGGTTACATCAACCAGGTCAAGCTGTGCTGGGTCACGGTTAAGTAAATCAGCTTCAGATTTCATTTGGCTCCACCATTCAGAGTTTCCACGATGCGGAGGGTATTATGTTTCATCATTTTAATATTGAGTCGGAGCAACCCCATCAGGGGGAGTTAAGGAATGTGTATAAATATCTGTCACAACAACTATTCCAGTTTCACTGGCAATCTGGTTAGCCAGGGCAGGATTTGCACCAGTTTCTAAAAATATGGCGCGGACGCCTTCCGTTTTAATTATTTCCACCAGGTCAGCCAGTTCCAAAGCAGATGGAGTAGCACCACTGCTGGTTGAAGGAATAATCGCCCCGGCAACCCTGAAATCGTACCGATCACCAAAATAACCCAGGCTTTCATGATTTGTGACCAGGATGCGCTTCTCAACAGGAACCAAAGAAACCTGTTCCTTTATCCAGCCGTCTAATTGCTCAAGCTGCTTGATATACTCCGTTGCATTTTTTTCGTAAATTGCTTTTCCATCCGGGTCAATACTAATCAACCCGTCTCGAATATTATTTACGTAATTGATGACCAGGACAGGGTCCAGCCAAAAGTGCGGGTCTCCTTCTTCATGATCAGGATTAACTCCCTCACCTGATTTTCGAATAACAGGTTCAATTCCCGATGATGCAATAATCACCGTTGTAGAAGTATATGTTATTCAACAAAGGGTCAGCCAATATTCCAAGCCGCCGCCATTTAAAATTAAAACGTCCGCGTTTTCAATCTTGGCAGCATCTTTGGGGGTTGCTTCAAATGTATGCGGGTCAAGTCCTGAAGGCACCAGGGTAATAACGCTTGCTCTATCTCCCACAACATTTTGCGCAATATCAGCCAAAAAGGATTCTGCCGCCAGGATATTTAATGTTTTACCAGCAGTATCTTGAGTTGAATTTTTACTGACGCAAGCACTTAATATGCCAATACCAATCACAACAAAAATAGTGACCCGATAAAATAATTTCATTCAAACCCCTGAGTACTCGTTTAGTATCTTAATTTATTGCAGGAAATTTAATGGGTTTACTTTACCATATGTTTCGCTGAGTAATTCAAAATGAAGATGTGGTCCGCTGGAATTACCGGTGGAACCCATATACCCTATTACACCGCCTTGATAAACATAAGAACCACAGGCTACATTCAAGGAATCCAGGTGAGCATATAAAGACTGCCATCCAAATCCATGGTCAACAACTACCATATTACCGTAACCGTAATCATTCCAACCAGCATAAACTACAACGCCATTATCAACAGTGTAAATTGCATTTCCCAAATTTCCACCAATATCGATGGCGGCATGATTTAACTCAGGAGAATATGGATATCCAGAGATAAAACGGTCGGTTGTTGGCCATACATATGTTCCAATTCCAACTGGACCATCCATAATTTGACCGCATGCCCCAGGACCAAGAAATTTGGCAACCGCAGGGTCTTCCCGTGAAATTCGGGGAGCACTCCAGGTTACAAACCCGCGTGAACCACCAGGAACAAATATCCAGGTTCCAGGTGCAATTTTTGGGTTGGCAAAATCTCCAATTGTTTCCAGGCTTAGATTATTACCCGGCCAGTTGATGATTTCTTCCGGTGTTACACCATAGGCCTCAGAAACGCCATTAAGTCCATCGCCTGCATGCCACTCGTAGTATGTGCCATTTACAGGGAGAATATTCAGTTCCTGACCTGGAGACAGGCGGTGGGGATCATCTCCCAGGGTATAGGTATTTCCCCATAAAATTGTTTCCGGATCCAGGTTAAATTTGGTGGCAATTCCAAAAACCGTATCACCTTTTACCACGGTATAGGTGATAACTTCAGTCCTCGGTCTTACCGGGAATAAGGTATGCAGCAGTGCACTGCGAGTAATACCCGGGTAATCACTAACATCCAGTTCCTGGTATGCCCCACCTGCCCCTGTCATAGGTTGAAGGGTTGGCAGAATGGGGGTAATCTGGGCAGTTGGGGTACCTGAAAATGCTTGCGCACCTGGAACTATCCCGCCGGCATAAACTCTGCTTAAAACAACCACCACCAGAATAATCAAGATGAGAGATATGATGCCTGTACCCAGGCGCATCACTGTTCCACCCAGCCCAAATCGCAATAAATTGTCCCAAATACGGGTTAAGTTAAATCCAGCAGGCTGAATGTCTTTTTCTTCACTCTTCAAAGACAGCTGAGTGCTATCTTCCTTTTGATGTAAATCATTATCGTTATTATCCATAATTGACCTGTCAGCATCATAACATAGGCAAAAAAGTCGGTCAAGCAGCCATACTTGGGTAACCAGACCATATCTATCGGTTGTTAATTGAATTAGAAAACCTAAGCGGTATAATAGAAAAAAAACACGGAGCCGTCAATGACAGAAAAAATTGAGTATCGGGTTGGTGCATTATTATTACAGACCGGGCTAAAACTCTGCCTGGCAGAATCCTGCACTGGAGGTTTAATATCCCACCTGATAACAAACGTCCCAGGCAGTTCCGAGTACTTCATTACAGGAGTTGTGGCTTATTCGTATGAAGCAAAAGAAACATTGTTGGGCGTAAATAAACAAACCTTATTGGAGCACGGTGCTGTCAGTTCAGAAACTGTATTGGAAATGGCTTATGGTGTCCGTAAAAGCGTAATGGGATCATTTCCCCTGGCACAGACTGTCAGTGTCTCTGTTAGTGGAATCGCCGGACCCGGTGGTGGGATGCCTGGCAAACCCGTCGGGTTGGTTTGGATTGCATTAAGCACACCCACAGGTGACACATCATATCAATACCAGGGTGAAGGTGATCGCTTTGAAAACAAGCTATTCTCCGCCCAAAAAGCATTAGGGCTGCTTCATGATTATTTGATCCAGTATGAAAAAACATCCAATTAATATCCTGGCAACACAAAAGATTGATGACATTTATTATCCCCTGGACTTATACATACCAGGAGCAGGTATTCCAGGTAATTGACTATGGCAGGCGCGGCTATACAGAAATAGGCTTTTCGATACATGCCCGATTATCAGACGGAAGCGTCGTAGAATTGCTGCTGGAAAACCCCGCCATTTCATGGACTGTAATTCACCGTTCGACACAACGTCAACCAGCATAACGAAGCATGTTCAAGTTGTCCACCTGGTGACATTATGGAAAATGCCAAATCCGACCCAAAACAAATTTTAATACTGACTGCAGATGCCGGTTTCGGTCACCGAAGTGCAGCTAATGCGATTGCGGCGTCATTAGAACAAAAATATGGCGGTTTGGTTAACGTCGAAATCGTCAATCCCCTGGCTGACAAACGCACCCCGTTTTTCTTGAGAGACAGTCAATCTGATTACGATAAAATCGTGCGAAATATGCCAGAACTCTATCGCATGGGGTACAAATCAAGCGATGCGTTACTTCCTACGGCAATTCTGGAAAGCAGCCTTACTGTTTTATTATTTGAAGTTATGCTGGACATGCTTAAGAGTATCAGCCAGATGTAATCATTACCACTTACCCGTTGTATCAAGCCCCGCTCGTGGGCGTACTATCCATCCACCGTGTTTTTATACCCGTTTATACAGTGATAACCGATTTGGTAACAGTTCATCGTCTTTGGTTTAATAACCATATCGATGGATACCTTGTTGCCAAACCAGGAGGTTGCCAACCTTGCATCGGATTATCATATTTCAGAGAATAAAATCGAAATAACGGGTATTCCCGTTTCGCCTTTTTATGCACTAAATAAAATTTCAAAACCTGCCTTGCGGAAAGAACTTGGATGGGAACAGGACACCCCAACCATTCTGGCCGTTGGCAGCCGGCGTGTGGAACAATTGGAAGCAGCATTAAACATCGTTAATCATTTTGGACAGAAAATCCAACTGGTTGCAGTTGCAGGCAATGACAATACCCTCTATCAACAACTGAAAGGGTTGGATTGGCACATTCCTGTCCACATTTATGAGTTTGTATCGGACATGCCTCGATTTTTACTTGCCTCGGATGGATTGATTACCAAAGCAGGCGGGCTAATCGTAACCGAAGCCCTGGCTGCGGGGTTACCAATGATGCTGATTGACATCATCCCCGGGCAAGAAACGGGCAATGCGGAATATGTAGTAAGTCATGGTGCAGGCGAGATTTCTTTGGAACCATTGGAAGTTTTGCAAACCCTTTCACACTGGTTTCAAGATGACTTGAAATTGCTAAAAGAACAATCTGAAAATGCCCGTGCGATTGGAAAACCTGAATTCTGGATTGCGAATAGCCGAAATATTATGGAATGCACCACAACCTCAATGGGAGAAAGAGTATTTATTTGCCCCTGATTTACGGGATGGGCTATTGGAATTACTGGGACGCTATAAAATACCGCTCCCCCGAGAAAGCATATTCACCCGCCGAAAATGAACCTGTATTCGATTGTCAATAGCAAATTTTCAATAGCATTTGCATTGCTGCTCAGTAAAACACTTCCGCCTGCCATCGCCTACCGGGTGGCAGATTTCCTGACCTGGTTTGTCAGTCAACAGAAGCAATTGGACATTGTAAGGGCAGTCCGCGTTAATCAATGGGTTATTCATGACCAGGCAATATCAGCCCATCAGTTGGATGTCTGTGTTAAGGCGGTATTCAAACGGCATTTCCGAAGCCTGTACGATTTGTATCACCACATTAATCTGCCTGATAAAATAAGCAAAAAGGTCATATTTTCACCTGAACTGCAAAATTTATTGCATGAACATGAACAATCAAAACATGCATTAATGATCCTTATTCCACATCTTAGTAATTTTGATCTGGCAGGAAGGGCTCTTGCCATACGTGGAGTAAAATACAGCATTTTATCTTACCCGCAGCCACCTTCTGGATATCGCTGGCAAAATAAACTTCGACAGGAAGTGGGAATTGAAGTCTTACCTATGTCTTTGTCTTCCTTACGACAGGCAGGAGAACGCTTACAAGCAGGTGGTCTGGTGATAACAGGTGTGGACAGACCAATGGAACAATCAAATTATCACCCCATCTTTTTTAACCAGCCAACTATGATCCCAGTCACCCCTGTCCGCCTTGCCTTAAAATATGATGCCCAGGTTGTTATTTGCGCCTGCATTGCCCGAAAGAAACGGAAATACGAAATAATTGCCACGGCTCCAATACAAATGGTGAGAAATCCCAATCTGCAAGTTGAGTTAACTTCAAACACCGAACGGGTCCTGCAGGAAGTCGAGAAATTGGTGAGAACATATCCCGATCAATGGGCGATGTTTTACCCGGTCTGGCCGCAATTGTTTGGTACAATGCCTTAGCGATTAGAAAGAGAATATGAGCACACTTCCATTATCCAATAAACCTGTAGAAAAAGACCCGGAACGAATTAATAATATTTTGTTAGGTCCGTTGGAACGTCCCAGCATTGGCATGGCTTGCCTCCAGGATGCCCGCCTGGGTATCTCCCGACACATTAACAGTGACCGGCTTTCTGGCTACAGTAATCATTTTTGTCAGCTATATTCTCACTGCCATTCACCCGGCTTTTCTTTGGCTGGCAAGTTTTGGATTCATTCTGAACTGGTTTGGAGACAGCCTGGATGGAACACTTGCAAGGCACCGCCATATTGAGCGTCCAAGATACGGTTTCTTTATCGACCATACCGTGGATGCCATGAGCGAGGTGCTGATATTCCTGGGAATTGGATTGTCGCCCTATGTTGACTTCAAATACGCCTGCCTGGCTCTCATTGGATACCTGCTCTTATCGATTGCTGTATATATCACCACCTATGTAAAAGGTGTTTTTAGAATATCCTTTATTAAGCTTGGTCCAACTGAGATGCGTGCCCTGGCTGTAGTAGCCAATACGGTGGTATTCTTTGCCGGAAATCCGCAAATTAAGCTGCCCTTTGGCACTTTTACATTATATGATTTTGTGGCACTTTTCCTGGCGGTCTTTATTAACCGGTGGATTCCTGGTCATCACTTTTTTGCAGGCGACTGAATTATCGAAGCAGGATATTGAGCACCAGGAAAAGAAAGCCAAGAAACAGAAGCGCAAAAAGTTACGAAATGCTTCTTCCCAGGTTTCCAACAACCTCTAATAAATACAATAGATAGACACCCCATTTAATCATTGGGGTGTCTATTGTTGTTTACAACTTGCTTTAAACTGCTGCTACTGCAACTGGTTGTGCTAATTGTCCTTCAATATTTCGCAATAGTGCTCCAGAAGTACCAAAACCGACAGCCAGGAAGAGAAATACCAGCATGGCTCCTGCCACGAATGACATAATGGGAATGGCGGGCGGGAAGAAGGAGAATATCATGACAACAATCCCCTGGGCTGCGATGAAGAATGCAACCCAAAGTACCCACAACAATAACATCAACACACCTCTACCCCAACCTTTCCATGCCAGCCAGCCAACACCCCACACGAAAAATTCAGCCACGATTGCCAGACCGGCTTTCGGTTGCGTTTGTGCAAGGTAAAGCACTTTACCAATCCCTTTTTTAGACGCCACATTTGATAAATGGCAGCGATGAATCCAGCGAGTATTATGAATACCACCACACCAAGCAGGGCAATCAGCAGCCAGGGGTCAATGGCAGTCAATAAATAGGCAACAACCATTAAAATGATTGCCATCAGGTTTTCGATTGTTACAAAAATGGGTGCTGCAAGGTGACCTGTTGTGCCGGTTGCAGAGCTTATCATGGGTTTCGTCAGGGCTTTCATCCCTGTGACCGATAGGCCAACCATTGCACTGGCGCCCGATACAGCCCATCCAGTGGCACCTATGCCGCCCTCCGGGTTAAAGATTTTCAGTGAATCAAGAACTTTTTGTAACTCTGGATTTAATGAGGTAATGACACCAACTGCTGCCAAAGCCACTAATGCAGAAGATAATGGAACTAAAAAGCCCGATAAGAATTTATGAATGGTATTGACGGCGTTCATGATTCCCGGCGTGAGCAAGGAAGCATAGGCTGGAGCGATGGAAACCAGCCAGAAGAGCGCTGAAAATCCAATGAACCACCAGGATGACAGAAAACCCATTGGTCCAGCCAACTGAACCAAACCGGTTTTCGATGCAATGGCAATGATGAGCAGGCACAGGTACTGGTCTGATGCACCCACCAGTCCGCCTGCAGCAATTGCAGTTAAAATAATTTCCATTTTAAAACATTCCTCCAATAATTCTATTGTAGCGGAAAACAACGCAAAAATGCACAGAAATTCTGTGCATTGGTATGAATATTTATATTACAGACTGTGATTGACCATCTTGAGAATGAGAAATGATTAATAACTCATTCGATTTATTGTATCAACCAGAATACCTTGAAATCTATTAAGATTTTCCCAAACGGGCGCGCTCTTCATCTATAATCTTCGGTTCCAGTTTGCGGAATAAAGGTAAAGGCTGGACTAATTTTTGACCGGGCTTTACAACCACATTCTCCCATTTTCCGACCGAACCTTCCGGATGGTATTGTAAAGCATGATGTTCTCCCAGGTCATCTTTGATAGCCTGCACAGATTGGGTTCCAAACAATTGCCCTTCAAATCCCAGGAATTCATGCAGTTTCTGGCTCGTAAATGGAATTACTGGTGCGAGCATTATTTTGATCATATTAATGGCATTGATGGCTGTATACACTGCCCGGGCAGCGGCTTGTTTATCCGTCTTTACTATCAGCCAGGGTGCAGTAATATCAAGATATCGGTTTACTTCAGTTGCCAGTTGCATGGCATCACCCAGGGCAGCCCGTAAATGCACTGTTTCGTATGCCTCGCCGACTGTGGTAAAACCACCTTCAACCTTCTTTAACAATTCCTGGTCAATTTCTGTCAACATCGCCTGGTTCTGGAACCTGCCCATCCCAATGTTTGAAAGTGAAAGCCAGCACCCGGTTCACCAGGTTACCCCATGTGGCAACCAGTTCATCGTTATTGCGCTTATAAAAATCTTCCCAATCCCAATCCGTATCCTTACTTTCCGGCATGTTCACGGTCAGGTAATACCGCAGCGGGTCAGGGTCGTAGCGGGTCAGAAAATCGCGTCCCCACACTGCCCAATTCCGGCTGCCGGAAATTTTTTGGGCTTCCAGGTTCATAAATTCGTTCGCCGGAACATCATAAGGTAATACCAGTTCTTCTGCAGGCAGGCTTTCGATCAACTCATCAAATTTAGTACCCACACCAATCAGTTCAGCTGGCCAGATAATGGCGTGAAAGGAATGTTATCTTTTCCAATGAAGTAATAGGACTTCGATGTTTTTCCATGCCACCAGGTTCGCCAGGCATCCGGTTCACCTTTTAACTGACCCCATTCTATGGCTGCAGATAAATAACCAATTACCGCCTCAAACCAGACATATAAACACTTGCCATTCATCCCTTCCAATGGAACCGGGATACCCCAATCCAGGTCACGAGTAATCGGTCTGCCCCGCAGTTTATCTGCCTGAATTTGCCCAAGCGATTGCCTCAATACATTTGGGCGCCAGTAGTCCTGGCGCTGCTCCAGGAAATTGGGTAACCTCATTCTTGAAGCTTGCCAAGATCCAGGTAATAATGTTCTGTTTGGCGCAATTCCGGAGTGCTGTTATCCACCCGCGAGCGGGGGGCAATCAGTTTTTGCGGTTCGAGCAGGCTGCCGCACTTGTCACATTGATCACTGCGGGCATTTTCAAATCCGCAAATGTAACAGGTACCTTCCACATATCTATCCGGTAAAAATCGATTTTGGCTGGGAGCAAACCACTGCATTTCACTGGCTTTATAGAGATATCCGTTTTCATGCAAAGCCAGGAACATGGCCTGGGAAATGCGAAAATGATTACTGGTATGCGTGCTGGTAAACAGGTCGTACGTGATCCCAATTTGTTGGAACAAATCGAGAAAATTCTCATGAAAATGTTGATATACCTGCAATGGCGTGGAATTTTCAGCATCTGCCCTTACTGTAATGGGAGTACCATGCGAGTCTGAACCGGAAACCATCAACACCTTGCGACCCATTAAGCGCTGGTAACGGGCAAAAATATCAGCCGGTAAGTATGCTCCGGTGATATTTCCAACATGGATTTCGGCATTGGCATATGGCCAGGCGACAGCAACAAGCACGGGTTCAGACATAATCACAACCTCGATAAAAGATGAAATTCATGCGGGATTGTATCATGAAAGCCATCCTGCTTTGGGCACACTTGATCCGTTATCCAAAACCGATGACTGCTCTGTTTGCGTAATTGATAAGCGCAAATATAGTCATTCCTGTGATAATATTTATCTAGAGAAATTTTAATTTTGGGGGTAACTCCCCAATTCTTATGCAAATAAGAAGGTAATTTTATGTCCAGGATTCGATCATTCCTTGTAAAACCTCGCAGCCGTGCCCAGGGTCTGGTGGAATTTGCCCTGGCATTACCTATATTTCTCTTGCTTGTTCTGGGCATCATCGAATTCGGTCATTTGCTGGCAATTTATAGCGCAGTCTACACTGCCAGCCGCGAAGCAGCCCGTCATGGCGCTGCCGTTGGGATGAGTGATGGCGGTGTGCCCTTCTACCAGGATTGTGCGGGTATGAAAGCGGCTGCATTAAGAGTTGGCTTTTTTGCCGGTATTGAAGCCGACCAGGTGGATATCCGCTATGATAACGGTCCGGATGATTCCATTCCCTGGGAATCTCTGGATGCCTGTCCATCTACTGTGGTCTTAAGTGACCGGGTGATGGTGCGGGTCACTGCAGATTATGCTCCGATCGTACCATTTTTGGGAATACCTTCCTTCCCAGTATCCTCAACTGCTGGTCGTACGGTGATTATTAATGTGGATGTTATGGGTACACCTTTGCCATCCCCAACTCCGCGTCCAACCCGAACACCTACTCCCACAACAACACCAACAATCACCAGCACAATTACACCTGGTCCCAGCCCAACTCCGACTGATACACCGACACCTACCAATACATTTACGCCTACATTAACCTCTACAGTTACAAGTACCCATACACCTACCAATACACAGACACCAACTTCGACGGATTGTCCACCGGATATTTGTACACCAACATTTACAATGACTGTTACTTCGACCAGAACACCTACGCCAACCAGAACCATGACCCCAACCAGGACACCCAACTGCGCCAAGTTTTATGCTGCAAATCCAAAGGTGGCAGCCAAGAAGTTCAATCTTGACCTCTGGAATTCAGACTCCACGCTAACAGCAACCATTGATTCAATCACTATTAGTTGGGGAGATTCGAACAAACTGCTTAGTATTGCGATGGGTGGTAATTCACTATGGTCGAATCTGGCAGGTGTCAACTCACCCTTCGCTTTGGATGTTACTCCCAGTCCACTGGTGCAAATTCCACCTGCATCCGTCAGAAATATGGAACTCGCTTATCAAAATAATATTTTAACCAAGCCGACAATCATAATTCGATTGGATAATATGGTATGTACCATCTCATACGTACCTTAGGATGAATGAGATGAAAATTGAAATATCCACCAGAAATCAGAAAACATGAAAAAGGGCAAAGCCTGGTAGAACTGGCTTTTTCGGTTGTTTTATTGCTCATCATGGTGGCAGGAATTGTGGATATTGGCAGAATTGCTTTTTATTATATTGCTATGCGCGACGCCGCCCAGGAAGGCCTGGTTTTCGGTTCCGTAATGCCAACCAGTTGCACCCAAATCGTGGAGAGGGTGCGAAGTACGCTTAACTGATCCTATACGCAGTCACAATTTCAATTTTATTAAATGGAAAACCATGTGGTGCGGCCAGCCCGACGAAAGATGCCTGTACCAGTAAGAATATTGAAATTACAGTTGTGGATGAGGCATTTCCGATGACAATGCCGCTTATTGGTGCATTGATTGGCAAACAGGAGATACGGCTTGAAACAACAGTGAATGGCACGATTCTCCGTCCTGCCTGTAAATAGCGAGGAAGAAATGAATCCAAATATTAAAAAGCATGAAAAAGGTCAAATTGTAATCATTCTTGTTTTGGCTTTTGTTGGTTTGCTTGGGTTTGTAGCTGTTGCAATTGATGGAGGTATGATTTATTCTGACCGCCGTTATGACCAGAACGCTGCAGACGCATCAGCCCTGGCAGGTGCAGGTCTGGCAGCCCAAAGTATGGAAAACAACGGTGTCAATTATGTGAATTTTACCTGTGATGCAGCAGATGTCGTAACTGCCATAAACATTGCGGTTGCTAAAGCCAAAGAGCGGGCGTTAAGCAACAATTTTACGCTTGCGGGAAACCTGGATACGCAGCACGGGGTGATTGTGAATTGTGTGGATGATGAATGGACTGGCAGTTATAACGAAAAATACCTGGATGTAACGGTAATGGTCTCATCCGATGTGCAAACTAGTTTTGCTCATTTCGTTTATGATGGACCTGTCCGAAATACCGTTGAAGCCGTTGTACGTGTTCGTCCCCGCACCTCACTTACCTATGGTTATGCTATAGCAGCCACCCGCGAAGATTGTGACGGATTGTTATTTGATGGCAACAATGACGTCACAGTATTTAATGGTGGCATTTATTCTGCTGGTTGTTTTCGCACCGATGGTGGTGTGAATGTTGTGGCGGATTCTGAATTTGGAAATAATTTCTTCATGAATCTCGTCCTTAATGGTTCAGGGTACGTCTCTCCAGCACCGCAGAAAATGACTGAAAAGCTGCCCCCCTTTGAAGTTCCAGCTCCCAATTGTGCTTCCCTGCCATGGAAAGGTGATGTCAACGGCGGTGATGAAGCCCATCCGATCAGCCCAGGAAGATATGGTCAAATACAAATGACCAATGGTGACCACCTGGTTTTGAATCCCGGTCTCTATTGTTTGAGCAATGGCGTCAAGGCAACTGGCGGAATGATTGAGGGAAGTGGGGTTACTTTCTATATAACCGGAGGAGATTTCGAATTATCTGGTGGTGCAGATGTGAACTTGCTTGCGCCGACGGTAGAAGCACCACCTGCAATTCTGGGGATGTTGATTTACATGGCACCCGGGCATTCTGGCATTATTACCATGGCTGGCAATGCAGACTCTTTCTACATGGGAACCGTGTATGCACCAGACGGCTCCATAGAGGTGGGAGGTACATCCGGATTAACCCAACCTACAGTACCCAGGTAATTGCAGATAAAGTAAAAGTACACGGGAATTCGAAAATCGAAATCAATTTCGACATTGCCCAGATTTATCAAACGCCTGCTTACCTGGACATGTATAAATAATCTAGCCAAAAATTATAAGAAATTAAAAAACATCCCTGGAAACCAGGGATGTTTTTAATTCACTATCACTGTTTGCTTTTGTAACCAGCGTTTTCTTCGCCAGCGCAGCAACGGTCCCAGGATAACCCGTAAAACATATTTTGCATAAATAATCGAGAATACACCCCCACCCAGTCGGCGGTGTACTTGCAGCATTTCCGGCCAGCAGCGGTCATCCGCTGCAATCGATTTGGCGTCATTATGCAGTCGAAAATTCGCCCACACTTCGGGAATAAAAACAAAGTGGTGCCAGATTTGCCAGCCTGACCCATAAATCATAGTCCATGGCAAAGTAGAACCTGGGATCCAACGGCGCAACTTTACGCCAGTATTCAGCCCGAAAAAAAGCAGCTTGCTGGGGAATGTGAACATAACCCTGGCGCAGTTTGCGGTAATCCGTTTGGGCGGCAGGAAATTGTCCGATCACATTACCGGTTGTGTTGATAAAATTTGCCTTACCGTATACCATGCTTGCATCGGGATTATTCAGTAATGCAGTTACAGCCCTGCGAATTGCACCAGGTTCATAAGTGTCATCCGAATTTAAGCCATGCCAGAATATCACCGTTTACCCGATCGAAACCTTTATTAATCGCATCAGTCTGACCTTTGTCTGGTTCAGAAATCCAGCCTGCCAGCCTGTTTTCATACCGGCGAATAATATCCACGCTCCCATCATCGGAACCGCCATCCACAATGAAATATTCCAGGTTGGGATAATCCTGGTTGATTACTGAAAGTATGGTCGCTTCCAGGTAAGCAGCCTGATTATAGGATGGTGTGATGATACTCACTTTGGGTTCTGTCATGGTTTCTCACCCGCTTTCGGGTGCATCAGGTCAAAGATGATATAGTCGTTCGTTTTCTCATACACGGGATACCCATTCTCCAGCTTGCTCTTTAAGGCAGGCTGACTGTCGTATTCACCAAATAGAGTAACCACAAAATACTCTTTCCCTGCAGTTGTTTCAGTGAAAAGCTGGTCGAAGTCGAACGTCTGACCAGCCAACTCCCGGTAGCGCATGTCTCCAGAAGTCATCCAATTGGTCGGAATCATCCAGCCCCAATATGACAACCTGGCACCGTAATCATGCAATAAACCAACAACTTTGGAACCTTCACCTAACGATGCACCAAGCTTCTGCCAGATGATTGCTTCAGTCCGGTAATCGTTCCGTTTCAGAGTGACTCTCACATCCCAGGCATTTATCCCTATGTAACCAAGCAATACCAGTGAAGTAACGAGTTGGGTTAACCAGCCGGGTCCCTTTTAACTGGTTTATGATTTTACTGGCTGAAATTCCCAACCCCGCTGCCACCACGGGAATAAGCGGTAAATGATAATAATCATGGGTGGTAATGTGATGGGTAAACGTCATCCCATACAAAAAATATCCGATCAGAATGCCGGCAAACAATGCCCGGTGGGACTTATTTTCGATGAGGAAAATCGCCAGGATCGTAATTAAGAACCAGGGCAAGCCAACCGTTCCATTAATTTGACCAATCCATTGCAGGTAAAATGCAGGCTGCAGCCATAACTGCGGGAAAAATCGAAGGCTGAACTGGGAAACAAGTTGTCCGGTTATCAACGTGCCGTAAACGTGAAAACACGCGTACGGTATGATTGCGAGAAAAATCAAAACCCAGGTGTATTTATCTTTTACAGATAGTTTGAAACCCTTTCCCCACAATACCAACCCGGCATATCCGCCAACCAGGAAAAACACAGCGGTTGATTTTATGAGAATAGCCAGACCGGCTGTTAGCCCGGCAATAATCGTCCATTTCCAGCCTGATTTTTCAGCCCACTTTACTGCCGTCCACCATGCCCAAATGATTGCTGCAACCAGCAAAGGATCTGGTTGAAAAGTTCTGCTTGCGATTGCTGCATACGGTAAAAAGAGATAGAAAATTAGTGCAATCAGTCCCGCATCACGATTTCCAACCTGTTTGACCAGCAAATATAAGCCTAACCCACCAACCAGCCAGAAAAGAATTGAATATACCCTCGCTACCCATAATATTTCGCTTCCTAGAATCTGGTAGGTGAAAGAAACCAGGCGTTCCATGATAGGTGGCTCAATTAATCCTTCCAGTTTCCATTGCTGGATGGCAATATTTCGCTGCACTTCATTCAGTGCAGGATTATTCTCAGCATACATTCCCCGCGCCATGAGAATGGAATGCAGTTGGCGTGTGGGATGAAAATCAAGCGGTGCATCTGTCAGATCATAAAAACGGATAAGTGCACCTAAACCAAAAATTAAAACCAGGATAAGAGTAAACACCCAATGCTTATTCACCAGGTAAGAATAAAAAATCCGCGTATTACTTTTATCCATTCTTTCTCCTGGTGATGTCCCAGCCAAATTTTCCCAGGATGGTCACACCTACCCGTTTCCAATCTTTGAGAACGATAACAGGATCTTTCTTCCAGGCTTGACGATACATAATAAAAGCATCCTGGTATCGATTCCCAACCGATAAATATCGGGCGCCAAATCGATAAGCTCCTGCCCATACTTTTTTCTGCATTGGTTTAACCTTTTCGGAAAACCGTTCATCTTCTTCCATCCAGGCTGCGATTCTGGCTGCTTCTTCACCAAATTTATCCGCTTGGGCAAAATTCTTTGCTGCAGCGTGAAACCTGGCAGATGCCCAGGTTTGGGGAATATAACCAATCGGTCCCAGCGCGGCTATCCGCAGCCAGAGGTGATGATCGAGTAAATAATGATATTGGGAAGATATTCCGCCCGCCTGCTCATAAGCACTGCGGCGCATCACCACAGAGGGCTGACCAATGATATTAAATTTCATCAAATCTGGAAGCTGCCAGTTCTTATACTTCAGTTCCTTGATTTGTTTCCCGGTCTCATTGATGGAGACTACATCAGCATATACCATTCCCCAATCTGGATTGTCTTCCAGCGCTTTTAATGGCTGCACTGATGGCACCTGGCAGATAATAATCGTCTGAATTTATCCATGCCAGGTATTCACCGGTAGCCCTTCGAAACCCTTTCTGAATGGCATGTCCCTGACCCCGATCCGGTTCGGATATCCACCAGCACAGGTCACTGGCATATTTTTGGATGAGAGCCAAACTGCCATCCTGCGATCCGCCGTCAACCACCATGTATTCCATGTTGGGATAATCCTGCTCCAACACAGAAAGAATCGTCTGTTCAAGAAATTGAACCTGGTTGTATGAAGGTGTCACAATGCTGATTAAAGGTTTCATTGCGTTAATACATCATTCTTTCATGAAAACAGGCTGTTATAGTCTGTCTTTTCAAACACGGTTAATTTTCCACCGACGGTTGCATCCATTACTTTTCTGCCATGCTTTTCGTAAGCCTGGCGTGCAAGGCGATATGCAATCTCTGATGTTTCCAGGTCTGGCAATTGCCAGCGGAATCCTTTGCCGAAATATGCCGGTGAAAAATGATTTGGGTCGTCCCCTTGAGAAACTACAGTAGTGTTTGGTGTACCTTTGGTGGCAAAATTATGGTCCACCCCAATCAGGTACACTTGCTTAAATCCCAGGTAAAACGCCAGTTGCAAAGCAACATATGTGACAGTCGCACCTTCCCACAACCGTCCGCGTGCATCCGGATTGAATTTGGGACCGGTATATGATGTGTGAAGATAAAACAGGTCATTATCCGGGTGCAGCCACTTCCTGGAGCGCCAGGAAACAAAACGGGGTATTTGCATGGCTTGAATATCTGCAGCACACTGCTCAATAACCAGGTCATTCACAGAGAGATAATAACTGGTTTGAAAACCAAGTTCAGGGAACATGAGGTAAATCCGGTTCATCCCGATGGTGAATTCATTTTTTAATTTACCAAGATCAGTGTCCCTTAGACTGGGGCCATTACCAATGATAAAACAACGCTGACCAGCATGCTTATCCTGATACGCACCAAGAGCCATGCGGGTATTTACCCGCCATGGATGAAAATATGCAGCAGGGATGTCTTTCACTCTTGCCATACTATCCAGGAATTTCCTGGCTTGAACGACAACTGGTTCAGGCAACCATGTTTTTAATTTCTCTCTCAATGCTGCCATAGGTCTAGATTACTCCGTGCTCAATCGGGCAGTTGCGCCGCCATCTACAATCATGGCCTGTCCGGTCATGAATGAGGATTGGCTGTTATCTGCCAGGAAATATATACAATTCGCAATTTCCTCTGGTTGACCCACCCTGCCATTGACAGTTTTCCTCGCCAGGTTTTCCAACCGATCCAGTACCGTACCTCCAGCCACATGCCCGCGCTGTAAACCTGCCCTCAGCATGGGTGTATCCACCGCCCCGGGCAGAATGGCATTCACCCGGATATTCTCTGGTGCAAATTCAATCGCCATTGCCCTTGTCAATGCCAGCAGACCACCCTTGCTGGCAGCGTAAGCAGCAATATTTGCGGATGTGGCAACGGCATGAACAGAGGAGACATTGACAATTGCCCCTCCCCCGGCTGCTTTTAAGAGCGGGAATGCCAGGCGTGCCCCAAGAAATACCGAGCGCAAGTTGGAAGCCATCACCATGTCCCATTCTTCTACGCTGGTTTCGATAATTGGTTTGGCGACCTGGATTGCAGCATTATTCACAACGGCATCCAAGTGTGGAAGTGAATTCGCTGGTTCTTTTATATATCAATGCCACGTCATCCGGGTTGGAAATATCCGCTTGAATGTAATTAACCCCATCGATTTTCACACCTTCGAAGGTTTTTCGGTCAACCGCCACCACCTGCCATCCATGGTCAGCAAAAACTGCCACCGTGGCAGAGCCAATTCCGCCCGCTGCTCCAGAGATTAATACCCATTTCTTGTTTTTCGTATCCATCCGGTTACCCATCCTTAAACAGTATGAATAAATTCATCCAGATTATTAACATCCAGTCCAAGTCCAAGAAGCAGATTTCGGATTGTATTCCAGTGTACCCGTTCCCAGGCAGCATGGCTCGAATTTGAATTGTGGGAAGCCAGCATTACATTTTCGAATTTCCGCAAAGCGCTGTCAGCCGGAAGCGGCTCAACTTCGAATACATCCAGCGCTGCACCACCCAATTTTTTATTCTGTAAAGCACTAACCAATGCTTTTTCGTCAACCAAAGGACCGCGGGCAGTGTTGATGACAACCGCGTTGGGATTCACATCTCTGAGAGTATTCTCATCTAATTATATGAAAACTGGTTGGATTTAAATCACAGTTTAATGAGATGAAGTCGGATGTTTGCAGCAATGTTTTTAAATCCGTCATGGTCACGCCCATTTCAGCAATGAAATCGGGCGCGATGGAAATTATATCGTTGCCCAGAATTCGCATGCCAAATCCGCGAGCCCTGCGGATTACCGCCTTTCCAACATTACCCACGCCGATCACACCCAGTGTGCATTCACTTAATGACCTTGCCGGGAATTTACCCCACCCGCCATTTTTCACTTCCTTATCCAATAAGGGAAGTTGACGGGCGAAATTCAAAATATATCCCATAACGGTATCAGAGACAGGCAGAGTAAAAGCATTGGGAGTATTCCATACAGAAATCCCGAGCCGATTAGCAGCAGGTTTATCAATCGAGTCAATACCTGTGCCCCATTTGGATATAACTTTCAAACGAGGCAGGCATTGCTGCAACACAGATTCGGAATACCGGTCATCTCCGCAAATGGTTGCATCGAATGTTCCTGCATAGCGCAGGATTTCTTCTTCAACCAGTCGTTCATGAACATCTGCAATTATCAATTCTAGACCATAATGCGCAAACACCGGTCGAAACCGTTCCACAAAAGGTAACATGTAAGGGGCAGAGAGTAAAACTGTTGTCATCGTTTTATCCATCATCGTTATTTTTGTTCCGCCCGCCTATGCATCAGGGCATCTACCAGCCAGAAATCATTTTCTTCGTCAATATCATACGCTTCAGAGACATCCATGGGAAATAATAATGGATGTTCTCCCAGTCGGTTTTTCCTGCGCGCCAGATTTTCCCGGGTAAAGATATATATGCATGAATTCTCTTCGTAAATCGGCTCCAAATCCTGGGTCTGCAATAAAACATCCGGATTATGGTTAACCGGTTTTCCTTCGTGAGTCCACAACCGCTTTTGCCAGCGGGTTACTGAGAAAAGCAAATCATAAGCAGGGTAATTATCAACCATCTTGCGAATTGCCTGGCTGACGGTTGTTGATTTGAGCAACGGATTGGTGCTGTGTGTTTGCAGGTAAAAATCTGCAGGTATCATTTCTGTGTCATATAAAAGGATGTCATTCATGGACACTGTATCCCCTGACAGATGTTGAGGTCGTGGCAATACTTTTACAGAAGGGTAATTTTGAGCTAAACCTTCGGTAATCACCGGACTGTCTGTATCCACGACGATACTGCTTAATTCGGGACAAGCCAGCAGCGTTTCGATAATATATCCATACAGCGGTTTACCAGCCAGCAACCGATAATTTTTCTCTGGCACCCGTTGGGAATGGTGCCGCATTGGAACCAGCGCAACAATTATTGGTGTCATACACATCCTTATTGAATATCTTACCGCTTTTCTGATTCTTCGTGATATTGAATTGGGTCTACTCGATGGTTTTCTTGAGAGGGATTATGAAAAGCGGCATTGGGATAATAAAAAGTTCGTTTTAAATTCCAGGTTAACATTTGAGTAGATTGTCGATACCCCTGGAAGGTACCCCAAAATTGCATCCATCGAAAATGAAGGATTCTATGCCATTGTTTCAGGATAACATGCTGTTGCTTTGCTGCTTTCAGGTCAGCAATACTGTTGACGGTGAACAGTTTGATGACAATCTCCCAATGAAAAATGAGCATGGGGGTAGATTTGCTTGAACGCCATTCCTTCTCGCCGGTAACGGTTATAAACACCTCTCCAGGTCTCATGATGAATGTGGATGATTTCCGCTTCTGCCGAGTATTGGATTTGAAAACCCTGGTCAGATGCCCATTGCGCCCATGCCAGGTCTTCCAGCGCAGGGATACTTTCATCGAATGGATGTTTTTCCCAGAGACTTTTACGGATGGCTGCATTGGCGTTATTGCAGAATGGATGACCCTGCTGCTTCTGGCTAAACTCTGGGAACCAGTGTTGAAATACTTGTTTCTCGGAAAATTTGGAATTTACCGTACCCCGCTGTTTACCATAACACAGTGCGATAAGTCTTCAGAAAATGGAGCAATTAAATGCTCCAACCAGTCTGGGTAAACCGGATAGACATGAGCACTTGCAAATACCAGAATGTCTGCCGTTGCATGTGAAATTCCGGTATTGAGTGATCTACCAAAACTAAATTCCTGGGGGGCAATATGAACAACTTGAACGTCAAATTGGTTGGCTATTTCGATTGTACGGTCAGTCGAACCAGAATTTACCAGGATAATCTGGATATTTTTGAGCGATTGCTCCCGAATACCAGCCAATAATTTACCAATATGCTTTTCTTCGTTATATGCCCGAATGATGATTGAACAATCTGGTTTCATGGTTCAAGGGTAAAAGGTTTGTCTTGCAGGATCCCATCCAAAATTACCTGGATGGTGCTGGAATTTTCAGGTCGAATTGCAGTTAATGGAAACTTCTTCAAGCGAACATAACCGCGGAATACACGATCTTCTTCAAAATACTCACCGAACGGTATGGATGTACAGAATAATTGATAGTATAAAAACCGCCTGGCATTTATTCGGTGAATTGATGGAGGCTCAACAGTATCTGCTTCCAAAAATTCCTTTAATAATTGGTGGTAGGTTTTCTTGTTTTCTGGAAAATATACAGTCTCAATTTGCGTGTAACGTGCTTTGCCACCGCTGAGAACCGTTTTACCGAGAATGGATGCCTCCAGACCAACTGTGGAGTTATAGACCATCACAAATTTGGACATCTGGATTAGTTCATAAGAACTTACATAATCCGTGGCATTATAAAATATTGCGTTGGGAACCTCTTTTATTTTGCGTTCTATCACCCAGCCAGCCACGCTTTCACGGCTTTCTTTCCCAACACGAAGTTCATCAGGATGGGCACGGATAATAAACAACGTCTCCGGATTTTTCTTAACTACCTCAAGCACATCATCCAACCAGGCGAACATGTCAGTGAATAATTTATTGGCATGTCCCTGGGATGTATCAAAAACCACATTGGTGAAAATCGGGACTACATGTTTATATTGAGCAATTTTTTCCAATAATTCCTGGCTCAGATTGCGAATTTCTGGCCAGAACTGAATTCCTGCCATGGTGAAATGACCCTGAAACCTGTTGGACAGGTAAGCATCCAGGCGTTGGTTTTGATCATCGCTGAGTTGGAAGTCATCAGAAATATCAATGGGGTATGCAGTTGCTTCTCCATTGGTAAAAAAGCCGCTGTAAGGTGTCATGCCTACTTCATGGGTAATAACACGAATCCCTCTTTTAATCCAATGTAGCGTACGGTGGCTTCGGGGTAAAACATCCCGTTAAATACCACCATACTGCGCGGGGTAACACTATCCAACATTGCGTAAAATTTCTGGGCAACATTCCATGCAGAAGAAATATATTGCCTGTAGAGATAACGTGTTTGTTCATCATCCAGAAGATGGTGCCGGCGAAGAATCCATCGTAAAGAAGGTAACACCAGTTTTCCCAGCGGTAAATCGGAAAATTCAAATGTTTCCAATTCTGCCAGGGACAATCCTTTTGTTACTTTGTCAAGTTCCGGGTCTCTGTGATAGCGAAACCTGCGGATTTGTGCGCCAGTGTAACAAACCCGCGATTGTGCTTTACAAGCCGCGCAGGGTGGAGCATGAGACGGGTCATCCTGGCGTGTTCCAAGTACACACCGGCTCATCCCAGAATCACAGGTAAAGTGCAAAACTGGCACACCTGCCAATCGAACCGCCCATGATGTAAGCAATGAGAAACCAGCATTCAGGCTCAACCCGCTTAAGCGGGTCGTGGCATTAAAAAATAATACCGGTGCATCCTGGTTGACCACAGATGCACGTTCCACTTTTTGCGCAAATTGCTGAATGCGTCGGTTGTTCTGCCCTTGTGCCAGTCTGCGCTGCAAGGCAGGCAAAACCCGCTTGATATGCTTCATCCGTTATCCCGACACTTTCATCAGGTACAGGATTCGCTCAGAATCCTGTAATGCTCTCTTCTGATGAATGGTGAAGTATTTTCCAAAACTTGTCTCAAAACCATCCTGGGTATAGTTATCGAATATATCCAACCGGCTCGATAATAGCAGCGCAACCTGGGAGTCATTTTTAGGGACAAATTCGATGATAAGCCATTTGCCCATCTGGGAAAAAGTTTCAGCCACCCGTTCCAGGGGGACATTGTTCGAGATTGCCAGGTGGTGTATCAGTGCCAGTGCCATTACCAGGTCAGCAGGACCACGCTGGTGTAAAGCTCAATCGTTCCTTCGTTGTTCCAGCCGACACCCCCACTGGGATTGGTAAGGTCCAGCAATAAAGGTAATAGATTTTGGATTTTTTCCTTTTTTACCTGCAGGTATCCCCTTTCAACTGCAGAAGGATCAATATCCGAGGCAACTGTCGGAATTCCATTTTCTGCTGCCAGGCGGCTGAAAACACCCGTATTCGCACCCAAATCCCAAACAGATCCTGGATGGGCGATTTCCAGGTATTCCCTGATAACGGATTTTTTCTCATCAAACGCGTGTACCAGAATAATTGGTGATGTCGTAATATTCCGCCCATTCAGTTCCTGCAGGTTCCCATTTTAATGATGAAGACTGTACTTTTTAAGTTGTCCAGTAACCCCATCAAGGCTAATTTGCTTACGGTTCGCTTTTGATCTTGCAAACTGACCGCCTTGCCAGCATATTTTTGTTGTGTTTTGGCATGGAGATGAATATGCGTGGCTATCCCCAATTTCCAGCGGGTATTGCCAGGCAGTAATTTACTTGCCAGGTCAAGCGGAATGCCATCAATATAGACCCGCAACAGCTGATTTAGCCGGATGTCCGTTAATGCCATAAGCGCAAGCGGAGCCAGGAAATGCTGGCAGAATTGCCGGTATGCCACCCAGGGAGTACCTTCCACATAATTTTCAAAGGAAAGGGTATCAATCAGAACTGGTTTGCCATGAATGAACTGGATGTTATAAGCAGAAGCATCTTTCAGGACCATGCCTTTTTCCAGTGCCTGCATGCCAATTTCAAGGGTTAACAAGGCAGCGTCTTTTAACTGGCTGAACGACCATTCATATGGATATGAGATGAAAGGTATGTATTCTGGAGCAAGAATTTTATAAGCAGTCCCAGGAATGGCTGGTTTTTGATCTACTTCCTGATGACTGACTAAAAAACCCTTCTTACCAAGTCCCGGTACAATCCGCTTTGTATCAGGGTATCGTAATGGGGTTGGTAAGAATTGTTCACCTGTCGATACAAAACTCCATCAGACCAGTAAAGAAATCCGCTGGGGTCACGAAACGATGCAGTATGAATGCTATTTTTGGACATCCGATTCCTTTTGTTCCATTGAAGCATCATCCAGGGTTGCTGCCAGCTCTTCTTCACCCGCTTTGCCGCGGAAAAGCTTCTTTATTTTTTTCCAATACACTTTAAGTGCATATGCCCCACCCAATGCAGCCGCGATAACTATTTGTAATATAAAGGACCCGGAACCGGGATCAAGATAGAGTAATGAAATAAGTTTTATATGCATTGTCGCTCCTAATTTTGTACTCTACGAAGTTTTTTCAAGGATGACATTTCACTTTCATAAACCCGCTTGACACCATCACCTATTGCTTGTTCGGTAACCCGGATATATTTTACAAGACGCTCGAAACCGCTTGGTTCCACAGATGCAGCCTGGTCACTACCCCACATTGCCCGGTCAAGCGTAATGTGTCTTTCGACCATGCAGGCACCAAGGGTTACAGCGACAACCGATGGAATTAACCCGACTTCATGCCCGGAATATCCAATTGGGCAATTAAACTCATTCCGCAAGGTGTTAATCATCTGGAGATTTAATTCTTCTGGCTCACATGGATAAGTGCTGGTGGCATGTGTCAGGACCAGGTTTTCGGTTCCAAGAACGGCAACTGATTCACGTATCTGTTCCATGGTGGACATTCCCGTCGATAGAATCAGCGGACGTCCTGTACTGCGCAGATGGCGTAACAGTGCATGGTCTGTGAGCGAAGCAGATGGAATTTTGTAACAGACCGGGTGAAATTGCTCAAGAAAATCGACCGAAGGTTCATCCCACACAGAGGCAAACCAGGTCATACCAATCTGGTTGCAATACTGATCAATCTCGCGATACTGAGCTTCATCAAATTCAACTTTATACCGGTAATCCAGGTACGAAATATACCCCCAGGGAGTGTCACGCATCAAACCCCGTTGTTCAGGGGGTACACAGAGTTCAGGGGTGCGTTTTTGGAATTTGACAGCATCCACTCCGGCTTCTTTTGCTGCTTTTATTAATTGGCAGGCAATATCCAAATCACCATTATGGTTGATTCCTGCTTCTGATACTACGTATGTTGGGTGTCCATCCCCAACGAATTTGTTGCCTATTTTTACTTCTCGAGACATGCTAACTCCTTTCTGATGTTGACTGCAAGATAATATCACACAATTCTCGTACTGCCCCATATCCGCCGTTCCGGGATAAAACTCTATCTGCCTGGCGGATGGCTTCAGGTTGGGCATCAGCCACAACAACCGCACACCCAACCAGTGGAAAACAAGGGGTGTCATTTATATCATTTCCCAAATACACCACATGTTCTTGTGCAATTTTTTGCTGTTGCAGGTATTCCAGCAATATCTGGGGTTTATCCAAAACTCCCTGGATTGCAGAGATGCCCATTTTTCGGCATCGGGCAGTTACAACCGGATTTATTTCCGAAGAAATGACAATCACCTGAATTCCAGCATTCTGGAGAGCCTGTACCCCCAGAGAATCACTGCGAAATGCCATCACTGCCTCTTTACCCTCATCATCAACAAGCACCCGATTATCGGTGATGACGCCATCAAAATCCAATACCAGAAGGCGTGGATTTTTGGGCAATGGGCGGTGCTTTTTGCCAGGACTAACCATATCCAGGCTGCCGTTATACACCAGGTTCTCATAACGAGCCCAGTCCTTAGGATTATCAATATCCATGGTATAACTGCTGATCGATAATCAGTGGAAGAATATTGTCTCCGGTCAGCGAATGCTTATTTACTATTGTATTCGTGCGAATGGCATCAATATGCCCGGTTTGCCAGTAAACCGGCAGGAAGTACCTGCCGTGGTGCATTATATGGTTCAGCAATTCCTTCAACAGATAACAATGGCGTCATCCGTTTGGTTAACTCGTCAATACGCCACATTTTATACGGATTTTGCCCGCGAATGACAACGCCGCGAACGCAATCTGCCTCCGGGTTTAATATCAATGGTCAATTGCATCATCAATCATACTCGGCGGACGAATGGAGATGTGGGACGCAATTGCACCACAACATCCGGTTCGTAACCTTCATGTTCTTTCAACCACCGCAAGGCATGCTGAAAAACCGGAAGGTCTGTCGTATTATCCTGGGCAAGTTCCGTCGGGCGGAAAAATGGCACTTCCGCCCCAAATTGCCTTGAAACTTGTGCAATTTCTTCATCATCGGTGGAAACAATTACCCGGGTAACCATTTCTGCCTGCAATCCGGCAGCAATGCTATAGGCAATTAATGGATAACCGGCGAACTGGCGGATATTCTTGCGTGGAATACCTTTCGAACCACCTCGTGCAGGGATGACTGCCAACACTTCAGGTTTTACCATGCTGTCCATCCTCCATCTACAACCAGATTGGAACCTGTCATGTAAGAGGATGCATCCGATGCCAGGTAAAGCAAAGCCCCATTCATTTCATCCAAATGCGCCATGCGTCCCATTACCGTTCTGGATGAATAAGCCTGGTTAAATTGTTCCTCATGGTTGTTATAAACACCACCCGGCGTAAGTGCGATTAGCCCGGATGTTTTTCCCTGCATAATACGTTGCCAGGTAACGTGTAAAACCCAGCACGCCAGCCTTGGTCACCGAATAATATGCCGGTTTATACTGGGGCGGTTGACCAGGTTTCTGATAGATGCGTTGATCCGGGGCAACCAGTCCATACGTGGAACAAATGGTAATGATCGCGCCTTGGCCCTGTTCTAGCATCATGGGTACTGCAGCCTGGGAAGCCAGGAACATACCCGTCAGGTTTACATCCACTGCCTGCCGCCAGGCATCCAGGGGATAATCTTCAAAGCGATTGCCATGCGACCCTTGATGGTCAGGGTCAAACTTGGGGTCCATGGCAGCGCTGCAAACCAGGATATCCAGCCTGCCAAACATGTCTTTCGCCTTTTGAGCCATGGCTGTGGTAGATGCCGGATCGGTAACATTTACCTGAACCGGTATTGCCGAGTACCCCTGCTTTGTTATTTCATTTGCAGTCTCAGAGGCAATACCAGCGTTCAAATCCGCTACCAGCACGTGCGCCCCGGCTTGCGCCAGAGTCAGGCTAAATTGTTTGCCTAACAATCCAGCGCCACCCGTTACTACAGCCACTCGTCCATCAAGTCTAAATTTATCCAATACGTTTGTCATAAATATCCTCTCGAAAGAGACACAAAATTATTCTTTAACTCCAAAAATCATTCCATCGGGATATTCCGAAAATACAGGTAATCCGGTCGTTAGATCCTCCATCCATTCTTGACCTTCGGAATCCGCAATCACATTTTGATAATCAAAAACAACCAGGATTGCCTTACCATCGAAAACACTTTTCCGTATTGCGTCCACATCTTTTTGGTAATTCTGCCACGGTTCTCCCGTGGAAGGATTTAATTGCGAGGGCAGAATATAGGCACCTCTGTTCAGGAATAAATTGATGGCACGCGGTCGGTTTGTATAAATGATAAAGTCCGGGTATTTGTTTATTTCTGCGATTGTCTGTGACTCTGTCCAGGATTCATTCGCAAAACCCTGACCCTGACTCCTCAGGGATTTTACCGTATCCATCGTATCCTCTACAAAGGACAGCATCAGGGCAAAAACAATAAATACCGCCATAAACTTGAAAATCTTCCGTGGACGATTCCATAACCAGTGTAACAAGGCAACTATCAATAACAACAGCATATTGTAAATCGGCATGAGAATGCGGGGTTCAAAATTTACGCTGGCATCCAGCAGCACCAGTGTAATTACCAGCAGCAAGAAATACATTATCGCTTGCATGGCAATTACCCAGATTGCATGGGTACGTGTATATGGCTTGGTCTTTTTCATCCAGTAACGAACAGATACAAATGCAAAACCCAGGATAAAAACGATTATCCCAATGTACAGCAATACCCGCCATACCTCAAACCAGCGTTCTATCAGGTTATAGCGTTCTGGGAGAAGCCAGTTCCAGAAATTGAGCACGCCTTCCCGGGCTTTTTCCAATTGGAATGGCATGCCACATTGTTTGCCGGTTGGTGGCATTACCTGTTTGTATGATATTTCGTACTGTCCAGGCAATTACAGCAGGCATTGCTCCTGCGAGAAATATCAATCCATATTGAATTTTTTTCTTCCAACCCGGCAGGAAAACGATAATGCTGGCAATGACCGTGACAAAAAGCGACGCACCAATATATCGGGTCAGATATGTCAGACTGGCAAAGAAACCACTCAAAACAATCCAATACCATTTTTGTTTTTCGAGAAACAGGATTGCAAAAATGATGGTCAGAAAGAAAGTAAACAGGAATACTGGTTCGGTCAGTGCAAAAGTATGAAAGTTCAGAAAAGGTTCACTTAATAAAAATAACACCACACTTAAGATACCAAATACCGATGAACCGGTTATTTTACGCCCCAACCAGCCAATCAGCATAAGGTTGAGTGCATAGAACACAACACCCAGCCACCAGGTGGCGGTGATGCCATCCACACCCAGAAGCAAAATACCTGCCAGAATTATTGAATAGAAAGGTGGAAAATTGGTGACTGCAGCGTAATTCCCATTACCCAATATTCGGCTGTAGCCATGTCCTGCCAGCAGGTTTCTTGCGCCATCAATGTAATTGACGGAATCGTTCACCAAAGCCATGCCAAATGGGGTGCTGTACCAGAGCAGGGCTGCCCCGCCCAATGCAAGCAGACCTATTATCACCCAGAAAATTCCATTTGCTTTCTTGGTGCTGATTTCGTTAAGGCTCATGATAGGAATATATTCCTCCATCCGCGCAATCTTCAACCAGGGTTAAATCTTTAAGTCAATACCTGAACACGTTCTTGAGTCTGCTCTCCATATAACCCATAGAACTGGTCGGAAATCGTATCAAATAATACCAGCGTTGCCCTGTTTTGACGGAAAAGCTGCTGCCCTTTATCATTTGTGAGCTCACCTTCTCCATATTTGGAGAACTCCGCAAGTGGTTGGTCAAGATAAATTTCCTTGAGTGGGTAAGCGGCTCTCCCTGTCCAAAGGAGTACCAGCATGTCTTGATTGGTAACAAGCGTCGTATTTTCAGGTAATGAACGAACTGCTGCAAGGGTTTCTGATTGCTGCCAATCGCTGGTCATGTATCCCTGACCCTGGCGATGTAATTGTGGAACGATGTGGAGCGTTATCCATCCATACCAGAGCACTCCAAACCCAAGGAGGACGGTCATCCCGACTACCACCCAGCGTTTTTTACCCAGCCATGTCAATCGTTTCTGCCAACAGCAATAGAATAACCAACAACATTGCAGCATAAAGTGGTGAAAGCATCCTGGTATTTATGGTGATTGGAGGGTAGGTTGTAAATTTGACGAATATAGTGACCACCAAAAAAACCAAACAAAAAGTGATCAAGAGTTTTATCCAAAGGCTTGCTTTAGTATTGGTTATCTTTGAATGATTATTCTTTATTCGCCATAACACGTACCAGACAATTAATCCTAATAACATGGCAGGGACAATAGCATTCATGATGAATTGCGGGAATCGAGGTGTATAAATCCAAGAATCAGGGAGTACCCAGAATAACAGGGAGGTTTGAAAATCATTCCAAAAACTGGCCAGTGCAGGAATAACCTGTGAAGGAAATTCCATGCGGCGCGAGGCGATTGTTTGCGTTTGGGTTACATCCACAATAATCCAGATTGCCAATGGGATTAGTGCCAATAATAGAATAAACCAAAGTCCTTTGCAGTTTCTTTATCAGTCGTCCACCACCCGTAAATAATAAAAACAATCCACCGGTCAGTGCAAATGCTACCGCGTTATAGCGGGTCAAAAGTGCAACCCCAGCCAGTAATCCCGCCCAAACCAGGTTCATGGAAGATGGCAATTTGCGGGAGATTGCAGCCTGGCTATTTTCATCAACCGGCTTATCCAATAACAGGAATATTGCGATTGGCATCTTGCTTTTCATCTGCAAGAAAGCGAATTAATAAACCCAGGCTGGCAAAACCAGTCAGCAGCGCCAGGGGTTCTGACATCGCCCAGGACGAGACAGGAACCAATACCGGAGAGAATGCGATGAGCAGGCTGCCTAACCAGGCAAGTATTGGTTTGCATCCTGAAGAGATTAAGATTCTTCCAAACAAGAACACCAGTCCGCCAAATAACAGGATGTTCAACCAGCGGGCGATAACGATCATGTCGATACCGGTCAATCCAAATAAGCTCAAAAGCAGTGGAAAACCTGGCGGGAAGTAAGGCAGTAATCGAAAAGCGCCATCCGCTTCAATCAATCCCAGACCTTTACCAGAAATGAAGTTACGCGCTGCTGTAATATAAATGGTTGCATCACCGCCAATTCCGGGACCCAGGACGGTACTGTAAGCCACTAACGCTATTCCAATCAGGCTGCTGACAAGTAAAAGAATATTGATTACTGACAGTTGTTTTTTCATATCTGCCAACTAATAATCACTATTGATGAAAACAATTTCATCACCCATTGTATCTACATACTTCAAACCCAGGTGATTCACATGTGCGGATGAATTCCTGCCCTTGCGTATACGAATTGACATCTGCCAAAACGAATTTCACACCTAACTCGTCCAGCATCGCCACACTGGCTTTGTCTGGAAAATTTTCCATAACCGGCTTTATTTCCAGGTATTGTTGCGGAGGAAATGCATTAAAAAATCCACCTACAAATGGTTTTCCATGGGCAAGAGTTGCATATACCTGCACCTGGTCTTCGCTTTGGGAAAACGGGAATTGGATTACTGCGCCATCTCCCGGTTGGGATGCAAGCCATACATCTACCGGTCGGTTTTTAATGTCAAATGTGGTTTGATAAGGTCCCGGGTAAAAATCCAACCAGACGAATAATAATACTGCCATACTAAAGACCACAACTGCTTGCTGTTTTCGAATATGATCCAACACAAATTTTAATCCAAGTGCAGATAGGGTGAAGATAAAAAGCAGCACATATATACCAAAACGCGCAAATACCCGCAGCTTGGAAAAGAATGGCAGGTATTTGAACAATAGCAAGCCAGGCATTGGAATATGCATTTCACTGCGATTCACCAGGTTCGCAATATATGGCGGTATTTGTACAAGTACACGCTCGCCATTCCAGAAAAGGTCGGTACCCAGCGAGAGCAGCCAGGCAAATGCAATTCCAATCAGCAAAATAATTACTAACGGTTTCTGGTTTTGCTTCTTGGCTGTCCAAATTCCAATTCCAGCAAAAAATAAGTTTATCAGCCCGATATAAAGGGTAGTTTCAACCCATAATTGTCGGTTGAAAATCTGGTTTATCCATTTTCCCACCAGAAAATGATCGGTCGACGGCAAAATATAATCCAATGGACTGGCAGAGGCTGCCAACACACGGATAACATCCAGGCTTCGATCCGGTAATCCACCCTGTGCGTTTAATGCAGCATATGGCCAGATACTTAGCAATACCAATGGTAAAGAGGACACTCCCAACCATAAAAATGGGATCCAGTAATTTTTCTGTGTTATTTCACGTTTAACCAGAAAAATATTGAAAAGGACCAATACACCTGTGACCAGAATCGTCATATACAGGTAATACATTGATGTTAATCCAATCAATCCCAGGCTGATACCAGCCATAATTCCAAACTTCTTTTTGGAATGGATTGGGTTCACCTTTCAACAATTCGAATAATCCCCAAAAATAAAGTGGAAACCATTGAATTCCAGAAATGTTCAAATGCCCAATTAAGAAATGGGCTTGATGGAAGGGAAGCATGGCATAGGCAGTTCCAATAATGAGTGCAATGCCTGTCCTTTTGGTTAATGCCTTCATCCAGAGATACATGAATACACCGGAAAGTACAAAAGTCAAAAGCATTGAGATGTTATATCCAAAAACCGGGTTCACCAGCAATGCAAAAGGCATGGCAAGCAGGATTTGCACGGCAGATATTTCGGTATATGCCAGGCTCCAGCCCGCCGGGTAATTGAGGAACCAGATGTCAAAAGGATTGACGTGCAATACAAATATGGCTTTCTGAAACCAACCAATCAACCAGACAAAATATATGTTATCCCCAACCTGACCTATCATGCGGGTTGCCAGATGCGTGATCAAAGGATATGTGACCACGAATGCCAGAGCCACAAAATATCCTCCAATCAATGCCCCATGCAACCAGCGCGGGATTTTCACCAATTTACCTCATTGAGAGTTACTTGTCGGTGTAATTTACCAGACAGATAAACAGCATCAATCAATTGCATATTTGAAATACCTTCTTCCAAACTGCATGCAGGTTCTTCCAATCCATGAATAGCCTGGATGAAGTTATTCATTTCAGCCATAAACATGGTATTTCGTTCAAAGCCCTCTGGCAGTGCAACATCCTGCCAGTTTTCTTTGGATGCTTGTTTGTATCGTGCAATACCGGTGGAATTATCCCATTCCAAGGTTCCCTCGGTGCCAACTACATTCAGTGTGTGGCTGCCTGGTCGCCGATGATAATCAAGATGAAGGTGTGCAAGCACATCCCCTTCAAAATGCATGTCAATTTCTGCCAGGTCATCCACTGGAATATTCAGTTTTCCAGTTGATTCCACCGATGCATACACATGTTGTACCCGTCCAAACATCCATGTCAAATAATCGAGCGGATGACATAATGTCCGCACTACTCCCCCTCCCAGTTCAGCGCTGGCAGCATAACCAATACGGTAATCTTCCCATGGGTGCCAGCCAGGTAAATATTCTCCCCAGGATGCAGATGCAGATACAACCTGCCCGATTAAGTTTTCTTTTATGATTTCTCGTACTGCTTGTAAACCGGGATGAAACCGGAACTGAAACCCGACTGCTGCAATTACCTTTTTCTCCAGTACTAAATCAACCAGCTCTTTCATACCTTCATGGCTATGCGCAACGGGTTTCTCGATAAAAATGTTACACCCCGCTTTCGCGGCTGCCAGTGCCACGGGTAAATGTAAGGCAGTTGGATTAGAAACAATTACCGCATCCGGTTTTTGGGCAAGGGCTGCTTCCAGGTCCGTCTCAACCGGAAAACCAGCCAATTCATCATCCGGCAGCGTACTGTGGTGACTGCGAAACAGAACAATATCTTTTTCACCCAGGCTAAGCAGGTTGCGAAAATGACGCCGACCTATGGAACCCAAACCCGCAATCAAAAATTTCATTTTCCCGCCCGCTTTCCCATCCTGCTAAACAGGTAATTTCCGGTTCGAAAACCTGCACTGCCATCCTGGTAGGTTACTTCGCGTTCGATAAACTTCTGACGGTTAACCTTTTCAGCATCTGGATTATTCAGGGAGTATTGCACAGCAGCCAGCAATTCGGATGGGTTAAAATGCAACTTTTCCCGCACCTGCTTCTCGAAATCGTTGATGAGTCGGCCACTCTCCAATTTTTGAGAGAGGCAGATCGAACCTGCCAGAAACATTCCATCCACCCGGTGCATCGAAACATACACTGACGATTGGTCGGTCATGAATGGCTGCTTCGACAACCATGGTGGAATATACGGTCAAAAATACATCTGAATATGCCATCATGGATGTCTTTTCTGGCATATCTTCGCCTGAGTAATAACCCAGTTCGCCACCTAAAGGCACCGGTTCAACAACATGTACATGAGGATACTTGCGGGTCAATTCCTGGATGCGTTCACGCTCGCCGACAAACAGCGGCTCATTCATGAAGTGGTTGGGGTGCAAACGAATTAATAGCTGCGCGGGCTGCTCAAATTGGTCCTCTGCAACCATGCGAGCCAAAGGTTCAATATTCTGGTAATTTGGAGAAAACGTAATAAAACTGCAGGCATATCCCAGGAGTTTGCGATTGGGGTCCAATCCATGCAGTTGGAAGTATTCCTCCCTGCTCATCAACCACTGTTTGCGAAAATATCCGTCGTAGGTGGGTATACCGCCCACATGAACTCGTTCCGGGTACCCAATCAGAGCCCAAAACCAGTTCTTCCTTTTGCACTTCGGACCAGCAAGTTATCCAATCCACCGGTGCACCGGGAATGCTGTAACTGCTGGGGTTATCCCATCCCACAATTACTGCGGCGGTGGGCACATCGCCTTTTAATAGCCTGTCGTAATAAATACCGGTCGTATCTCCAGCCTGGTGTGGATGCCACCACCAGTTCAGGCTGATACTTTTCGAACAAGTCCGTGTACATAGCTCGGGCTGAAAAGCATTTGCTCGCGTACCAGGTGCTTGCGGGCTGCGGCAGAACCTCGAAAATATTTTACCAGGCTTCGCATGGCTGGCATCAATCAGCCGACGTCTTCCAGTTGCCTCAAAAGCCACCTGTTCCACATGACTGTCCATTGCTTCAACATTAATCCGGTCAGAACCGCCAACCCGCCGAAAGAAATTCAGCCACCATTGAAAGGCTGGCGATTTCGTTTCGGCATAATTGCGTGCTTCTTTCAACCGCAAACCTTCAAAAATCAAGCCTGGCATCTCAAACCGTTTTTGAATCTGGTCCTTAATGCCGTCATCTGTCAATACCACCACCTGAACACCTTGTTTCAGCAGGGTCGGAACGACATCGCTCTGTAAAAAATAGACAATTGCAAGACCATGATCCGCACTAATGAAAATCGTTTTTGTGGTCATCCATTATCCTCAAGGATATTGCTGATTACTTGTTATACAGCCGAAAAATTGCATCATGAATTGCCATAAAAGCAACTTGCGAATTGGCGCAAACTGGGCAAAATTGGACTTTCGTACGTTTTTTTGTTCAGAGGGTTTTCTGATTTGCGTCTTTAAATGTTCAGGCAGCGTATTACTCATATTTTGAACCAATGGTTCCGCAGTCATTAACCGCAAATAACCATCTTCATTCAATCGTTTATCCAACATGCGCACCTGACCCATCGGTTTATCCATCTGAAATGGAGTGAAGGATTGAAGTGTGGTTTTCCATCCAACAAATTGAAAATGGTTTGCGCCTGCAAAGGCTGGCACCCCTTTATATGTAAGTTTTATATCCTTTGGTGGATTCAAAAATTTCGCGGATCTTTTTCCTCACCATAGTTGAGTGTCTGGTTGAATTCCTCAAACATCTCCCAGCTTTGCAATTGTCCTTCTTCGATACTCACCTCAGGAGTTGCCTGAGCCCATGCCATTGTCGCAGTGTACAGTTCAGGTGATGTTCGCAAAGGTCTGGCGGTTATCATGCCAACCCTGGGATACGTTTCGAGAACCTGAACGCTGCGTGACAACCAACCCGGTGAAAACAACGCATCACTGTCGCAATAAGCAATAATTTCACCCGGAGCGCTGTTGAAAATGTAATTCCATGCTCCACCTTTTCCCAAATTTTTCTCGGAAAGTACCAGGAACTGAATCGCTGCCTGCTTGCTGTTCCTCCACAAGGAACTGGACAACTTCTTCACAACTGCCATTATCGAATACCATCATGTCATGGGGCAGGTCTGCACCTTCTCTGGCAGCTTTGCAAGACAAACTTTCAAAACATCCAGCGATTCCGCATAAAAACCACTTTGATATGGAATGTAATTTAACACTGCCACGTGATACGTTCAGGTTTGGCGACTTCTTTCATGTTTTTTGCGGGATTTTGACCTATTCGCATGCAATTCTCCAAACATAACTATTTCTGAACCTTGTAGTGCACGTTTACTGCGCAGCCATGCACGCAATTCACGGTAAGCTTTTACAGGGTGAAAAATGGCATAAACTGACCTGACCAAGCCATTTGCTTTTGAGGGATATCAGGGGAAATATTTCCAATTCCCGCAAAAGTCGTTTCAAACTCAACGGCTTTCTTATTATTTCATCCTTCTAAATTGCCAGACGGTATCTCGCAAATCGAAATATTGTTCGTTTGCCGCCTGCCAGTCTTAACATTTTCATATGTTTCCGGCATACGATAATGGGGTTGTCCTCGGGGTAGATGGCGATAATCATGATTTTGATGAATGATGTTAATCGCACCTGTTCCATCGATAACATTCCATCTTCGATAAACGTGCCTGATAGATCATCCAGTTATCCCAGCCCGCCCTGCCAATGGCAAAATGCGGCAGGGTCGCAAAGCAGTTTCTTGGAAAAATAAAATAATCACTTCCACCTTGTGGATGCAAAACTCCACGTTCTTTCATTTGTTTCTGCAGCCAGGCGGTAAGCGCAGGGTGAAGCGAAATCGGCTCATGCAAATCAAGGTCCCAGCGTTGCCCAACAATCAAGAAATTTTCAAACTTGCTGTATGCAATTCGGCTTGCATCAAACAAATCCGGCAAAGCGATAATATCTGCATTAAATACGCAAGTACCTGGCTGGTACTGGCTTCATGCGCCAGATTAAAAATTGAGCTCACAAGTGGAGTACCCTGAGTCATTTCTCTCCACAACTGGAACATGTTTAACTCCCAACTCCCTGGCAGTATCAGAAACTCCGGTTTCATCACCGATTAATATTATTTCTACTGCACTGCCCAAATTCAACCAGGATACAATCGCATTCCGCTGGATCATGCGAATATGCGCATCCTCAAATGATTTCGGAGCAGTGAAAATCGTCAACCAGGGAGTAAGATTTTCACTCATGCTTGCTCTTTCTTACCAGGTTGACGCGGTCATCCACTTCATTAAAGACTTTGTGCCTGATCCCGGCATTCATCGCCATTAATTCTGGATGTTCGAGGACAAGTTGCAGGACATCCTGCCAGGTAAAATTACTTTGTGTTTGGCAGAAGTGCAACTATTTTTCGAACAACCTCCAGGTCTTCCTGGGTGTCGACTGTCCAGCGCATTTCTCCATAATCGGGGATAATGTGTTGTGATAATACGTGCTAAAACGACCTTCAACTTCATAAAGATAAGGCATGACGTGTTCGCGGTCATGGATTTCTGTTGCTTCATTCCAGGCACGTTCCAGTGCAGCAAAACTTGCTATCTCCACATCCAATCCGATCGGAAAAGTGCGATGCCAGGGTGGTGGTAACCGATTGGCAGCAAAATCCACCTTTCGCTCGAAAAATTCGTTTAGTAAATTATCCACTTCATTTGGATCAATCAATGGGCAGTCAGCTGTAACCCGTACGATGACATCCGCATTAACCAATTTCGCAGTTTGATAATACCGGTCGAGCACATCAAATTGATTACCGCGGAAAATTAGGATGTTGTTTTTCACGCAAAATTCCTCGATAGGGTCATCCGCAGGATTATCCGTGGTTGCAACAACAACTTCACTCACACCTGGTGCCTGCCTCACACGCTCAACTACCCACTGCAGCATCGGTTTACCGGCAATATCAAGCAGCACCTTGCCGGGCAGTCTGCTGGAACTCATCCGGGCTTGAATGATGGCAACGACATTCAATTTCATCAGGAATGGTCTCCCACCGCTAAATCATACGCATACAGCAATTTTGGAAAATTCTTGTTCCAGTCCGCGTGTACTTCTGCATATTGCCGGACAGTCTTCGACATTCCGCCTAATTCTTCACGCTTTGAAAAGGCATCCAGAATGGAACCGGTCATTTTTTGAATATCACCATCCGGAAAAATCCAACCATGGTTACCAGGCTGCATCCATTCCAAATTACCAGGAATATCAGAAGCAACTGCAGGCAATCCACATGCCATGGCTTCCATTAATGAAACTGAGGATCCATCACTGTGTGCAGCGGTTAAATAGATATCAGCACTGCGATACACATCCGATAAATCAGCATTTCGGATTTTCCCACCCAGGTAAACCCTGTCTTTTAACCCGTGCTGCGCAATAAGTTCGTGAATTTGCTTCTCCTGGCTGCCGTTCCCAAACAATAACAGGCGTAAGTCTGGAACCTCTCCTGCTGCCTGGGTGAATGCTTGTAAAGTCACATCCACACCATAGACAGGCTCCCAGGAACGTAAACAAAGGGTTACAAACTTATCTTCCCAACCCAGTTCTTTCCTTAACTTGGCAGAGCCCGTTGGACTAAAAAGCTCCAGGTCAACTCCCCAGGGAAAAAGAATAATTCGGTCTTCTGGAAATTTATATTCCCTGGCTTTGTCTGCAACAGCCTGGCAATCTCCAACCAGAACACTGGTGCGCTTTAAGGCATACCGGGCAGCTTTTGCCAGCCAGGAATCGTGCTTTATTTCATATAAAATATCTGATGCCCATGACATCGTAACCAGGGGTTTGAATCCCGCCAGGGCAGTCAGATACGCGCAGGTGTGAACCGGACCAGCATGCACCACATCCGGTGCGATTAGCTTTAAACCCGCTTTAAATCTTTCACATAGGGCAGCACTTCAGACCAGCAGAAGAGGTCTTTTCCGCCAATCCAATTCACCTCTTCAACTCCTTGCGGATAAATGCGGGGTTGGGTAGTAAAAGGATTACTTTCCAATCGCAATAAATAAATCTGATGATTGGTTTTCGCCAGTGCAGTTAAGAAGCGCTGGTCATGCGCATTATAATCGCGGGTAAAGTAAAGGACTTTCATCATGCTCCCAGGTCTGTCCAGCGAATTTCTTTCCCGGCAGGGATATCCTTAATTGTGCGAGTTCCAATTACAGCCGCAATTTGATCCGGCTTGATGGCACCCGGGGTTGAGGGGCGAAGCACTTCCAGCATTTCACGGGTGAGTATTGTTCCAGAAGGAATATCTTTCGCTGCGCGTACACAGCGTCTTTGAATAACACTGGTATCCATTTCGTTATCTTCTATCTTTTTGTCACCAGAACCAAGTGCCCGTTCAAGCTGCCGGGTGTTTTCAACCATTTCCTTCCAGGATTCCGGATTCATTGCAAATGCATGGTCTGGTCCTTCCCGGTTGTTGTCATCCGTGAAATGCTTCTCAATTGCCCGTGCTCCCAATGCAACTGCACCCAGAACCGTTGCGTGCCCGGGAGTATGGTCTGATAATCCCAAAATCACATCTGGAAACATTTTGCGATATGTTTCCAATACCCGAAGATTAATGTCTTTAAAGTTTTCCAGGCTGGCTGTGTAATTGGTGTTGCACTGCATCAGTATTAATTGCGTGTTTATCTTCAGAATGGCATGCACAGCTTTTTGCACATCACCAATCGTGGCTGCCCCAGTCGCCAATAATACCGGTTTTCCCTTCGCTGCCATGCGTTCAAGGGCTTCCAGCCAGTCAATTTCGCCAGAACCTACTTTATATGCTGGCATGAATGGATTCCAGGGCATCTATGGCATCAAAATCATAAGGAGATGAGAAATAATCAATCCCTGCTTCATCGCAGGCATGCTTCAGTTCAGGTGTCCAATCAAAGGAAATCGAAGCATCCTGATACACCTCAAACACCGATTTTTTCCATTTAGCCTGGTGACTTTGCTGCCCTCCCATCGTTCGAAAACCGTAATCGGAGACGATTTTTGGGGCAGAGAAATTTTGGAACTTGGCGGCATCCGCTCCTGCTCTGGCTGCCAGGTGAATGAGCATTTTCGCCCGCTCAAGGCTGCCATCATGATTGGCGGCTATGTCAGCTATGAAGTATGTGGGGTGATTTTCACCAAGTGTGTGCTTGCCAATTGTAATTTCCAAGGATCCCTCCATTGTTCATCCAATCGAACATCAGTTAACGGGTGAAGCCAGGTGATTCCGAACCTTCTGTGGCCATTGTTCCAAATAATCCTGGTGAAAACGAGAAATGCCCTCTTGTATGCCAGGCAATGATTTTCCCAGGGCTTCTTGCAGTTTGTTCGTTTTCAAGGTTAGCAATGGCGAACGGGCTGCCACAAGGTCACCATCTTTCCAGGAGACTGGATTTATTAATTTTCCATCCAGGTGAAACTGTTCAGCCAGTTTCACCCCGAATTCATATTTGCTAATTTGCTCCTGGCTGAGAACATGATAAATACCATGCAAGTCCCATTTGCAGCATTTCGAATAACAAGCCACACAATTGTTTTACTTCAAGCGGGCAATAAAAAATATCTGTGAAGCCATTTATTATCTTTTGGGCTGAAAGGTTATTAAAGAACCACTCTGCCAGGCTATGCTTGCCGCTCATGCTCCAACCAAAGAAATTAACCCGCGCAATAATGGCACTTGGGTAAAATTTTCGAACAGCCAGTTCCCCATCCAGTTTGGTTCGGGCATAGGTGCTTAATGGATTTGGTTCATCCTCCTCGGAATAATCACCTTTTTTGCCATCAAACACAGCATCCGTGGATATGTGTATCATTTTCACACCCTGAGCAGATGCCGTTTGCGCCAGTTCTCCGGGTAAATCAGAATTCAGTCTTTTTGCCATCTCTGGTTCCCGGTCACAGGCATCAATATTTGCCAGGGCTGCACAATTAACGATTACGTCCGGCAAATATTTCGCAATAACTCGGCTGCCTTCGCCAGGCTGGCTCAAATCCAACTGAATGGATTGGAACGGTGTTTTCGAAAGTTCCAGGCTGTGAGTGATACCAATCACCTCATGCTGCTGTGCTGCAAGCCAGGCATAATGAAATCCCAACAGTCCGCTGGCGCCGGTAACCAGAACTCGGCTCATAACACCTTGCCTTGTTGATAGGCTTCCTCTAATGGCGCAATCATGGCTTTGATTTGCTCCACGGATAACCAGACGGGATTGTTATCGCTTGCATACCGAAAACCATCTACCAGGTGCTTGCCTGACTTTTCCCAGGCATGTCCAAACCAGAGTGCCTCTGCAGGTTGAACCACAAACATATCATCCAGTTCTACCGTTGTACGTGCTTCATCTTCTGAAATCAGCACTTCGTGTAACTTTTCACCAGGTCTGATTCCAATTACGTTTATTTTTGCTTCGGGTGCGATGGTACGTGCAAGGTCTGCAACTGTCATGCTCGGAATTTTGGGAACAAACACCTCGCCACCCTGCATTTGCTCCACGCACCGAATAACAAATCTGACTCCCTGTTCGAGTGAAATCCAGAAGCGGGTCATGCGGTCATCCGTGATAGTGACAACCCCACCCTGGCGTTGGTTGAGAAAAACGGGAACCACGCTGCCTCTCGAACCAACCACATTTCCATAACGCACGCAGGCAAACCGGGTTTCTGAACCACCAGCATAAGAATTGCTCTGTACAAAAAGTTTCTCTGCAGCCAGTTTTGTGGCACCATACAAATTGACCGGATTTACAGCCTTGTCCGTACTTAATGCAATCACACGTTCCACACCAGCATCCAGGGCAGCATCTATAACATTGCTGCTGCCTAATATATTGGTTTTAATGGCTTCCATGGGATTATATTCACAGGCGGGAACCTGTTTGAGTGCAGCCGCGTGAATAACAACGTCAACTCCATTCAGAGCCCTGCGCAACCGATCCCGATCTCGAATATCTCCGATGAAGTAACGAAGGTTGGGATGATCAAATCCAGCCACCCGCATTTCATGCTGCTTCAACTCATCCCGACTGAACACAATCACTTTGGCGGGTTGATATTCCTTCAGAATAATTTCCACAAACTTCTTGCCAAATGAACCGGTTCCACCAGTGACCAGAATAACTTTTTCTTTCCAATTCATAATTACCTCAATTTTTGCTTTCGCATGATGAATTTTGTTGTGGATGGTCGTGCCACCTCTGAAAAACCTGCCCGCACAAAAGCGGATTTTGTCCCTGTGAAAATAAATACATCCGAAGTTTTTCCAGTGCTGAATTCGACTGGATACCCTTCAACCGCAGGTGCCCCATTTTGAAAAGCATATTCTGCAGCCTGGGTGATTAACCAGGAATTTAATCCTTGCTTGCGGTACTTTTTATCCACAAAAAAACAGGGTATTGACCAAACGGGCAAATCGTCAATCGCAGCCAGTGACCTGGAGCGCTCCAATGCCTGGTACGAAGTTCGGGGTTCAACCGTAACCCATCCAATTGCTTTATCGCCAATAAATGCCAGCAGTCCGGGAGTTTCGCCATTTTCAACACGGCTGAACATCATCTGGTGTGTTCCATCCCCGCGGGCTGCATCATATTCAGAACGTTTTAAGTGCCAGAACATGCACCAGCAACCTGCACACGCGCCTTTACTGCCAAATAATTCCTCGAATGCTGACCAGGTGTCCCTGGCAAGAGGTTTTATCTGTAAATCATTAAAATTAAGCGCTGGTTTGTCTTCAGGTTTTTTCATGCTATTTTTCCTTTGATAGCACAATCAAAGGGTATTGACCAATCCTGCCAAAAAGTCCTGGCAGCATGTCTTCTTTCCAAAACAATACTCGAAGGAAAAACCTGCCGCCCGTTTTCTCGTGGATCAAGGCGCGTAATAGTCGTACATTCACACTTCGCCAGCAATAAAATTCGGTAGGGTATGCTTTTACCGATCTGCGTTTTCAACCACCGGGGATTCATTTTTGCAATAAAAGTACCTGTTGGGGCTTTCTTAACCGCAGGCAAATCATTTTTCGTATTCAGCGACAGGTGGATTTTTTTTATTCGCAGATTTTTCTCTTAACCGCTCAACCAGCTTCACCACCACCATCGAAATGCGCATCAGGATGGGATCAGTCCATCCATTTACCACAACAGCAGATGCTCCAGGTTTTATAAGTCGGTGTATTTCGTGATATGCCTTTTGCTGCTTATCCAATGGCAAATGGTGAAAGGTATGAAGGGTGACAGCACCGTCAATTGTATTGTTGTTGAATGGCAGTTGGGAAACATCAGCCACCACGAATAATCCATGGTTTCCTATCCGTTTTCGGGCTTCGATGAGCGCAACGATGGAGATATCGACACATAACCGATACTGATAATTCGTGGAATACGTCAGGTACTCAGGATATTGAATCGGACCACAACCCGCATCAAGCAGGTATTTCCCACTCTCTTGAATATGCCTGTTTACTCGCAGATGGCAGCGATGAATGTATTCTGCTGAGACCGGGCGCAAGTCTTCATAGCGTGCATTTTGATAAAAGCCATCACTCTGCATGGACCAGCCAATCTGGTTATAAAACTGGCGCACCTGGGTTGGAATTTCGTGATCGCTCATCTCACTTCGCATCCAGAGCCAACACCTCATCAATCGCTTGCATGGATTGATTTGGGTTTTCCGATGAGAATAGTTTCATCCAGTCAATCGGCTTGCCAATCAAGTAATCAAAGGTATCCTGAAACTGTACCAATCCTTTTGGATTAAATACTTGTTTGAAGGGTCGAATCTTGTAATCATCCCAAACACGTACCAGGTGCCAGGGATATGGTCTGGCAAAATCAAAGAAGAATCGGTAGGCATATTGCCAGGCTGTTTCTACCATTTCCGGAGGTAATTTGAAGGATTTGGGATTGTCCAGCATCCTGCCCAACACTTTGAAATATTCCACCCAGCTATCTGGGTCCTGGGTGAAACCACGTTTCCGATAGTGCGTCTGTCCGCTGACAACGACCGGCACACCGGTCATAGCCATTTCCAATCCAACCGTCGTGGTATATACCAGGCCAAGGTCAGCAATCTCGATCAGATCGTATGTATTCGTGGGATCCTGTGGCTCTATCAAACGGATGTGTTCAGGAAGCACTGGTAAAACATCTTTTACAACGTCAGACATTGCCAATCCGTGAGTCAGCACTTCACCCGGATGAACCCGGATGATTAATTGTGCATCAGTCCGTCCTGCAAAATACTGTACCGTGCGGCTTATCCACTCTGCCATCGATTTCGAAAATATGTTTCGACCCAAAGTTAGGCTGTCACCCAGAACATTTGTTGGCAGCAAAACAACTGGTCTGTCGTCCAAACCGAGCGTCTTTCGAATTTTCTGGCTTCCTACTGCCGGGCTGTTCTGCCAGCGGCGGGCAAAATTACCATATAAGTCTGCCTTGCGGCGGGCTTTGAATAATTCTCTAACTTCTTTATGTTCTTTTTCTGACAGCGGAATATCTTTGCTCGCATTCCACATCGCATCCGTATCCTGCCGCATGATTTCATTATTCTGAGCCAGCCAGATGGTTTGTCGTTGGTCACCAAATTCATACGTTGTAACAGGTATTTTTAAGAATCTTGCAACCCTGTAAACAATTCCCAGCTCCTGGATTGTCCCATTGGGGACAATCACCACTTCCATCTTGTTGTCCTGCAAATATCGGTAAATAGCTCGCCCGGCAGCCTGGTTGCGGCGATAGCGAAGCTGGTAAACATCACTTTTCGCATCCACTTCCTCAACCTGCAAGGTATATTGCGTATCATATTCCGAAATCTGCGCCACACCATTTTGCAAGGCGGCAGGCAAATTTACATCAGCAGCGTTCACCTTCATCAGGGAAATTACCTTCATGACAGGTTCCAGCTGCTTAAGCACCTGGCTTGCATACAAGTCCTGCCGCCTGAGGTCAAACTTATTGATGGGTGTTTGCCACTCGGCATATGGAAGGTATACAAAAGTGACATCATGTCCTTGTGCCGCCAGGGAAAGCCCCATAAGCGCGGCATGCTCGATCCAATAATGCAACGTGGCAAAAATCAAAACCCGTTTGCCTTTTGGTGCTTGGGCACGTAACTTTTGTACATCTTCGATCAACCCGGGTATTTCTTCCTGCAGGGTTTTTAGCGAAAAATGACTGTTGAATGGTTTACCACGTTGACGAATTAGCCAATACAACTCCGCGGTGAAGGGAATTTGACCCAGTACTTCTTTGAGAATATCTTTGCTCTTTGAAGGCATGATTTAAACCCTTTTTATTTCCCAATCTAGACGTGGTCGATATGATCCAAGTCGAGGTTCCGGCCATTGCATCCCTGGTGCACCAGAAGCCTCAACATTAAAGGTTAGTGCCTGTTCGTCCTGAAAATAACGTTTGATCCGGTACGTGCTGGCGTTTACCCCAATCACATACCGTCCTTCATTCAATGTATCTGCTGGTATTACACATTTACTGATATACCTGCCGGGTTGCCGGCTGGCATGCGTTTCAAACATGTCCGTCGAATCAGTATCAAAAGAGGTAAATATATATTCACCCCGGGTGGTAATAAGGTAAAGTCCCACTCTCAAACCGGAAATGGGTTCATGCAGGGTATATTCCATTTCCAATGTCGTGGCTTCAGTTGATCGAACGGTATCAACAATTTTCCCTGCCGGGTTAAGCACCCTTATGGCAATCGGTTCAAATGGGGCTGCATCCTCCGGGATTTCATCTTTTTGCCACAGTCGCTGACCTTCAAGCGAAAAGCCGCGTGAAAGGTAGTAATCCACGGCTTCAGCAGTCGGTGCACGCATTGCCAGGGTTCCCTTTTCAATCACCAGGCTTTCTTGAGTCAATCGCAGCACTGCAGACATATTATGGCTGACAAACAGCACGGTTCGTCCCTGCTGGGCTACATCGCTCATCTTACCCAAACATTTGCGCTGAAATTCGGCATCACCTACTGCCAGAACTTCATCTACCACCAGAATTTCAGGTTCGAGGTGCGCCGCTACGGCAAATGCCAGGCGCAAATACATGCCGCTGGAATATCGTTTTACCGGAGTATCAATAAACTTTTCCACTTCAGCAAACGCCACAATCTCGTCAAATTTCTTTTCGGTCTCAGAACGCTTCATGCCAAGGATGGCACCATTCAATAGAATATTCTCGCGACCAGATAATTCCGGGTGGAATCCAGTCCCCACCTCAAGCAGCGATCCGACCCTTCCACGAATTTCTGCCATACCTTCGGTCGGAGTTGTTACTCTCGAAAGAATTTTTAATAGTGTGCTTTTGCCAGCACCATTTCTGCCGATAACGCCCAATACCTGGCCTTGTTTGACTTCAAAGTTTAGACCTCGCAAAGCCCAGATGTACTCAATCCCCTCTTCCGACAACCCGGCATTGGCTCGTAAACGCTGAAACGCACCGCCAAAAGACTCCCGCAGGGTTTGATATTTAACCACCGCTGCACCGATGCGGTAACGTTTGCCAAGGTTTTCGACACGAATAACGGTATCGTTCATGATTACACCATATCCGCAAACTGGCGTTCCATCCGGCGGAAGTAAAACAATCCGCTGATTAGGACTACCACGGCAATTACAGAAGATAGAATAAGCATCGGTCCGGGTGCAGATTGCTGATTACCCAGCAGTGCCCAGCGAAAACCATCCACAACCCCAGACATGGGATTGAGGGCATATACCAGACGCCATTTTTCCGGGATCATACTGACCGGATAGGCGATCGGGGTAATAAAAAGCCAGAACTGGGTCAGGAACGGCGTGATATAGTTCACATCTCGGTACAAGCACGTTCAATGCAGACAACCATAAGCCCACGCCAAGCGCAGTTATCAAAGCCAATAATAAGAATAACGGCAGGGTCCAGATATTGGCAGTTGGAGTTATTTTATAAAAGACCATCATCCCGATCAGAACAACAAACGCTACCAAAAAGTCCACCAATCCTGCAAAAATGGAAGCAATAGGTAGAATCATGCGTGGGAAATAAACTTTCGTGACCATGTGGGTGTTCTGTACCAGCGAACGGCTGGCATGACTGAGTGCAGTTACAAACAATTCCCACGGCAGCAAGGCAGTAAAAGCAAAAATTGGATATGGAATTCCATCTGATGGTACTTTTGCCAGGTCACCAAAAAAGATGCTGAAAACCACCATCGTCAGAAATGGTCGAAGGATTGCCCAACTGGCACCTAAAAGGGTCTGCTTATAACGCACCTTCAGGTCACGCCAGGTCATAAAATAGACCAGCTCACGATACCGCCACAGGTCACTTAAATTCAATGCACTCCACCCTTTTTCCGGGCGGATGACGGTAAGCTGCATCTCAGGTTTTTCTGAGGTCCTGGTTATACTCACTTCACGTCCTTTTTACGGGTTTGACGATACCAATCAATCGTCTGCCGTAACCCCTCTTCAAAATTGACTTTTGCTTTGAAGCCAAAATATGCATCAGCCCGTGAGGTATCCAGACCACGTCGCGGTTGACCGTTCGGCTTGGTTGCATCCCACACCAGCCTGCCATCAAATCCTGTCAATTTAACAATCAACTCTGCCAGGTTTTTGATTGAAATTTCATATCCTGAACCCAAATTGACAGGTTCTGCACCGTTATACCTCTCGGCAGCCAACACAATCCCTCGGGCTGCATCTTCAACAAATAAGAATTCGCGGGTTGGGCTGCCATCACCCCAGACTTCGATTTCCTTTTGTCCCGTTTCCTGTGCTTCGATACACTTGCGGATCAAGGCAGGTATTACGTGCGAACTCTTCGGGTCGAAGTTATCACCCGGACCATACAGGTTAACCGGAAGAAGAAATATACTGTTATAGCCATATTGCTGCCGGTATGCCTGTGCCTGCACAAGCAGCATTTTCTTGGCGAGTCCATAAGGTGCATTTGTTTCTTCAGGATATCCATTCCAGATATCGTCTTCCTTGAAGGGTACCGGGGTAAATTTCGGGTAAGCACAAACTGTACCAATGGCAACGAATTTTTCTATGCCGCGTTCCCATGCTTTGTGCATCAATTGCACACCCATCATCAGGTTGTCATAAAAGAATTCTGCTGGGCGCAGTCGGTTTGCCCCAATACCACCCACATGTGCCGCCAGGTGAATGACCACATCCGGTTTGGAAGCGTCATACATGCGGTCAATATCTTCCCCTTTGACCAAATCATAATCCTCAATCATGGGGACATAAATATCTTTTACACCATGCTCGCGCAATTCTTTCTGAACGTTTCGTCCCAAAAATCCGGCGCCGCCTGTCACGCAAACTTTTTTATTAATCCAGAATGTATTTTCTGTGTTCTGAGTCATGTTTGACCATCCTGTTTCGTTACCGTTATCGGGTTTTCTGCGTGTGGATAATGGATAAAAATTTTGAATCCATTTAATTCCAACTCAGGTGCATCCCCTTCGATTAATACAACCATCCCCTGCTCCAGGCAGGATAAACGGCAAATGTCAGCAACTTCCCCATCCCCTTGCAGAATTACACGCTCATACCCGTCCTGCCTGAGTTGATGAATTACCTCAAGCATGCGTTCGCGCACCAACCGATACATACGAAAAGAGTTTTGAACAAAATCCACCGTGAGCCGGGCTCGCAAGGACAACCCTTCTGGTGTAATGATGTAACGTAATTTTTTTCTTTCCAGGCGGCGTACTTTTACATATCCTTTGGCGACCAGGCGTTTTAAATGCCAGTTGACTGTGCCAACGGCTACCCCCAATTGTGTTGCCAATGATGCTTGATTTACGTCCGGATCCTGTTCAATTTTATCGAGCAGGACCAGGTCTCGATCTGTTATAGAGGAATTTTCCATTATCACCCAATATTCAGAGTTTGAATTATAGCCGTTCTCATTATTCTGGTCAAGGAGCAAATTCCAAATTACTGAAAAACTCATGCGTGTAAAGTATTGACAACAAGTTTCCAGCATGTTATAAACGCACCTATGCAAATCTGCATCAACGCTAAGCGACTGCACTCACATATAAGCCTTCATCTGGAAGGAGCGGCTTCGCTTACCTGAATTCAGCAGGTGTGTTTGTAGAATAATAATACCCAAGCCCTCCCAATCCGGGAGGGCTTTTTTGATACCTGCTGCAGGAATAATTCATAAAAAGGAGGTGGTGGACGTTGGGAAGACCTTGATTGAACCAGACAAGAAGTATGCAAAGCAAGTTGAAACATATCAAACAAACAAATACAAGAATAAAAGGAAGAAGAACATGAAAACCAAAATCGCAATCTTTATCACAATGGCAATGCTTCTGCTGGCCGCTGGCTGTAAAAGTGCCCCGACTGCCACCCCTGCTCCGGAAGGCTGCCTTGGCAGTTCTGAAAGTGCGCTGGTTGACCTGGAGTGCCGCGAAGTCACCATTGCAGTGGAAAACGCCTATTTACCATTCAATTACATCGAACTGGAAACCGGATTGCCTGGTGGTTGGGATTATGACACCTGGAATGAAGTCTGCACCCGCCTGCACTGCACACCCGTATATGTTAAATCAGCCTGGGAGGGAATGATTCAATCCGTTTCTGATGGTCAATTTGACGCAGCAGGTGATGGAATTACTATCAATGACCAAAGAAAAGAAATCGTAGATTTCTCAATTGGCTACATAAAAATCCAACAAAGACTTTTAGTTCTGGCTGGTGAGTCTCGCTTTGACAGCATCGAAGCATTTGTTACAGATGAGACACTGGTTATGGGAACACAAGCCAGCACCACCAACTACGAAACAGCCATCACCTATCTCCCCGAAAGCCGGGTTAAAGCCTTTGAGCAGATGCCATTTGCAGTTCAGGCACTGCTTGCAGGAGACATTGATGCAGTCATTATGGATGAGGTGGTCGGTCTTGGTTACCAGGGAGAGGATGCTGAAAAATTGGCTCTGATCGGTCCATCCATTTCATCAGATGAACTGGGTTTTATTTTTCCCAAGGGCAGCGACCTGGTTGACCCTGTAAATCAAGCGTTGCAAGCCATGATGAGCGATGGCACCCTGGAAGCTTTCAATCTGAAATACTTTGGACCTGATTTCAAATTAACATACGACGATATTCAAGGCTAGACAACTATCTGTATGGTGTGCTTTGGAAGTGATTTCAGAGCACACCATAGGAGCAACTGATGATACAAAAAGATACCCTTTCCTTTACACCGGCTGCAGATGTTATTCCAGCAGAACGGAATAAACTGCGAAAAAGATTATCAACTTTCCCCTGGTGGTTGGTTGCCATGTTTCTCATCGCAGCTGCAACCGTTTGGCAAATATCCACCCGGGAATCCTATCGGGATGCCTTCCTTTTTATAAAAGCCGGACTTGTTAGTAACCATTACCACCACCCTGATCGCCTATGCGATTTCAACGCTGATTGGACTGATAACCAGTTTGGGAAGAGTATCCAATAATGTCTTCTTGCGCAACCTGACCACCCTTTATGTTGAATTAATACGCGGAATACCTATGCTGGTGTTGATATTTTTCATCGCACTGGTGGGAGTTCCTATCGTTGTGGACGGCTTGCAATTGTTCGGAGTCTGGCTGGTTGAAAATGGTGTGGTCTCAATCGGTTCTGCACTATCTTCTTTTAAAAATAACACCATTTCCATGAACTTTCGCGCTATAACTGCCCTGTCCATCACATATGGTGCATTTTCAGCCGAAATATTTCGGGCTGGAATACAGTCAATCGGCAAGGGACAAATGGAAGCTGCCAGGTCTCAGGGGATGAGTTATGGACAGGCAATGCGATTTGTCATACTGCCCCAGGCAATTCGAAATGTGCTGCCAGCATTGGGTAACGACTTTGTGTCCATGTTAAAAGATTCATCCCTGGTTTCGGTGCTGGCTGTGCGCGATATCACCCAAATTGCACGCTTGTATGCGGGGCGTTCCTTTCCAGTTTCGAGAATCCTATATAACCCTGGCAGTGATGTATCTGACCATGACTGTCGTTCTTTCATTTGTAGTGAAATATCTGGAAAAAAGGTACAGTCAAAATGAACGAGTCTGATCCCATTATTAGAATTCGAAACGTATCCAAAAACTTTGGTGCTGTTGAAGCACTTGAAAATGTAAGCATGGATGTACAAAGAGGTCAGGTGGTAGTAATTATCGGACCGAGCGGTTCTGGTAAATCCACTCTTTTGCGCTGCATCAATCATTTGGAGGTTGAAGACCTCCGGTGAAGTCTGGGTGGAAGGCGACCGATTGAACGGCAATCAGAAACACTTAAATGCGGTTCGTTCGGGCATTGGCATGGTGTTTCAGAATTTTAACCTTTATCCACACCTCACAGTTCTTCAAAATATCATCCTGGCGCAAAAAATCGTACTCAAAACACCCCAAGCCCGGGCAGAAGAAATGCCCGCGAACAATTGAAACGAGTTGGCATAGAAGAAAAAGCAGACAACTTCCCCGCCCAACTTTCTGGTGGTCAGCAGCAACGGGTTGCGATTGCGCGTGCCCTGGCAATGAATCCAAAAATAATGCTCTTCGATGAACCCACCAGCGCACTCGATCCTGAAATGATCAAAGAAGTACTGGATGTTATGCTCGATCTCGCCAAAGCTGGCATTACCATGGTGGTGGTTACCCATGAAATGGGTTTCGCCAGGGCTGCCGCAGATGAGATTGTATTTATGGATCAGGGTCAGATTGTGGAAAGAGCATCTGCAGAGGATTTCTTTGCTCACCCACGGCATGACCGAACCCAGGCATTTCTATCCCAAATCCTGTCGCATTAGGCTGCTGCCTGGTAAAACTTGGAGTAAAAGATACAGTTGCGAAAAATGCTGCATAATGTAGCATTATTTGCGGTTAATGCGGTTAAAAGTGGGACCATATTTGTATCCAATTAATTAAGGCTGTTATTAATGACCACAAAACGCATCATCATCAAACTGGGTACTTCCACGTTAACAGCAGGTGGAAAGAGCATTTCTTTACCGCACCTGTTGGAATTTGTAAAAGAAGCAGCCTGGCTTCGCGACACAGGGTTATGAGATTGTACTAATTTCATCAGGCGCAATTGCTGCCGGCAGGGATGCACTCCATCATCCCAATATCGAAAAACACATACCAGCCAAACAAATGTTGGCAGCAGTCGGGCAATCACGACTAATGGAAATTTATAACAAACTTTTCCAGATGTATAACGTTACCGTTGGACAGGTTTTATTAACCCGCGACGACCTGCTCAGCCGTTCACGCTATTTGAATCGCGCGCAATACCCTCGAAGCACTGCTTGCTTTTGGAGTTGTGCCAATTATTAATGAAAACGATACTGTTGCCACTGAAGAGATTCATTTTGGTGATAATGACAATCTCTCTGCCCAGGTAGCCAACCTGGTCGAAGCAGATATCCTGGTGCTGATGACGGATCAGGATGGGTTATATACAGGCGATCCTCGCACCGATCCGCATGCCCGCCTGGTTGAACTGGTTGATACTGTGGAGATTCCAGTCGAGTTGTTGAACGCTGCAGGCGGATCGGTAACCAGTTTGGGAACTGGCGGGATGGAAACCAAGTTACAGGCAGCAGACCTTGCCCGGCGCTCCGGTGCAACAGTTTATATTATTAACGGCAATAATCCTGCCTTTCTGCGCATGATTGTCTCGGGTAAACCTGTTGGTACCAGGTTTTTACCGGTCATTTCAAAATTGGAAAGCCGAAAACGCTTTTTGCTCGGTCATGCCACTGCATCCAATGGATCCATCAGGGTAGATTCTGGTGCAGTCGCTGCGCTCCGAAAAGGTGGGAGTTTGCTTCCTGTTGGGATCAAGGAAGTTTCTGGTAACTTTGATCGCGGGGATATCATTCGTGTTGATACTTTGAAAGGGATACCTGTGGTTGTCGGGATGACTAACTATAGTGCGACAGATATTCAGACAATCGCTGGTCATAAATCCAGCCAGATCGAAGCCTTATTGGGATATACCTACGGTGATGAGGTAGTTCATCATAATAATATGATGGTACATAACCATGAATAATTCAAACCAGGAATACCTGCGAACGATTGGGATAAATGCCAGAATTTCAGCCCGATTCAATGGCTTTGGCATCTACTTCTCAAAAAAATGCCTGCATTTTGGCGATTGCCTCTGCTTTGAAGACTCAGTCTCCAACAATTCTGAGGGCAAATGAGCAGGACATCCAATCTGCAAAGCAGGCTGGACTTTCACCAGCATTGGTCGACCGGTTGACCCTTAATCCTCAACGCCTGGAAGATATGATTAATTCATTGGCAGCACTAGCCGAACTTGATGATCCTGTTGGTCAAACATATGATGAAAAAATACTACCCAACGGGCTGAAACTATATAAACAACGTGTCCCCATTGGTGTAATTGCAGTTATTTATGAATCAAGACCCAATGTGACAATTGAGGTGGCAGGCTTAACGATCAAGACTGGAAATGCACTCATTTTACGGGGTGGCAGTGAGACCATCGCAACCAATCGTGCACTGGTAAACGCAATACACGATGGTTTACTACATTCGGGGTTACCACAAGATGCTGTTCAGTTTATTGACCGTGCGGACAGGGAATATGTCACCCAGTTACTGGGTATGCATGATGATATAGATATGCTCATCCCGCGTGGCGGGAATTCCTTGCACCAGTATTGCCGCCAGAACAGCACCATTCCGGTCATTACCGGTGGAATCGGGATTTGTCACCTTTTTGTGGATGAATCCGCCGACCTGGCAGCATCGATTGACGTAATTCAAAATGCAAAGGTGCAAAGACCATCGGTTTGTAATGCACTGGATACTGTCCTTGTGCATGAACGGATTGCCGCGGAGTTTCTACCCCGCCTGGTAGATAGATTGGTAAAAGACGGGGTATGCATAGTGGCTGCCGAAAACGCCATGCGGTATTTGGGGGATTATCCATCCTCCCAGGTAAAGCCTGCAGGAGCAGAAGATTTTGATACTGAATGGTTGTCACTTACTCTGGGTAGTAAAAGTTGTCAACCATTTGGATGAGGCAATTCAGCACATTCAAGAACACAGTACGCAGCATTCGGATGGCATCCTGACGGAAGATGAGAAGAATGCTGCCGATTTTATCGCCAGTATTGATTCAGCCGCTGTCTATGTCAATGCCTCGACTCGGTTTACGGATGGAAGTCAATTTGGTCTTGGCGGCGAAGTGGCGGTATCCACCCAAAGGCTGCATGCACGCGGTCCCATGGGGCTTGAAGCATTAACCAGCTATAAATGGGTGGGTAAAGGGGACTATCAAACCCGCAAGTAGGACTCTCATCAGGCTTTTGTTGACGCTCACCCTCAGGCATGATAAAATCCTGTCCGTAAAGACGCCCCCATCGTCTAGCGGCCTAGGACGTGGCCCTCTCAAGGCCAAAACCGGGATCCGAATTCCCGTGGGGGCACTTTCTTTTTAACCTCCTCTCCCCGGTGGAGAGGATTGAGGTGAGGGGCATACCTTCCTCTCCCTTCTGGAAAGAACCGAGGTGAGGGGCAATCCTCCTCTCCCCTTGGGAGAGGACTGAGGTGAGGGTATACTCTCCTCTCCCCCGAGTTAGGACAGAGGTGATGGCTTTCCCTCTCAACACCATCGAGGTGCAGGTGCCAAAACCGGGATCCGAATTCCCGTGCACCTGAAGGTGTGCTCCGCGAGGGGCATCTTCTATTTAACCTCTCTACCCCTGTGAGAAAACCGAGGTGAGGGTTAATCCTCCTCTCCCCTTGGGAGAGTGACCGAGGTGGGTAGTAATCTTCCTCTCTACCCTGGGAGAGGATTGAGGTGAGGGAAAAGCCTTCCTCCCATGCAATTATCCTTCCAACCAAAAATGAATGTCAACACAAAACAACCTTCATTAAGAAACTAAACCCCTCCAGTAGGGTTATTAATCACTGGTAGATTCTAATTTGCCTGTTTTCTATGCTACAATCCTGTAAATTTGTCCTGGAGAAATCACACATGGATCTTTTTGAAAAGTGTTCCCAATTTACTACCGCAAGAGAAGCGCAGGCTAAAGGGTTGTATCCATTCTTTCTACCCCTGGCTGAAAATGAAGGTACTGAAGTCGTATATCATGGTCAACGTCTGATCATGTGTGGTTCAAACAATTACCTGGGTCTCACCACCCATCCAAAAGTCCGCGAAGCAGCCATTAAAGCTATTGAACGCTATGGTACCTCGTGTACCGGTTCACGCTTTCTCAATGGCACCCTTGAGTTACATGAACAAATCGAAAGGGAATTGGCAGATTGGGTCGGCAAGGAATCCGCCCTCACCTTCTCCACCGGTATGCAAGTCAATCTTGGCACCGTGAGTGCCCTGATTGGTCGTGGTGATTACGTAATCTTGGATAAAGATGACCACGCCAGTATCGTGGATGGTGCCCGATTGGGCTATGGAAAAATTGAACGCTATCCGCACAATGATATGGAACATCTTGAAAAAGTGCTGCAATCCCTGCCAGAGGATGCAGGAAAATTGCTGGTAGTGGACGGATTATTCTCCATGGAAGGCGACCTGGCACCATTACCTGAAATTGTCCCACTTGCAAAAAAATACGGAGTTCGCATCATGGTGGATGATGCCCACGGTATGGGTGTTACTGGCAAAGGGCACGGTACTTCAGCCCATTTTGGTGTAACAAAAGATGTAGACCTGATTATGTCCACTTTTAGTAAAAGTTTTGCCTCTCTGGGAGGTTTCATCGCCGGCAGTGAAGAGGTAATTCACTACGTTAAACACTTCGCACGCTCCCTGATTTTTAGTGCCAGTGCACCACCTGCCAATATCGCTGCCGCCCTGGCTGCCTTGCAGGTAATGCGCGAAGAACCTGAACGTATTACGCGTGTCAACAAAATTGGCGAATATATGCGTACCGAGTACAAACGGATGGGTTTTGATACCGGGCATTCTGTTACCCCAGTCATCCCCATTCTTATAGGCGATGATGACCGCACCTTTTACACTTGGAAAAGGCTGTTTGAGGAAGGTGTCTTTATCAATCCCGTCATTTCCCCTGCCGTTCAGCAAGGACGTCAATTATTACGAACCAGCTACATGGCAACCCATACCGATCAACAGATGGATAAAGTTCTTTCGGTTTTCAAAAAAGTAGGTAAAGAAGTTGGGTTGATCTAACATGGATTTTGCAGGCAAGCTCGCTCTGATCAGTGGTGGATCCAGTGGAATTGGTATTGCGGTTGCTAAACAATTGGCTGCCCGCGGCACAAATATTGCGATCCTCGCCCGTGGAAAAACACAGCTCGAACAAGCAAAAAAAGAAATTCTCCCGCACCTGCAATTACCGAATCAGCAAATAATCCTTCTTTCCGCTGATGTGGCAAAGTACAGCCAACTCGCAACTGTTGTCACCGAATTTATGACCGAAGTTGGTATTCCTGATTTCCTGATTAATTCCGCCGGGGTTGTTTTTCCGGGTAAGTTTATTAACCTCAGTATTGATCAATTTGAACAAATGATAAATGTTAATTACCTGGGAACAGTTTATCTATGTAAACTCGTCATCCCTGAGATGATAAAAAGCCACCGGGGCTATGTCGTTAACATTAGTTCAGCAGGTGCACTATTTCCAGCATATGGCTATACCGGTTATGCGGGTTCCAAATATGCAGTGCGAGGTTTTACCGATTTATTGCGACAGGAAATGCGCCTGCTCGGAATTAATGTTTCTATCGTTTACCCGCCTGATACAAATACCCCCCAATTACGGAATGAAATTCCCAACCGTCCCGCCATTACCCAGGCACTTGCAGAAACGAACGGGGTTTTGGAACCTGAAGTGGTTGCCAGAACAATTCTGCGTGGCATGGAACGAAACCGGTATGTCATCCTGCCAGGTACAGAGGTAAAAATTCTGTCACGTGTGGGATATCTACTGGGTGATGCAATCCATTGGGTGATTGATTTGCTGATTAATATGTCAATTTCCAGCGCTAAGCGGAAAAACCGAAGAGCCTGAGTTGTTCCTGGATAATTTGCGTGATTAATGGAAACAACCAGCGCAGCATAAATCCAATAATCACTAAGAGTAACAATCACCACTGCAAAAAATATGGCTGCTTTTTGTAATCCCTGTTTTTGGCGAAACTTGTTTCTGGTCAAAATGGGTTCAATTGCCTGTTGAATTCGTTCCGGGCTAACATGATTTCTGTGTAAACAATATTTCCTGGATTTTACTGGAAGAGTTTCCCAGCGCATGTAATTCCAAAACCTGGTTTCGAATTTCCTCGTCGGTCAATTCCACTAATTGAGCGGATTCCTCTTCTTTAAACTGCTGCATCAAAGAATTGCTTTGACTATCCTGCACAGCTTCACCACCCTTGTAAGTAAATTCCTCCAGGGGTACATGCATACGCTGCTTTTTTGGAGTGATGTGAAGTGGTTTTGCTAATGCGATGATGTGTGGAAATCGGAATCCAGGTGTGTTCATATTGTCCAGGCATCCCTTCAGGTAATTCTCTTACCCGAATCATGTCTCCTGATTTTTCCAATTCATAGGTTAATTGGCAGTCATTACAAAATATCAGGTCAGGAGAATTTCCAGGATGCAGGATACCCAAAGATTGTTGTCCGCACCAGATACATCTTCCCTGGGCAGCCCACGCTTCGGGTATGGAAACCCTGGCTAAAAATGTCTCTTCTGTCATAATTCATATTATAGAGTAAATCTTTACCAGCGTTTTATGGAGTTTCTTGCAAAATTACTCTTTTCAACGTACAATGTTTGTACAATCATGGAGAATAGCATGACAACGATAATTGAACAATCACCGCAACCGATATTTACAATAAAATCCGTCGCAGAGCAGACAGGTATTCTACCAGTTACCATACGTGCCTGGGAACGCCGCCATGAAGTGCTAAGCCCACACCGATCTGATAACCGTTACCGGTTATATTCTGAGAAAGATATTGCTGTATTACACTGGATTAAAAATCGGGTGGATGGAGGGATTCCCATTTCAAGTGCAGTATCTGAATTACGTATTTTAATGCAAAGTGGTAACGTCCCTGAAATCACTGCGACATTTTCTCACGCAGCACCCCGTCCAACGGGTATTACATCGATTGAATATGCAAATAAACTCTACACCGCATTAACCAGGCACAACGAATCACTTGCTGGGGAAGTTTTTAATCATGCAAGTTCTGCATTTGACTTGTTGGATTTATTTACGCTCATTCTCAGTCCAACTCTCGTGAATATTGGAGAAGCCTGGTATAGAGGTGAAATTCGGGTTGCCACTGAGCATTTTGCCAGTAGTTTTATTCGCGGAAAACTATTAGCAATCCTGCAGTCCTTCCCCTCAAAGCAAAAAGCAGACTTTCATCCTGATTGGCTGTGCACCAGATGAATTCCACGAAATTGGTTCATTAATGATGGCTGTCCTGTTGCGAAAATCGGGTTACAGAGTAGAATTTTTGGGTGCTGATATTCCAATAGATGACCTGGTAGATTATGCGACAGATGAACATCCCCGCATGATTATACTTTCCGCCACCATGGCAGATTTTGCCCAGCAGCTCATCAAGTTGCCGTTCCAACTTAATAAAATGAAGAGACCTCCATATTTTGCTTATGGAGGATATGCGTTCATCAATAATGATGAATTGCAACATCGAATAGACGGTATCTATCTTGGTGACACATTGAACCTGGCGATTGAAAAAGTTGCAGAAATTTTAAAATCAATTTGATAAGCATACGTTATACAAACCATAGACAGAGACCTTCTGTAAATGTAAGATTACTCCAGAAGGTTACTCATTATGAACAACTTAAGTATTCAGGATCCGTTTGTACCAATGTACAACATAAAAGTAATATCACGACTGACAAACTTGTTACCGGTAACATTGCGAGCCTGGGAACGACGATACGGGTTCCCCAGACCGACGCGCGGCAACCAGGGTTATCGGTTGTATTCTGAACATGATTTGCAGACCATCCACTGGCTGAAAGAACAGGTCAATAATGGGCTAAGCATAAGCCGCGCGGCTGAATACCTCGCCCAACTGCAAAAAATAGGTTCGGATCCTGTTCTCCTCTCGCCCAATCCAGGTAAAAGTGCATCATCACCAAATGATATTGCTCAGAAATTATTCCAGCACCTAAACAAAATGGATGAAAAGCAAGTAAAAATACTCATTGAGCGGGTTTCTATCCATATGTCCATAGAACAGCTGCTGGATGAGGTTATTCAACCTGCCCTGGTTCAGATTGGTGATGCCTGGCATCGCGGCGAACTATCTATTTCGGTGGAGCATTTTTCCACCCAGCTTATAGTTCAAACCTTACACAGGTGGATTAATCAAACGCCCCCACCGCACCATCCAGGTCTTGTGATTGCCGCCTGTGCACCTGGTGAACAGCACCAGGTCGGTATATTAACGCTTGTCCTTCTTTTACGTCAAAATGGGTGGGATGTACGATTTTTAGGTCCAGACCTTTCTATGGAAGGTATTGGATATACACTTAGTTTATTACAACCTCGCATGATTTTACTCTCAGCGACTCGCACTGAATCCGCAATCAGGGTAAGAGAATTATTTGTGGAACTGGACAATATTCCTGAACCAAAACCACTTGTTTTGCTGGGAGGTCAGGGTTTTACATATGCTGACTTGCCAGAAAATCTGCCTGCGGTGATAAATCAATTGCCGTTGAAAGAAGCAGTTCAAAAAATTGAAAAATTATTGGTACGTTGAAAAGGAATCCGATCCATTTGAAAAATAAACCGCTTTTTGCCATTTTCCTGGTTGTATTTATTGACCTGTTGGGTTTCAGCCTGATATTGCCTTTACTTCCATTTTATGCGGAAAGTTTTGGAGCAAATGCATTTCTGGTCGGTTTATTAGTTGCCATCTATGCTGCATTTCAACTTGTTGGCGCGCCGATTTTAGGCCGACTGTCTGATAGATTTGGGCGTCGGCCAATTCTATTGATCAGTGTTGCCGGCAATATGATTGGATTCATCCTGCTTGCGGTTGCGCAAAATCTTCCCATGCTTTTCTTTGCCCGGGCATTGTCAGGTTTGACAGGTGGAAACATCTCAGTTGCCCAGGCGTATATCAGTGACGTCACCGATGAAAAGAACCGTGCCAGGGGTCTTGGAATGATTGGTGCAGCCTTTGGGCTTGGGTTCATAATTGGTCCTGCCTCGGGAGGAATTTTAAGCCAGTGGGGATTTTCTGTTCCTGCTTTTGTGTCAGCAGTTATTGGATTGATTAATTTGGTACTTATCTATTTTTGGCTGCCCGAATCGCTGAATGCTGAAAAGAAAGCAGCAATTTCAATTTCGCAGCAACCAAAACTAAGTTTTCGTTCCCTGACAGAGGCATTACGTCGTCCATATGTTGGACCTTTGCTATCCACCCGATTTTTGTTTGGTTTGGCATTTTCACTTTTCCAAACCATATTTGCGTTGTATGGACAATATCGATTTGCCCTTAACTCGCAAACAACCGGCTATGTCTTGGCGTATGTAGGATTGATATCGGTTATTGTTCAAGGATTTATCGTTGGCAGGTTGACAAATCGATTTACTGATGGAATCCTGATAACCTGTGCGACCGGGTTGATGGCGCTCTCCTTATTCGGTTGGGCATTTGCCCCTTCAATCCTATTTTTACTGGCAGTTCTGGCACCGATCGCATTGGCAGGTGGTGTGCTCAACACAGTTTTGAATAGTGCCCTGAGTAAATCTGTCCAACCGATTGAAATTGGCGGCACAATGGGGTTGGCAGCCTCCCTGGAGAGTGCAACCCGGGTTATCGCCCCATCTCTCGGCGGATGGATGATTGGTCAATTTGGAACTTCCTCACCAGGGATTGTTGCAGGGTCTTTGTTAATTTTCGTTTTCATTTTTGTCTGGCGGTACATCCTGGTTCCCCCTGCTCGTGAACAAAATGAACCGGTTGGCAGTACCATCAAATAGTTTTATTATTTTGGCTATTTGAATCTCATTGGGAGTGTGTGGGTGAAGAAAAAAATCATCATTATTGGGTCGGGATTTGGTGGATTGGCTGCTGCCTGTAGAATTGCAGCGCAAGGGCATGATGTGGAAGTATTTGAAAAAAGTGACAAACCAGGTGGTAGCGCTTCTGTCCATGAAGTGAACGGCTTCAAGTTTGACGGTGGACCTTCCGTTATTACTGCTCCATTCATGGTTGATGATATTTACACCCTGGCTGGTAAGAAGCGGGAGGATTATTTTCAATTTCTACCCGTCGATCCCTTCTACCGGATATTCAATGCAGAAGGCAAGTTCCTGGATTACAACAATTCAAATTCCCTTCTTTCCGAAATTGAAAAGTGGAATCCAGCAGATGTAGAGGGATATCATCGTTTTCTGGATTCCAGCAGGACATTATTCGAAACAGGTTTTTTACAGTTGGCGGATAAACCATTCTCAACCATGGGATGATATGCTGCGTATAACTCCTGACCTCATTAAAATGCAATCTTATAAGAGTGTTTACAGTTATGTTTCGCAGTTCATTCATAATGATTTTCTTCGCCAGGTTTTCACCCTTCACTCGTTAATGGTTGGAGGTAATCCCTTTGATTCTTCCAGCATTTTTACTTTGATTCACTATCTTGAACGAGAGTGGGGAATATTCTTATACGGCTGGTGGTACCGGTAGTATCGTAAATGGACTGGTCAAATTATTCCAGGAATTGGGTGGAACCGTAGCCTTCAATAATGAAGTAGTGGAAATAATGACTGAGGGGCGTAGAGTTACCGGGATTCGGCTGGCAGATGGCAGTATCCGTCGGGCTGATATGGTTGTTTCCAATATGGATTCTCCCAATACCTACATGAAGTTACTCTCTGCAGCCAATCGTCGAGTAAACACAGATCGGAAATATCGCAATTATCGCTACAGCATGTCTTTATTTGTCATTTATTTCGGTACAAAACGCCGTTATTTGGACACTCGTTTAACCCATAACAATATTATCCTTGGTCCAAGGTATAAAGGCTTATTAAATGACATCTTTAATAAGAAGGTTTTGGCAGACGACTTCTCACTCTACCTCCACATGCCAACCATAACCGATCCATCGATTGCACCAGATGGCTGCGAATCTTTTTGTGTAATCTCACCTGTTCCGAACCTGGATGCTGGAATTGACTGGACTAAGGCTGCCCGACCCTATAGGGATACTATCATGGAATTTCTGGAGAAAAATTATCTGCCAGAATTGCGTGCAAACATTATTGCAGAACATTATATTGATCCCTTGCATTTCCGGGATTTACTCAACATCTTCAAAGGCACAGCATTTTCAATCCAGCCTTTATTAACCCAATCAGCCTGGTTCCGGCCGCACAATCAGTCTGAAGACTTTGAAAACCTGATTCTGGTTGGGGCTGGCACCCATCCTGGCGCTGGTTTACCCGGGGTTTTATCGTCCGCCAAGATAGCAGAAGACCTCGTTCAACAATACCTGGATTAAACACAGGTCTTATATCATCACAACATTGAATCCGTTTACTTTGGTAGTTCTACTGACTTATTAAATCTGCAAAGTGAGAACACTTACAGTTGGTGTCTAGCCAGCACTCATAGAGTTGAGCAGGGCAAAAATATTGCCCTGCTCAACTTTGAAATCTGCGCCATTAAGCATATGAATCTCTTTGGAGTTCTCAGCAGCCTTATACCTTGAATTGATTCTTTTGCATTTACTTCACTTCTTTATATAACCGTAACCTTTGATAAATCGACCTCCAAGCCTTTGAGAGTGGCATAGGTAAGCTTATCCATCATCGCACCGTCAAAGCAAATGGCTTTGATCGCACGGTAATATTTATTAGTCAAAGCAAACGCCGGAAAGAAGGAAACATTTTTAAGAATTGCACCTTTAAACGAAACTTCTTTAAGCTCTGACCGGTCAAACTTGACACCAATAAAGGTCAGTCCGTCCAGGCACAGCCCTCGCAGGTCACAGTATTTGAAGTCCACGCCGTTAAATATACAGTTCTCAAAGATGGTTTCTCTGAGATCGGTCATGGTGAACTTGACATCGATTAGTTTCACATCGCTGAATTTTGCCCGTTCGAGTCCCGACATGTTGAATTCAGTGCGCACAAGAATGGTTTTGTTAAAGCTTACATCCGTGAGGTCATTTATTGACAGGATGCAGTCTGTTAGATTCGTTCCATCAAAATTAGCATCGCGCACATCACTACTCTTGAATGAACTGCCGGTGAGGTCGGCGTTTGAAAAGTCGGAGCCTTGCAGAGCGCTTGCTTCGAATTTTCCCTTATGTGCGGTAACACCAGCAAAGTCGCTCTTAGGAAGGTTGCTTGCGCTGAAGTTCGTGAGTACCTGTCGTTCCAGTGTGCGGGAGAGGTTGGCGACCTCCAGAACTGTTTGTTCAATGTCGCCAATGCTGTCAATGGTCATCTTGAATGCCGTTTCATCGTCCTTACCTTCGGCTTTGAGATCGCGGAAGCGCTCCTGCAAATCGCTGAATAAATCAGCCTTTAGTTCGTTGACGCTTTTTACACCATCGTACGGCGCAAAAACGCCATTCAAATATTGGTTTAATTTCTCGTTCATTGCTCTGTATCTCCTTATAATAATTTGTCGAGTACGCGTTTTGCATACTCCCAATTGCTTTTGTTATAAGAGTAAGTAGTCATACCCTTTTCGGTAATCCTAAAATACTTACGTCGTCCACCCTGAGTTTCATCACCCCAGTACCACTCGATATCACCGTCTGCCTCGAGTCTCCGAACGCTGGAGTACATCGTGGCTTCCTTTAATTCATACTCGCCGCCCGAATGCTCGGCAATCAACTTAACAATCTCGTATCCGTAGCGATCAGCTTCTGATAAGAGCCGTAAAATCATCGTATCGCAATGCCCACGCAGCAGGTCGGATGTAATTTTATTCTCGCTCATAATGTCAACTCCATATTGATATTATATAACATACTACTATGTCTGTCAAGGTATTGTTATAATTACAATACATTGATAGTAAATATTGATCTTGGCTGACTGCCACCCAACTTGGTAATCCCCGATTTTCGCAAGTTAATTTTGGAAATGTTATTGTTTGAAGAACTCAATTTTAAAAACTACAGGGTTTTAACCATCTGCAGGTTTTTGCTGACGGTACACTTGTAAACATCGTTCTCGTGCTATGGCATGATCCACCATCGGTTTAGGATAGTTCCTGCCTATGACACAACCGACCTGTTGTTGGACGTCCAGGGGCATTTGTTCAGGTTGATGAATATATGCATTTGGAACACCAGCCAGCTCAGGCAGCCAGGTGCGGATGTAATTTCCAGTCGGATCAAACTTTTTACCCTGTGTTGTTGGATTAAAAATTCTGAAATACGGTGCAGCATCAGTCCCCACCCCTGCAGTCCATTGCCAGCCGCCATTATTTGATGCAGGATCACCATCCACTAACTGCTGCATAAACCAGGCTTCTCCCTCCTGCCAATTTATCAACAAATCTTTCACAAGGAATGAAGCGGTTATCATTCGGGCACGATTGTGCATCCAACCTGTTTGTAATAGTTGACGCATGCCTGCATCCACCACCGGGTAACCGGTTTGCCCCAGTTTCCACCTCTCCAAATCATCTGGCGCATACCGCCAATCCAGGTTTCGGTATTTTGCTTGAAACGCCTGATGTAAAACATTTGGATGGTAATACAGAATGGCGGAATAAAAGTCCCGCCAAATAAGTTCATTCAGCCAGGTTTCACACCCCTCCAATTCACTGCTGGGTGAATTTGTTATCAGCTTTTGCCTGACCATCCAGGCAGCCTGGCGGGCAGAAACCATTCCAAATTTCAAGTATGGGGAAAGACGTGATGTTCCATCCAAATCCAGGCGATTTCGATTTTGATGATATTGATAAACCTGTCCACCCAGGAATTGGGATAATGATTCTTGCGCTGCTTTTTCACCAGGCACAAAATATTTACCAGGAATATATCCTGGCAGTGGGGTACTTTCGGTTTGTATTTGTGCAAAAATATTTTCTAGCAGCTGGATGGATATCGGTTTAGCCAGGAATTGTTCCCGCCATTTTTTACTATATGGGGTAAACACCGCATATGGCGTCCCATCCATCTTAATCACTGAAGCAGGGTGAAGTATTGTTGGCGCACCGACCACGCTGAGAGGTAATTCGCGGGCAATTCGTTCATCTCGCTGGATTGCATAAGGTGTGAAATCCGCTTCGCAAAAGATGCGTACGGCATCCTTTTCGGCAACCAGGGTTTTTAACACTTCCAGTGGGTCACCATGTTTGATAACCAATTTCCCGTTTAATTGTGCAATATCTTTTTGTAAGGAATCAATCCCTTCAAATAAAAAAGCATGCCTGTGTGGTGCTGTGTGGTTGAGGATTTTTGGGTCGAGAATATAAACTGGAAGTACAGAAAGTCCGGTTTGCAAGGCAGAATAAAGCGCCTGGTTATCCTGAATGCGCAAGTCACGCCTGATCCACCAGATGACTATTGGCATGTATTCACTCCGCAATATAGACCAGAAAGCCGCCATAAATGGCGGCTCTCCCGGTTCGCTGCGACTTCCCTACTTCAACGAAGTGAGAGGAGGGATGCCGCAGCGCCACGTTGGTAACTAGTACTTTCTATCATAATGGACACCACCTCCTCTTCGTAAGGATGGCATTTCTATTTGAAAACAGTATCACATAATCGCTTAACCATGTCAAGCAAGAATTTCCCGTTTTATGGCATGTAAAGAGTAAATTTCCAATTGCGCTGATGCTGCTCCAAAACAGATTGGGAACCAAAAATCGAAAACCAGGTGTTCCCCGGCTTGTATTCATATTCTGTACCATCTGGGAATGTTAAAGAAATCAAATCTTCAGGATTCGTCCTTGACCAGGTGAGTTCATAGATATTGCCATCCCGCACAGCATAAGCAATTCCGGTGCCTGTCAAAGGATTATCAAAGACCTCTCCCTCAGAAATCACCTGGTTATAACGGCTGAAAAGAATGACCAGGTTATCGGCTGCAATTTGCTCACCTGTCAGACGATCGAAAAGTGGTGCATACTCTTCATTCATTCCAGACACGATTTCTGAGGAACGGTAGTAGCGCCCGGATTCTGGATTGTAATCCCAACGGTTATACATGCTGCCTGAAAAACGGATAAAAACAACATCCGCTGGTTTTCCATTATGGCTGGTTCTTCTGAGAAACTTTAATGGTGTGAAATCAGGTTGGATATCCTGAATGGCATACGTCTTGTAAACTGGATCAAGCAATGTGGTATTGACCATCAGGTAATTTAACCCCTTCGGGTTCAAAACGGAAAAAAGCCGGTTCTGTATTGGGACCTTCACGGATAAGCCGGTCACCGTATTCTGCTGCAAGCAAAGTCTCGAGCAATTCTTCATAAGCACCACCGAACAGGAGCACCCCATTGTACATCTGGATTAATTGCATATCCACATGTCGTGCGGATCGGATGGGTCCGACCTGCTCAGGACGGTTGCCGTAATAAACTGCAGCAAAGCGGGTATCGCCATATTCAATGTAATACTCATACACATGGTCAGCCAGGGATAATCCCCATTGCGGTCGGCTTTCGCGGGGTACATTCTGAATTTTGACGATTAATGGGCGTTTTGATAGTAAACCTGGATCCTGCATTGGTAATCCGGTCAATGGATTGATTACTGATTCTTTTGTTATAAGAGGTAGACCGGGTGTGGGTGTAATATCAGTAGAGTCAATTGCTATTGGTGTGTCCGTCTTTGCAGGGATAATTACCGGATTTGCTGTACTGGTTACAACGGGTAGGTCTAGTACTGCAGCTGCCAAGCAATATAGTAAGTAACAGGACGATTAAAAGGCTTATCAGTTTTATTTTCATAATAATAGTTGCTCTACCCGATTTTATCATCAGATAAAGGTATAATCACGCCAATCATGCCAGAGCGAAAACCTCTTTCACGCGCCTTTATTTTCATAATTATTTCATTGGCAGGTATCATCCTGGGAGCATGGCTGTATTTTTCTCCTCCAGGTTTGCTTGGAAAAGCGGATGCCATCGGTTATGCGGTTTGTCACCGAATCCCTGAACGGTCATTTCACCTGGATGATCGTCCTGTTCCAATGTGTGCGCGTTGTTCTGGTATGTACCTGGGAGCATTTACAGGTATACTGCTTCAACTTCGCAATGGAAAACGGGGTGGTTTTCCTGCCCGCAAGTTCATTCCGATAATGGTCGCATTTGTTCTTGCTTTTGGCTTTGACGGAGTGAATTCATACCTGCATTTCTTCCAATTTGCCCCTCACCTGTATCAACCCCAAAATTGGCTCAGGTTATTAACCGGTACCGGAATGGGTATCAACATTGCCTTGATTGTCTATCCGACGGTAAACCAAACGCTTTGGAAAGAATATTCGCTTGAACCTGTCCTCTCAAGATGGCGCGATTTCGGACTTATGATGTCTTGCTGCACTACTGGTCAGTGCTGCGGCATATTCAGAGAACATCCTTTTGTTATACCCATTGGCGATTATCAGCAGTCTGACGGTTCTGGCAATTCTGACAGGCGTTTACTCCATATTATGGACACTCGTATTAAAAAGGGAAAACGCGTTTTCTCACTGGAAAGAAGCCATCCCTGTTTTCGCCTGCGGTTTCACCACTGCCCTGTTCCAAATTGCGGTCTTCGATTTGGTTCGCTTTTTGCTTACAGGAACCTGGTCCAGTTTTCTATAAGGTTGATATATAATATAAGCATCTGTAGTGACAAATTCAAGGAGGAACAATGGGACAATCATATTACCAACAACCCCCACAGCAGCCATATTATCCCCCTGCTCCCACCCAAACCAGCACCTGGGCAATCATAAGCCTGGTGGGAGGTATTTTGGGCTGGTTGGGATTTTTTGGAATAGGTGGATTAGTTGCGATCATTTGTGGGCATGTCGCGAAAAATGAAATAAAGAAAAGTGGCGGAACAGTTACTGGCGGGGGTATGGCAACTGCTGGATTGATTCTCGGTTATATAAATGTAATTGGCACTATCATTGCCATAATTCTCGCAATTGTGCTTCCCCTGATGGGCATTGCACTTTGTGGTGGTGCGGGTCTTTTAAGTGAAATAACCAATTCCGGGTATTAACCAATTTCAATTGGAAAATAGCAATTATTTAAGGAGAAAACCATGGCTGAATATGTACCTGAAGTACCTGTTGTCGAAGAACCAAAGAAAAACAAGACATTGATGATTGTACTAATCGTAGTAGGTGTTTTGTTATTATGCTGCTGTCTGCCTGCTGCCATCATCGTAATATTAAACCTGACCGGCACATTGGATTGGTTTAGCTATATTCATCCTGTAACCGCTGCACTCGCAGCCATATAGCTTAACTATCCTCAAGTAATTTCCGAAGTTCAACTTGCGCTGGCTGCCTGAAAAGCGTTTGTAATGCTTTCAAGGCTGCCAGTGCTTGTGTTTTTTCGTCTTCTGTCAATTCCAAATCCGCAAATTCATCTTCGTCTAAAACGAGTTGGTTCCCATCCGGGTAGACCAATAAATCAAGAGCGAGATCCCTGTAATCAACGACATCCACATCAAACCTGGTAGGAGAAGTAACATTGCAATACCAGCACTTGAGTGCATCAGTCTGCTTGTCGTGAATTTCGAAGATGTTATACCAGCGATTCGAAAAATAGACTTCCAAAAACCTATCCCCCTCTGCCAGGACGATCCCATGAAATAGCAGGTCTGGTCGGTTAAAAAATGCTTCAAGCAATATGGAATTCTCTGTGCATTCCAAAATCTTACCCGGATAACTCCAGACTTCTTCCCCCAGGCTATTCTTTTTTATCACCGTAACCATATCACCGATTTTCATTCTTTTTCCTTATCCAGGCATAATAACTTCTTCGGGTCAAGTGCAAGTTCGATCTGCTCACCAATTTTATAGGATTGACTGCTAAAAAACTGAAGTGTAAATTCCTTAATTTTCAGGAATACCTGGTTCTCCTGTCCTTTATAAACCACATCCATAATGGTACCCCTGATAATATTTTCTCCAGAAATACCAGATTGTATTGCCAATGGGGGAATGAGAACAGTCACCTGGCTGCCAATGTGTAAACTGTCACATTGGGGTTGGTGAATACTCAGGCTGCCTATTTCGGTTTCAATACGCAATGGATTGAGGCTTTTTACAACTCCCGCTACCAGGTTGGGCTGACCCAGGAATTGGGCGACCCAGGCATTCGCCGGATGCTGGTAAACATCCTCCGGTTTTCCTTTTTGTACAATCACCCCTTCATTGGTCAGGATGATTTCCTGTCCTATTGCAAATGCTTCTTCCTGGTCATGGGTAACATAAATCGCTGGAATGCGGGTCACATGGAGTAAATCTCTCAGCTCGTTTAACAGTTGTTCCCGCAAGGTTCTATCCAATGCACCCAAAGGTTCGTCAAACATGATCAATTTTGGGTTGGGTGCCAATGCTCTGGCTAACGCCACCCGTTGTTGTTCGCCGCCTGATAAGTCGGTTACCTGTCTTTTCGCAAATTTACTCAAATTAACCAATTCCAGGGCTTCACCCACCCTTTTGTTGATGGATTGGGAATTGATGCCCTGCATCTTTAAACCAAAGGCAACATTCTCAAAAACATTTTTATGAGGGAAGAGCGCATAATCTTGAAACATCAATCCCAACCCGCGCTTATGAACGGGCACATCTGTCAGGTCTTCGCCATTCCAGAAATCCCTGCCGCTTTCCGGAGTTTCGATCCCGGCAATTATCCGTAAAAGGGTGGATTTTCCGCTTCCCGACGGCCTAACAGGCATACAGTTTCACCCTCATGGACTTCAAACGAAATCCCCTTGAGGAGAGGTTTACCTTCATACGATTTTGTAATATCTTGAACTGAGAGCATAAATCCTCAACTTCGCAAAAATGTGCTGCCATCCAACCATTCCATCAAGATTACAGAAATGGCACATACCAGCATTAAAATCGTTGCCATTGCCATTGCCTGACCATAATTTGAGGCTCCTGGCTGTGAAAGATAGCGAAAGATGGCAATCGGAATTGTGGGCATTTCTGGTCTGGCTAAGAATGAAGTTGCACCAAACTCACCAAGAGAAATCGTAAAACTAAATATGGCTGATACGGTAAGCGCTTTTGAGATTATGGGAAAATCCACTTCCCGCAGAACCCTGAACGGTGTGGCACCCAGTACCGAGGCAGCATGTTTCAGATTGAGAGGAATGGACGCAATAACAGGTTTGAGACTGCGGACAACAAATGGAATTGCCACCAGGCTGTGGGCAATCGGTAATAATATGGGGAAAGTTCGTATGTCAATGGGTGGCTTATTGAAAACCATGATGAACCCCAATCCCAGGGTAACAGCAGAGGTTCCCATGGGTAGCATTAACACAGGGTCCATCCAGCGGTTTATTCTGCCCGGTTTATTCAATGCAAAAGCAGCCAGAGTGCCCAACAGCGTGGAAATGAGAACTGTAATTAATCCATAGAATATTGAGTTGCGAATTGCCGCGGCCGGTGGAACATAAAATAAGGACTGGCGTTGGTTAATAAATAATAGACGGTAGTAATCCAGGGTTAATCCGGATTGGACTTCACCTCGCTCGCCGCGATTAGCATCCAGACGGGTTATCGATCTCGCTCCAAGAGACACCAAAGGAACCACCAGCATGATGATTAATCCAATGCAAACTGCGGCAACCAACAACTTTTCTTTCCATTTTACAGCCTTGCGGGTTCCCTCCTCCTGCAAGCGTGGTGAAAGTTAATATCCCGTTTACCCAGGCGGGTATATAGCATCATGATGCCAAAAGAAATAACCAGTTGAACAATCGACAATAATCCTGCCATGGGTAGATTGAGAAAGTACATGGTTTGCGTATAAATTTCAACTTCCAGGGTTGCGTTCTGTGGACCACCCAATAACAGCACCACGCCAAAACTGGTGAAATCGAACATAAAAACCAGCAGGGTGGCTGAAAGAATGACCGGCAGCAACAAAGGCAGGCTGACTTCCAAAAATGCCTTTCTGGATGAAGCTCCCAATACCCTGGCAGCATGTACCAGGCGAGTATCCAGTTGCGACCATGCTGTACCCACCAGGCGAATGATGACCGAAATATTGTAAAACACATGGGCTGTAAGAATCGCACCAAGCGAGTTGACAAATAGAACTGGCGGCGTTTCGAGATTGAACAAGTTCATCAGGATGACATTAACCCAACCGCGTGATCCCAATAATGTAGTCAGGCTAGCTGCCACCACCACGGTCGGCAGAATAAACGGGATGGTGGACAGCGTCCTTAATAATCGCTTGCCGGGGAAATCGTACCGGGCAAAAACAAAAGCAGCCGGGAGTCCCAATGCCAGGGTTATCAGGGTTGAAAGAAATGCCTGGTACAGCGTAAAACCAAGGCTGTTACCAATTCGCGCCAGGTTGAATGCCCCAAACCCATCCAGCAGTGTTTGTTCGCCAACTCTGCCGAATATGGCTGCCAGTGGTTGAAAATAAAACACCACCAGGAATAATACAGGTAACAGCCAAAGGATTAATGCAGTGTGATTTCTAATACCAGGCTTCATGAATACCCAATTATCTTAAAACGGTTTCATCCCAGGCTTGCACCCATTTTTCACGATTTCCGGCAACCAGTTCAGGGGAAAGTAAGGCAGGGCTTTCAGGCTGCTGGGCATATTGTACAAATGCTTCTGGCAGAACTGCATTTTGATTGACCGGATAAACAAACATTTGCAGCGGCATGTCCTCCTGGAAGGTTTTACCCAGCATAAAATCAATAAATTTCTCTGCCAGGGCTCGATTTTGTGTGCCCTTCAAGATGCCGACGAATTCAATCTGGCGGTAGCACATGTTTTTCCCCACCAGGGATGCAGTCGGTGCATCATTTAGTGGTTCTGAAGCATAAATAACCTCGGCTGGCGGGCTGGAGCCATATGACACAACCATGGGTTGTGAACCCCTGCCCGATGAACCACTAAAGTTGGTATAGTAGGCGGTATCCCAATCGTTTACTACAACAACATCATTCTCCCGTAATTGCTGCCAGTATTCCAGGTATCCATCTTCACCATACTCCGCGATGGTTGCCAGCATACCCGGCGAAGCCGCGTTTCCTCCGGGTGATGGGCGCTGATTTTGACCGAATTTATGTTGCGACGGCGTAAGGGGTTGCGAGAGTCGGGGGGCCAAAAATGCCCGTTCGGCAGCCCGTGGAGCACGTTTCCAACAGCGCCCGGCACGTTGGAAACGTGCTCCACATAGACGGCCTTACCGCTTGTCCGCGCTGCGTGGCCAGATCGTAGCTGGTCATCGGCACTTGAAAATAGCCCATCGCCGCGTTGGCGACGTCGATGCGGTAGATCGGGTCTTGCATCAGGCACGGGCGGCGGTCGGTGGCGGGGATGGTGGTGGTGTAGATCCGCAACTCGCCGGCCACGCTGGTGATGATCTCCTCGCGCCAGTCGCCCAGGATGTCGGCCACGGCCACGATCGTGCCCTCGACCTGCTTGCCCAGCAGGCTCTTGTCCGTCGGCTCGCCATAGTCGACGATCCGCCCGCGGATGACCAGCTCGCGCTGCGGATCGGCGTCCCAATAGGCGGCCTTGGGGCTGAAACCGTCGAGGTTCTCCTCGGAGATCACCTGGCCCTGGGCCGACCAGAGGCGGGCCCAGGCGAACTTCTTCTCGGCGTCGGTGTCGGCGCCGTAGCACTCGGAGCCGGGGTGGGCGGCGTCGATGTCGCTGCACATGCCCTGGCCGTGGATGTGCCGCGTCGGACCCTCGTAGCCCCAGAGGATCTTGCCGGTGGCGGCCTCGACCAGGCACATGCCGTTGCGCTGCTTCTGGGCGGTCTCCATGTCGTAGTAGATTTCCAGCCCGGGGCGAGTCGGATCGATGTCGCCGACGTAGAAGTGGTCGGGATGGCCCAGGCCGGTGGTCCAGAGGGGCTTGCCGTTGTCGTCCAGCACGCACGAGCCGAGGAGCACCTCGTCGCGCCCGTCGCCGTCGACGTCGGCCGAGTGCATCCAGTGGGCGCCCTGGCCCCAGTACGTCTTGCCGGCCGACTGTGTTGTCCCAACGCCAAAGCTCGGCGAGCTTTCCGTCGCGATACTGATAGGCGATCGTCTTCATGATGTTGTAGGTGCCGCGCTCGACGATCAGGCAGGGCGTCTTGCCGTCGAGATACGCCACCGCAACTGGTTGCGGGCCGCGTAGTTGTAGGCATCCAGCTCCGAGCGCCCCTCGGCGAAACCGTCGCGCGAGGGCCAGTCGATCCGCGCGACCGGCTTGCCGGTCTGGCCGTCGAGGATCGTCAGGTACTCCGGGCCGCTGAACACGCGGCCGTCCGTGTCGCGGGGGTCGCCTTCGCCGGTCTTCACGGCCACCTCGGCCTTGCCGTCGCCGTCGAGGTCGTAGACGAGATAGGGCGAGTACCAGATGCCCTCTTCGATCGCCCAGCCCAGGTCGTGGCGCCAGAGGAACTTGCCGTCGGCCCGATAGGCCTCGAGCTTGTAGGTGTCCTGGCTCTTCTTCCAGTAGCCGGGCTTGTAGTAGGGGTCGATGTTGACGTTGGGCTGCTTGATGACGTAATCGTAGCGGCCGTCGCCGTCGAGGTCGGCGATGCCGACCTTCTGGAACGTGTGGTCGCCGTCGAGGCGGATGGAGACATAGGGGAGGTCGGACGCGGGAGCCCTTCACCGGCGGCGTGCTGGCGGCCGGTCCTTCCTGGCCGTCGACGACGCTGCGGACCAGCCAGGAGCACTCGCCCTCCTGCGGAGCGGCCGAGTCGACGAAATCGGTCGTTTGCCGGATCGGCTCGGCGTTGAGCTTGATCGCCGGCTTGCCGGCCTGCTGGCGATAGACGTTGAAGGCCACGCCGGCCGGGTCGGAGTCCAGCAGCCGCCAGCCGAGATAGACCTTGCCGTCGCCAACCGCCCGGGCGATCAGGCCGCGGTCGATCGCTTCGCGCGGCGTGCCGGTCGCCAGCCGCCGCTTGGGCAATCCAAAGACACGGTGCCGAGGACAGAAGCAGGGCGAAAACGCTCAGCATGCGCATGGCGGGTCTCCTTGCAGGGGGCGGTCGAGGCAGGTCCGGTCGAGACTCCCACGGTCTCGGCCGTGCAGTATACCAGATCTCCCCCCGGCAAGCCATTTTCCCGCCGTCGTCGCAGAAAAGTGGACTGGTTCCGTCGCCCGATCGTTCCAGCGTAGGGCAAAGGCCTTGTGGCGATGGTGCATGTCCCTATTCCACGACGGTGGCCCCGGGTGCGGAGGAAATGACTGACGCGCGATTGCCGTGGGACACGTTTCCAACGTGTCAGGCACGTTGGAAACGTGCTCCACGGCCATTGTGTCAAGCACGTTGGAAACGTGCTCCACATGTCCTATGCGTTCGGGGCGATCTTCTTGCCCACGGCCTCGGCCACCTTGGCGGCAGAGCGTCATCAACTGCTCGAACTGCTGGAAGTTCAGCGACTGGTAGCCGTCGCTCAGGGCCGTTTCGGGATCGGGGTGGACCTCGACGATCAGGCCGTCGGCCCCGGCGGCGACGGCGGCGGCCGCCATCCGCGGCACCAGGCTGCGTATGGCCCGTGCCGTGGCTCGGATCGACCACCACCGGCAGGTGCGTGCGTTCGTGCAGGTAGGGCACCGTGGCCAGCGGCAAGCGTGAAGCGGGTGTGGGTCTCGAAGGTGCGGATGCCGCGCTCGCAGAGCATCACGTTCGGGTTGCCGGCGTTGAGAATGTATTCGGCGGCCAGCAGCAGTTCGTCCATCGTGGCGCTGGGGCCGCGTTTCAGCAGCACCGGCTTGCCCGGCTCGCCCACCGCTTCCAGCAGGCGGTAGTTCTGCATGTTGCGGGCGCCGATCTGCAGCACGTCGGCGTAGCGGGCCACCAGCGGCACGTCCTCGGCGGCGATCACTTCGGTGACCACGGCCAGGCCGGTTTCGTCGCGGGCCGCGGCCAGCATCTTCAGCCCGTCCTCCTTCAGGCCCTGGAAGCTGTACGGGCTGGTGCGCGGCTTGAACGCCCCGCCGCGCAGGCCGTGGCCCCGGCGGCCTTGACCGCCCGGGCGGTGGCGAGGATCTGCTCCTCGCTTTCGACCGAGCACGGCCCGGCGATCATGCCGAGGTGGCCGTTGCCCACCGACGAGGCTGCCGGCGCGGACGACGGTCGGCTCCGGCTTCACCTCGCGGCTGGCCACTTTGTAGGGGGCGAGGATCGGCACGACCTCGGCCACGCCCGGCCCGCTTTCGAGCGACTGGCGGTACTCGTCGCGTTTCTCGCCGATGGCGGCGATCACGGTCCGCTCGGTGCCATAGATCGGATGCGCCTTCAGCCCGAGCTGTTCGACGCGCTGGATCATGTGCTCGATCTCCTCTGGCGTGGCCCCTTTTTTCATCACGACGATCATTGGAAATACTCCTGGTCAGTCAACGAAAAAAGCCCCGAAAGCCATCGTTGGCCTCGGGGCTCTTGGAAGTTCGTGGGTTGTCGCACGCGTCTACAAACCACCTCCGACCCCGCGACCTTGGGGGCTAAAGTAAAAGCAAAAAAAGCTGGTCTGCGTCCGACTCATGTTCTCTAACATCGTCATTGGCTGGTGGGTAATCGCCCACTTTCTTGATTTTCGCACGCCGGCCGAAAAAGGCAAGCGGAAAAATCGCCAAAAACGTCGTATCGCCACCGGCAGGCCCTGACCCCCGGGCGACCGATCAACGCAATCCGTACCGGCTGGGTGCGGCCGGCCGCGACGCTTGGCTCATGGGCCGCACGTCGCGAATCAGGCCGGCGGGGCGGAATCGGTCGAGTGTAATCGGACTGGTTCGTTTCGCTGACGCCCGAATTGCCGGCCTCGTCGCGGGCCTCGACGCGGAGGTAGAGGTTCCGCGGCAGCCGCTCGTCGATCGGCCAGACATAGCGGCCCGTGTTCTCCAGGCCCGTGGCGATGGTGGTCCACGGTCCGCCGGAGCTCTCGCTGAACGAGAGCGTGATCGGTCGGACGGCCAGCATCTGGTCGGCCGCCTCCCAGGTGATGATCAGATTGCCCGCCTCGGAGCCGGCCCCCTGGTCGGCCGCGAGGATCCGGGCGGTCGGCTTGGTCGTGTCGACGCCGACGATGATGTCGGGCAATTCGCCCCGTGCGGGCGGCTGGCCGCCAAGTCCGGCGCCGCTGGTCACCACGACACGGAAGCCGTAGATTCCTTCCCGCTCGACGCTTACCAGCAACGGACTGCGGTTGTCGTCGTCCAGCGCGAAACTCCGCCAGCTCTGGCCGCCGTCCTCGGTGCCCCAAAGCTCGACCCGCGCCAGGCCCGAGGGCCCGACCGAAGAGACGTCGTACTCCAACTCGAAGAGCCGCGAGCTGACCATCCGCGGCCTGTCGGCCGAGGGCGACGCGGTCGTGCCCGGCGGCGCGGCCGCGCTGCCGGGGGCGACGTACTGATTGGCGACCGGCGGATAGGTTCCCGCGGCCACGGCGCCGGACGCCGGCCCGGGATTCGTCGGCACAAGACTACCGGTCGGAGCGCTTGCCGGCGGCATGTCGGCGGCATAGGGACCATCGAGCGGCGACAGCCCGGCCTGGCTCGGCGCCGGACGGTTGAGCGTTTGATCGGTGGGCCATGCGGCGCCGCTGGTTGCCGGGGTGCCGGCGCGCCAGGCGGAACCCGCATCGCGGCCGAGGTCAGGGGCTGCGAGCCGCCGGTTGGCGGCGGCGTGCCGGCCATTTGCGGCAAAGTCCCGGCGGCCGGGATCGTTTCGAGCTGGGCGTGGCTGACGGCCACGTTGCCCGCCCGATCGGACACCTCGGCGCGGATCTGCACCGGGCCCGTGCCGGCCTCGGGCAGCCAGGCCACCTCTCCGGAGTGAATCGTGCCGTTGGTGCGGAGACTCTGCGGATCCAGGGCGATCGCCTGCCAGGGCGACTGGTCGCCGGTGCGATACTGGATCGACAGGCTGCCGCTGTCGAGCGATTGCTCGTCGATCTGCCAGATGGCCGAGACCTGGCCGGCCGCGCCCCGCCGGGCTTGAAGCTCCAGCTTCGGCAGGGCCGTATCGACCACCACCCTCAGTCCGGGCGAAACGACCCGCTCGGGCCGAAGCTGGCCCGAACGATCCATCGTCCGCACGACGAACCAGAATTCGCCGTCGCCGCCGGCGCGGAACATGAAGCTCCCCTGGCCCGGCGCCGCCTTGGCGTAAAGGTGCCAGCTCGCGCCCCGATCGCCGGAGACGAACAACTGGACCTCGACCGGCTCCTGACCGGGCTGGGTCGGCTCGTCGATCCGGAACGGGATGGCAAAAAGCGTCTGCCGCGTGGCGATCGATTGAGGCAATGCCTGGTCGGCCGGTGCGTCGGCCCCCGCCTCCGTGCCCAAGGCCGTCAGGACCAGTATCTTGACGATCGGTGCAAGCCACATATCGCGTTTCCTCCGCGTCGGGAAGCCGTGGACCCAAGCCTGCGGGAGTCGTGGCTGCGATGGCTGCGCAGGCCGAAGACGCCCTCTCGGGACACGTATCGGCTTTAGCGGTGGTGCGGCTTAAGCTGGAAATGACGATTACGGAAGCTGGGAAAGTGAAGGGGAGGATCGGCGAGGTCAGAATCGGGTCCCCGGAGCGATTGCCGTCTCAAGAGGTCGGAAGCTGCGTGCCGCACGTCGATCTAGAACGGCGATGTCTGATCGACCTTCGCCGCCGGCGATGGTGCTCATGCTGCGGAGCGTTTCCGGGTCGGTCGATCCGTCGAGGAAACGCACCGAGCCGTCGCACATCGCGGCGCCCGCACCTCCGGGGTGATCGCTCTGGATGCCCTGTCCGGTGCCGTCGTCGATCATGTAGCTGATCGCCTTGGCGTCGAGATCCCGCGGTTCCATCCAGTTGATCCCGTCGCCCGAGACCTCGACGAACATGATCGTATTGGAGGCGCCGTCCTTGATGTCCTGCATCTTGCTGGACGTCGGTCCGTCGGAGATCGTGCCGGGCCCGACGATCATGGCGTAGCTGGTTTCCTGGCTGCCCGGCGTGTTGGCCGAACTGGGGCACCGGAAGACGCTGGGCATGGGCATCGAGTTGGCCAGGGCCCGATTGCCGGGGCTGTCCCAGGGCTCATCCATATTGTAGGCATCGTAGAGCGCTTGTTCGTTCGAGGTACGGCAGGATCAGCACGCGCCAACTGTGCATGGGCCGGCCGTTCTCGTCGGCCACGTAGGCCGGCGGAAAATGGCCGTTGGCGGTCTCGTAGTTCATCAATGCCAAGCTGATCTGCTTCATGTTGTTCATGCAGGCCGCCCGCCGGGCCGCCTCCCGGGCCGATTGGACCGCCGGCAACAGCAGCGCCGCCAGGATCCCGCCGCAGACCACCGTAACCCCGAGCACGCAAACCACGATGACCAACGCCAGTGAGGACACCCGACAATCGCCGCGACGGGGCGGCATAGGTCGCCGGACCGCCGGATAAGGAACGGTGACCGTCTGGCCGCACTGGGCACACGGCCCGCTCTGGCCCGCATACTGGTCCGCCACGTTCGTTTTCGTTCCGCAATGGGGGCAAGTGAAGTCGATGGGCATGATCGGGGCTCCGGGAGATTTGATGTCGACGGCCGCGCTGATGGGGATTCTGCGTGTGCCACTGCTTCGCAGAAGCAGTGCTGGCAACGCGGATTCACTGCTTCTGCAAAGCCGTGACACACTACGCCCACGCCGTACCTCTACAATAACGCCACCACCGGGTCGGAGGCAACTCACGCAGTGTCTCACGCAGATGGGGATTTATGCGTGTGCCACTGCTGTCGCAGAAGCAGTGCAGGCAGCGCCCGGCTGATTCACTGCTTCTGCGAAGCAGTGGCACACGGCGAGAGATGACCGCGGTTATTAGCCACTACGACTAACGCATCTCCGCCCGCGTTTTCCGCACGATCTCGATGTACTGCCGCGCCAGCGACTCGATGCGGGCCATGTCGCCGGCGGCCACGGCCTTGGCCTCGACCAGCGAGCCGCCGATGCCCAGGGCACAGGCCCCGGCACGCAGGAAATCGGCCGCCGTCCCCAGATCGACCCCCCCGGTGGGCATCAGCCGGACCTGGGGCAACGGGCCGTGCAACGCCTTGAGGTACTTCGGGCCGGTCAGGTCCGACGGGAAGACCTTCACCACGTCGGCGCCCGCCTCCCAGGCCGTGAGGACCTCGGTCGGCGTCAAGGCCCCGGGCAGCACCGCCTTGTCGTAGCGGCGGCAGAGCCGGATCACGTCGAGGTTGACCGTGGGCGAAACGATGAATTCGGCCCCGGCCAGCAGGGCGGTGCGGGCCGTCTCGGGGTCCAGCACCGTGCCGGCCCCCAGCAGGATCTTGTCGCCCAGCCGGTCGGCCGTCTGTTCGAGCACGCGATGGGCGCCCGGCACGGTAAAGGTGATCTCGATCGCCTCCACGCCGCCGGCCAGCAGGGCGTCGGCCACGTCGGCCAACACGTCGCCGTTGGGTGCGCGAGAGCACGGCCACGACGCCGGAAGTCAGCATACGGGAAAGGGTTCTGTCTTTGGACATTTGTAGGAATTGGGGGATCTGAGGATTTGAGGATTTGAGAGTTTTCCACGCTCTTGCGGACGCTGCCAAGGTACGGTCCGTGGCGAGATCTGTCAACAAGCCCGTGAACGGTTAGTACTGACCGCATCTGGTCGGCGGAAAAAGGGGGAGCTGGCTCCGTGGCCCAAGTCGCTTTGGCAGCAGGAGAAACATCGCTGCCACGGTGCCTGTCCCCCTTTTTCCCACCCGGTGCCCCCTTAACGGCCGAAATGGAAACGACAAAGGTGTCCCATCGCCGCCAGTGCGCTGATTCGCTGCGAAAATGGGGCGATCGCGGCGATGTTCCTGGACTTGGCCTTGCCCAATGTGCATAATACGGAAAATGGTTGGATCACCCGGTCTGGGGACAATGACGCGGTGTGAGGCGGGTGGTTCTATGGATCAACTGCTGCGGGCCGCGGGCCGAGGAATTGATCGTCTCTGCGGCGATTCTGGCCGCGCTGGTGGCGGTGGCGGCTTACGTGGTCGGGAAAATTCGTGCCAAGACGGCACAACAGGAACCGACCGCCAGCGAATTGATGTCAAAACTCCGCGAATCGCACTCCCGGGGTGAGCTAAGCGACGAAGAATTCCGAACAATTAAAACTACGTTGGCGGCGCGACTCGAGGAAGAGTTAAGGGATAAGGGCGAAACGGGTTAGGACGAGCCGTGCCAATCGCTCCGGACGCTTCGGTTCGGGCGGTTCTGACGGCTCCGACAGGTTTGGCAGGGCGGAGCCCGCAAACTTCCGCCGCCAATCGGCCGTAGAAACACCAGTGTGGTACAGCTCGATGTGAGAGTGGACACGGAGGCCCCGCGGCCGACTCCTTGGGTGAAGTCTGGCCGTCCGAGCAATACCCAGGTCAGGATCAGACTAACCGCTTTCCCCCGGCCACGATCAGTTCGGACCCGGCGGAACGTGAAGAGGAACAGGCATGCCTTCAGGACGGGACTTCAACGCCGGACGCCGCGGAACCGGCACCACCAAGAAAAACGCCTTCTGTTCCTTCTGTCGCAAGAGCTATCGCGACGTCGGACCGCTGGTCGAAGGGCCCGGCGACGTCTACATCTGCGGCGAGTGCATCGACCTGTGCCAGTCGATCCTCGAACAGGAACGCCGCCGCCGCGGCACCAGCAAGCAGCTGTTCACCAAGATCCCCACGCCGCGGCGAGATCGTCAGCCAGCTCGACCAGTACGTCATCGGCCAGGAGCACGCCAAGAAGGTGCTGGCCGTGGCCGTCCACAGCCACTACAAGCGGCTGATGCACGGCAGCGAACGGCTCCGACGTCGAGATCGACAAGTCGAACATCCTGCTGATCGGCCCGACCGGCTCCGGCAAGACGCTGCTGGCCCAGACGCTGGCCCGGATCCTCGACGTGCCGTTCGCCATCGGCGACGCCACCACGCTGACCGAGGCCGGCTACGTGGGCGAGGACGTCGAGAACCTGCTGCTGAAGCTGCTGCACGCCGCCGACTTCGACATCGAAGCGGCCCAGCGCGGCGTGCTCTACATCGACGAGATCGACAAGATCGGCAAGACCAGCCAGAACGTCTCGATCACCCGCGACGTGTCGGGCGAAGGCGTGCAGCAGGCCCTGCTGAAGATGCTCGAAGGGACCGTCGGCCAACGTGCCGCCGCAAGGCGGCCGCAAGCATCCCGAGCAGCAATACATCCAGATGGACACGACAACATCCTGTTCATCTGCGGCGGCACGTTCGTCGGCCTCGACGACATCATCGGCAAGCGGCTGGGCAAGCGGACCATCGGCTTCGCGCCAGGAGGGCGTCGGCCACGATCAGATGGAACTGGGCGACCTGCTGCCGCAGGTCACCAGCGACGACATCCTCGCAGTTCGGCATGATTCCCGAGTTGGTCGGCCGGCTGCCGGTCGTCTCGCCGCTGCGCCCGCTGGACGTCGACGCGCTGGTCCGCGTCTTGACCGAGCCGAAGAACGCCCTGGTCAAGCAGTACCAGGCGCTGTTCGCGCATGGAGAACGCCGAGCTGGAGTTCACCGACGAGGCGCTTGCGGGCGATCGCCGAGCGGGCCATGGAGAAGGACACCGGCGCCCGCGGCCTGCGGTCGATCATCGAAGAGGTGATGCTCGACATCATGTTCGAGCTGCCCGACCAGCCCGAGCAGACCAAGTACCTCATCACCGACGACATCGTCTACGGCCGCGAGCAAGTTGTTCCCGCTGCCGGAACCGAAGACCAAGAGCGCTTAGCCGCCAAGGGCTTGGCGCCGACAACCGTTTCCCCCCTCACCCCCGGCCCGGCTTCGGTTCGCCCGACGCCGGGCTTTTTCTATTTGCGGCGTCCGGCTCGTGCGAATGGTCCGGTAAACGTGTTCGGACCCGGCCGGCACGATGCTCGCCGATGACGATCACTTCCCGGGCCGCCGATCGTCGATAGGCGTCTTGGCATCGATCGCGTTTCGCTCCAACGTCACCTCGGCGACCCGTTCTTCGATGAGAATTCCCGTGGTTTGCGTCCGCGACGCCTCGGGCCGGGTGTCGCGGATCACGTTGCCCCGGAAGATCAGGCCGTTGGTATCGCCGCGGACGCGGATGCCGGCGGCCTGGCTCGCGGTCCCGTTGTCCTCGATCGTGTTTTCCTCCAGGCGATTGCGATGGGCGGCCATGCCGAGGGTCTCGTCGCGGAAGAAGACGCCGTCCTCGCTGTTCAGACGCACGCGGTTTCGCCGCAGGAGGTTGTCGGAGTCCTTGTGGCCGATCGAGATGCCGAAACGCCCGTTCTGCTCCAGCAGGTTGTCTTCGAACGTGCCGAATCGCACCCGCCAGCAGAGGAACAGGCCGTCTTCGCCGTTGCCCCGGGCGATGCACCGACGCACCGTGGGGCGTTGCGACCCGCTGCCGGGATGGATGCCCAGCGAGGCGTTGTCTTCGCTGAGGCAATCGACGACGCTCACGTCGTTCGACTGCTGGAAGCTGATCCCGTCGCCGTTGAAATTGCGGACGGTGCAGCCCTCGATGACCGTCCCAAACGCGCGATAGAGGAAGATCCCCGCCCCGCGACAGCCGTTGAGGTGGACGTTCGCCTGCCGATTGCCGTCGATCGTCAGACCCTCCACCCGCACGCCTTGCAGATCGTAGCCGCTGACGACCGGAAAGACGGTCGCCGCCCGGGCGTTGTTGCCGACCATGCAGTCGGCCCCCAGCGGAGTGCTGATGGCCAGCGTGTTGCCGCGCTGGCCGGTGATGCGCGCGACGGTCGTGTGGAACCCTCCGGCGCGATCGTCCCAAACGGTCACGCCGCACCCCGGGCGAACCCGCGGGCGTCCTCGAGCGTGATCTGCTCCTCGCCGAAGTCGCCGTCGAGCGCCAGGGGCGTGACCGCGCCGTCGGCTTTGCGGAGGACCGTCTTGCCTCGCTCCCCGCGGACCGTGACGTTCGCGCGCAGGTGGAGCGAATCGTGCATGAGGTACTCGCCTTCGCCGATCTCGACGACGCCGCCGCCGAGCCCGGCGATGTAGTCGACCGCCGCCTGAAGCGCGCGGTTGTCGGCGCCCACCAGGTCGGCATCCTTGCGGCCCACGGTGATCCGGGGCAAATCCTTCATGGCGGCGTGCATCGCCAGGGGCAATTGTTGTTCGCCCGGCATCGGCGCGAAGTCCTCCTCGGCCGCCGTCGCAGGCGACCATCCGGCGGCCGCACCCAACAGCACGATGCACATCGCAATCGTGCACATCGCTGTGCAGATGATTCTGTCCATGACGTTTCTCCCCGGTTGGTTCTTGCGTGGAAAGCGGCGCACAATATTGGCCCGCCGATATCGACCTGCATCGTACACCGCTGCGGCAAGGCGTGCAACTTTCGATCCACGGAACCTCGTTTGTTGACATGCGCGTTTCGCTCCGTAGACTCAGCTAGCTGGACCGGCGCGGGAACTCGTGCTGGCTGGCGTGTGCCACTGCTTCGCAGAAGCAGTGCTTTCGCGGGCACGTTGGCACGGCATGTCGTGAGCGTTCGCACACGTTCCAACGCCGCCCCACTTGGCGAGACGTCCGTGAGTGTGGCCTGAGCAGGCGGATTGCCTGCCGTTGCAAGTTGGACCCGGAACCGCACGAAAAGGAGACGCCCGAATGCGATCGCTCGATATCTTGGCAGTGTTGCGTGTGGCGGTTCTTGCGATCGTAGGCGGCGTCGCCGGCGTGGCGATGGCCGAAGAGCCCGCCGCGGCGGTGTCGGTGAAGGTCCGCGACGTCGTTCTGCACGGGATCGACGCGCGGCTGTTCGGCCAATTCATGGAGCGACCGAGTTGGGGCGGCGAGATCGGCCCCGAAGGGTCCCTGATTCCCGGCACCCGCGAGTTGCGGCCCGAGGCCAAGCGGTTGATCCGCGAGATGCAGATTCCCATCGTGCGTTTTCCCGGCGGCACCGACGTCGACTACATCGACTGGCTCGACATGATCGACAACGTTCCCGGCCGCAGCGCCGAGCGGCCGATCACGACGGGACACACCGGCAACCAGGTCGGCAACAACTTCGGCTACGACGAATTCCTCCGGCTGTGCGGCGAGCTCGCGATGGAGCCGATCGTGGTCGTCAATTTCCGCGAGGGGCTGCTGAGCCGGCAAGGCCCGCAGGCGGGCGCCCTACATGCCGCGAAGCTGGTCGCCTACTGCAACGCCGCGGCCGACGCCGAGTTGCCCGGCGAACTGGCCGCCTGGCCGCGGCTCCGCGCCCGCAACGGCCATCCGGCGCCCTACGGCGTGAAGTACATTCAAATCGGCAACGAATCCTGGGCCTTCACGCGCGACGTCAGCCAGGACCAGTACCTCGCGGCCTTGAAGGCATATGTCGAGGCCATCCGCGCCGTCGACCCGGCGGTCCGTTTGATCGTCGACGGCCAGCCCGCCGAGCTTGCCGCGCGGATTCATCGCGAGCTGGGCGATCGGATCGCCTACTTTGCGGTCCACCATTACCAGCCGTGGCAGATCGCCGAGGTCCGGCGCGGCAGCGAGCAAGTCGCCGTCGCCGACCTGACGGCCAAGGACATCTGGTACGCCTGGGTGACGCTGCCCGGGATCGATGCGGCCGGACAATCGATCCTCGCCAATGGCGACCTGGAACAGGCCCGCCGGCTGGGCTACCCGGTGGCCATGACCGAATGGAACTGGAACGGCTGGTGGGGCCCGTCGCTACGCAGGCCGCGCGGCCTTGGACTCGCTGTTTGCCAAGGGGGTCGGGGCCGCGGGCATTCTCCACGCGATCATGCGTCAGGGCGACACGGTCCAGATCGCCGCCCAATCGATGCTCATCGGCGACGGCTGGGGCATCCACGCCATCTGCTGCGACCGCCGCGGCCGGGTCGCTCCCTACATGGTCCCCAGCGGCCAGGTCACGATGCTCTACGGCCTGCATCACGGCAACCAGCGGCTTCAACTCGACCTGGAGAACGTGCCGCGTTACGAGCAACCGTATCGGATGGCGTGGAATCGGCCCGGCCGATTCCGCGGCCTACCTCGACATCCTGGCCACTCGCGACCAGCGGAAACTCTACCTGCACTGCATCAACCGCCATTTCGACTCGCCGCTGGACCTTGCCGTCGACGTCTCGTCGCTTCCGACGCCGCCCGAGGATGCCGGCACGCTCCACATCCTCGAAGGCCGCCTGACCAACGCCCCGGCCGCCGGCGAAGATCCCGCCCCCGGCCAGATTCGCGACGTGCCGTTGCCGATCGCCGGCCGCCTCTTCCCAGTCCGCCTGCCCGCCCGATCGGTCACCGTGGTCGAGATCCCGCTGCGCAGCGATGCGTCGGATTCGTCGCGTTAGCCCTGAGGCAGCCAGCCTTTTTGGAGTGCGGCGATTCATCGCCGCTTTGTGAGCGGTCGGCAACGAAGCAGTGCGTTATCCGGGTGAACGATGATGCGGCCTGCCCGTCACCGGCGGCTCCAGAAAGCGGCGATGAATCGCCGCACTCCAAAAAACTCCGCTTGTTCAGGGGCCAGCGGACCCGCCGGATGATAGGTGGCTTCTCGTCAGATATCGACGATCACTTCGGCCAGCCAGCCCTGCCCGTCGGGCTCGACTTTCAGCCCGTGGTACGTGATCGCCTTGATCTCGGCATCGAGTTGATGCCGGGCGTCGTCGAATGGCTCGCCCCAGGCGGTTGCCCGCAGGCGGCCGGATGCCACGCGGACGTCGAAGCGGGCGAAGAGCAGGTGGTCGGCGTGGAACGTGTAGAGCAGCTCGGCCAGCCAGTCGTGCAGCAACTCGTCGTGGCGTTCCGCCTGGAGCTCGAACTCCCGCAATTCGACGGGGCGGATCTGGTCGAAGTCGTCGACGATCACCGCGAACAACGCCAGCCGGCCTCCTCGAACAGTTCGTCGAGAGTGCCGCCGCGGATCCGCAGCCCCATGTCGGCGGTGTGCTCAAAGGTTTCGTACATGTTCCCCGCCGATCTCGACGACCACGCGCCCCGTGATGCGGCCGGCCAGGATGGTGTCGATCCGCGCGGGCAAATCGGCCAGTTGGACCACTTCGGCCACTTCCTCGAGCCGCTCGGGCTTCCAGGGACCTGCCAGAAGCTGCCAGATCTGGTGACGCAGCGGGATCGGGCACCAGGCGCTGTCGATGCCGGCCAGCGTGACGGCGCGGAGGATGAACGGGTAGACGGTCATCGGCAGGTCATGGCCCGCGGTCAGGCCGCAGGCCGTCACGCAGCCGCGATAGCGGGTCGACCGGAGGATCGTGGCCAGGATGTTGCCGCCCACGCAGTCGACGGCCCCGGCCCAGCGGCCGCCGAGCATCGGCCGGCCGCTCCGCTCGTCGACGTCGCCGCGCCCGAGGATGCGACTGGCCCCGAGCCGTTTCAGGAACTCGTGGGCCGTCGGCTTGCCGGTGACGGCCGCGACCTCGTAGCCGAGCTTGGCCAGGATGGCCACCGCCAGACTGCCCACCCCGCCGCTGGCGCCGGTCACGACCACCTCGCCGTCGCCGGGCTGCGACTCCGTGCTGTTGCAACACGTAGACGCACTGGGCGGCCGTGAAGCCGGCGGAGCCGAGAATCATGCTCTCGCGCAAGGTCAGTCCGGCGGGCAGCGGCACGATCCAGTCCTGCGGCACGCGGACGTATTCGGCGTAGCCGCCCCAGCGGTTCATGCCCATGTCGAAGCCGTTGATCACCACCGGATCGCCCTCGACCAGCTCGTAGACGCCGCTTTGGACCACCACGCCGGCCGCGTCGACGCCCGGCACGTAGGGAAAGGTCTTGTTCACGCCCGGATGACCGGTGGCCCCCAAGGCGTCCTTATAGTTCAACGAGGAATAGGCCACGCGGACCACGACGTCGCCCTTGGGCAGCTCGTCCAGCGGCCGCTGGGTGATTTCGGCCGAGACGTTGCCCTCGGCGTCCTTGGTAACCAGGTAGCAGCGAAATGTTTCGGGGAGCATGGCGTTTTGGGCCGCCGGGGCGGCGGCTGTCGGGGTCGTGTTCAGTCGAGTACCGTTCACAGGCAGCGCAAGGGGACAGGTCCGTGTTTTCGGCCGACGTCTTCTCGCAAAACAGGTTTTCCCGCCGAAAAATGGACCAGTCCCCGGCCGATCCTCTGCTACTGGTGCTGATTGAGCTTCTTCAACAGCGCAGCGGCGGCGTCGGATCGCGTTTTCGACTGTTCCGCCTTGCCGACGTCGTTTTCGCGGAGGGCCTCGGCCAGCAGTTGCCAGCTCTCCTGCCGTGCCTGGATGTACTGGCGCAACGTCGCGACGAACTCGGCGCAGTTTGGCAGGCACGCGTTTCATGTTCAGCAGCGGCTCGCTCGCGGTGGCCCACTGCGGCAGCACCTCGCGCTGGATCACGTCGGCCAGTTGGGCGTCGTCGATCTTGCCCTGTTGGTGGCGTTGGACGGCCGCATTGAACGTCGCCTGCGCGGTTTCTTGCGTTGCGGAGAAATGATCCAGGGCTCCCAACAGGTCGCCGGAACTCGGCGGCAGGAAGCGGATGCCCAGCGTCGACCAGTCCGATGCCGACGACCGTCGCCAGCACGTTGACCACGCCGCGGCCGGCAACGCCCGCGGGCGTCAGCCGCCGGCCCATCGCCAGGGCGCAGACGAATCCGCCCGCGAAGCCGCCCCCGTGGGCCATCATGTCGATCTGCGGCACCATCAGCCCGAAGAACACGTTGTAGCCCACGAAGGTCAGCACGCTGTTGCGCAGGGCGGCCAAGGCGTGGCTGGGGATGGCGTCGGGGCACCGCACCAGGTATCCCAACAGGCCGCCGAACACGCCGAACACCGCGCCCGAGGCGCCGGCGCTGACCACGTCGGGGTTCCAATAGACGCTGGCCAGGCTGCCGGCCAGTCCCGAGAGCAGGTAGAGCACCAGGAAGCCGACGTTGCCCAGCAGCCGCTCGACGAACTGGCCGGCCCCAGAGGACGTACATGTTGAAGAACAGGTGGATGAAGCCGAAATGGAGGAACGTGCACGTCAGCAGCCGCCACCATTGGCCGCTGGTGGTCATCGGGCCGTAGTTCGCTCCCCAGGCGATCATGTCGGCCGAGGTGGGCGACGAGAAATGCACGCCGAAGGCCACCATGACCACGAACACGGCCACGTTGACGGCCACGATCGCCTGCGTGACGAACACCCGGGGAGTCGACGCCAGCAACGCCCGATGGAACTCCAGCACCCGGCGCGACCTCGTCGGCCTGCTGACCGAAGGGCCCCTGGCGATCCTCCATAAGCTGGCTGATCGCCACGTCGGAGGCCTCGGCACGGTCGTCGGGCGGTCGGTAATCCACGGGCGGCTCGTTCATTCGTCGTTTCCCTCGCAATTCTCGAGGGGCCCCTTCTTCTTGGGTAGGCCGAATTATACGCAGATGGTCGCTGCCCGGCGAGACCAGGGCCGTCGCGTCCCCAAGGTGGGCATTGCCCGCCAAAATCACCGCCCGCCAAGACCGATTTGCCGTCTTCCGTCGCCGCGTTGGCCGACGCGGCTCCTCCGACTCTACCTTGCTGACGCGAGGTTTGCCGATTTCGGCGTAATCGAGCAGAAAAACCGTGCTGAGAAGTTGCACTTACGGGGGGGAGTGAATTATAATGAACGTTACGATCCGGTGAGATGTTCGGACGCAAGCGATCTGGTCGCATGTTGCGCGCGCGACGTCTCCCGGGCACCTTTTCCTATCGCACGGCACGGAACCGGTGCGGCACAGAACGTTTTCCTATCGCACGGCACGGAATCGGTGCGGCACGGAAGCGTTTTCCTATCGCACGGCACGGAACCGGTGCGGCACGGAATCGTTACGGCACAGAGAAATCACCGGCACTGTCACCGCTCGGACGTCGATCGACGTCGGGCATTGCCCGCCAGCGGCCGGAACAAGTCTCGATCGAGGTGAACCAGCTTACTCGCCCGCGCACTTCCCGAGGGCATTGCGCCCCCGCGACGGGATTCAGCATCCGAAGGACACGCAGTCATGCTACGCAACATCAGGCATCGAGCCGGCACCGCACACCAGACCTTCTTCGCGCGCAAGCCGTCGGCCGCCACGGCGAAGCACCGGCAGGGCAAGACGCTGCGATTCGAGCCGCTCGAGCCGCGCGTGGTCCTCGCGATGGCGGCCGGGGCCGGGAACCTGATGATCACCGAGGTCAACTACAACCCTTACGACAAGGCGTTGACCCCGGGCTACGACGCCAACGAGGCCTTCGAGTTCATCGAGTTTCAGAATCGCGCCGCCGAGGCGATCGACCTCAGCGGAGTAAGGATCGAGGCCCAGGGGCTGAACGACGTTTCGTTCACTTTCCCGAACGGCATCGAACTTGCCCCCTCGCAATACATCGTGGTCGTGGCGCACAACGCCGCGTTTCAGGCGCGTTATGGAACGACGGTCAATGTCGCCGGCACATGGACGGGCAGCCTGGGCGACAACGGGGATCCGATCGTCGTCAAGGACAAATTGGGCGGCACGATCCTCAGCTTCGAGTACGAGAAGGGCGGCGGTTGGCCCGGCCGCGCCGATGGCCGCGGGGCGACCCTCGAACTGAAAGATCCGGCGGCTGCGTTGGCGGCCACGGGCGTCGAATCGCACCACCTACCTCGAGACCGGCAGCAACTGGCAGTCCAGCAGCCGGTTCGGCGGCACGCCGGGCGCGGCGGCGGAGCCGAAAGACGAGCGGATCGTCATCAACGAAGTCCTGGCCCATACCGACTACCCAGAAAGCGACTCGATCGAGCTGTACAACACTACGGCCGCGCCGATCGACATCGGCGGCTGGTACCTCAGCGACACTTCGGCCGACGACAACTACGCGAAATTCCGGATTCCCGCGGGCACGATCATCGCCGCCAACGGCTATGTGACGTTCGACCAGAGCGATTTCAATCCCAACGGCGATTGGACGCCCGGCGGCGATCCGCAAGGACGGAAGTTGCCGACCGAATTCGCCCTGAGCAGCTACACGGGCGAAGACGTCTGGCTGATGAAAGGCGACGCGGCCGGCAACGTGACCCACTTCGTCGATCACGTCAGCTTCGGGGCCTCGCTCAACGGCGAGTCGTTCGGACGCTGGCCCAACGCCAGCGGCAGCTTGTATCCGATGACCAGCTTCACCCCGAAACGCGGCCAACAGCGGCCCTCGCGTCGGACCGGTCGACTATCCCGAGGCCATGTGCCTGCTGGTCACCGAAATCATGTACCACCCGGCCGATCCGGACGAAAACTACGAATACATCGAGGTCGTCAATCCGTTGCGCACGCCGCTGGAGTTGAATCCGTCGGTCTCCGGCGAACCGACCGATTGGCGGCTTCGGGGCGAGGCCGATCTGGATTTCAAGACCGGCACGACGATCGCGCCGTATGGGGTGGCCCTGCTGGTCCCGTTCGATCCCGACGTCGATACGGTCGCCAAGACGGCGTTTCTGGCCAAGTATCCGACGGCGGTCGGCGGCAACTGATCGGCGGATACCGCGTGATCGATACGATCAATGGCGGCTTCACGGGTCTGCTGAGCAACAACAGCGCCACCATCACGCTGGAAAGCTGGGACCATCCGCCGGAAGGCGAAACGATTGCCGGCCGCATCCTTGGCGACGAAGTGCAGTACGACGACAATTGGTATCCGACGACGGACGGCAATGGGCAGTCGTTGCATCGCAAGGAGGCCCTGCTCTGGGGCAAAGATCAGAACTCGTGGCAGGCCGCGGCTCCTTCCCCGGGCGCTGCTGGCCAACTTCAAGCCTTGGGGCGTCGACGATTCCTATTCCGTCTCCGTCAACGGCACGCTCGATAAGAGCTACCAAGGCGTGCTGCTGAACGACGTGGACCCCAACGGCAATACGTTGACCGCGTCGCTGCTCGCCGGGCCGTCGCACGGCACGCTGGTGTCGGGTCTGGCCGCCGACGGCGCGTTCACCTATCAGCCGGCCGCCGGCTATCACGGGCTCGACTCGTTCACCTACCGGGTGACCGACTCGCTCGGGCTGACCTCCGACGCGACGGTCAAGATCGCCGTCAACTCGGCCGCGAAGGAGAAGAACGACACCTATACCGTCGTTCGCGGCGGCACGCTGGTGATCGACATCGCCTCGGGCGTGCTGGCCAACGACACCGACGCCAACGCCGATCCCCTCACCGCCCAGTTGGTCCCCGACGTTGGAAACGCCAGGGCCACCGGCGACTGGCCCGCGCAGGGCCTGCTGACCTTCAACACCAACGGCTCGTTCACCTACGTCCACGACGGAAGCATCGCCGTGGACGGACACTTCAAGTATCGCGTCTTCGACGGTCTGGAAGAGAGCGGCACGGCCACGGTGACGATCAACATTGTCGAGCCCAACTCCGCTCCGGTGGCGGCCGGCCAGTCGGTCAGCGACCAACGAAGACACGGCCAAGGCGATCACCCTGGCGGCCACCGATGCCGACGGCGATCCGCTCACCTACACGGTCGTCGCCGATCCCGCGCACGGCACCCTCAGCGGCACCGCGCCGAATCTGACCTACACCCCGGCCGCCAACTACAACGGCCCCGACAGCTTCACCTTCAAGGCCAACGACGGCACGGTCGACTCGCAACACGGCCACCGTGTCGATCACCGTCAACCCGGTCAACGACGCGCCGGTGGCCACCGGCCAGTGCGGTCACGCACCGCACGAAGACACGGCCTAAGCCGATCACGCTGGCCGGCACCGACGCCGACGGCGATCCGCTGACCTACACCGTTGTCAGCGCGACCGGCGCACGGCACGCTCAGCGGCACGCGCGCCGAATCTGACCTACACCCCGGCGGCCAACTACAACGGCCCGGACAGCTTCACGTTCAAGGCCAACGACGGCACGGTCGACTCGAACGCTGGCGACGGTGTCGATCACCGTCACGCCGGTCAACGACGCGCCGGTGGCGGCCGCGCCAGTCGGTCGACGCACCGACGAGGACACGCGCCAAGGCGATCACCCTGGCCGGCACCGATGTCGACGGCGATCGCGCTGACCTACACGTCGTCGACGCAGCCCGCGCACGGCACGCTCAGCGGCACGGCGCCGAATCTGACCTACACCCCGGCCGCCAACTACAACGGCCCGGACAGCTTCACCTTCAGGGCCAACGACGGCACGGTCGACTGCGACGCGGCCACGGTCTCGATCACGGTCAACGCGGTCAACGACGCCCCGGTGGCCGACCGCCCAGTCGGTGACCACCGCCGAAGACACGCCGAAGGCGATCACCCTGGCCGGCACCGACGTCGACGGCGATGCGCTCACCTACACGATCGTCGACGCAGCCCGGCGCACGGCACGCTCAGCGGCACGGCGCCGAACCTGACCTACACCCCGGCCGCCAACTACAACGGCGCCGGACAGCTTCACCTTCAAGGCCAACGACGGCACGGTCGACTCGAACGCTGGCCACCGTGTCGATCACGGTCGACGCCGGTCAACGACGCGCCGGTGGCGACCGGCCAGACGGTCACGCACCGCCGAGGACACGCGCCAAGGCGATCACGCTGGCCGGCAACCGACGTCGACGGCGATCCGCTGACCTACACGTCGTCGCACGCCCCGCCCACGGCACGCTCAGCGGCACGGCGCCGAATCTTGACCTACACCCCGGCGGCCAACTACAACGGCCCCGACAGCTTCACCTTCAAGGCCAACGACGGCACGGCTCGACTCGAACGACGGCCACGGTCTCGATCACCGTCAACCGGTCAACGACGTGCCGGTGGCCGCCGGCCAGTCGGTGACGCACCGCACGAGGACACGCGCCAAGGCGATCACGCTGGCCGGCACCGATGTCGACGGCGATCCGCTGACCTACATCGATCGTCGACGCAGCCGGCTGCACGGCACGCTCAGCGGCACGGCGCCGAATCTGACCTACACCCCGCGGCCAACTACAACGGGCCGGACAGCTTCACCTTCAGGGCCAACGACGGCACGGTCGACTCGCAACCGGCCACGGTCGTCGATCACCGTCAACCCGGTCAACGACGTGCCGGTGGCCGACCGGCCAGTCGGTCACGCACCGACGAGGACACGCCCAGGCGATCACGCTGACCGGCACGGATGTCGACGGCGATCCGCTGACCTACACGATCGTCGCCAACCCGCCGCACGGCACGCTCAGCGGCACGGCGCCGAACCTGACCTACACCCCGGCGGCCAACTACCACGGGCCGCGACAGCTTCACCTTCAAGGCCAACGACGGCACGGCCGACTCGAACGTGGCCACGGTGTCGATCACGGTCGACCGCGGTCAACGACGCCCCGGTGGCCAACGACGACACGGCGGACACCGACGAGGACGTGCGCGGCGGTGATCGACGTGCTGGCCAACGACACCGACATGGACGGCAATCAAACGCTGGACGTCGGCAGCGTCGCGATCGTCACAGATCCGGCCCACGGCACGGCGGTGGCCAACGTCGATGGCACGGTCACCTACACGCCGGCGCAAGGCTTCAACGGGAGCGACAGCTTCACGTATCAGGTCGCCGACGACGAGGGCGCCCCCTCGAACACGGCCACGGTCACGGTCTCGATTGCGGCGGTCAGCGACACGCTGATTGCGACGGCCGACGCCTACCAGGTCGCCGAGGACGGCACGCTTGAGATTGCGGCCCCGGGGATCTTGGGCAACGACGACGGCGGCGGCGAGATGCTTTCGGCGGTCAAGGTGGAATCGCCCCAGCATGGCACGCTGACGCTGCTGGCCGACGGCTCGTTCACCTATCAACCGGCCGCCGATTGGCACGGCGAGGACAGCTTCACCTATCGGGCGACCAACGGCGCCGAAAACTCGAATCTCGCCAAGGTGACGATCACCGTCGCGCCGGTCAATGATGCGCCGACCGTGGCGAATCCTCTGGCGGACGTCAGCGTTCAGGAAGACGCCCTGCCGACCGTCGTCGACCTGGCCGGCGTCTTTGCCGACGTCGACATCGCTCGCCGGCGGCGACTCGCTGACGATCATCGCCGAAAGCAGCGATCCGAACCTGGTGTTGGCCTCGATCGCCGACGGCAAGCTGACGCTCACGTTCCAGGGCAATCAGCACGGCACGGCCACGATCACGGTGACGGCCACCGACTCGGCCGACGCGACGGTTTCCGACACGCTGACCGTCGATGTCGCGGCGGTCAACGATCCTCCGGTGGCGCTGGCCGATTCGGATCAGACCGACGAGGACGTTGCGGTGACGATCAACGTGGCGGCCAACGACACCGACATCGACGGCACGGTCGACCCGGCCACGGTCTTCATCGTCGACCAGCCGGGCCACGGCAGCGTGGCGGTCGGAGTCGACGGAACGATCACCTACACGCCCGCGGCCAATTACCACGGCAACGACAGCTTCACCTACAAAGTGCGCGACGACGGCGGGGCCGAGTCGAACGCGGCCACGGTCAGCGTCACGATCGTTTCGGTCAACGACCCGCCGGTGGCTGCGGACGACCAGTTGTCGACCGGCGAAGGCCAGGCGGCGACCGTCGAGGTGACATTCAACGACACCGACGTGGACGGCACGATCGATCCGGCCACCGTCGCCATCGTCGACCAACCCAGCCACGGCAGCGTGACCGTGGGAAATGACGGCACGATCACCTACACGCCCGCGCCGGGCTATCTTGGCCCAGACCGCTTCTCGTACGTGGTCCAGGACAACGAAGGGGCCGAATCGAACGCCGCCGACGTCTCGGTGCTGGTCGAATCGGCCAATCTCACGCGCCGGTCGCGGCCGACGACGCGTACACCGTCGACGCCGGCGCCGCGTTGACGTTGGCCGCGCCGGGCGTGCTGGCCAACGACACCGACGCCGACGCGAACCCCTTGACGGTCGCCGTGGTCACCAGCCCCGCGCACGGGACGCTGGCCTTGCGTCACCGACGGCTCGTTGACCTACACGCCCCAGGCCGGTTTCTTCGGCACCGACAGCTTCACCTATCGCGCCAACGACGGCCAGCACGACTCGAACGAGGCGACCGCGGTCGTCCGGGTGGTCAAGCCGCTGGGCACGGTCGATTTCCGGAAGCTCACCGGTCTGGACCCCGCCGCCGGCGAGCTTTGGTTCCGATTCAGTTCGATGCGCGACGGCGTCTTGACCGTGGCGCTCGGCGGCGAACAGATCGGGCAGAATACGAGCCTGGTGCTCTACGGCTACGACGGCAACGGCCAACTGCAGGAACTGGAAGCCGGCTCGACCCGCATCGACTACGACCAGGACGGCCCGCGGGAGTATCGCCTGAAGGTCACCGGCCTGGACGGCGCCGCCGATCTGTCGCTGGCCAACATGGTCCAATTCGCGCCGGGCGGGACGCAGGTGATCGTCTTTGGGACGGCCGGCGACGACACGTTCGAGATGACCGCGGGCAGTTCCGGCGTGAAGATCGTCAACGGCGTGCGTTACGAGACCAGCCCGATGACCAGCACGCTGCTGGTTGGCGGCGGCGGCTCGGACCATATCACGATGACCGGCTCCAGCGGTAACGAAGTCGCCACCCTGTCGCCGAATTTCGGCAGCATCATGGGAATCGGCTACCAGGTGCAATGGTCCGGCATCTCCTATGCGGCGGTGTACGGCGGCGGAGGCGACGACGTGGTGTTCCTCTACGATTCGCCGGGCGACGACACGTTGACCGCCACGCCCGCCTATGCCGCCATGGCCGGCACGGGATTCGAGAGCAGGGCGTGGAACTTCAAGTCGTCGCGAGCCTACGCGCTGGCCGGCGGCAACGACGTGGCCAAACTGTTCGACTCGCCGTTGAACGATCTTTTCGTCGCCACGCCGACCTACGGCGCGTTGTCGAGCAGCCGCTACGACAACCAGACCTGGTACTTCGAGGCCGTACACGCCTATGCCGACAATGGCGGCGTCGACGTGGCCAAGATGTTCGATTCGGCCGGCGACGACATCTTCAACGCCACGCCCGCGGAAGCCGCTCTCTATCTACCGGGCGGCTACTATCGCCGCGCCAAGCACTTCGATGGCGTCCACGCCTACGCCACCAACGGCGGCAACGACGTGGCCTACCTGTTCGATTCGGCCCAGGACGACATTTTCCACGCCACGCCGGTCTTCGGCGCCTTGTTCGGCAACGGTTACTTCAATCGCGCCAAGCATTTCGAACAGGTACACGCCGACAGCAACGCCGGCGGCAACGACAAGGCCTACCTGCACGATTCGGCGATGGTCGACCTGCTCGGCGCCGAGGGTAGCTGGGCCCGGATGTCCAATGCCGAGATCGATTATCTCTTCGAGGCCACGCATTTCGACTACGTCAAAGCGACCTCGACGACCGCGGGCGACAAGAAGTCGACGGCCCAGGCGAATCTGCTCGACTTCGTGCTGGAGTTGGAAGGCCTCTGGGAGGACCTCTGAGCCGGGGTCGTCCGTGGACGACGGCACTGCTTCTGCGAAGCAGTGGCACACGGCATGCGGCACTGCTTCTGCGAAGCAGGTGAAGAAGCCGGATCAGGGCGCGCCGAGCACGAAGGCGATCGTTTGGCCGAAGCTGGTGTGGTTCAACACCAGGGCCGCGGGCTTGTCGGTCTTCAGGGGCCGGTCGCGGATGACGTTGACCGGGCACATCGGGTCGGAGCAAGCGTAGTTGCGCGTGGGCGGCACGGTCGCCCGTTGCAAGCGCCAGGACGCTGACGGCCATCTCCACGGCGCCGCTGCCGGCGCCCAGGTTGCCGAAGTAGCTCTTCGGCGCGGTGACCGGCACGTCGCCCAGCGTGCTCGCGGATGGCCTGGGCCTCGAGGCGGTCGTCCTCGATCGTGCTCATGCCGTGGGCGTTGACGTGGCCGATGTCGGCGGCCGTGAGTCCGGCGTTGCGCAGGGCGCCGGCGATGGCCCGGCGGATGGCGACGCCCTGCGGCGGCTCGCCCCTTGCGGCGCGGCTCGAAGCGTTGGCCGCATAGCCGAGGATGCGCGCCAGCGACTGTCGCGCCGCGGGCCTCGGCGCGTTGCCGGCGTTTCCAGGATGAACGCCGCCGGCCCCTTCGCCGTTGACCATGCCGTCGCGCTCGGCGTCGAACGGCCGCGGACGCGCGGCCGGATCGTCGTCGACGCGCGACAGTTCCGAAGACCTGATTGCGAGACCAGACGGTCGGGTGGAGCCGCGAGCTGGTGCCGCCGGCAATCATCACGTCGGCCTGCCGCCGTCGATCACCCGGACGGCCTCGGCCACCGCCGCCAGGCTCGAAACGTCGCCCAGCGTGATCGAGTTGTTCGGCCCGCGGGCGTCCTGGGCGATGCCGATATGGCAGGCCGGCATGTTCGGCAGGTACTTCAGCATCCACAGCGGGAACAGTCTCGGCCAGCGCCTGCTCGCCCCAGCGGCTGAAGTCGAACTGCCCGTCGACCATGCAGCTGCCGGTAGGCGCCGGACCAGCTCGTCCAGATCGCACGGGATCATGTCGGCGCCGAAGACGACGCCCAACCGCTCGGGATCGACCGCGCCTTCGTCGCAAGCCGGCCTCGGCGCACGCCATATCGGCCGCCGCGAAGCCCAACTGGATGTCGCGGCTCATCACCTTCAGGCTCTTGCGCGGCCGGACGTATTGCTTCGGGGTCGAAGTCCGCCACCTGGCCGCCGATGGGCGTGGGCAGGTCGCAGGCGCGCTCGGTGACGCCGAACAAGGCCAGCCGCCGCACGCCGCTGCGCCCCTCGACACAGCGAGCGTCCAGAAGGCCTCCTTGCCGATGCCGATCGGACTGACGACCCCCACCCCGGTGATCACGATATCCCGCTTCAGTGCCATAAGTCGCGACTCGCCGTAAGAGCGGAAAAGGACTCCATGGTAACTCCGGCCGCAGTCTCTGCGGCCAACCGGCCGACCCTTCCTCTGCGTCCAGCGGCTTCTCGTAGATCCGGTAGGTCTTGTACCGCCGGCCGCCGACGGCTTCGATCGTGCGATTGACTGCCTCGTTGTCTTCAGCGTCCAGCTCAGTTCGGCCCCGGTGTAGCCCATGCACGTTCTTGCCGTAGTCGAGCGTGTTGAGGATCAGCAGTTCGGCGATGCCGCGGCGGCGATACTCCTTCGAGCACGTCGAGCACGACCATCCGGGCGGTCTTGATGTGCCGCTTGCCGGTAGAGCAGCCTGCAGCCAGATCCGATCGGCAGGCCGAAGCGGGTCAGCCGGCCGTTCAGCGGGCGGATGGCCTCGTTGATGTCGGGCAGCGTGATCGAGAACCCGACCGGCCGGCCGTCGACCTCGGCCAGCAGCACCTGCTCGGCGATGGCCATTTGCGCCAACCGCTTGGCGAGAGTACTGGAACTCGGCGTCGGTCAGCTTGACGAAGCCCCAGTAGCTCCTCCAACGCGGCGTTGTAGACCTCCTGGCAGCGGCCGACTTCGGCGTCGAAATCGTCGCTTGCGGAAGGGGCGGATCGTCACGCCGCCGCGCCGGGCAATCCGCTCGGCCCGGTCTTGCCACTTGGCGACCAAGTCGAGCGGATCGACGAACCACCAGGCATAGAGGTCCTTCGCCTTCTGCAGGCCCCACGACTCCAGCAGGCCGGCGTAGTAGCGGCCGGTTGTGGTTCATCATGATCCGCGGCGGCGTGTCGAACCCGTCGATCAGCAGGCCGCAGGGATAGTTGATCGAGTAGTCGATCGGGCCCGCGGATCGCCGTCGCGGCCGCGGCCGCGCAGCCAGCCGGCGGCGGCGTCCAGCAGCGCGTGGGCCGCTCGCCTGGTCGTCGACGCACTCGAACATGCCGAAGCAGCCGACGTTCGCTGCCGTGCTGCTGGTTGTACGCGGGTCGTCGCTGACCAGGATCCGGCCCACCGGCTCGCCGCCGCGACGGGCGAGGAACTGCGTGGCCTCGCCGTGCTGGTAGAACGGATGCTTGCGGCGGTCGAGAAACTCCTTGACCTCCAGCAACAGCGGCGGCACCCAGTGCGGATCGTCGGCATAGATCCGCCACGGCAGCTTGACGAAGCCGTTGCGATCGCCGCGGTGCGGACTTCGCGGATCTCCAGCGGGGCGCGAGCCGGTGGCGCGCCGAGCGGCCGGACGGATGTGCCGCTGGACGGCACTGCGCCGCTGTCACCGTCCGTCTCTGTCCTCTGGCCGACCTCGACGGCTCGTCCCAATCGTACAGCCGATAGGTCTTGGTGCATCTTCGCCCCGCCCTTTTCCAGGCTGCCGTCGCGAGAGCGAGTTCGATTCGAGCACCCAGGAGAACTCGGCCTCCTCGAGTCCCCACTCCATGGCCTTGCGGCACCAGCCCGTGCATCAGCACCAGGCCGACGCCCATGCCGCTGGTACTCGGGCAGCACGTTGGTGCTGATCAGGCGGATCTTCTTGATCTGCCGCTTGTTCCGCAGCAAGCGGAGGAAGCCGAAGGGAAACAGCCGGCCGTCGATCTCCTTGATCGCGGGTTGTAGTCGGGCAGGCCGAAGGCGACGCCGACCATCCGCCCGTCGATCTCGGCGGCAACGGCCATCTCCGGCACGATCAGGTAGCGCAGTCCCCTGGCGACGTGCTCGATCTCGCCGCTCGACATCGGCACGAAGCCCCAGCGTGTTCGCCAGCGAGCGGTTGTAGATCGCCAGAAAACATCTCCACGTCTTCCTGAAACTGCGACGTGTCCAGCGGCCGAAGCTTGACGTTCGTACCGCTCGATGATCTGCTCGGCGATCGGCGCCAGCTTCGCCTGGATCTTCGGCAGCATGTCGACGTGGCCCCAGAAGGCGTACAGGTCCTGCGTCTTGCGGAAGCCGTAGTTCTCGATCAGCCGCGCGTAGTACGGCGGGATTGTAGGTCATCATGAACGTCGGCGGCGAATCGAACCCGTCGATCAACAGCCCGACTTCGTAGTTCAGCGACGGGTTGGTCGGCCCGCGCAGCCAGTGGATGTCCTGGTCGGCGAACCAGCGGCGACGGCGTCGAACAGGCCGTTGGCCGCCTCCTGATCGTCGACGCACTCGAAGAAGCCGAAGAACCCGCGGCGTTCGTTGCGATAGTGGATGTGCCCTGGTTGAGGATCGCCGCAATCCGGCCGCAGACCTCGCCGTCGCGAAAGGCCAGGAAGGTCTGAACCTGGTTCCGCTCGTAGAACGGATGCGGCTGATAGCCGACCAGTTCCTTCTGGTTGTCGCGCAGCGGCGGGATCCAGTTGGGATCGTCCCGGTAAAGGTCCCAGGGGAATCGCAGGAACTGCTTCTGTTCCCGGCGTCCCACCACCCGTTTGATAGTCAGATCCGACATGACGGTCCCCAAACAGGCCCCCTGTTTTACCTAAACTTATAATTCTACTTTCCGAGACTCGCGGTGGTCAACCGGGGTGGAAATCGAGCCGCGGCAAGGCGTTCCGACCGCGAAGGCCGGGCTTCCGCGAAGTCCCTGCCTCAAGCCAGCGGGCTTCTCGGTACGACCATCGGCCCCCGACGGTCGCGAGCGGCCGCTTCCGACGCAAGACAAAGTCTCGGCGATTTGCCGCCCAACACAAGAGCAATTGACATTCGGACCTTACCTACGTACACTCGCCTGCTGCGATTGGGGAAGCATGTGCGGCCTAGCGAAGGTTTGACGGGGCGTTCTCCGCCAATTTCAACCGGTTGGGAGACCACCGGCTTGGAGATCTCGAAACCCTGCCGGTCGTCATTGAGGACTGAGGGGGAGTAACTCGTGGATAACCCATCCTTGGGCTGGGCCGAAGGGTATGCCCCTGCTGGGCGGGCCCAGACGATCGGCGAAATCCAACCACCAGCGGACAGGAGTTCCGCTTCCAAACGGGCTAGCCTTTTACGTGACCTCCCGCCGGATGCTCGGCGCCGTCAGGTTCCTCCGCAAGGAGATTTTCGGGCGGCAGCGCTATTTTCGTCCCGGGTTCGAGATCCGGCCCGACGACACGATCGTCGATATCGGCGCCAACATGGGGATGTTCACTATGTGGGCGGCGCCGCAGGCCCCTCGTGGCCGGATCGTGGCCGTCGAACCGATGCGCGTGATCGATTGCCTCGACCTAAATGTCCGGCTGAACCACCTCCACAACGTGACGCCGATCCACGCGGCCGTGGGTCGCGACGGCGACGAACTGGAGTTCGTCGACTATCCCGGCTTCAACATCATCACCCATCAGGTGGGCGTACGCCCGGCCAGGATTACGCAACTGTTGGTGCGGCTACTGTTCTTTCAATACCGTGCCGTGCCGGTACACGTGAAAGCTCCCTGCGTGTCGCTGGGGAGGATCATCGACGAGTTCGGGCTTCAGACGATCGATTACCTGAAAGTCGACTGCGAAGGGGGCGAGTACGAAATCTTCCGAAACCTCGACCCGAAGCATTGGAATCGCATTCAGCGGATCGCCATGGAATTCCACGAACTTCAACCCGGCCAGCGACACGGAGAACTCGTGTCGCTGCTCGAATCCCAAGGTTTCGAGGTCGAGGTTCACAAGCCGTTCTTCGACTACCATTTCATGAAGTTCGGCGAGATCTGGGCCCGGCGTCCGCGGTGAAGTCCGTTGCGATTGGAACGCAAGCCGGCCGCCGTGTGCCACTGCTTCGCAGAAGCAGTGAATCCCCCGCGATGCCGGCACTGCTTCTGCGAAGCAGTGGCACACCTTGAATCCTCATCAGCGTGAATCACCAGCACATTCGCGAGGGGCAGAGGACAATCGCGATTCGCCTGTTCGCAACGCACCGGGTCGTCTATACTGGCCCCTGTCGTGAAAGCGTTCCGATCGCACCGATCCGGCGCGAGCCGTCGGAAAAGCCCCTGTTGCCTGCCATGTCCAAAGTCCTTGTCACCGGCGCCGCTGGATTCATCGGTTCGCATGTGATCCGAGCGTTGCTGGAGCGCGGCGACGAAGTGACCGGCCTGGTGCGGAAAACCTCTTCGCTGGATCGGCTGAAGTCCCTGGGAATCGAGCTGGCCTATGGCGACGTGACCGATCGGGCGAGCCTTGCCGCGGCGGTGCCGCGGCGGCAGACGGTCTATCATCTGGCCGGATGCACCCTGGCGCTGCGAGCCGAGCGGTACTACCAGGTCAACGAGCAGGGCGTGCGGAACCTTGCCGAAACCTGTGCCGCGCAGGACACGCCGCCGGTGCTGGTGACGGTTTCCTCGTTGGCTGCCGCGGGTCCGGCCCCGGACGACCGTTTGCGGACGCCCGACGACCCGCCGGCTCCCGTCTCGCACTACGGTCGCAGCAAGCGGGCCGGCGAGTTGGCGGCCGAACAGTTCGCGGCCCGCGTGCCCATCACCATCGTCCGCCCGCCGATCGTCTTGGGCGAGGCGGACCAGTACGGGCTGCCGATGTTCCGGAGCATCGCCTGGTTCGGCGTTCACCCGGTTCCCGGCCTGGGCCGACGCCGATACTCGGTGGTCCATGCCGCCGATCTGGCCCGCTTGTTGATCCTGGCCGCCGAGCGGGGATCGCGGCTGCGGCCGGGCAGGGAATGGCGCTGCCGTCTTCGGCGGGCTACTACTTCGCCGCCGCCGACGAGCATCCCAGCTACGCCGAACTGGGACGGATGATCGGCACGGCGCTGGGCGCCGCCGCGTGCTGATCGTACCCACCCCGCCGCGCGCCGTGTGGGTCGCGGCCGCGGTGGTCGAGGCCGGCTCGCGGCTCGCCCGGCGGCCTGGCTACCTGAACTTCGACAAAGCGCGAGAGATCCGGGCCGGCTCCTGGCTTTGCTCGGCGCAGACGGCCGATCGACGAGTTGCAGTTTTCCGTCGGTGCGCCGCTGAGCGCCCGGCTCCGTCAAACCGCCGACTGGTATCGCCGGGAAAAGTGGCTCTAAGGGAACAACCGATAATCGCCCCTAGCGTATGCGGCGGCATGAGCGACAACTTTGGCCCAAAGCAAGCGGACTTTTGGACCTTCACACGATGGCTTCTTTCATGCGACGACTCCTCCAGCGTCAGACCCTTGCTTTGCTCTTCTGCGGAGTCTTGGTGCAGAATTCTGTCGCCTGTTGGGCGGCCGAGTCGGCCAATCTTCAACCCGGCGATCCGGTCGACTATGGCAAATTGGCCTTCTATCCTGAACGCTGGCAGCAACACGACTTGAGCACGCAGTTGACGCCGTGGGAAGGCCAGCGGGTCGTGCTATTGACCAGGGGAACGACTTCGACCGTCAGGTCATGGCCCGCTTCCTGGAGCGGCTTGACGGCGGCTGGAAGACCTATGCCGATCTGGTCGGCTCGTCGCCGGAGCCCTTCAAACAGATCGACGGCAAGCCAACGATTGCCGCCCTGCCTCGCGGTGACTTGAGTTGCGGCTATGGTTGCGGCTTCATCGGGGCGACCGGCATCGAGGTCGCTGGGTTCTACGACCACGACTATCCGCTCGTGCAAAGCGATCGCGACGCTTTCGCCCATTACTACTTCTACGAGATGGGGCGGAACTACTACACTTTTGGCGATCGGCATTCGCTGTTCATTACCGGCTACGCCGTGTTCATGCGCATCGTGTGCATGGATGTGCTGGGCTGCAAGGACGCGGATCTTGCGACGCGTCGAACGATTGAAGACGCCGAGCGGTCGTACGCGGATTCCGGCATGGGCTTTCTCGAAGCGTTTACGACGCTCGGCGGCTTGGACGAGAAGGCTCCACGGCTGAAACGGTCCGATGGCAGCGTGCTGGAGCCCTCCGACCAACCGGTAATCTACGCCTCGGCGATGCTCAAGTTGCGCCGTGAGGGCGGCGGAGATCCTTGGGTGAAGCGTTTCTTCGCGGAACTGGCCGAATGCCCCGACGTCAAACCCGCCACGCCGGAGGCTGCACTGCAGCAGTGCTACGGCTGGTTGGTGGCGGCGTCCTGTGCGGCGAGAAAGGACCTGACCAGCACCTTCGTGGACCGTTGGCGGATGCCGCTGGCCAAAGAAACGCGGCAATCGCTTCGGGCCGTTCACTGGAAAGATCCCGCGACCACGGCGTCCGTCGTGCTGCGCGAGGTTCCGGCCACGTTCCTAAAGCGATAACACGCGGCCTCATCCGAGAGAGAACCAACGCTGGAGAATTGCCCGTAACTTGACAAAAGCCGGGTCGCTACAACGACGCAGGCTGACGCGACTGGCGATGTCGCGAAATACGGTCGAAGAGCGGCTCTTGCGGACTTGCCGCAGCGCGTGATCCAGCGCGCCTTCTTGGGTTCTTCCGGTTTGGTTTGACCCGATCGAATGTACCCTTGGCTGCCGAGCCAGTGGGCCAATCCGGGCTCATGTCCGGTCCATCCGAGAACGGCCTCCACCTCGGCTGAGTCGCTCCACACCCAAACTTCGAGTTCCGGATCGATGACAATGCCGGCAGCTCGGTCGTCCCAGCCGGACCGTGACAAACGTTGCTCCAGATCAGTCTCCAGTTCCTCGCGAGAGCGTTCCTCCCTGCCACAGCCGCTACGGTCCAACAGGATCAACGCATGCGAGTACTGGCGAGTGAACGGCCGCAAGAAATCGTACCCCGCAAGAAACAGCCCGGGTCTTTCTCCGGATGCGCATAAATGTCGTAGTCCACGTCGCGAAAACGCAGGGACTTGCCGCGACTGAGAATCCCGTCCATTGCCGCTGTCATCTGCCCGTCTGCGGCAAGGATGATAAGATCTCTTACCATCGAATCGCCGCTCATCCGAGGACTCCCGCGGCGAAGAGAACCCCGAAGTTCTCTTCTCTGCGCCAATCCCTCAACTTCGGGTGTCGACTGCCGACGACGATGTCCGTCGCACCTTCGGCCGTCTTGGCAAAGCAGAGCACCTCGTCCGGTTCGACGATGCTCAGCACGACCGGTGAGTGAGTCGCCAAGAATATCTGGCCGTCGTAGACCGAGGATAGAGACTGATACACCGTCTCGACGGCGCGGGGATGTATCCCGTTCTCAGGCTCTTCAATGAGATAGACGCCGCGAAAATCGTCGAGGTAAGCCGGTAGTGTCAAGGCCAACAGCCGCAACGTTCCGTCCGACGCGGTCCAAGACGGGATTTCCAGGCCGCTTTGGTACAACAGAACCACGTAGCGGTGATTATCCTCGGGACGCTGGACCGTACGAATATCCTGCAGGTCGGGTAGCGCCGTCCGCACGTGCTCGACCCATTCCGTGAAACGCTCCGGCGCTCTGGTTCGAAGCCGCTCGATGACCCACGGCAGGTTGGAGCCGTCCGGCTTGAATCCCAACTTCTGCCCGGGCGGCTTGGTTTGCGCATTTCCAAGCTGTTCAAAGCAATCTTCTCGACCCCTTCGCTGAGCAGTTGCTTGAACCAGGTGCTGATCGGGAACTTGGATTCGTCTTCGGGCAGATTGCCCAACGTCGACTTGCGCGGGCCGAGACGGAAGGCAGGAGCCCAGCGGCCCTCCTTGGCATAAGCCTCGGCGTAGAAGTTGTCATTTCCGCCGGGAATCTTGCTGAACAGACTCTTGCTCCCAGAAGCCTTTCGCCTGCTGACGATTGTATCCGGAGGGTTTTCCGGACTGGGAAACAGCATCTTTTGCTGTTCTTGCGGCCCAGATTCCATCACCAGCGAGCCTTGCTCGGCCTTGATGACAATCTCGCCCGTGCCAGAATCGAAACCGATCCCTACTTCATAGCGAATCGTCGAGAACCGGCGATTCTCTTCCGCCAAGAGTTGTTGCCGCTGTTGCGGAATTTGCGCCTCGATGGCGATCTCAAACCCCGTGCCCGTTCGACCCCATACCAGATCGATGAAGTTCTGGGTCCGCTTGCTGACCGCCGCCTCCAGTCCGTCCGACACCAAGTCAGCCAAGAAGGCCACGACATCCAGGAACGTCGTCTTTCCGCTCGCGTTGGGCCCAACCAGCACGTGAAACCGGCCTGTCGGCTGATGTATGTATCGCAGACATCGGAAATTGAGGGCTTCGATCGAGGATATCATTGGATTGCTCGTCTTGGCAAAAAGCGAGTCTCCCCGCAACAACGGCTCCTTCGATTACCCGTGCAACGCATCTCTTCCCTATTATAGGGTAGACGTGGAATGACAATACCTGCAAAACGCGACCGAATGCGCCCGTACGTCCTGTCTACCACGCCCCCGACCGGCGGATCTCCGTCGACGAAACGTCCTCGCGAAAGTGCTCCGGCGGGATCTCGCGGCAGATGGCTCGTAGCGTTTCGGGCAGATCGAGATCTGCCAGACGCACCAGGCCCGTGCCCACGTCGCGGGCGAAGACCAGGAAGCGGCAGCCGCGAGCGGCGATGCGCGCCACGGCCGCCTGGCAGGCCTCGGCGTCTTCGTGGTAGTAACGCGGGGCGGCGATGCGGCGCAGCGTGTCGACGCCTACGATGAACGTCGCCCCGGGAAACATCCGCGACTTTTCCTCGAACGTGGCCGCCCGGGTGAGCCAAACCGTCTCGTCCGGCTCGAACTGCGCCAAACGGCGTTCGATCTCAAAGTAGTCCAGCGGCGGCTTGTCTACGTTGAGGATCGAGATTTCCCTGGCCACCGGCATCTCCAGCACCGCCTCGGCGATCTCGGCCATGCGGCGATGGCCCACGTGCAGCGGATTGAATGCGCCGGGGAAGATCGCGCCGGTGAGTTTCTCGCCCTGGGCGACCATTTCGACCTTGCCGAGCAACAGATCCTGCCACGGCGGCGCCGCCTCGGTGCGCGACTCTCGATTCGTTCGCCGTCGCGCAGTTCCAAGTCGAGCCGCGCGTCGACGTGGCAGGCCTCCGCCACGGTGTTCAACACCAGCCGGCTCACCAGGCGTTCTTCCTCGACCCGGCTGCGGCGGCCTTTTTCCAGTTGCAGCGACCACGTGGCGGTCACCTGGGCGGTCTGCAGGGCCACATGGGTACGGTGGGGCCCACGCTTGGGCCGGTCGGAAACCAGGCTGGCGGTACAGGCTATCCCCGCCAGGGTGGAGTCGTCGCCCTCCATAGCTGCAAGCCTTCAGGAACGCGGCCATCGCCATCGCCCGCGCCGTTCGCGGCGCACAGAACTTGTCGGGTCGCCCGCCGAGCCATGCCACCATGGCGGCCTCCGAGTACGGGACCACCGCCTCCAATAGCGTGCGCGACGCCCCGGGCACCTCCATCAGGGCGGCGATCGCCCTGCCGCCGCCACCAGATGATACGATCATCACCCGGCCTTGGGAGGCATGGATCCGTTCGACGAGTTGTTCAATGGTCTGGGACATGGCACTGCCGGCCAGTCTAGCTGGAAGCATGGGATCGGCCAAGGGGTGTTCTGCTTGTACCTGTTGTCAACCAATAGAAATGTCCCCTGTTTGCGCCAATAGAAATGTCCCATTGCTGTAGTGGTAGTCATCTGCCCTAAAGAGGTGTGCCGCACTTCGGCCGCTAGCGGCCGAAGTGCGGCACACCTCTTTTTACGCCGGTGGTGGGAGGGGGGCTGAGGGCTTCGGTGACGCCACGCCACTTCGCCGCCTACTACGCCATGGATGGTTGGCCGCCGGCTTCTGGCCCTGGTTGGAGCCCGTCGGACCGGTACGCTTGGCCGGCTTGGGCAGCGGCGGGTTTGGGATCGCCGACCAACACAACTCGCGTTCGCCAGCGAACACCCGCAGCACGCCATCCAGTGGTTCACAGATCGTCACACGCTGACCGCTCCGAATGAACTCGCCCGCCTCACGCGGCAATTGCATCACCCGATTCTGCCAACGCAACGTCCAGTCCTTCGCCACCACTCGCGATTCCTGAATCGACACGATACGCGACAGGTCCGTCGCCGCCGCCAGCACGCGGTGCCGGTCCTCCGTCCCAACCGCCGCCACCGCGAACTGTGCGTTGAATTCCGTCAGAAATGTCGTCATCCAGAAACCGATTCGCCGCCTCCAAGTCGGAGATCTTCGCACGCCGCAACGCCTTCACCAACCGATCCTGAAGCGTTCCGTTCATACGCTCCACTCGCCCCTTCGCTTGCGGACTTCGAGCCAGAATCAACTCCACCTCCAGTTCTCGCATGGCTCGGCCAAACTGCGTTTCCGGCGGGCAATCATCGAGTAAATCCGCCCCCGTCGGTTCGCCGTCGGGCCGATAAATACTGTGCTGATCCACGTACAGACCGCGTGGCAAGCCGTGCCGCCGCGCATAGCGTTGAAACAAGTCCGACGACGATGCCCACGATTCGTTCTCGTAGAATCGCGATGTCACCCTGCCCGTGGCATCGTCGATCATCACCATCAGCACCGCCCAGCCCCGTCGCCCCTCGAACCAGTCGTGATGAGAACCGTCCATCTGCACCAAATCGCCCAGATGCTCGCGCCGCGTCCGACGACGACGATGCAGACGCCGCTTTCGCCGTCGCTCCAACAAGCCCTCCTGCAATAGCCACCGCCGTAGCGTTGTCACCGAGACCTTCACGCCGTCTTCCTTCTCCAGGCATTCCGACGCCAACGTCGGCCCGTAATCGGCATACTGCTGGCGATACAACGCCAGCGACTGTTGTTTCACCTCCTCCGGCGAATGCCGATTGGGGGCCCGGCCACGCAGACGATGCACCAGGCCGGCGTCGCCTTCACTCTGATACCGAGACCATGCCCGCTTCGTCTGGCGATAACTCAGTCCCAGCAGTTCGCTCGCCTCAACCAGTGTCATCCCCCCCAACTTAACCCGGCTAAACGCCTCCAACCGCTTTCGTTCCTTCCGACTCATCAAAATCGTCCCCATTTCCTCGTTTCCTTTCGGAAACGATCTTAGGGGACATTTCTATGGTCGCTAATGGGGACATTTCTAAACGGCGCACGACAGTGCTTCTGCTTGTACCCGTCGTGTCTTCGAGCGTGACATAGACCTTCATGGCAGTATAGTACCCATCGCAGGTTGCTGCCAACTCTGGCGGAATTCTCAAGATCTTGCGACCGCAACGAAGCCTCGGCCGTGGAGCGGTGGACCTGGCTACCAAAGGCCCGGGCCGAGCGGCCGCAGAACAGAAAACTTCCCTTTCCCGTCTGTTTAAGCTGGAGGATGCGATCATGATCAAGAAGGTGCTCGTAATTGGAATCGGGACGATCCTGGCGGCCGGGTTGCTGTTCGGACGCAACGCGGTGAGCTATATCCGGACGTCGGCCGGATACGTGACCGACGCGGTGCGCGAGGCGGTGCCGATCGAGTTCCAGATCGAGCGTGCCCGGGGCATGATCCAGGACCTGGTGCCCGAGGTCCGCAAGAACATGCACGTCATCGCCAAGGAGGAGGTCGAGGTGCAGCGGCTGGACGAGCAGATCGCCCAGACCGAAGACGCGGCTCGGCCAAGGACAAGGAGCAATTGATGCGGCTGAAGACCGACCTGTCGGGCAAGCAGGACGTTTTCCAGTATGCCGGCCGCAGCTACACGGCGGACGAGGTGCGGATCGATCTGGCCAACCGGTTCGAGCGGTACAAGACGGGCGACGCCACGCTGGCGAGCCTGCAAGCAGATTCCATCCGCGCGGCAGAAGAGCCTCGATGCGCCGCCCGGCAGAAGCTCGAAGGGATGCTGGCCGCGAAGCGGCAATTGCAGGTCGACGTCGAGAACCTGGAGGCCCGGATGCAGATGATCGCGGCCGCCAAGACGACCAGCCAGTTCCAGTTCGACGACAGCCGGCTGGGACGCGTGAAGGAATTGATTTCCGACCTGCGGACCCGGCTGGACGTGGCCGACAAGCTGATCACCGCCGAGAGCAACTTCTGCGACGAGATTCCGCTGGACAAGGCCGCTCCGGAGAACATCGTCGATCAGGTCACCGAGTACTTCGGCCAGGCGAAGCCCGAAGCCGCAACGGTGGCGGTACACTGAGCCGTCGAGATGCCGTGATGACGCGATGCAACCCCTGGTCTCTAACCCCCGATGCCGATACCATCATGTTCAGGCGGTCGAATCAATGCCGGGGATGGACGATGACCGACTTCCACAAACAACAGGCCGACCGATTCATGTTGTGGGTGGACGCGGTGGGCGGATTTCTGGTCTGCCTGGCCGACGAGGTCGTCCTGGGTCAGCCGGTCCACTGCGGGACGGTCGACATGCCGATCCTGGGCGACATCTCGAGCCGACATGCTTGTATCCGTCGCGACGGGGAAGGTTACCTGCTCGAAGCGGTTCGCGACGTGCAGGTCGACGGTCGTCCGGTGAGCCGGGCCGCGCTGCTTCAGGACGGCAGCCGGATCACCTTGGGCGAGGCGGTCCGCCTGCAATTTCGCCGGCCCCATGCGTTGAGCGCCACGGTGCGGATCGATTTCGCCAGTCGGCACCGCACCGAACCGTCGGCCGACGCCGTGCTGCTGATGGCCGACGCCTGCATCCTGGGGCCCGACCCGCCAGCCACGTGGTCTGCCGCGACTGGCCCCACGAGGTGATCCTTTATCGCCAGGGCGACGAACTCTATTGCCGCACCCGGGGAATGCCGCCCGGGCGGAACGTTCGAGATCGACGGCGTCGCTTGCCAGGGCAAGGGCCGGATCACCAGGAATTCGCGCGTGGAAGGAAAGGGTTTTTCGCTGAATTTGGAGGAACTGGGACTGTAAACGATTCGGTCCTGATCGCCAGCCCGTGCGATCGCGCGGCGTTTCTCACTGAGTCGGGGGGAACTGGGTCTGTACACGAGCCGCCGGGCACCCAGAGCACGAAATCGGACCACCCGTTTTCAGTCAATCCGGAGGAACAGAATCGGCAGGCGACAAGTTGGGAACTCTGGGAAGATACCGAGCGTCCGTGTTACAATCAAGGAGCGGACCGATGCAAGAACAGGTGACCGCCGTGGAACCGAATGGTGACAATCGGTGGATTTCTCCGTGGACGAGCCCGAGGGCTCGTCTCCGCCGTCGCGCCGCGGCCGCAAAGTTCGTCTACGCCAGCGGCGCGCAGCCGCTGGCCGGGTATACGATCAAGCGGGGCGTGGGCCACGGCGGATTCGGCGAAATCTATTACGCCACCAGCGACGCCGGCAAGGACGTCGCGCTGAAGCTGATTCGCCGCAACCTCGACGTCGAGCTGCGCGGCATCCGCCAGTGCCTGAACCTGAAGCATCCCAACCTGCTGCGACCTCTACGACATCCGCCAGGACGATCGCGGCGACACCTGGGTGGTCATGGAGTACGTCGCCGGCCGGAGCCTGGAAGACGTGCTGGCCGACCGGCCCCAACGGCCTGCCGCCGGAAGAGGCCCTGGCCTGGATCCACGGCATCGGCGCCGGCGTGGCCTATCTGCACGACCGCGGCATCGTCCACCGCGACCTGAAGCCGGGCAATATCTTCTGCGACGAAGGCGTCGTCAAGATCGGCGACTACGGCCTGTCGAAGTTCATCTCGTGCAGCCGCCGCAGCGGACAGACCGAGAGCATCGGCACCGTCCACTACATGGCGCCCGAGGTGGCCAACGGCCGCTACGGCAAGGAGATCGACGTCTACGCCCTGGGCGTGATCCTCTACGAGATGCTCACCGGCCGCGTGCCCTTCGAGGGCGAGAGCGTCGGCGAGGTGCTGATGAAGCACCTGACGGCCAAGCCCGACGTGTCGATGCTGGCCGAGCCCTATCGCAGCGTGGTGCCCAGGGCATTGGAGAAAGACCCGGCCATGCGGTACGCTCGGTCGGCGAGATGCTGGCCGCCTTGCCGCAGCCGGCCGAAGTCGGCCCGAACGCGGACCGCTGGGCCGCCGGGGTCTGCCCTGCGGCAGGCCGAGCCGGCACTGCCTCGCCGCCGCCGTTCGCCGGGCGATCGACGAGGTGGTCATGGCCGAACTGGCCGACGAGGAGCCGGTGCCTCAAGGCCGTGCGCGACGGCGGGCGGAGCATCCAGAAGGCCTGGAACGACGCCAACCTGAACACGCCCATGAAAGGTGGCCGTGCTGTTCGTCGGCGCTTTCGTCTTGTTGCTCAACCCGTGGCTGGTGCCGCTGACGGTGGTATTGTGCCTGCTTTACGGCGTGTATCGCGTGGTCCGGGCGATGGTGCTCTCGCAGCCCCCGGCGCGTCGCTATGCCAATGCGCCGGCGGGCCCCTCGCCGTTTCAAGGCGTCGCCCCCGCACCGGTCATGACACAGGCTTCCACGGCAGCAGCCGTCGTTGGCCTATACCCGTTCGGGCTGCGCCGCAAGCGTCGCACGCCCGAGCCGGCCGTTGCGGCCCTGGTGATGAAATCGACCCGCGATCGGGTGACCGAATTGGTCGGCTCGCTGCTGTTGAGCGCGCTGGTGGCCATCGGCGACCCTTGTCGTGGTGGTGCTGGTCAACAGCTTTCGCAGCACGACCACGCTCGAACAAGGCGCGTGGTTGCTGCTGACGCGGCATTGCCGGGTCGTGGACGATCCTGATTCCGTCGAAGTTGTGGGAGGGGACCCGGGGCGAGCCGGCCTTGCGACGCTTCACCTTGATGGTCCTCGGATTGGGCCTGGGCGCATTCGCCTACGGCGCGGCCAACCTGCTGATGGTGCATCTGCCGTACGACTACAATTCGGCCGGCCCGCACTACAACTTGCCCGCCAGCTTCTACGCCCCCGACGGGCATCCGCTGCTGATGGCGCACATGGCCTGTTTCGGCACGATGTTGTTGCTGATTCGCTGGTGGCGTCAGGCCGATCCGCTGCGGGCCACGCGGCTGGGGCTTTGGCGTCGTGTTGGTGACCACGGTGCTGGCCTTCATCATCGCCGAGCTATGGCGATTCCCGCGCCTGGCTGGTGATGGTCGCCGCCACGATGTCGATCTCCATCCAGTTGGCCAGCCCCTGGA